>CAYZAU010000008.1:0-91526 GCA_964475665.1 uncultured Acetatifactor sp. | reverse complement strand
CTAAAGCAGGAACTCTCTGCGACTCTCCAACTGACAGTAAGTTTACGCTATCGAAAAATACATTTATCATAGATTAATAGGTATGAAAGTGGTATAATCTTCTTGCGTGGAGAGATGGGATTTATATGTGAAAATTCATTTCTGCTAATCCTGCCGTAAGGCTTGATTATAAATATCATATTTTAAGGAGATTGCTGTTTGAGAAAAAACAACACCTTGGAGATTGTGGCATAGCTGGGAGGTTATGAAAACAATCAAAGCGTAACCTCCCAATGCTGCGGTCAACAACTATCAGGAGGGCGCTGGATGTCCGGAGACATCCGTTTAGCGCGGACCGAAGTGAAACGGAGACAAGAAAATGAATAAAAATGACTATAGTATACGCTTGGAAACACCTGCAGACCAGCAGGAAGTAGAAAATCTGGTAAGAGAATCTTTTTGGAATGTGTATCGTCCGGGCTGTTATGAACACTATTTGTTACGATGTCTGCGAGATGACAAAGACTTTGTGCCGGAACTTGATTTTGTGATGGAAAAAGATGGTCGAATCATCGGACAGAGTATTTTTATGAGAGCAAAGCTTCAGACAGACGATGGGAGAGAAATTCCTATTATGACCATGGGTCCAATCTGTATTGCAAATGATTTAAAACGCAAGGGATATGGAAAGATTCTTTTGGATTATTCTATGGAAAAGGCAAAAGAAATGGGTGCAGGAGCATTATGTATTGAAGGTAATATTGATTTTTATGGAAAAAGCGGATTTGAGTTTGCGTCTGAATATGGGATTCGCTATCATGGATTACCGGAAGGTGAAGAAGCTTATTTCTTCTTGTGTAAAGAACTGATTCCCGGATATTCAGATGAAGTGACAGGCGAGTATGCTACACCAAAAGGATATTTTGTGGATGAAGCGAAGGCAGAGGAGTTTGATAAGCAGTTTCCATACAAAGAGAAATTAAAATTACCGGGACAACTCGTGTAAAACTGTTCCAAACTTACGCTGGTGGAGCTGTTGCCCCATCAGTTTTCAAAAATTAGAGTTGGAGAAATGGAATATATGAAGTTAACAAAGAAAAATATTGTTATTTTATGTTGTTCGCTTGCAATGATATATGCAGTTACATTTAGTGCAAGATTCATTACATATGTAGGTGTACCTGCCTTTAAAATTATTTCTAAAGTAATCCTAAATTTGCTGAATGGACTTATCGCATGGATCGCATTGAAATTAGCAGGGATGAAAGTTTCTCTTGACCTCAAAAATAAATATCAATATCGGATCGGTGTTATGATTGCGCTCGTTCTAAGTGTTGTGCTTGCTATTATACCTGCTCTTTGCGGCTTTTCGCTGGTAGGAAATCATATGGATTTTTCGTGGTTCATCCTCATCCATGATTTGTTTTTCTATATGTTAATTATTGGTCCGGTAGAAGAATTTGTGTTTCGAGTATATTTACAAGATACCTTTGTAAGTTTCTTTGAAGAACATAAGTGGTTGGGTGTTGTAATTGCATCTTTCCTGTTCGGATTGTGGCATATTATCAATGGAAATGTCGTACAGGTATTATTCACATTTGGCATTGGTCTTGCATTTGGATTTGCTAAATACAAAATTAAAGGTTGTGGATATGTAGGTGTGTCTGTTGCTCATGGATTATATGATTTTTTGAATACTATCGTGAGAATGCTTATTGTTTAATTAAATTCAATATGCAGGTATAGCAAAAATGCCGCATGCCCTATTGTGGTGTGTAATTCAGAGGTTCATAATGGCATTTATCAAGGTAAGTTAAAATTTAGGCCAGAGTAATAAACGGGCTCCTTGTTGCAGCACAAACTATATGCGCCGGAGAGTGTGCTTTAATGCTGATAAACTTAGAACGGTTGATTTGAATTCGGAAAAGCTGATTGGGAGACGGTATCTATACAGGCTTCTTAGAGACAAAACGCAAGTACGGATTCTTTAAAACGGATAAGGGCATACTGACGGAGAATCAGACTGTGAAGGAGGCAATATGCGAAAAGCATGGAAGATTCCGGCAGCGCAAGGAGCTGCCAATAACCGCATTGAAAATAACGAGATGCTTGTGCTTGCGAAGCAGATTATGAGTGAAGAGCAGTTTGAGAGACTGTATAGAGCATACAGGCAGCTATTCTGGTTTCAGCTCTCCCTTCCGATAGGAGCAAGCCTGATAATTGCCGTATCATGTATCATATTCAGACAGTATGCAGAAATTATACTGGCATTCGGAGGAACGGCATTTATACTGCTGTTTATATTCTGGCTTATTCTCAGCCAGCTTCTTGTGGGAAGACTATGGCATAAGTATGTAAAGCTGTATAAAAGCGGGACGCATCCTAACGTAATAATTTGTGATTTGTTCGGCTGATCAGATAAATCATACGCAGAATGCTGATGAAAGCGTTGCAGTGCTTTTGCAGAACTGAGCGACAGAATTGAGCGACAGTGAAAAGACTTGACCTGTCCCGGGAGGAACGGGGTACAATTGATACAGGACAGAACAAAGGAAACGGGGATTTATACAACATGATAAAGCTGGCGTTTTGTGATGACAATGCTGTTGAGTTAAACAACCTTCGGACTCTGCTTGACCAATATCAGACAGAACGAAAGCGGGAGCTGGACGCTGCCGCATTTCAAAGCCCGTTTGAGCTCCTGGCTGAAATAGAACGCGGTGCGCGGTTTGACATTTTGCTTTTGGATGTCATTATGCCGGGGGAAACGGGCATTGATGCAGCGGCAGAAATAAGGAATCATGACACCTGTGTTAAGATTATATTTCTGACCTCCTCCTCAGAGTATGCGGTACAGTCCTATAGAGTGGGGGCATATTTTTATCAGCTGAAGCCCGTTCGGCGCGAGCCCTTTTTTGATTTGCTGGACTCGGTTTGCCGAAGCTGTGAAAGGGAGCAGGCGGAAAGTCTGATTCTGCGGTGCAAGAGCGGAATTATTCGGATAGAGCTGAGGGAACTGGAATATTGTGAGGTTCTTCATCGGAGTCTGTTTATCCATCTGAGCGGCGGAGAGGTTCTGGAGAGTGCGGGCAGCATGGATGAGTTTTGCAGAAAGCTGGAGTCCTATGGAAACTTTTTGCGTGTCCACCGCTCTTATCTGGTTAATCTGGAATATGTAAAGAAGCTTTCCTATCGCGGCATTACCCTCTCCTGCGCGGCGGAGATACCGATTCCGAGGGGAAAGTATAATGAAATTAAGGATGCCTATTTAGAGCATGCGTTTCAGAATGGGAAGATTTTAGTATAAAAGAGCTTTCGTATGTCTGGGGAAGCAGCCGGTGTAAATCAGAAAAAGCTTTGGAAATGGAGAGCTGTATGGAGGTCTTATTATCTTTACTTAATGACGGCGCCGTGAGCATCTTTGGGAGCGTGCTTGCTGCGTCCTTTTGCGGCGTACTGCACAGGCGCAGGAATGTTGGGATATTCTGGAGCGCCATAGTGGTGTTCCTGCTGATGCAGAGAGGGATATATTCGATAGGCGATGCACAGCTTTTGCGGCGTATTTATCCGCTGGTCGTGCATCTGCCATTGGTGGCGCTGCTGTGTGCTATGACGAGGAGCGTGCTCTGGCCGCTCATCTCCGTCCTTTCCGCGTACCTGTGCTGCCAGCTGAGGCGCTGGCTTGCCCTGCTGGCGGTGGCGCTGTTTTCCGGTGGTGATATGCTTCAGGATGTGGTGGAGCTGATTCTGACAGTACCGATTCTGGTGCTGCTGCTGTATACGGTTACGCCTGCCATCCGACCGCTTAGGAAGCGCCCCGCGAGGTTTCAGCTGTGGTTCGGCGTGATTCCTGCTCTGTATTATGTCTTTGATTACGCGACAACGGTCTATACAAACGTCCTGTCGAGCGGTTCGCCCGTGGTAACCGAATTTATGCCGCTGGTATGCTGTGCGGGCTATCTGGTTTTTTTACTGTACTATTCCGCTGAGGAACAGAAGCGTAGCCGGCTTAAACAGATACAGGACAATCTGGATGTTCAGCTGAAGCAGTCCGTCCGCGAAATCAGCGCCCTGCGGGAATCACAGACCCTGACGCAGCGCTACAGGCATGACCTGCGGCATCATCTGCAATATATAGCTGCCTGTATCGAAAACGGCAGGGAAGGGCAGGCGCAGGAATACATAGCGGACATAAGCAGAGAGATTGAGGCACAGAGGGTAAAGCGCTACTGCGAGAACGAGACGGTCAACCTGATTTTTTCAGCCTTCGACGCAAGGGCGGCAAAGGAAGGCATCAGCATGAACATCACGGGAGTACTTCCTGAGGCACTGAAGGTTTCCGAGAAGGATTTGTGTGTTCTTCTCTCAAATGCGCTGGAAAATGCCATACAGGCGTGCATCCCGATTGCGGCTGACGGGGAAACCTGCACGATTGACGTGCAGCTGAATGAGAAAGCGGGAAGGGTATTTCTGTCGGTGATAAACCCCTGCAGGGGAGAGGTCTGCTTTGAGAGGGGAATTCCCGTGTCGGAGCGGGCAGGACACGGGATTGGCGTGCAGAGCATATGCGCCATTGTGGAAAAGTACAAGGGGGGCTACAGCTTTCGGGTAAAGGACGGCAGCTTCGTGCTCCGGCTATATCTTTGAGCGTGAATCTTTGAGAAGAGTCATTTCAGGACGTTTTTGGTAAGATTCGGGACGTTTTTCGTCGCTTGTACGACAAAAGGCGTATGATTACGCTAAGAAGCCGCAAGGCGGAATATAGTACAGTGGAGGAGAAGTCTATGAAAAAAATCATCACACTTTTAGCAGCAATGGTAATGTGCCTGAATCTGGTTGCATGCGGAGGCCCGGATAGACAGCCGGCGGTGGATGCTTACAATGAGCTTGCCGAAAACTACAATAAGTTTGTTGAAATCGGCAACGAGCATCTGGATGAGCTTTCCGAAGAGGATATTGATTTCTGGAACGGGGTTGCGGATGTAGTGACCGAGTACAGCACAACTCTTGAAGGTGAAACCGAGCTTACGCAGGAGGAGCTTGACGACATGGTGGAGCTGTTTAACGAGCTTAACGGTGTTATCGTGGAAGCACTGGAGGGGCTTGAGAACTAACAGACGACGGATTTTGATTCAAAGAATGTATGACTGGGGCGGATGCGGACGGGGGCTGTATCCGCCCCTGCTGTTTCATATTATTTTCTAGGGGCGTTTACGCTCATCCGATGACGGAGCTGTTATCGGAACATTTCATAGAGGAGGAAAACACATGGGACTATTTAGCAATCAGAAAAAACCCTGCCCGATTTGCGGCAACCCGACACCGAGGCTGCTTCCGCAGAAGTTTGAAGAACAGCCGATTTGTAAGGAGTGTGAGAAGAAAATTGACCTGCCGAAGGAGAGACTTAACGGCATGAGCCTTGCAGATTTCAGGGAATACCTCGTCGCATACGAGGAAAACGCAGCTCTGCGCTTTGCTTTTAAGGCGACCTATTCCTACAGCTTTGGCGGCGCGTTCAGCAATAATACCTTTCAGCTTGATGAGGAGAACGGGCTAATCCGTCTGCGCTCCAAGGAGGAGAGCTGGGCAATCGAGAGGCATTACTTAAAGTCCTTTCAGATATATGAGGATGACAGGCTTTTGTTTGAAAACGGTGACGGAACGCTTAAAAGCCATCCCAGTGATGTGCCGGAACGGGCGAGGGCGCTGGAGCCTTCCGTTATGGCGTTTCAGGCACAGCGAAGAGAGTACGAGCGCAGGGAACAGATGGAGAGGGCGCGCCGGGCGGGAAACGAGACCGATGAGCAGCACCGGGAGCGCGAGCGCGTCAACAATGTCTATCGCCCGCGCTTTGAGGACCCGCGGCTGGTACGGGAGTTTCGCATAGAGATGACGTTCGACCATCCCTACTGGACGGCGTATACGGACACGGTGAATGCTCCGTCCTTCGATGAGACGACACCGAGCGTGGAGGACTATTTGGAGAGCTATCGGAAAAAAACGGATGAATGGCATCTGATTGCCGAGAAGCTGATGCACATGATCGACCCGTTTGCCGGGGAGACCCGGGCGGAAGAGGCTCAGGCGCAGAACGTGACCGCCGGCACGGCGGGAAACGGAACGGATGCTGCGACGGAGATTAAGAAGTTCAAGGAACTGCTGGATGAGGGGATTATTACAGAGGAAGAGTTTGCGGCGAAAAAGCGTCAGCTGCTCGGGTTATAAAGAATGAAAAGAAGTAACGAAAAGGGTAACGAAGGCAGCAACAGGAGAAATGCGGGAGAAGTACGGGAGGAAGAGGCTGTGGAAAATCGTATGAAGAAGAGAATTGCTCTGGCGATATCAGCGCTCGCTGTGATACTGGTGCTTATATTTGCAACGGTATCGCTTTGGGGGAAACTTGCAAAAAGCGGGAACGGCGGGAAAGACTCATCGGTGGAGGCAGTCGATATCTTGACCTATAACACCGACGACAGCACATCAGCGCCCTCTGGAGACGGGGGGATTGCAGATGATGCCGGAAACGGAAGCGCCCACAGCGGAAACGGAAGCACCCCCAGCGGAAACGGAAACACCCCCAGCGGAAACGGAAGCGCAGGCGGAAGCACCCACAGCGGAAACGGAAGCGCAGGCGGAAGCACCCACAGCGGAAATGAAAGCGCAGGCGGAAGCACCCCCGGCGGAAACGGGAGCACAGGCGGAAATGCAGGCGAGGGCGGTATAAACGGTGCGACTGACGACAGCTCTGATAACGGCAGTTCCGACAGCACCACGCCGGGATATGAGGTCAGCTTTGCCATGGGAAACGGCCAGGGCACGAATGTCACGCTGCCCAAGACGGCTTCCTACGCTGAGGGCACTGCCATCAGCTCTTTGCCGACTCCCGCAGGCGGAAATGCCATCTTCCTCGGCTGGTATTACGATGCCGGATTGACGGACGGCGTGAAAGCGGGCGACACCGTAAGCAAGAGCATGACGCTTTATGCAAAAACGCTGGAGGGCGAAGAGGCGACTTCGCTGGAGACCCCCAACAGTGTCGCCAGAACGGAAATAGAAGCGGGCAGCTACAGCTTTTCGCTGAATGGAACAACAAATCCTGCCTCTGCAATCAGATTTATCAACATTACAGGTGGGAACAGCGATGTGCCCTTTAATGTCAGCGGCAGTACGGTTTCTGCCGTGCTGGAGGCAGGACAGACCTATCAGGTGGAGCTGACGGACGAGGAAGCAAGCTTTTTGCTGGCGGATGAAAGCGAAGCACAGCCTGAAAGTGTCCGCTATCTGAATCTCTTTACGGCGAAGGCTGAGACGACAAATGCCTCCTTAAATCCCGGCATCAGGCGGATTGCGGCAGCGGATACACAGGGGCTGGACGGCGGCGTGTTTGCCGGACTTTATCAGATTGATACCTATGGCAGGAGCGTGGAAAATTCCACTGCGGGTACCTTTACCTATACGGGGAATGTTCCCCTTGGGATAGGCGACACGGTTGCCATCCTTTCCGGCAATGTCAATCTGGATGACGTGACCTCAACAGAGGGCGATGTGGCATATGTAAAAATCATAAGCGTGGACGGCGCGGAGTATACCTATGAGATGGCGGATGTGGAGGATGTACTCTTCATCCCTGATGTGCTCCCGATTGAGAGCGGCTGGGATTTGGACACCACGGACGGCTGTGTTTTGACTGTCAGCGCGGTAAATCTTTATACGGCGATGCAGAACGTCGAGGCGGACAGTCTGGATGTAGGGGACTTTCTGGGCTTTTTGGACACCGTTTACAGTGACGGCATGACGGCGGCTGATTCCTACGGACAGATTACGGAGTATGCCGTTGACGGAAACGGTAATTTTGTGATTGCTTATGTCGATGTCACGCAGGAGGATATAGAGCGCTCTCTGGATGTTTATTACACGCAGAATCGGGAGATTAGTCTGACAGATGCGGAAAAAAGTGAAATAGAGAGCGAGATTAAGCAGGATGTGGCGGACAGCGGCTATGTGGAGGAGGCTGCACTTTATCTTGCAGCCGTGATGCTGGAGAGCAATAATCTCAGCGAGATACCGGACATGGAGTCGGTAAATGAGAGCCTGTATGCCATGCGGGAAGCCTCCGTGCGAACCGAAAACGGTGCTGTTACGTGCGCGGGCAGCGGAAATACCGTGAAGGTGAGCTTTGACACGAAGGATATCAGTGTGCGTGTTGCGGCGAACAGACGGCTGGAGCATCTGGAGGGAACGGGCTTTGACGTATCGGTCAGCATTCCGTTTGCCGTTACCATCGGAAACGGAGATAATAAAATACAAATCAACGTAGCTGCCGGCTTTGAGGAGGAGGTTATCCTGAAGCAGCGCATCAGCACGAAACGCCACAGGATTGGTTTCTTAAAGTACGACTATTCACTCAATGCCTCCTTCGAGGTCGGGAACTATACCGGAATCGGTTTTAAGGCGGAGCTTATGACCACTGAGGACGGCGAGGAGTCGCTGGGCGAAAAGCTGCAGGAAATCATGCAGCGGATGGAGGAATACCAGAACGGTGCAGCAAACCGCAATGACGGAACGATGGATTCCCTGTCGGAAGTCTATCAGGAGGTTATGGAGAAAGCCAATGACGCATGGATTGACATTCTCGATGTCAAGCTGTTTGAGACCAACGGCAATGCTTTCCTGCATATTTTCTGCTGGCAGGTAAAGGGCAGCTTTGTGGTGTCGGCAAATCTGTGCGTTTCCATGGGAATAGACTTTGATTATACCATGCAGAAGCAGTACAACTTCTCTGTCCGCGTAAAAGCGAAGACGGCATCGAACGAGACGGTTGACATTATCGCGCCCCGCTACAATTTCAACTTCTATGTGGTAGGAAGCGTTGGCGTAAGGGCAGGACTGCGGCTGGAGATGTATGTGGGACTGATTTCACTGAAGCTGGACAAAATCGGCATCACGGCGGAGGTGGGTGCGTACGTCCGGCTGTGGGGATACTTTTTCTACCATCTGGAATGGGCGCAGGAAAGCGGCAAAAAGACTGCCTCCTCGGGAGCACTGCTGATGGAGAGCGGTATCTACCTGGAAATTAAGTTTGTGGCACAGGCATTTAGCAGCAACAGACTGACATGGAATCCAACGCTGTACAGTCATGAGTGGCCTCTGTGGAAGGCGGGGGAGCAGCAGAATGTCTATGCCTTTAGCAATGAGGACGATACAGCGTACACACTGGTGACGGCGCGGAGCATAGCCCTGCCCGGAAGCACCTACAATATGAAAGCTATGAACCTTAAGAGCGGTGCAACGGGTGTCATCGGCAGGGATGATGATGCGGAGAGCAGCTTTGAGATTTCCTTTACCAATCCGGCGTTTTCTTACGAGCCTGCCACCAATACGGTGACGGTAGAGCCGACCGCTGGTTCTCTGGCAGAGGAGACGGATATGATTATCACATGGAAAAAAGCGGCATTGTCCTTTACCTCCATGCCGATTCAGAAGGTCATCCATCTCAGCTGGAGTGACCCTGACGGTATGCGGTATATCCGCTTTGATTCTAGGGGAGGCTCTGCGGTGGAGGGACTTGCCGCAGGCAGCGGCGCGTCGATTACATGGCCGGGAAATCCTGCCAGACAGGGCTACACCTTTACGGGCTGGTACACGGATGCGGCATGTAAGAATCCATACAGCGGCGTGACCGACAAGATGCCGGAGTTTACCGGAAAGACTAAGGGGATGACCCTGTATGCCGGATGGACGCCTGCAACGGTTACCTATACGGTGGAGCACTATCTGGAAGAGCTAAACGGCACCTATCGGCTGGAGACTGCTGAGCAGAAATTCGGAAAGACGGGAGAGCTGACTGCTGCGCAGGCTTATGATACGGTTTATGAAGGCTTTACCGGAAAAGCCTTCAGGCAGCAGAAGATTGCGGCGGATGGTTCCACGGCTGTCAGCATCTATTATAGCCGCAAAAAATATACGGTGAAGTTTATTAAAAATGACGGAAGCAGTGCGAGCAGTACGCAGACCTTCCGATATGGAGAGACGCTGGCGCTGCCCCTGCCTGCCCGCGGCGGCTATGTCCTTGAAGGCTGGTATACGGCGCAGACGGATGGCACACAGGTGTCGGGCGGAACAAAGGTAACAGGGAATATGATCTGCTATGCACACTGGAAGGGCGCTGAGAATACCATTCTCTTCAACAGTATGGGTGGAAGTGAGATAAACGCGGCGATAGTCCTGACAGATGAAAAGCTGACACAGCCAGCAGCCCCCGTGCGGACGGGCTATGACTTCCTTGCATGGTGTACGGATCAGACCTGTACAAACCAATGGAACTTTACAGACAATGTAGTCGGTGGTGCGATGACACTCTATGCGAAGTGGACGGCAAAGCAGTACGACGTGACCTTTGAATCGTGTGGCGGTACTGCAGTGAGCGCAATGCAGGTTATCTATGGCGTGGCATACGGTACGCTGCCTGTTCCCACCCGTAAGGGCTATGACTTCGCAGGCTGGTACACAAAAGAGACAGGAGGTGAACGGGTTGCGGCAGAAACCATGATGACGAAGGCGGAGGCGCATACCCTGTATGCCCACTGGACGCCGGGAGTGGTTTGCTATACCGTGAAGCACTATCAGCAGAACCTTAAGGATAACGACTATACACTGGTAAGCGCTGATACGGAAAGCGGTAAAAAGGGCATTACGGGAACTCAGACGGCGGCAGAGGCAAAGAACTATAAGGGCTTTACGGCACGGCACGTTACCCAGCAGCTTATCGCCGCTGACGGCACAACTGTGGTCAGCATCTATTATGACCGCGAGCTGTATACCATAACATGGCAGAATGGCGACAGCGTTGAACAAAAGGACACGGATGTCAGATACGGAACGATACTTGAGTACACCGGCACTACACCCGACAAGGCTGAGGAAACAGACAGAATCTATCAGTTTTCCGGCTGGAATACGAAGGCGGACGGCAGCGGAAGTGAACTGACGGCTGCAACGGTTGCCGAAGCCGATATGACCCTGTATGCACAGTACACCTACAGAATGAAGCGATACACCGTGGACTTTGTGACAAACGGAGGCGGCGGAATTGCCTGCCAGACGGTGGAGCACGGGCAGAAGGTGACAAAGCCGGCTGAACCGATAAAGAACGGGAATAAATTCACCGGATGGTACAGGGGGGCAGACTGTAACAACCTATGGAACTTTGACAGTGATACCGTTACCGGGTCAGTCACCCTGTACGCAGGCTGGGAGGCGGAGACCTACGCAATCAGCTATGTATTGGACGGCGGAGAAAATAAAACGAATACCCCGATGAGCTACACCTACGGCGAGGGAATCAAAACGCTGCCGGAGCCTGAGAGAACGGATTATATATTCTTGGGCTGGTATACGGACAGCGGGTTTACTGACAAGGTGGAGAGCATTTCCGATACTCGGACGGGCGAGCTTACGCTTTATGCAAAGTGGCTGGATGACAGTCTTAAATACGACTGTGCTAAGGTTATGGGAGAGGCGATAAGGGCAAGCCGCATCAATGATGTCTTAGGAGATGGCAGCGGCAGTGTAACGTATAACCCGGAGACGAATGTTTTAACGTTGAACAATGCAACCATTGTCTCCGATGCGGCAGATGAGCTGATTAAGCTTGAAAAAAATGACGCAGGAGCATATCCGCAGATTGCTGTGAACGGGACAAATACCGTTCGGAATACCAAGACCGATGCAACGGGAAACGTGACCGGAATTACTATCCAATCAGTATATTCGGCGGCGTTTACGGGAACAGGCACATTGAATGTATCCGTGGCGGATAATCCGAACGCAACGGTGATGGCAATTCACGCCGGTTCGGGAGGTGGTCCGCTGGTGATTAACGGCCCTGCCATCACGGCGGAGGCGGGAAATGGTACAAAGAGCTACGGCGTGCTGACTTATACGGATTATTATAACACGGCACCGACATACGAGGTACTGATTCCGTCCGGAAGCCTGACTGCAAAAGGCCATACCCGTGCCCTGTATGGAACATACATTAAGGCGAAGAACGGAGCAGACGAGCTGACCGTCAGTGTAAGCACAAGCTATGACGGAGCAGGTGCTTCCACAGTCAGCGCAACCTCGGACAATCTGGCAGACAAGCTGTATATAAAGGCAGAAAATTATAACTAAGGTGCGGATCCCGAAAACGGTGTAGCGACTGCTGCGCCGTTTTTGCCGTGCGTCAAAGTTGAGCTTTGGAGAGGGCTATGCGAAAATACTCTTCTGAAAACCCGTAACGAAAGGAATTGCAGAGAAATAAAAGAAACCATGAGACAGAAAGCAGGCTATCCGCGCAAAAACTGATTTTGGAAGGGGATTGACTTAGCTTTCGGGGAAGAGTAAACTGATAACGAGACTTTCTATATAGAATCGTATAAAATACAGAAGCGGATGCCCGATGAGGATATCTGCATGAGGAGGAAACTTATGATATGTTCAAAATGCGGTAACAGCATTCCGGATGACAGCAAATTCTGTGTAATCTGTGGCAACAAAACGGAGAAGCCGGCAGCACAGTGCTGGTGTATAAGCTGTGGAGCACAAATCAGACCGGGAGCAGCCTTCTGTACCAAGTGCGGAGCAAAGCAGGGGGCACAGTCACAGGCAGCGTCCGTGCAGCAGGCAGCGCCCGTACAACCACAGGCAGCGTCCGTGCAGCAGGCAGCGCCCGTGCAGCCACAGGCAGCACCCGTACAACCACAGGCAGCCCCTGTACAGCAGCAGGCAGCACCCGTGCAGCAGGAAGCGCCCGTGCAGCCACAGGCAGCGCCCGTACAACCACAGGCAGCACCCGTGCAGCAGGCAGCGCCCGTGCAGCAGGCAGCGCCCGCCAAGAAGAAGTCTAAGGCGCCACTTGTGATTGTGGGTGTCCTTCTGTTTATTCTTCTGCTCGGCGGTGTGGGAGTGATTTTGGATACGCAGCTGAATGACGGGAAAATTCTGGAGACTGTGCTTAATCTCTTTGGCGGAGAGGACGCTGAGGACGAGACCGACGAAGAGGATGGAGATAAAGACGGAGATAAGGACGAAGACAAGGATAACGACGGAAGCGATAAGGATGCCGGAAACGGGGAGAGCAAGGACGGGGATAGCGAATCCCAGAGCGCCAAGACGGAAGAGAAGGGTGATGTAGCCCTCCTGGACCCGGCAAAGGCGCTTGCAGAGCAGGCAAAGGCGGAGTACAATTCGGGAAATCTTCTGGATGGTGCGATTCCACACTACGCAGAAGCACTGGGGCTGTATGCTTCGGTTGGAACATCGGCTAATCTGCAGGAGGAGGCGCAGGCGGCACTTCCTGAGCTTTATACGCAGTATATGGAGGCTATGACAAGCTACGCAGAGACCCTCATCGCGCAGGGTGCCTATGCAGCCGGGCTGGAGCAGATTACCATCATCTGGAAGGAGGCATCAGCTGTTACCGATACTCTGACGGGAAGCGGTTATACGGTGGACAGCGAGAGCCTTTATGACTATTATGCGGCAATTCTGCTGACCTACAGGGATATGTATATCGAGAGCATCAACGGTATTACCGAATACGAGAACTGGTCCCGTGACGAAGCATGGAATTATGCGGATGCGGCATACTCCGTCAAGGAGGGCGGAAAGCCTATCCTGTTTGACATGGAGGATTATGATGACCCGCTGCGTATGCGTTATGCGTACTGCCTTGTCCGCATCACGCAGAAGCGTTGTGAGACAGGTGTCAGCGATGGCACTCTGAGCTACGCGGATGCAATGAACAACATGGTGTCCGTTTTGAAGGACTCTGATTACAATCCTCTGCTTCTGCAGGACATTATTACCTACGGTAAGGCGGCAAAGCTGGATGTGACGAAGTATCAGGATGCTTACGATGCAATAGTGAAGGAGATTCAGACGGAGCAGGGCTTTACGGTAAGCACAAGCGTGGACGTAAGCTCCGTGAGCAGTGCAAACCTGAAGAAATTCTGGTACTTCAACGATTTGAGCGGAGAGGATAAGTACAAGGTAGACGCATATAATGGAACGACAGCTGCAACCAGAGAGTGGATTCGAACCAATGTACCGGTAATTCTCGGTGAATAAGCGAAAGGTAAGTCACAGGCTTGCGCGTCCAAGGCGAAAGAGGGCACTGCTGTACATAGATGCTCTGTTGCTTGTGATGCTGGCGGCGGTGGCGGCGGTGGTGCTCTTCATCCATATCTCGGAGAACCGGGAGCAGGAAGCGGAGGAGACACGGCCGGAAGAGAGCAGAGAGCTTCCTGTTGAGACTGCGCCGCCTGCGTCGGAGGAGACATTGCAGGAAACAGTTTCCACAGGCGATGCAGCCATCGTGTACGAGGCGCCGGAGTATGATTTTAAGTTGGATGAGATTACGGTTGAGATAGAAGGACTGACACAGGAGTATGAGATTGCTTTTGTCAACGACCTCCATATGATTACCGACAAAGAACCGGGAGATGTGCTGGAGGAGTATATGTCCAAGGTACAGGAGCGATACGAGACTCTGTCCGTGACACCGGAGGGAATCCACGCACAGGAGCTTTGGCCGGAGGTGATTAAGTTCCTGAATTATCATGACTTTGACGCTGTAGTGTTCGGGGGAGATTTGCTGGACTATTGCAGCAACTCCAATATGGCTGCCCTGCAGGAGGGCTTTGATGCGCTGAAGTATCCGGAGGAGAAGCTTTTGTACGTCAGGTCAGACCATGACTACAGCGGAGCCTACGGCGGAGGCGTATATACCGATACAGACGGCTTCATCGCGCATACAAAGCTGTGGGATGGGGATGCCGATGAAAAATATATCGAGTTTGATGAGTTTGTGATAGTCGGCATCAATAAGTCGTACCAGAATTTGTCAGATGACAGGCTTGCTTTTCTGAAGCAAAAGCAGGAAGAGGGTAAGCCGATGATGGTTGTGACCCATGTGCCCTTTTACTCGGAGGAGGATGAGAGTCTGGAAGAGCTTTCCATGGAGGTCAGGAACAAGATCTATTACTGGAACGGTGAGAACTCCGGCTATACACCGGATGAGAATACGCAGAAGTTTATTGACGGAATGTACGGTGAAGATTCCAACGTGGTGCAGATACTGGCAGCTCACATCCATGCGGCGTGGGACGGCGCAGTGTCTGGCGGGCTGAGAGAGCATATCTTTGCGCCGACCTTTGGAGGAAATATCGGTGTCGTACATGTCGTTGGAACATCAGATTCAGAGGAAACAGATTAGGAGAGGAAATCACTTGTGATTGCCCGGAAAAAATGAAATGAAGGGGAGAAATGACGGATGACGGCGAAGAAGCATTTATCATGGATGAAGCGGGCGCTGTGCCTTATGCTGGCGGCAGTGCTTTCCCTGCAGAGCGGTATCGCGGTGAATGCAGAGGAAGAAGAGGAGGTACTGCCAAGGTCAAAGCCGGGTGACATATGTACCTACGGGGCGGTGAATGACTACGGAAGCGCCTTCTTTGTTCCGACACAGGTTTACCAGTACGGAGGAGAATTCTTTATTGCGGATGCCTATAACAATCAGGTGCTCTGCACGAGGAATGTATACGATGCTCCGGCGGGCTGGAGCCCGGTGGGGATGAACCTGAACAGACCCCATGCCATTGCCAGCGACGGGGTTCTTTATGTGGTGGTGGATACGGACAACAACAGAATCGTAACCTACGTTAAGACGGAGACGGGCTATATGCTTGCGGAGAGTATAGAGAATGTCGGAATCCGACCGCACTATATTGTCTATGACGCTGCGACGAGCCAGTTTTATGTTTGGAGCTCCATGACGGGAAGCATGTACATATACAAGCGGGCGAAGAACAGCCTGAGCCTTACCTTAAGGAGCGTGAAGCAGGTGAAGGGTATGAACGGCTTTTATACCCGTTCCTTTACCATGGAGGGAAACAATGTGTACCTGCCCTGTGTGGGCCTGAGCACCATCTATGTGGCAAACAAAAAGACAATGAAGCTGAAGGCGGCATACCCTGTTGCATGGGAGCTGGGAGAGATGGTACAGCTGCTACACATACAAAATTACTATTATCTCGTCACCTCGGCGGATTCCGCAGGAGAGAAGACAGCGCGGATTGTGCGCTCAAAGACGCTGTCAGGCTTTGGAAACGGACAGTATGAGGATATCAGGGAGGCGTTCGGCGAGGAGCTCAATGGTGTTCCCTACTATATCACTCAGGGTGAGGATGGACATTTCTACACGCCGATTATCGTGGGAAGCTGCGATGCATATATCTGCAAGTTTGACATTATTAACGATACGATTACAAACGTGGAGCACTTAAAATATTAGCTTCCGGCAATCTGCGGCAAGCCGGTGCACAGGCGGGCAGATAAGCCGCCAGGTAAGCGGGCAGGTAAGCCGATAGGTAAGTAAGCAGATAAGCCAATAAGTAAGCAGGCAGATGTAAGATAAGTAAGATGAGTACAAAGGACGCCCTCGGCGATGAGCCGGGGGCGTCCTTTGTGATGTCTGTATAACCTTATCCGCTCTCTTATATTTTCTGTCTTACTTTGCCGCGGTTACGGAAGTGATATGCGGATTCGCTCCGTTGTACCAGTACAGGAAGCCTTCCATATCAATCTTGTCGCCAACCTTCAGCTCCTTGACTGCGCCATACACATCGGTGGTGTTATCACAGAGGTAGGACTCAACGGTGAAGGTGTATGTATTGCCGTTTAAGGATACGTTGAAATACAAATCATTGCCGTCTTCACCGGAGCCGTCATGGTTATACAGGAAAGAAACATCGTTGCCGTCTGCATCCTTGCCGATGGCTTCAACGGTCATGCCCTTGAAGGCAACGAACTCGTTCTGGTGCTGAATCAGCTCATCCGTACCGAGAAGGGAGGTGACATCCGTTACGGGTGCGATGTAGCTGCCCTCCAGAATCTCAAAGGTTGCGCCCTCAGCGACCTCAACCTCGCCGGACCATTCGGTTTTGAAGCCTGTTACCTTAATCTTGGTTCCGGGTACCAGCTTCTCATAATCCTCCTCAGAGCAGGCCATGTTGTAGACGAAATAAGCGCCATCCTTGTCCTGAGTATAAAGGGTAGCCTTATTGTCCCACCAGGACTGCTTTGCCTGAACATAGGTCTCGATTACAACCTCTGTGTCAAGCGCTGCCGCTGCATACTCGGCGTGGGTCATAACGCCCTCGCCCTTAACGTCAGCAGCACTGCCGTTGTCTGTGCCACAGCCGGCAAATGCCAGCACGAGTGAAAGTGCCAGAGTTACTACCAGTGTCTTTTTCATAGATACTCCTCTTTTCTGTGAAATGTTTTTGGAAACAATGTTATTATACCTTAAAATCCGCAAAAATCAACGGGTAGTACAAAAAAGTTTCAACGGTTAAAAAGACTTTCCGCTACCGGGCTGACTTCCGGGAGGAAGAGCCCGTCCTGCGCTTTTTGAAGGCATAGGAAAGCACATAGAACAGAATGAGTCCCCAGGTAACTGCAAGCAGGGTCAGCAGGACGATGGCTGTGGGAGGAAGAGCGCCAAGCTGGGCTTTTTCTCCTACAACAAGGCTCTGCTGGTCAAGACGGTAAAGGGATGTGACCTCGTCGTAGAGCGTCTCCATATAGGCATCATCCACAACCTCGTTCCGACGGACGGATTTAGTGACATTCTCTATCAGCTGTCCGGCCGCGTCACGCAGTGAGGCAGAGCCGTTGAACACCGGGGTGACAAAGGTATCTTCTGTGTGCTCAAGAAGCAGTTTGGCAGCAGCAATCTTAACCTCATAATGAGTGGTGTTATCCTCCCCGCTGCGGGAGAGATAGTCCTGATATTCCGCAGCCTCCTGTGCTCTGGAGGTGACGGGGATATATCCTTCGGTCTCGCTGTAGGCAATCTGTACGTCGTTTGTCAGAAGATACTGGGTAAACAGCCAGGAGGCGAGAACCTCCTGTGGATCATCCTTATTGAAGACGCAGAGAGAGGGACCCTGAGAAATCATCTTAGGATTCTCCGGGTCACACTGGGGGATGGGCATGACTGCTGTTTCGAATTCCACCAGAGCGTCTTCACTGATATCAATCAGCGGAGCATTGCTTCCCATCCAGGTTGCTCCCGCGGTGGAATCCACGGCGAAAACGCATTGCCCTGCATTCAGGAAATTGGCAGGATAGCTGGAAATCTTAAAGGTGGAGAAGGCACCGGTTTTTGCGTGGGAGGAAATGGTGTAGAGCAGCTGTGTGGTGGTGTCGTTGAACAGCTCAATTTTACCCTCGGCAGTGGAATAGCCGGCATTATGCTGTTTCAAAAGCTGAATCATCATGTTGTCGGTGGACTTATAGAGGAAGGGAATCATTACCTTCTGACCGTTGAGCAGATAGGTGCCGTCTGCGTTCTTTGCCGTAGCAGCCTCGGAAACCTCCCATACAAAATCCCAGGTGAGAACCTCCGGAAGGGTATACCCAAGAGCCTCCACGAAGGTTTTGTTGACATAGCAGGCCTCTGTGGAACGCATGAAGGGAACGGCATAATAATGACCGTTAAAGCGGCATTCCTCCAAAAAGGAGGGAAGAAGCTCCTCCTGCGTCAGCGAGTCATATCGGATTTCGCTGCCGCCCAGACCGTACTGCTCATCCGCAAACAGCTCGTCCAGCGGCACGACCACGTTAGAACCCGTCAGATAGGTTGCAATGTGATCAGGATAGGTGATGCAGACGTTGGGGGTGGTGTTGGTGGAAATATTGGTGATGACATCATTATAAATTCTGCCGTAATCCGTATAGAGACGCAGGTTTACGGTGATGTTGGGATAGAGCGCCTCAAAGTCTGAAATTGCCTTTTTATAGATGTCGGTCTGCGTCTTGTTGGTGTCGTTCTTTGCCCAGAAGGTAATCTCGTATTCCCGCGAGGTGTCAAAGGCATCCGGCATGGAAAACTCTTCCGGCCCCTTGGAGCCGTGACAGCCGGTAAGGGTAAGACAGAGGGCGGCAAGCACTGCGGACAGGACGGTGAATTTCCTGGTGCTTTGCTGAAAATACTGCTTTCTTTTGAAGCTCATCCTTTGGTACCTCCTCTTGCAACTCCTTCCATAATCCTTTTGCGAAAGACAAGGAAAAGGATAATCAGCGGAACGGAAATGACGACCACGGCAGCCATCATTGCCGGAATATTTTCGCGCCCGAAGCCGTTTTCCCGGATTTCCTGAATCCCATTTGAAACGAGGTAATAGTCCGGGTCATCGGTAATCAGCCTGGGCCACACATACGAGTTCCAGCACTCTATCACCTTCAAAATCACGATTGTGATGAGAGTGGGCTTACAGATGGGTATCATCACCCTGCGCAGATACCTGAAATCTGAGGTGCCGTCAACCTTGGCGGCAAGATACAGCTCATTCGGTATCTGCGAAAAATTCTCCTTTAAGAGGTAGATATAGAATACGGACGTCACCGAGGGCAGAATCAGCCCGGCAAAGGTGTTGCGCATATCCAGATTGGTGACGGTTGTGAAATTGGTGATGACGACCAGCTCATTGGGTATCATCATCAGGGACAGAAACAGGGTAAAGAGGATGTCCTTTCCCCGAAACTCCAGTCTGGCAAAGGCAAAGGCAGCAAGCGTAATCACTACTAGCATCAGAGTGGTGGTAATTATAGTGAAAATCAGCGTATTGGCGAGATACCTTCCAAGCGGCACTGTGGTAAAGGCATCCCTATAGTTCTGCAGGGTGGGTGAAAGCGTGAAGAACGAAGGAATATATTCTGCATTGTAGGAGCTGTAGCTCTTTACGGAGGTCAAAATCATCCAGTAGAAGGGAAACAGTACCACAACAGCCCAGAGGCAGAGCAGAATATAGATGAAGGTCTTCAACAGGCGGCTTCGCAGCTGCGCGTTTTTTGATAGCTTATCGTAATCGGTCGGACGTTCCATGGCAGTTTCAGACTCCTTTTTCTCAATAATGAACGTGCTTTCTGCTGACAAGCAGATTGATGCAGGTGATAGTCAGAACAATCGCAAACAGCAGGATGGCCGCTGCGGAAGCGTAGGACGGATAGCCGCCGCTGTTTCCGTAGAGCATGTCATAAACATAGCCGACAATGGTATTCATCTCAGCGGCGTTTAAGTTGATACCAAACAGGGCAACCGCGTCGCTGTATGCCTTGAAGGCGCCGATAAAGCCGGTGATAATCAGATAGAAAAGCATGGGCGAAATCATCGGCAGCGTGATTTTTCGGAAAATGCGGAAGCGGGAGGTGCCGTCTACCTTTGCCGCGTTATAATAGACCTGATTCACGGAGGCAAGTGCACTGGTCAGAATCAGAATCTTGAAGGGCATGACAACCCAGACGGTGTAAAAGCACAGGACAAACATCTTAGCCCAGTAGGGGCCGGCGATAAAGTCCACGGAGCTTCCCCCGAACATTCCGATGAGAAGGTTTATGAGCCCGTCTGAATAGGGGGTCTTTTTGAACAATATCATGAACACAAGACCAACCGCCAGCGTGTTGGTCACATAGGGCAGAAAGTAAACGGTCTGGAACAGCTCCCGCAAGGGTCTGATGGAGCTTAGGGCAACCGAGATAAGCAGCGCAAGTCCTGTGGAGACCGGGACGGTGATGGCAACCAGAAGCAGGGTGTTTTTGACAGCCTGCAGAAAGTAAGGGTCATGCAGGATGTAGGAATAGTTGTAAAGCCCTATCCCAAAGAAGGTCTGGGAGGCCGAGTTATAGCCCTCCTCAAAGGAATAGATAAACACGTCAACCAGCGGATAAATCATAAAAACGCCCAGAAAAAGCAGAGCCGGAAGCAGATAGAGCCATGCCTTCAAATTTTTCTTTTCCATCATGTGTTTCATTCTCCTTCTGCCGGGCGCTGTGACCCGAAATAAATTCTCTTCCCGGTGGCTTTTTCAAAGAGAAAAACCTTCCCGGGCTTTAAGGTAAAGGCGACGGACGACGCGTTCTGATTAACACGGCTTTCCGCATCTACGATGGAGCGGATGGAAACGTTTGGACAGCAGGGGTGTGTGGAGATGACGCTGACATCTCTTCCCATGACCTCAAGGCGGCTTAAGCAGCAGTGCAGCGGACCATTTTCGTCAGGAAGGAAGCCCTCCGGACGGATGGCGGCATACACCGCTCGGTCGGAGAGACCCGGAACGGACAGCACGGCTTCTTCTCCGATGCAGAGCTTACCGTCTTTTATACTGCCGTCAAATACATTGATGGGCGGTGTGCCCAGAAATTTTGCGACAAAGAGATTTACGGGATTGTCATAGACCTCCTGCGGTCTGCCAATCTGTTGGACAATACCGTCCTTCATCACGACAATCAGGTCTGAAATACTCATTGCCTCGTCCTGGTCGTGGGTGACAAAGACGGTGGTAATCTGAGTCTGCTTCTGGATGCGACGGATTTCCTCTCTGGTCTGCAGACGCAGACGGGCATCCAGATTGGAGAGGGGCTCGTCAAGCAGGAGCACACGGGGCATCTTTACAAGGGCTCTCGCGATGGCAACACGCTGCTGTTGTCCGCCGGAAAGCTCGCCGGGTTTGCGCTCCATAAGCTCTTCAATCTGTACCAGCCGGGCGGCATCGTGCACACGCTCACGCATCTGCTCTCTGCTTAGCTTGTCCGCACCCTTTAAATTTTCCAGAGGAAAGCGGATATTCTGTTCTACCGTCAGATGCGGATAGAGAGCATAATTCTGGAACACCAGACCTACGCCCCGGTTTTCGGCGGGCAGCTGTGTCACGTCATCCTCGCCGAAAAAGATTCTGCCCCCGGTGGGCTTTAACAGTCCGCAGATGAGATTCAGGGTGGTGCTTTTTCCGCAGCCGGAGGGACCTAACAGTCCTACCAGCTTGCCGTCCGGAATTTCAAAGTCAAAATTGTTGACGGCAATCACCTCATCGTGAGCCTTTCTGCCTCTGGCAGGAAACTTTTTAGTCAGATTCTGCAATATGATTTTCATGTGTATTCTCCTTATTATATTGCATCGGCAGCCGCTGCGAAATTATCCTCCGAAGGGCCGGCCCTGTGCTAGATTCCATACGAATCCTTAAGGTCACTGGATATGTGATCCAGGTCGGGATAAACGGAGCCTTCCGTGATGCCGAAGACCCGCAGACTGTCAATAAAGTATTTTTTCCTGTCGGCAGGAATAATGATTTTGTAGAGCATATTTTCATCGCAGATGTCCTCCAGCCGACGTAAGGAGTTGTGTACGGTGAAGTTGGAGTACTGTGAGTACATTCTCAGATTGTTTTCCGTCGAGCTGCAGGCGAGAATTCTGTCGCGCAGCTCCGGGTTATGGTGGGTATGCTTGAAGGCGGGCAGCAGCATTTCCTGCGTGGTATCCGCGTCGATGGGATAGATGCAGTTGCCGAAGCCTTCGCGGGCGTTTAAAAGCCCGGGGGCAAGAACCCATACGCAGGCATTGGTGTCGGGTGTATCCCGGTAGGTCTCCGTCGCAAAGAATACGGCGATAAGCGGTGACTGACTCCAGTCCAGTATCCGTGTGGGCAGCCCGTAATGCTGCATCAGGGAGACCCAGCCCGCATAGTTATGCTTTTCCGGCGCGCTGCTTAAAATCTGCTTTGCGCGGATATAGAAATCATTGGTGATGTAGCGTTCGGCATCCAGACGCTTCTGGCTTCTTTGAATTGAGGGAATCAGGGTCAGCTCCGTGTTCTCCTCTCCGCGATACCAGAGCCGGGAACCGTGCATCTGATACAGACTGTTCACAAACTGAAGCAGCTCGTCAATGGTACGAACCTCCTGCGTAATCATGGTGCATTTCCTCCTGTTACAGATTCCTCTTGATTGTAGCTCAAGTCATCAGTTTCTGCAAGAGCTCTTTTCTTTTCCGGGATTATCGGGTATAATCACTCTGTACGGGATTTTTCGGATTGTGTGTACAGAGCATGGTCCGGAGAGGAAAGAGAAGGAACGGAAAGCGGCAATGATAAACCTGAGATTCAGATATGTTGTGGCGAGGAGTCTTTTTTCAGGCTTCCTTTATATGCTGCCAAAGGCAAATTATATGATATGCCACAAGGAGCGTTACTCGGAGCAGGAACGCTTTGACTTTGCGTGTCGGATTATGGATTTTATGCGCAGAAAGAGCCGGACGGTGACAAAGGTATACGGGAAGGAGAATCTTCCAAAGGAGGGCAATTATATCCTGTATGCCAACCACCAGGGAAAGTATGATGCGCTGGGAATCCTGCTTGCCCTGGATAAGCCCTGCGGTGTCCTGTGGGAGAAGAAGCAGGCACAGCGGATTATGAGCAGACAGGTGTGCGGACTGATAGGAGGTGTGCCCATCGACCTGACGGATATGCGTGCCAAGATGAAGGCAATCACCCGTGTGACGGAAGCGGTTCGGTCGGGGCGGGATATGCTGATTTTTCCGGAGGGCGGATATAGGGATAACGGGAACAGCCTGCAGGAGTTTCAATCCGGCTGCTTCCACTGTGCCCTGCGCTCCGGCGCGACCATTGTCCCGGTCACCTTATATGATTCCTATCGGGCGCTTAACAGCAATACGTTTGAGCGGGTGGTAACGCAGGTGCACTTTCTGAAGCCGATTCCCTACACGGAATACGGCAGTCTTTCAAAGCAGGAGATTGGGGAGCTGGTAAAGGGAAGGATTGCGGCAAGACTGGAGGAAATCAGGGCGCAAAAGGCGGGAAGGTCTGCAAAATTGTCCTAAGATGCCCTAAAATTCACCTTTTCCCTTGAATAAACAGAGGGAAAACGGTATAATCGTAATACGGGCTGCGAAGAGGCAGGAAACGGCGGGACGCCGATACGAGGGAGGCTAGACATGAAAAAACAAAAGACACCGTTTTTCAGATCCATGGCGTTTAAGGTTCAGATGCTGTTAGGGATAAGCGTAGTGTTTGCACTGGTTGTGATGACACTGGTTACTTTCCCGGATATAAGGAGCAACATAGAATCCGTAAACCAGAGCTATCTTCTGGATGAGGCGAAGGCGTACGGCTATATCCTGGAGACCACGCAGTGGATGCGGGGCGACGGGCTTTCGGCAGCGGAGTCCTTCACATATGCACAGCTGGAGAATACTCTGGGGGATGTCGCCATCGACGGCTGTGACAGCAGCTACGTTTATCTGGTATCCAATGACGGAACAATGCTGTACCACCCGGAGCAGTCAAAGGTCGGACAGCCGGTGGAAAACGCCGTTGTGACGGGACTGGTTGCGGATTTGGCAGCAGGCAAGAGCCTTACTCCTGCCTGTGTGGACTATGAATATCATGGCACGACGAAGTATGCCTCCTATTATGTGTCGAATGCAGGAGACTTCATTCTGGTGTTTACGGCGGATGAGGCTGAGGTTCTCTCAGGCGTCCGCACGGTGTTCTTTAAGATGGTGTATGTGGCAATCGGTGTCCTGATTACGATTCTGGTAATCGGAACGCTTGGGGCATTGTATGTGCTGCGCCCGCTGACTACGCTGGCAGGCATCCTGAATAAGACGGCGGAGCTGGATTTCACGCCCAATCCCGAGCAGGAGCGCCTGAATAAGAGCAGGGATGAGACGGGCATGATTAGCCGTGCCGTGTTCTCCCTGTGTGAGAAGCTCAAGGAAATGGTTCGTGTGCTTGGCGGACAGAGCGAGGAGCTTCTGAAGGCAAACAAAGAGTTTAACACGAAATTTGACAATATCAACGAGACGGTGACGAACATCAATACTGCGATAGAGGATATCGCACAGGGAAGCACCTCTCAGGCACAGGAGACCTCTGCTGCGGGAGGTCAGGTCGGAAGAATCGGTGAGGCAATCGACGAGAACGCGAAGAACGTCGAGAAGCTGGAGACGACCGTGACGGAAATGAACCAGCTCTCGGAGCAGGCAGACGGTATGCTGCAGGCACTTGCGGGCATTAACCGCAAGACCGCTGAGACCATCAGCGTGGTATCTGAGCAGACCAATTCCACCAATGTTTCCGCTAACCGAATTCGTGATGCGGTAGGATTGATTCAGGATATCGCAAGCCAGACAAACCTTCTGTCCCTGAATGCCTCCATCGAGGCGGCGAGTGCAGGAGAGGCGGGAAGAGGCTTTGCCGTTGTGGCTGAGGAGATAAGAAAGCTTGCCGATGATTCTGCGCGAAGTGCGGGCGAGATAGAGACGATTGTCAAGGAGCTGATTGCCAATTCCAACAGCAGCGTGGAAAAGATGAACGCGGTAAAGCAGGATGCCGCGGAGCAGCAGGAGAAGCTGGAAAGCACACAGAACGCCTTCCTTTCCCTGAGAAGGGGAGTGGATGCCATCTCCGAGGTCGCAGGAAGTGTCTACAGACAGACCGAGGAGCTGGAGCGCGAGAAAAATGCAATCAGCGGCGTAGTGGAGCAGCTGGCGGCAATCTCGGAGGAGAATGCGGCTTCCACGGAGGAGACCAGCGCAAGTATGCTGACTCTGACCGAGGCTGTGGCAGAGTGCAGAGAGGAGACTACCGTGCTGAATTCGCTCAGTGAGGAGCTGAGTATGCAGATGGGCAAATTCAGGCTGTAGTCCGAACGATGAAGGAAACAGACGCGGTGATGCGTGTGTGCAAAGCGGGGAGAGCTTATGGATATCCGGCTATTTGACAATTACGAGGAAGACGGACAGCTGAGTATGTTTGGCTTTGGAGAGCCGGATATTGACGGGGTGGAGGACGCGAGGGAGGACGGAGATACGGCAGCGGGGTCTCAGCGAGAAGGCGGGCTGCCGAAGTCTCCCGCTGCCGAGACCTTTTCCGTGCGGATACAGAGATGCCAAAGCTGCGGAAGGCTCCTTGCGGTGCGCGAGGAAGAGAGAGGCTTTACGGCGTTCTGCAATAATTGTGAGATAGAGTATTTTCAAAAGAGGTAACGAAGGAAGGAGAACTTGCAAGGACTTTATGGACCTGGACAGGCGAAGCATTAGAAAGATTCTTTTTATCATTTTCGTCAGCATCGTTATGGTGTGCGCGATTCTGAATTTCAACGCAGTTCTGGCAATGATAGGGCAGCTGTTTTCGATTCTTACGCCCTTTATTGTGGGACTGTGTCTTGCGTTTCTCATAAATCTGATTTTGCGCCCGATGGAGAGGCGCTGGATGAAAATATGGAAGAAGCCGAAGCAGCGTGCTGCGGCGGAGCGCGCGAAGCGGCCGGTGTGCCTGATTCTCAGTATTCTGATTGTACTGGGAACTGTTTTTGCCGTGTGCTTTATCATCCTGCCCCAGCTGACGCGCACGGTGGCAGACATCGTCAACATGATGCCGGGATATCTGAAGAGGCTGGATGGCTGGTGGGAAGGGCTGCGGAAGGAGCTGGAGCAGTATTCCGTGATGCTGCCGCAGATTAGTCTGGCACAGAACGGCGTCCTCGGAAGGCTGGGCGACTGGCTTGCAAACGGGTGGCAGTCCATATTTGATAAGACTATCGGTGTGACGGCATCCATTGCCGCGGGTGTCTTTGATTTTGTTGTGGGATTCGCTTTTTCGATTTATCTTCTGGCAGGAAAGGAACGGCTGCTTGCACAGCTGCGTAAAATAATATTGGCTCTGCTGCCGCGGGAGAAGGCACTCTCTTTGTTTGCTTACGCGGACCGGGTAAACGGTATTTTTAACAGCTTTGTCGCAGGACAGCTGACGGAGGCACTGATTATAGGACTTTTGTGCTTCGTCGGAATGCTGATTTTTAGTATGCCTTATGCGCCTGTGGTGTCGGTGCTGGTAGGAGTGACGGCGTTAATTCCGGTGTTCGGCGCCTTTATCGGCACGGCGGTGGGAGCGCTTCTGATACTTGCCATATCTCCGGTAAAGGCATTGTGGTTTGTGGTATTTATCATAGTTTTGCAGCAGCTGGAGGGGAATATTATATACCCTCACGTGGTCGGAAAATCAGTCGGACTTCCGGGCATCTGGGTCCTGTTTTCGGTCTCTGTTGGCGGAAGCGCCTTCGGGGTGGCGGGAATGCTGCTCGCCGTTCCAATCTGTTCGATTCTCTACCTTTCGCTGACAGAATTTGTACAGAAAAGGTTAAAAGAAAAAAATTTATAAATTTATCTATGGAGGAATAAAAAAGTGTTACAACCCTTGATACTGCTGATTGTTTTGATTTTCTTAAATGCCGTTTTTGCAAGCGCGGAGCTGGCGGTGCTCTCTGTAGGCGAGGCAAAGCTTAAGATGCTCTCCTCGGAGGGCGATGCGCGGGCAAAGAAGCTGATGCGCCTGACGGAGCAGCCTGCACGCTTTCTGGCAACCATTCAGGTAGCAATTACCCTGGCGGGACTGCTGCAAAGTGCGTTCGCGGCTGAGAACTTTGCAGAGCCGCTGGTGGCGCTTCTGGTACAGGCGGGCGTGAAGATTTCCCCGTCCGTCCTGAAAACCATTGCAATCGTAGTGATTACCCTGATTCTGTCTTACTTTACCCTTGTGTTCGGTGAGCTGGTGCCCAAGCGGCTTGCCATGAAGAAGTCTGAGGCGATGGCACTGGGGCTGGCACGCCTTTTGTATGCGGTGTCAAAAGTCTTTGCTCCGATTGTATGGCTGCTGACCGCGTCCACGAATGGAATTTTGCGTGTTCTGGGCATCAACCCGGAGGAAGAGGAGGATCAGGTCACCAGAGAAGAGATTAAGATGCTGATTTCAGAGGGAAATGAGCAGGGAAACATACAGGAGGATGAGAAGGAAATCATTCAGAATGTCTTTGACTTCAATGACATTTCGGTGGGTGAAATCTGTACGCACCGAAGGGATGTCGTGCTGCTGCACATGGATGACAGTGAGCAGGAGTGGGAGGAGACCATCTGTGAGAACCGTCACACGCTCTACCCCATCTGCGGGGAGACCTCAGATGAAATTATAGCGGTGCTGGATACCAGGGATTACTTCCGGTTGAAAAACCGAGACAAAGAGACCCTGCTTCTGCAGGCGGCAGATAAGCCCTTTTTTATCCCGGAGACCAAGCGTGCAAACAAGCTCTTTCAGGAAATGAAGCAGCGGCGTACATACTTCGCGGTGATTATCGACGAGTACGGCAGTATGACGGGCATTATCACGCTGCATGACCTGGTGGAATCCCTGATGGGAGACTTAAGCGAGGAGGATGATCCCGAGGATGAGGAGGATATTGTCCGCCTCGACGAAGGAAAATGGTGCGTACAGGGAGCTGCCCTGATGCGTGATGTGGAGACTGAGACAGGGCTGGAGCTGGTGGAGGACGACTATGATACCTTCAGCGGCTATATCTGCAGCATCATCGGGCGTGTTCCGCAGGACGGAGAGCAGTTTAGCTGTGAGACGGAGCTTTTGACCATAGAGGTGCAGGAAGTAAAGAACCATATGGCGGGGCGTACCATAGTACAGCTGAAGACGCCCGCAGAGAGCACCTCGGAATAGCTTTATAGCAGAACTGAAGCTAAAATTCAGTTTGTGCTTCCTTCGGCCAAAGGTCTGCAGAATGGAGATTAGGGTGAAAAATTACAGATTTTTGATAGAATATGACGGTACCCGTTATTACGGCTGGCAGCGTCAGCCCGGCAGGACAACGATACAGGGAAAGCTGGAGAGTGTGCTGGCACTGATGTGCGGGGGAACACCGGAGGTCATCGGCGCCGGCCGCACGGATGCCGGTGTGCACGCGCGGGGAATGACGGCAAATGCCGGGCTGGAGACGGAGCTGTCCCCGGAGGAGATACGGGACTATCTCAACCGCTATCTGCCGGATGACATTGCCGTGCTTAAGGTGACGGAGGCATCACCCAGATTTCATGCGCGCTATAATGCCACCGGAAAAACCTATTGCTATACCTGCTTTGACGGTGCGGTAAAGCCCGTGTTTGACAGAAGATATTATACCGGACTGGAGGAGCGGCCGGATGTGGAGCGGATGCGCGAGGCGGCAGGACGGCTGGAGGGGGAGCATGACTTTCGGAATTTCTGCGTGAACCCACGGATGAAGAAGTCCACGGTGCGCTGTGTGGACAAAATTTCGATTGTACGGGACGGCGATTACATCCGGTTCACCTTTCACGGAAACGGATTTTTACAGAATATGGTGCGAATCATGGTTGGAGCTTTGCTTGAGG
This sequence comes from uncultured Acetatifactor sp., assembly GCA_964475665.1. Lineage (GTDB taxonomy): Bacteria > Bacillota > Clostridia > Lachnospirales > Lachnospiraceae > Acetatifactor. The sequence goes on along the minus strand of CAYZAU010000008.1, from coordinate 62,455 downwards.
TCGGCTGCGGCAGGATGACGGCGGAGCAGCTGGAGGCGGCTTTGAACAATCCCGAAAGACAGAAGGCAGGTCCTACGGCTCTGGCGGCAGGACTTTGCCTTATGAGTGTTGATTACGACTGAAAAATTTGAAAAAGTGTGTAAAATCAGGCTTTTGCAACCGCCGGTTGACAAATTTCCAAGCCCGGGTGGTAGCCTGCAACCTCTTTTTCCGATAGGATAAGGGCACAAAATAGCCCGAAAGAGGGAAAAGACAGGAGAGAGCGAATGAGCAAAATGATTTTGGCAGAAAAAATTGCAGATTTAAGAAAGAAGGAGGGCTGGTCTCAGGAGGAGCTGGCAGAGCGCCTCGGTGTCTCCAGACAGTCTGTCTCCAAGTGGGAGGGCGGAGCGTCCATACCGGATATTGACAGGATTCTGGCGATGAGCGGATTGTTCGGCGTGAGCACGGATTATCTGCTGAGGGACGAGATAGAGCAGCAGCCCGATATCCTCATACCTGAGGCAGAGGCAACAGGCACGGGGAGCTTTGACAGGAGTGTCTCCCTGGAGGAGGCAAACACCTTTCTTGATTTAAGGAAAAACAGTGCAGGAAAGCTGGCGGCTGCAGTGGCGATGTACATTCTGAGTCCGATTGTGCTGATTCTCCTCGCGGAGCTGCAGGAGTACGGAAGCCTTTCCATCAGCGAAAATGCAGCGGCAGGGATAGGAGTTGTCGTTCTTCTGGTTTTGGTGGCTGTTGCGACGGCAATAGTCATATTCCGTGGCATGGAGCTTCAAAAATATGAATACATGGAGAAAGATATTCTGGATTTGCAGTACGGGGTGCAGGGGATTGTAATGAAGCGGCAGGAGAGCTATGACAATACTTATCGTATCGGGCTGGTGCTGGGTGTCACCATCTGCATCCTGAGTGCCGTTCCCGTCATGGTGGCGTCCATCGTGTGCTGTGGGAATGAGGAGTCCCTGTTTCCTATCATCGGTGTGGCAATCCTGCTGGCAATGGTCGCTGCGGGAGTCTATCTGATTGTCAGGGTGATGGTTGTTCACGGCAGCTTTCAGATGCTGCTGCAGGAGGGAGACTACACGGCAGAGAAAAAGAGCCTCGAAAAAAAGACCTCCGCTGTTTCAGGCATCTACTGGTGTCTGGTGACGGCTGTCTTTTTGCTCGGTGGCTTCTATACAAAGGAGTGGGCAGACGTGAGTCTCATCTGGCCGATAGCAGCAGTGCTCTTCGCGTCAGTGAAGGGAATCGCCGCTGCTATCGTTAAGGCAAAGCCGGAGTCTAGGCGGTAATAACGGTGCCTGTCTTACCGGACACGGCATCCTTAACCTTATCCATGGAGGTAATCAGTACCTTTCCGGTGGGAACCTTTTCCAGATAAGCAACGGCGGCTTCAATCTTAGGCAGCATGGTTCCCTCCTCAAACTGATTTTCGGCAATCAGAGCCTTTGCCTGCCCTGCGGTCATAGAGCTGATGGGAGACTGGGTCTCTTTGCCGAAATCCCTGAAGACGCATTCCACATTTGTGAGAATAATCAATTCATCACAGGAAAGCTCTTCGGCGAGCTTGCCGGCAATGGCATCCTTCTCGATGACTGCGGAAGCACCCTTTAGGGCGTTCTGCTGTTCGATGACGGGGATGCCGCCACCGCCGCAGGCAATCACAACCTGGTCGGCATCTGCCAGTGTGCGGATGGCTTCGATTTCAACAATATCAATGGGCTTGGGGGCAGCTACCACACGGCGGAAGCCCTTTCCTTCGTCCTCTTTAACATAATTTCCCTTCTTTATCTCCATCTCGGCATCCTCGGCGGACATATATCTGCCGATTACCTTAGTAGGAGCATAGAAGGCTTCGTCATAGGGGTCAACCGTGACCTGAGTCAGAATGGTGCTGACGGGCTTGGAAATGCCGCGCACAAGCAGCTCGGCGCGCAGTGCATTCTGAATGTCAAAGCCGACATAGCCCTGGCTCATCGCGGAGCATACACACATGGGAGCCGGTGTATAGTCGATGTAAACCCGGCGCAGCTCGGTCATGGCCTTGTGAATCATGCTGACCTGAGGACCGTTGCTGTGTGTGATGGTAAGCTGGTAATCCTCCTCCACCAAATCTGCCAGCGCCTTCGCTGTTACCCTGACTGCGTCCCACTGTGCCTCAGTGGTGTAGCCGAGTGCGTCATGTCCCAGAGAAACAACTACTTTTTTCTTGCTCATAGGATACCTCTCTATCTTTATCTGTTTATTTTATTTATATCCACAGGATTATTTTAACATAATTTCTTTTTAGTGTATAGATGAAAATGAAAGTCTGCGCCTCCCTGCACCCTTAGAAAAAGCCATCAGGTAAGCCGGGCGCTGATTTCCCTTAGATGGTCGAAATAGGCTTCAAAGGTCTTTTTACAGCAGTCCGGGTTGTCGATGACAATTCCGGCGCTTCTTAATCCGGGCAGTGAAAAGCCCATTGCCATACGGTGGTCGTCGTAGGTTTCCACGAGGGCCGGGCGGGGGATACCGGGATAGATGCGGATGCCGTCGGCTTCCTCCTCGCAGCGGATATTCATCCTTCGCAGCTCTGTCACAATGGCACTGATGCGGTTGCTCTCCTGAAAGCGGATGTGCCCGATGCCGGTGATGGTGGTGGGGCTGTCTGCATAGGGGGCAATCGCCGCCAGCGTGATTGCCTGATCTGAGTATGAGGACATATCGGCAGTGACCCCGTGAAAGACACCGTCCTTCGGGGGGAGAGCGAGAATACCCGCTGCGGTATCCGTCACCTTACAGCCCATCTTCTCTAAAAGCCTTAAAAAGGCAATGTCGCCCTGCAGGGAAGAAAAGTGCACATGGCTCACACGGACGGGAATGCCAAGGAGCGGACACAGGGCGTAAAAATAGCAGGCGGCAGACACATCAGGCTCAATCTGATATTCCTGCGCGCGGTAATGCTGCCCGCCTCTGACAAGGTAGGAGTGAACGCCGGAAACGGCGCTGACACCGAAGGCATCCATCATTTTCAGGGTCATGTCGATATATGCCATACCATGCGTACCCTCTATATGGGTCGTAAAATCCTCCCCGGAGAGACAGGAAACAATCAGCAGGGCGCTCAGGAACTGGCTGCTGCTGTCGATGTTGACGGAGATAGAGCTTCTCTGAAAGCCGTGACCGCAGAGCGTGAAGGGAAAGTGCCCGGGAGTGCCGTCCTGCGGGTAGACTATCTCGCAGCCGAGAGACTGAAGGGCATCAAGTAACGGCGCCATGGGACGCCTGCGCATCTGCTCGGAGGCATCCATGTGATAGACTCCGTCGGAGAGCGCCAGGTATGCGGTCAGAAATCTTGCTGCAGTTCCGGCACTTCCCACATACAGCCCTGCTTCGTGAAGGGGAAGCCTTCCCCCCAGTCCGGTCACTAAAATGCGGCTCTGCTTTTCGTCCACGTCTGTCGAAAAGCCAAGGGATTGAATACACTTTAAAAAATGTCTGGAATCATCGGAGAAGAGTGCACCCTGCAGGGTGGAGGTACCCTCTGCGAGAGTGGCAAGCAGCAGAGCGCGGTTGGTGATGCTCTTGGAACCGGGCACGGATACTGTTAAGGGAGAGGCGGCAGAAAACCGCTCTCTTTTCATGCTTTCATACAGATAAGGAACGGCAAAGCGCTTTTTGTCATTCATCGCGGTGACATCCTTTCCGACCGGGTACTCCCGGTGCTGACACTGTTTGCTTACAGGCAGTCCGAAGCAGCGACCTCCTGATAATCGGACTCAACACGCAGAAGAGAAAACTGCTGTTCCAGTATACGTTACGCAGAGGTGCCTTGTCAACGCAGAGAAGGCTTTCGGGCAGATAAAATCTGTGATAACCCTCAAAAGGGGAAAAGGGAAACAGCAGAATAAAAAGTTAAAGAGCAGGATTGACAAATGGAAAATAAAGGAGTAATATGCAATCCATAACATTCCTATGTGTTTAGTGGGAAATGAGGAGGAGAGGATATGGGAAAGATTTATCAGAGTACAGTGGAGCTGATAGGACATACACCGCTGCTTCAGGTGAGGAACTACGCAGCGGAACAGGGAGTGACGGATGTCACGCTGTTAGCGAAGCTGGAGTATCTGAATCCGGCGGGAAGCGTTAAGGACAGGGTGGCGCTGTCCATGGTGGAGGATGCCGAGAGGAAGGGGCTTTTAAAACCGGGCGCTACGCTTATCGAGCCGACCTCGGGCAATACGGGCATCGGTCTGGCGAGTGTTGCGGCTGCAAAGGGGTATCGGACGATTCTGACCCTGCCGGAGACCATGAGCGTAGAGAGAAGAAATCTCTTAAAGGCATACGGGGCAGAGCTGGTGCTTACGGACGGTGCAAAGGGCATGAAGGGTGCCATTGAGAAGGCAGAGGAGCTGCAAAGAGAAATTCCCGGTGCGGTGATACTGGGACAGTTTGACAATCCCGCAAACCCCGCGGCGCATGCGGCATCTACCGGACCGGAAATCTGGGAGGATACGGACGGAAAGGTGGATGTCTTTGTGGCAGGCGTCGGCACGGGCGGAACCGTGACGGGCATTGGCGCTTACCTGAAGGCAAAGAACCCGAATATACGGGTGGTGGCAGTCGAGCCTGCGGACTCTCCCGTGCTTTCCGGCGGTAAACCGGGGCCGCACAGGCTGCAGGGAATCGGAGCCGGCTTTGTTCCCTCCATCCTGAACACGCAGGTGTATGATGAGATTATAACGGTTACCACGCAGGAGGCATATGCCTCCGGCAGGCAGCTTGCCCAAAGGGAGGGAATCCTTGTGGGAATCACCTCGGGAGCCGCCATGCATGCGGCGGCTGTCCTTGCCGGACGACGTGAGAATAAAGGAAAGACAATCGTGGCACTGCTGCCGGATTCCGGCGACAGATACCTGTCCACTCCCATGTTTACCGAGGCCTGAAAAAGGCGTTGCCGCATAATTTGTTTTGTGGTACACTGTAAGCCATATTTCGATACCGGGAGATGAATACATGGAACCTATTATTCAAATTCAAAATGTGACTAAGACCTTTACCGGGAAGGACAATCAGGTGGAGGCATTAAAAGGAATCAGCCTGACGATTCAGAAGGGCGACATTTACGGCATCATCGGAATGAGCGGAGCGGGAAAGTCGACGCTTGTCAGATGCTTAAACTTTCTGGAGAAGCCCACCTCCGGCACCGTTCTGATTGAGAACCGGGATTTGTCCGCCATGTCGGAGAAGGAGCTTCGCAGGACACGGACGGAAATTGCGATGATTTTTCAGCACTTCAATCTGCTGATGCAGAGAACGGTGCTGGACAATGTGTGCTTCCCCATGGAAATCGTCGGGGTAAAAAGGACAGATGCCAGAAAGCGGGCGGCGCAGCTTCTGGAGATTGTAGGACTGGCAGATAAGGCGGGAAGCTATCCTGCCCAGCTCTCCGGCGGACAGAAGCAGAGGGTTGCGATTGCGCGGGCTTTGGCGAACAATCCGAAGATTCTCCTCTGCGACGAGGCAACCAGCGCCCTCGACCCGACGACAACGAAGTCCATTTTGCAGCTGCTGCAGCAGATTAACCGCGAGTATGGGATTACGATAGTCATTATCACTCATGAGATGGCTGTAGTGCAGGAAATCTGTTCCCATGTGGCGATTATAGACGGTGGCAGCCTTGCGGAGCACGGAACGGTAGAGGAGGTATTTACCTCCCCTAAGACGGCAGCGGCAAAGAAGCTGGTCTTTATGGTGAATCCGCAGGCATTCACCATGCAGAGCAGGCGCTGCATACGCGCCGTATTTTCAGAGCAGTCATCCTTTGAGCCGGTGATTGCGAACATGGTGCTGGAGTGCAAGGCACCCGTAAACATCCTGATGGCAGATACGAAGGACATCGGAGGAATTGCGCACGGACAGATGCTTCTGCAGCTGCCGGAGGATGAGACGGTTGCGGCAAAGATGGTGCACTATCTGCGGGAGAGAAGGCTGACGGTAGAGGAGGTGGATTCCTATGTGGGATAAGGTAATGATAGGCATGCTGGCAGAAAACACCCTTGTAACCCTCTATATGACGCTGGTATCCACTCTGGCGGCGTATCTGCTGGGGCTGCCCATGGGGATTGCTCTTGTGGTGACGGCAAAGGACGGGCTGCGTCCGAACAGGGTCATCTGCAAGGCGTTGGACATTGTGGTCAATGTGGTGCGGAGTGTACCTTTTCTAATTCTGCTGATTCTGGTTATCCCGCTGACGCGGGTACTTGTGGGAAAAGCATACGGTCCCACGGCGACGATTGTACCGCTGGTGCTGGCGGCAGCGCCCTTTATCGCCAGGATGGTGGAGTCCTCCCTGCTGGAGGTAGACAAGGGCGTGATTGAGGCAGCCCAGAGCATGGGAGCGGGGCTGGGAACCATTATCTTTAAAGTGATGCTGGCAGAGGCACGCACCTCCCTTGTTGTCGGGGCAACCATCGTGCTCGGTACGGTGCTTGGCTATTCTGCCATGGCAGGTGCCGTCGGCGGAGGCGGTCTGGGCGATATTGCCATCCAGTACGGCTATTACCGTTATCAGGCAGACATCATGTGGGTGACGGTGGCACTATTGGTAGTGCTGGTACAGATATTACAGCTTGCGGGAACGAAGATTTCCAAAAGACTGGACAAGCGGACGCGCTAGAGGCAGCCTGATACCCGCAAAAAGGAGAGGCAGACCTCTACAGATTCCGGGGAATGCGGGAAACATATGATACAGGCAGCGAGGCTGTTTTGTATAAATGACACGCGCAAGGTGCGTGAAAGAGGAGGAAACATTATGAAAAGAAGAGTATTAGCAGCATTCGGGGCATTCGCCCTGACGACAGGACTGCTCGCCGGATGCGGAAGCAGCAAGACGGACGACAGAACCATCAGGGTCGCAGCATCAGCCGTTCCCCACGCAGAGATTCTGGAGCAGGCAATTCCTGTTCTGGCGGAACAGGGCTATACCCTGGAGATAAAGGTGTTTTCTGACTATGTGCAGCCCAACGAGGTGGTGGAGTCAGGAGATTTTGATGCCAACTACTTCCAGCATGCTCCCTATCTGGAGAGCTTTAACGAGGAAAAGGGAACGCATCTTGTGAATGCAGGCGGTATTCACTATGAGCCTTTCGGACTTTATCCCGGAAATGAGACAGACCTTACAAACATTAAGAACGCAACGATTGCAGTTCCAAATGATACCACCAACGAGGCACGTGCCCTGCTGCTTCTGCAGGACAACGGTTACCTGACCCTGAAGGAGGGCGCGGGACTTACCGCAACCAAGAAGGATATTGTGGATAACCCCTACAACATCGAAATCGTGGAGCTGGAGGCAGCGCAGATTCCAAGAAACCTTCCTGATGTTTCCTTTGGAATCTTAAACGGAAACTATGCGATGGAGGCGGGCTATACGGTTGCAGAGAATGCCCTGCTTTATGAGAGCGCGGATTCCGACGCGGCGGCAACCTATGTGAACATCATTGCCGTGAAGGAAGGAAATGAGAATTCCGAGAAGATTCAGGCGCTGGTTGCCGCATTAAAGTCTGACACAATCAAAGATTATATCAATGCCGGCTATAACGGCGGAGTGATTCCTTTTAACTAAGAGGGGCGCAGAGAGCCTGCGGAATGAGGTATAGTGTGAAGATATCTACAAAGGGGAGATATGCGGTGCGGGTCATGCTTGACCTTGCACTGCATAACACGGGAGAATACATTAAACTGAAGGATGTTGCCGGACGGCAGGGAATCTCGGAGAAGTATCTGGAGCAGATTATCGCAGTGCTGAACAAGGCAGGATACGTCAACAGTGTCCGAGGGGCACAGGGCGGCTATCGGATTGCCAGAGACCCCGGGGAATATACGGTGGGGATGATTCTGAGGCTGACGGAAGGCTCCATGGCACCCGTGGCGTGCCTGGAGGAGGGCGCACCGGAATGTGAAAGGTGCGACATCTGTGACACCCTGGAGGTCTGGAAGAGACTCTATGACGTCGTGAACGAGGTGATTGACGGAGTGACGATAGCGGATTTAATGGAAAAAAGCAGGCAGTAGTGCCTGCTTTTAGTCTCTCCGATATTCACAGAGGACATTTTTCATGTGGAGGGTATCCAGAAGCTCCATGCCGCCTGAAACACGGCGGTAAAGCTGAATGGTCCCGATGCCCATGCCGCCTGCCCAGAGCGGGTGGCGGGGCAATACACCGTCCGGATTCTCGTACCGAAGGTGGAGCATCTGCTCCTTGGTACAGGAGCCGGATATTTTAATGACTGCCTGTTTATTCTTAGCAACGATATGCCAGATAAAGCGCTTGTTCGTGGACTTGGTCTCCCATTTACAGCGGGAGAGCACGAAGGGCTTCATGCCAAAATCATAATCCTCCCCGGTGTAGGTCAGCTGAAGCAGCAGCTTACGCCGCAGGGGAAGAAACAGGAATCTGGGACAGCAGCCGTTTAAGGCAAAGCAGGAATGCCGAAGCTCCCTGCCGGTGTGTTCGCTGACGAGCCTGCCGGAGGCAAGCTGAAGCCAGGGACGGTTAAAGCTGTGTCCCCAGTGTTTGTCAGAATAGCCGTAGCTGGAATCGGTATCAACCCGGTAAGGGATGCCGTCGAGAGTGACACTGCCCCTGAAAAAGCTTTTAATCCCTTCTCCGTGCCAGTAGCTGTCAAGGGCATTCAGCGCCTGAAAAAGACGGCTTGCAAGAATACCCGTATGACAGGAGACGGCCTTGTGAACCTCCAGATCCCATTCCATGACTCCGGCATCACTCAGAAAGCAGGGATGAGCAGCCTCCTTAGGGGAAATGTCGATGAAGCCGCGTATGCGTTCCTCGCTGTAAAAGCAGTCCTCTGCCTGTATCACGAGCGGTCTGGGAGTGATTTTGAGAGAGGAAATCGGATAGAAGGCGTGGAGCTGTCTGCCGCCCTGCCCCTCTGTATCGGGGAAAACACCTGCCTTGACGCAGACGTAGGAGGGCTTCATGCCTCTCTTTTTGAAATAGGGGTGCTGCCCAAGGATGGGCTGCTCACCGCCCAGTCCCGGATTGACAACCTGAAATTCGATAAAAAAGGTGCGAATCTCTCCGGTCTGTGGCTGCACGCCCGAAAAGGAGTGCCACCATCTGCAGTAGCCTCTCCGGGAGAGAGAGCCACGCAGCGTATATGCATTTCTCGTCAAATCTGACTGATTCATTCGTATTTCCCGCTTCCTGAATTGAAAACAGTGTTATCGGTAGCTGAAACAATATTTCGTAGCAATCACTCTTATTATAATACAATATATTGTAAATGACAAGGGTGTCGGATGCCGGAATTCTACTTTTTTCTGCACTTTTTCTGCCTTTTTGGGCTTGCAAAACCCTGAGCGGAAAGAGATAATAAGAGAAGCGGTGGCAAAGGGAAAAGCTGGGACATCGCATCAGAAAAAACATGCGAAGGGGAAAAATATGAAGCCGGAAAACTACAGCAGACCGTTAGACCTGAAGGAAGTGCGGATTACGGATACGTTCTGGGGAAGAGAGCAGGAGCTGGTACGCAGGGAAGTACTGCCCTATCAGTGGGCTGCCTTAAATGACAGGATACCGGATGCGGCGCCGAGCTACTGTATGAGAAATTTCAGGGTGGCAGGACGCCTGATGCAGGAAAAAAGGAAGCAGGGAAAGGCATTTGAGGCACCGGTGTATACCTTCAGGGGCTTTGAGGCGCTGCCGGAGGACCCGGCGCATCCCGAGGAGGACAAATTCTACGGCTTTGTGTTTCAGGACAGCGATTTTGCCAAATGGATTGAAGCGGTGGGCTATTCCCTGATAAATCATCCGGATGCAGAACTGGAGAAAACGGCAGATGAGGCAATCGATATCGTCTGTGCGGCACAGGCGGAAAACGGCTATCTGGATACCTATTATATCATCAACGGAATGGACAGAATCTTTACCAATTTAAGAGACCACCATGAGCTGTACTGCTTCGGACATCTGCTTGAGGGAGCAATCTCATACTATCAGGCGACGGGTAAGGATAAGCTGTTAAAGGCGGCAATGCGCTACGCGGATTTTGTCGCGGAGCGTTTCGGCCCGGAGGAGGGAAAGTGTAAGGGCTATCCGGGACATGAAATCGCGGAGATGGCGCTGGCGAGATTATACGAGCTGACGGGAGAGGAAAAGTATCTTGAGCTCGGACGCTTCTTTCTGGATATGCGGGGAACGAAGCCCTATTACTTTGATATGGAGGATAAGGAGAGGGCAGCCCATGAGGGGCGGACGTATCACACACCGGATGCGAGGCAGCTGCGCTATCAGTATCATCAGGCGCACCTTCCGGTGAGAGAGCAGTCTGAGGCGGTCGGGCACGCGGTTCGTGCGGTCTATCTCTACAGCGGTATGGCGGATGTGGCAAGACTGAGCGGAGACGAAGCCATGCAGGCGGCGTGTGAACGTCTCTTTAACAGCATTGTGAACCAAAAGCTCTACATTACGGGAGGCATCGGCGGGACGCACCTGGGGGAGGCATTTTCCTTCCCCTATGATTTGCCAAACGACACGGCTTACTCCGAGACCTGTGCGGCAATCGGGCTTGCCTTTTTTGCCCGCAGGATGCTGCAGCTGGAGGCTGACAACAAATATGGAGATGTGCTGGAGCAGGCGCTGTATAACACGGTGCTCGCGGGAATGGCATTGGACGGGAAGAGCTTCTTTTATGTAAATCCGCTGGAGGTGCTGCCGGAGGCGTGCCACAGCGATGACAGAAAGCGCCATGTGAAGCCGGTACGCCAGAAATGGTTCGGCTGTGCCTGCTGTCCGCCCAATATCGCCAGAACGGTCAGCTCCCTCGGCGCGTATGTCTATACCTGCAATGAAACGACACTCTTTACCCACCTCTATGTGGGAAGCGATGCCGGCTGTACATTGAACGGAAGGAAGCTTCACTGGCATATGGAGAGCGCTTTCCCGTGGGATGGCGATGTGCGGATGCGGATATATGTGAGGGAGCAGGCAGCGGGAACACTTGCCTTCAGAGTGCCGGGCTGGTGCAGGGAAGCAGTACTGGAGGTGTGGCGCAGGGAAAGCCTGCTTGTGCGTGGTACGACAGAGACCTTGCGCGCGCAGCAGGCGTGCACGCCGCAGACGGCGGAGTGCTGTCGGATGGAGGAGGCACTTAAGGGTGGGAGCAGGCTGAGGCTGTCGCTGGAAAAGGGATACTTTTATGTGACGGGCAGCTGGCAGGATGGAGATGAAATCAGGCTAAGCTTTCCCATGAGGGTGCGCTGTGTGACTGCCGGATACCGTGTGCGGGAATGCACGGGAAAGCTGGCGTTTGTCAGAGGACCTGTCTGCTATTGCATGGAGGAGGCAGACAACGGAAGGAATCTTCAGCTTCTGAGGATAGACAGGGAGAAGCTCTTTGACGAACAGGGAGAGCTGTCAGGAGTGCTTGTGGAAAGAACGGAGGCGCTTGGACATGAAATGTGCATCTTAAAGCTTCCCGGCAGACGCAGGGAAATTTCCTGTACGGGTGAGGAAGCGCTCTATACCGATTATGTACCGGAGGAGGAGAGCAGCGTAACGCTGAGCCTCATCCCCTATTATGCGTGGAGCAACAGAGGAGAGGGAGAGATGAGTGTCTGGCTGTACTAGATGCTGTTTTCCCGGATGCGGATATCGACGGCAACATAGTTGTATTCCTTCTCAGGCAGCTCCCCCGTGGTGAGATAGGTAAAGAGAAGGGACAGCGGCTTGCTGCCCTGTACCTTGGGCTGCTGACAGATGACGGCGGCAATGGTACCCTTGCGCATCAGCTCCTTTGTCGTGGGAACCATGTCATACGCAACAATACGGATTTTGTCCTGTAAGCCCAGTGCGGTGACGCTGCGGCAGCCGCCGTAGACACCTCCTGCCGCGAAATACAGAGCGTTGATTTCAGGGTGGTCACGCAGCAGTCTGGAGGTTTTTTCGTAGCTCTCGATTTCATCATCGTGAACCTCTATGATGTCAGTGACGTGTATCTGCTCTCCGAACGGCTTTAAGGTTTCCGTAAATCCGGCAATTCTCTCCGTGTGGCAGAGAAGGTTGGAGGAGCCGGTGATGATGCCGACGTTTACCTGACCGTGAGTCATCAGATGCAGAAGCCCGGCGGCGGTGGCACCGCTCTTGCGGTAGTGGCTTCCCACATAGGCAATGCGACGCGAGTTTTCGATGTCAGTGTTGAGTGTTACCACCGGAATGCCGAGGTGATAAAGCTCGTTGATGCGGCGGCGGATTCGCTCGTCGTTATAGGGTGCGAGGGCAATCCCGTTTACCTGCTCTGCGAGAAGCTCGTTTAGCGCCTCCAGCTGTGCCTCCACGCTGGAGGCAGTCTGGCGTATCAGAACGGTGCAGTTGTAGCCTGCAAGCTCCTCTGCCTTTTCGCTGACACCCTCCAGTACATCGATATAAAAGGGATTCTCCGGAGAAAACAGTATGACGCCGATTTTCAGACGTTTTTTCTGAGCGGCAAGGACAAGCCCCGCAACGTTTGGCTTATAGTCCAGCTCCCTTGCGATTTTCTCGATTTTTTCCGCCGTGGCGGGGTTGACGCTTCCTCTGTGGTTGAGCACGCGGTCAACGGTTCCTCTGGATACTCCTGCCAGAGCAGCGATTTCCTTGATGGTTGCCATATGAACTCTCCTGCAATGCTTAGCTTACATAGTCTGTAATCATTTAAAACAGTACCATAAATGGAAGAAAAAAACAATTCAAAGAAAAGCTGATTCCGATGAAAAAGTATCTTGATTTTTTTTGCCTGAGACAGTATGATGAAGATATAACGTGCCCGTGCACAGAATAGGGGGTCTGCAAATGCTCTACATAGGAATTGATTTGGGAACATCGGCGGTAAAGCTGCTGCTGATGGACAGTGAAGGGAAAATTGTAAATGTGGTGTCCAGAGAGTATCCTCTGTATTTTCCGCATCCGGGCTGGTCTGAGCAGAAGCCGGAGGACTGGTATGCAGAGACAATGGAGGGCATCAGGGAGCTGCTGAAAAACGCAGATAAGAATCAGGTCGCAGGCATCAGCTTCGGAGGACAGATGCACGGGCTTGTGATTCTGGATGCAGAGGACAACGTCATCCGCCCGGCGATTCTCTGGAATGACGGCAGAACTACCGAGGAGACGGATTATTTAAATAACAGCATCGGAAAGGAAAAGCTCTCGGAGTACACGGCAAATATCGCTTTTGCGGGCTTTACGGCACCTAAGCTGCTGTGGGTCAGAAACAACGAGCCGGAGAATTTCGCGCGCATTGCAAAGATTATGCTGCCGAAGGATTACATAGCATATAAATTGACGAGGGTACATTGTACGGACGTATCGGATGCCTCCGGAATGCTGCTGTTTGATGTGAAGAACCGCTGCTGGTCGAAGGAGATGTGTGACATCTGCGGCATTCAGCCCACCCAGCTGGCAAAATGCCATGAGAGCTATGAGGCAGTCGGCTGTATACTGCCGGAAATTGCAAAGGAGCTGGGAATTCCGGAGAGCGTGAAGGTGGCAGCAGGTGCGGGTGACAACGCGGCCGCTGCGGTGGGAACGGGAACCGTCGGGGACAATATGTGTAATATTTCCCTTGGAACCAGCGGCACTATTTTCATTTCCTCCAGAAAATTCGGGGTTGATAAGTTTAATGCCCTGCATTCCTTTGCACATGCGGACGGAAGCTATCACCTGATGGGATGTATGCTCAGTGCCGCAAGCTGCAATAAGTGGTGGATGGATGAAATCATCGGGACAAAGGATTACGCTGCGCAGCAGGAAGGGATTGAACGGCTGGGTGAGAACCATGTCTATTATCTGCCCTACCTGATGGGAGAGCGCTCACCTCATAATGACCCGAATGCAAGGGCGGTATTTATCGGCATGACGATGGATACGACGAGGACGGACATGACACAGGCGGTATTGGAGGGTGTGGCATTTGCACTGCGGGATTCACTGGAGGTCGCAAAGTCTCTGGGAATTTCGCTGACGCGGACGAAAATCTGCGGCGGCGGCGCAAAGAGCCCGCTCTGGAGAAGGATTATTGCCAACGTGCTGAATCTGAAGGTGGATGTCATAGAGAGTGAGGAAGGACCTGCCATGGGCGGTGCCATGCTGGCAGCAGTGGCGTGCGGTGAATACGCAAGCGTGGAGGAAATAGCAGCGAGGGTGGTTCGGATTGTGGATACTGTGGAGCCGGAGCCGGAGCTGGTGGCAAAGTACGAGGAGCGTTACGCGCAGTTTAAGAAAATATACCCTGCCTGCAGGCAGCTTTGGAGCTGACGACCGAAGGCGGACACCGATAAGCGGAGCCGGACACCGACAGGAGGAATCAGATACCGGCGGGTGGAGCTGGCGGAAAATAGTATACACCAAACAGGAAAGGATGAAAAAAGATGAAGATTTTGTCTGTAACGGATGCAGCTTTTCAAAAATACGGTAAGGTCGTGACGAACGTGGACTTCTCCGCCCTGGTGGAGGAGCTGAAGAAAACTCCTGTTCCGGAGGGAGTTGTCTATGAGCCGAGTGCTGCGGCGCTGGAGGCGCTTCCTGTAATGCAGGAGCTGTCAGCACTTACCTATGGCGAGATGCCGATTCAGATAGGGTACTGCAACGGTCACAACACAAAGCTGAATGCGCTGGAGTACCACAGGGATTCCGAAATCAATGTGGCGGCAACCGATGCAGTTCTGATGCTGGGACTTTTGACGGATGTCGGGGCGGACTACACCTATGACACCTCAAAGGTGGAGGCTTTTCTGATTCCGGCGGGAATGGCGGTGGAGGTATATGCAACGACTCTGCACTATGCACCCTGCGGCGTGGGCGGGCAGGGCTTTCAGGTAGCGGTTGTGCTGCCTAAGGGTACAAACTATCCGTTAAAGACAGAGCACGTGAGAGCGGAAGCTGCTTCCACGGATAATGAGGACTGCCTGATTACGGCGGTAAACAAGTGGCTTATCGGTCATGCGGAGGGAGGACTGGACGAGGGCAGCTTCCTCGGACTTAAGGGAAAAAATCCCGACATCAATGACTAGCGTGTGAAACGGAAGTTTTTGCATTGCAAAAGCGATGCTTTAAGTTTAATTTATCACAGGAGGGTTCAGACATGAACAATTTACCACAGGTAAAAATCGGTATCGTGGCAGTCAGCCGTGACTGCTTCCCGGAGAGCTTATCCGTCAACAGGAGAAAGGCTCTGATTAAGGCTTACACGGAAAAATACGGCGCAGCAGACATCTATGAGTGCCCCATCTGTATCGTGGAGAGTGAAATCCACATGGTGCAGGCGCTGGAGGATGTGAAGAAGGCAGGCTGTAATGCGCTCTGTGTTTATCTGGGAAATTTCGGACCTGAGATTTCCGAGACGCTTCTCGCGAAGCACTTTGACGGACCGGCCATCTTTGTGGCAGCGGCAGAGGAGAGCCAGAATGATTTGTCTGACGGACGCGGTGACGCATACTGCGGTATGCTGAATGCAAGCTATAACCTGAAGCTGCGCAACATCAAGGCATATATCCCGGAGTACCCCGTTGGTACTGCCGGAGAATGCGCTGATATGATTCATGAGTTTGTTCCCATTGCGAGGGCAATCATCGGACTGAGCGACTTAAAGATTATCTCCTTTGGTCCCAGACCCTTAAATTTCCTTGCATGTAACGCCCCCATCAAGCAGCTGTATAATCTGGGCGTTGAGATTGAGGAGAACTCAGAGCTTGACCTCTTTGAGGCATTTAATAAGCATGCAGGCGATGAGAGAATTCCCGCTAAGGTGAAGGAGATGGAGGAGGAGCTTGGCGCAGGCAACATGAAGCCGGAGGTGCTGCCAAAGCTGGCGCAGTACGAGCTGACACTCTTAGACTGGGTGGAGGCACATAAGGGCTACCGCAAGTATGTTGCAATCGCCGGAAAGTGCTGGCCTGCATTCCAGACGCAGTTTGGCTTTGTTCCCTGCTATGTAAACAGCCGTCTCACGGGCATGGGCATTCCCGTCTCCTGTGAGGTTGACATTTACGGCTGCTTAAGTGAGTTCATCGGTACCTGCGTCAGCGCGGATGCGGTTACACTGTTGGATATCAACAATTCCGTACCTGAGGATATGTATAAGGAAGCCATCGAGGGCAAATTCCCTTATACTCACAAGGATACCTTCATGGGCTTCCACTGCGGAAATACCTGTTCCAGAAAGCTGGCGGCATGCAGCATGAAGTATCAGAAGATTATGGCGCGTTCGCTGCCGGTAGAGGTTACCAACGGCACGCTGGAGGGCGACATCATCCCCGGCGACATTACCTTCTATCGTCTGCAGTCCACCGCGGACAATAAGCTGCGCGCATACATTGCACAGGGCGAGGTGCTTCCGGTTGCAACGAAGTCCTTCGGCGGCATCGGTGTGTTTGCAATCCCTGAAATGGGACGCTTCTACCGCCATGTGCTGATTGAGAAGAATTATCCTCATCACGGAGCAGTGGCATTTGGCCACTTCGGAAAGGCTCTCTTTGAGGTATTCAAGTTTATCGGAGTACCCGTCGAGGATTTGAACTACAACCAGCCGAAGTCACTTCCTTATCCCACGGAGAATCCCTTCTGCTGAGGAGAAAGCGGGGCTGATGTCCATAGCGTAGGGCTGCAGACGTAAGTGCGATAACGGAGAAGATGGAAGAACACCGGTCAGAGGACGGCTATGTCCGCGATCGGTGTTCCTTTTTGCGGCTTAGCGGCACGAGGCGAACAAGAAAATACAGGAAATTCAAAATTATGGCAAAAATGTACATTGTACTTCGCCCAAAATGAGGCTACACTCGATTTGTCGAAACATCCTGAACCGAAAAAACGGTGAGGGTGTGTGCGTTGAGAAACAGAGAAACAGAGATACAGATGCAGGTCGAAAGGAAGAAGAGTTATGACCAGGGATATGACAAAGGGCTCCCCGATGAAGCTGATACTGGGGTTTTCCATACCGCTTTTGTGCGGCTTTCTTTTTCAGCAGTTTTACAGCATGGTAGATACGGTCATTGTAGGCCGTTTTCTGGGCAAGGATAATCTGGCGGCGGTCGGCTCCACAGGCTCTGTCAACTTCCTGATTATCGGCTTCTGCATGGGAATCTGCAGCGGCTTTTCCATTCCCGTCTCTCATAAGTTTGGGGCAGGAGATTATTCAGGCCTGCGCAGGATTGTGGCAAACTGCGTGTGGCTGACCGTTGCCTTTGCCGCTGTGATGACGGTGCTGACCGTTGTGCTCTGCCGTCCCATTCTGGTGCTGATGAAGACGCCGGATAACATTCTGGATGCGGCATATGCATATATCTGGGTTATTTTCCTGGGAATCCCGACGACCTTTCTCTATAATATGTGTGCTGGCATCATCCGTGCGCTGGGAGACAGCAGAACGCCCGTGGTTTTCCTCGTGCTCTCTTCCTTCCTGAATGTGGGGCTGGATCTGTTTTTTATCCTCAATCTGCATTGGGGTGTAGCGGGAGCGGCATGGGCAACAGTGATTTCACAGGGGATTTCCGGTGTGCTCTGTCTGCTGTTTATGATAAAGAAATTCGAAATCTTAAAAATTCAGAAGGGCGAGTGGGCTTTGGACGCTCATCTCTGTGGAAGCCTCTGCGGTATGGGAGTGCCCATGGGACTGCAGTACTCCATCACCGCCATCGGCAGTGTTGTTTTGCAGAGCGCCACCAACACTCTGGGCTCAGACGCGGTGGCAGCGGTGACGGCAGGAGGAAGAATCAGTGGCTTTTTGTGCTGCCCCTTTGATGCGCTGGGCTCGACCATGGCGACCTACGGCGGACAGAATGTCGGTGCGGGACGACTGGACAGAATCGGAAAGGGACTGCGCTCCTGTGTGCTGCTGGGAGGAGGATATTCGGTGCTTGCCTTTCTGGTCTCACTTGTGGCGGGAGCCCCTTTGGCAACGCTGTTTCTGGATGCCTCTGAGGCGGCAATCATCGGCGACGTGAGAACGATGCTTTTGTGGAATACCGTGTTTTACTTTGCGCTGGCACTCGTGAACATTGTGCGCTTCCTGATACAGGGAATGGGCTTCCCGACCTTTGCCATTCTGGCAGGAGTGTTCGAGATGGTGGCGAGAACCCTGGCAGGCTTTGTGCTGGTGCCCATACTGGGCTTTACGGGTGTATGCCTCGGAAATCCCATCGCGTGGATTCTGGCGGATGTCTTTCTGATTCCTGCCTATTTTCATGTTAAGAAGGTTCTTGAGAAGAGGCTGGCAGGCTGAGCTTTTCCACGCGCCTGTCGTAGGTGACAAGACCGTTGACCTCCTCTTCCACGTCGGAGAGCTGTGTGTATACGGCTCCGCTTAAGCCCTTTGTAATCAGGGGAAACACCTGAAGCTCCATAAGCTGACGGAAGGCAGCATTCCATTGCGCGGGCGTGTCGTACCTTCTATAGCCGTAGATGCGCTCGACAGAGGAATGACCGGCGATATGGCAGGCATAGCCTCCGTATTCGCTTAGGACGAAGGCACGTTTGAGGTCCGCTCTTACCCGCAGCTTCCGAAAATAATTGTGAACACTCTTAAAGTCTCCGCCCTTCTGATCGAACCAGCCGCTGGCATGGTCAATCGGACGGGTGGGGTCTTTTTCTTTTATCAGCCGGCAGATGCGTACAGCATCAAACTGTCCCCAGCCCTCGTTGAAGGGAACCCAGACGGCGAGAGAGGGTACACTGTAGAGATGCTCCACGGTGTCCAGACATTCCTTTTCCCAGAAGAGTCTCCCCTCTGCGGAGGAGCGCGAGAGCAGCCGATAGTGGGAATCCTTCAGCCGCGCTGTAAGTCGGGGAAAGAGGGTGGGCAGATAGCAGACAAGAGGCATGTGGTAGGAAGAACCGCCGTTTACCATATCCTGCCATACAATCATACCGAGACGGTCGCAGTGATAGTACCAGCGTCTGGACTCGATTTTGATGTGCTTGCGCAGCATATTGAAGCCTGCTCTTTTTGCCAGCCGGATGTCATAGATAAGGGCATCGTCAGAGGGCGCAGTCATAAGACCGTCCGGCCAGTAGCCCTGATCCAGCAGTCCGTGAAGGAAATAGGGCGTGTGATTCAGACAGAAGCGCATCACGCCCTTCTCATCAGGCTCCACGGTAAAGGAGCGCAGGGCAAAATAGCCGTGAATAATGTCTTCGTCCGCCATGATGGTAAAACCGTACAGGTAGGGAGTCTCCGGAGTCCAGAGGAAAACAGTGTCCTCCGGCAGGGTCAGACACAGGGTGTCAGGTGCGGCGGATTCACGTCTGACGGTAACTCCAATCAGGGGCATTGTCCGTTTTCCGGGCAGGAGCCTGGTGGAGTAAGATGCGTCCGCCTTATAAACCGTACAGGAGACGGAGGAAAACTCGCGGGGTGAGTTCATGGTGATGGTTACGGAGCCGGTGTCGGGAGAGGGTGTGATGCGCAGGCTCTGAATATAATTTGCAGGAACCCACTCGTACCATACACTCTGCCAGATGCCGCTCTGGGCGGTGTAGAACATTCCGCCTCTGTTTAAGGTCTGCTTGCCGCGGCTGTACCAGGAGGTGTCGCTCCCGTCACGGACGCACAGCTGCAGCAGCAGAGGCGTCTCTGAGACGAAATCGGTGAGGTCGGCGGAAAAGGGAAGATAGCCGCCGATATGGGAGACAAGCTTACTGCCGTTGGCATAAACATCAGCCTGCCGGTCTACTGCCTCAAAGTGCAGTATGCAGCGCATACCGCGCCCTTTGCAGCTTATATCCGCCTCGGTAAAGGTGAGATTCTGCTCGTACCAGAGTTCTTCATCGGGCAAAAGCTGCCGTCCTACGCCGGAGAGCAGACTTTCGGGAGAGAAAGGAACCAGTATGCGTCCCTCGGAGGGGATGGGAGTTCCGGGAAGAAGGGCTGTCCCGGGGGCAGAAAAGGCATATTTCCACTTCCCGTTGAGTATGCGATAATTTTTCCTGTATAGCTCCGGGCGGGGATACTCCTGCCAGACACTTTCGCTGTTGTTGTTCTGCAGCTCCTCGCCCCATGGGGTAAGGAGCTGCTTAAGCTCCCCGGAAGGAGCCTTCCTTTGCATATTTGCTACGGCATCCCTTATTCTCATACGAATCTCCATTTCGAGAACACTTACACTGCATTAAGTATAGCACAGATTGCGGACACGTGGTAGAAAAAGTTCGCGGGGTATTTTCATTTGACAATTCGGCTGCAATGAAATAGACTGGGGATATAGGTGAAAAGTTAAATATTTCACAGAGAAGCAAAACAATAAAGGAGAGGGTATCAGGCATGGCAAAACTGTATGTGAATCCGAATGTTAAAAAGGGACATATCAACCCGGAGCTGCAGGGTCATTTTTCGGAGCATCTGGGAAGGTGTATCTACGAGGGAATTTATGTGGGGGAAAATTCGGAGATTCCGAACGTGAACGGTATGCGGACGGATGTGGTGGAGGCGCTGAAGGAAATCAGGGTGCCCGTGCTGCGATGGCCGGGAGGCTGCTTTGCGGACGAATATCATTGGAAGGACGGCATCGGACCCAAAGAGGGACGCAAGAAGATGATTAACACCCACTGGGGCGGCGTGGTGGAGGACAACAGCTTTGGCACACATGAGTTTATGGAGCTGTGCCGCCAGCTGGGCTGTAAGACATACATTAACGGCAACGTGGGAAGCGGAACCGTGCAGGAGATGAGCGAATGGGTGGAATATATGACCTTTGAGGGTGTCTCCCCCATGGCGGATTTGCGCAAGGAAAACGGACACGAGAAGCCCTGGCGCGTGGACTATTTCGGTGTCGGCAACGAAAACTGGGGCTGTGGCGGCAGTATGCGCCCGGAGTACTACGGGGACTTGTACCGCAGATACCAGACCTATGTGCGCACCTATGACCGCACAAAGCCTATCTGCAAGATTGCCTGTGGTGCAAACGCCGGAGACTACCACTGGACGGATAAGGTGCTGGAGACGACCTTTGACCATGGAAACGGCTTTATGAACGGACTTTCCCTGCATTACTACACGCTGCCCACCGGAAACTGGGGAAGAAAGGGCTCTGCGCTGGACTTTGATGAGAAGGGCTGGTACAGCACACTCAAGACAACCCTCAAGATGGAGGAGCTGATTCAGGGACATGGTGCCATTATGGATCAGTATGACCCGGAGAAAAAGATAGGCATGGTGATTGATGAGTGGGGAACCTGGTATGATGTGGAGCCCGGAACAAATCCCGGTTTCCTGTACCAGCAGAACAGTATGCGGGATGCCATGGTGGCAGGGCTGAACCTGAATCTGTTCAACAAGCACTGCGACCGCGTGAAGATGGCAAACATCGCACAGATGGTGAATGTCTTGCAGGCTGTCATTCTGACGGATGGAAAGAAGATGCTTAAGACACCTACCTGGCATACCTTTGACCTCTATAAGTATCATCAGGATGGTGAGCTGGTGGAATCCTCTGTGGAGACGAAGGAAATCGGAATCATGGAGGAGGTGAGGATTCCCGATTTGTCCGAGTCGGTATCTATGGACAGGGAGGGAAAGCTTCATATAACCATGACAAACGCCTCACTGAGCGATGCTGCCACGATAGAGGCAGTCTTTGCAGAGACCCCCGTGAAGTCCGCAAAGGGACGCATCCTTACGGGAGAAATGCGCGCACATAATACCTTTGAGACACCGAACGAGGTACATACGGGTGAGTTTTCGGTGACGGCAGTAAAGGATAACCGAGTATGCTTTACCATGCCCGCGTGCAGCGTGCTCCATCTGGAGGTAGAAATATAGAAAAGGCATGACGCCGGCAGCTGCGGAATGGAGAGACATATGTCTGAGTATGGAAAAAGAGTAGACGAATTACTGCAAAATGAATTAAAAAGAGGCAGTGTAAAGGGTGTCAGCGCGTTGGCGCTGCACCGGGGAAGGGAAATCTATTACGGCAGCTTCGGATTCGCGGACGCGGAAAGGGGAATGCCGATGAGGCGGGATACCATTATCCGCCTCTATTCCATGACAAAGCCCGTGACGGCTGCCGCAGTGATGCTGCTTGCGGAGAGAGGAGAGCTTGACCTGTTGGATGCGGTCTCGGACTATCTTCCATGCTTTCGGGGGATGCAGGTGTGGGATGAGAAGCAGGGGGAGACTCCGGCGAAGAAGGAAATTACGATCTCTGATCTGCTGAATATGACCTCCGGCATCACTTATCCGGATGGGACCACAGAGCCCGGCAGGAGGATGCAGTCTGTCGTGGAGGGCTTTGTCGCAAGACGGCAGGCGGGAGAGTGCGTGGATACACAGGAGTACGCGAGGGGAATTGCCTCAGTCCCGCTTCTGTTTCAGCCGGGCGACAGATGGCATTACGGCTTCTCGGCGGATGTCCTGGGAGCACTGGTGGAGGTGGTATCGGGAAAAAGCTATGGCAGCTTCCTGCGGGAGGAGTTTTTTGAACCACTCGATATGCCGGATACGGGCTTTTTCGTACCGGGGAACAAGCTGGAGCGTTTTGCGCAGGCATACGATGCGACGGAGAACGGACTGATTCCCCATACGGGCAGCCATCTGGGAGAGTATTACGGAGAGGATGTTGCCTTTGAGTCCGGCGGTGCAGGGCTGGTTTCCACATTGGATGATTACAGCCATTTTGCATCTATGCTGACCCACAGGGGAGTTTATGAGGGGAAACGGCTTCTCGGGCGAAAGACGGTGGAGTTTATGACCCAAAACCGACTGACTGAGGAACAGAAGCGCACCTACAACTGGGACAGTGTCAGGGGCTACGGCTACGGATGCCTGATGCGGGTTCTGACGGACCAGGGAGCGGCAGGCTCAAACGCCTCACCCGGAGAACACGGCTGGGACGGATGGACAGGCAATTATGTGACAATGGATCCTGCTGAGGATTTGGTGCTGCTGTATTTCATCCAGCGCTGTGGCGCAGGAACGACGCAGGCGGTGCGAAGGCTGCGGATGCTTACCTACGGAGCGCTGGAGACGGACGGAGAATAGAGGCGACCGACGAACGATACAAGCTGCGTCCAATCACTACACAGGTATCGTCGCTGTGAGCCGCTCCAGCGGCGGAGGAGGTGTTGCCCGCCTCGGCGGTCAGCTTTGCTCCCATTAAGACCTTGATTTCACCGTTCGCGCTGTCCTCCTGCGTGTTCCGCAAGATTACGCCACAGCTCTCGGCCTGAAGCGCGTCGGCGATTCCGGAGGAGGCGGTGCTGGTCACCGCGCCGCCGACGGTGGTGACGTTTGCAGGGGAATTAGCGGTTACGTTGCCGTCCCTGACGCAGATGCCGTGGCTGCTGCTGGTGGCATCGCCGCCGCAAAAGCACTTTTAGTGCCACTTTTAGTGCTTGACGCTGCACCTCCGGTGCCGGTTTCGGTGCTCCTGGTGACTGTTATGTGAAACCGACTCTTAAAAGCGGTGATAATATAGGACTGTCTGATGGGCGAAAGCCGTCCGAAGAAACGAAAAAGGACAAAGAGGAAGAAAAACAAAAAAGAGGATTATTCCTCGTCGAAGTTGACATTGGCATTCACGGCTGCCACTGCCGAAACGACGGAAGCCGTCACTGCAGCGATAACTGCGAAGATAATGATGAGAAGTCCGCCGCCCAATACGATAAGACCTGCCATTTCCATAGCTACCTCCATTCCAAACCGATTGCAGGAAATCCTGCCCCGATTGCCCGACGTATCCGAAAATCCGATTGTGTCGCTGTTATCAGTATAGCATTCCCTTCCGAAAACCACAAGAAAAAAATAAGTGTTGACAATTCGTTTTTTCGGGTGTAAATTAACAATCACTCACCCGGAGAGCACCGGGGAGCTCTGAAAGCTTTCAGCATCTATTATTTTCAGGCGATTCCGCCGTTATTCACTTTGAGTTCATTTTGATACAGGGAGGTGTGAAGCAATCAAAACAGAATATGGTGCCGGGGGAGAGAATCTGCTTGAGCAGCTGGTAAGAGACTATACCACGCAGAAGCAGCAGTCCCTGATGCAGATGAAGAAGGGAAAGCTTGCAAGGGATGCCTTTCTTGCGGAGGCGGCGGAGCACATAGCTGCCTATTATCCGATGGAAAAGGCGGGCGCGGAGCAGCTTCTTGGAGATTTTGAAAAATACATTTTCGGCTATTCCAGACTTTCTGAGCTCATCGACGATAAGACGATTTCGGACATCCGTGTGGTGAGTCATGACAACATCCGCATTAAGCGGAAAGGGCAAAGGACAGATTCGGGGGTTGCCTTTGCCACACCGAGAGAGTACAGACAATTCATTGATTATCTTGCCACCAGAAACCAGGTCAATATTTCAAATCTGAATGCCATTCAACGTTTCACGGACAATGAGAGCCATCCCGATTTCATTTTGCGTTTTACACTATCCATGCCGCTTGTCAATACCTACAGTGAACCCTATCTCTGCATTCGAAAGGTGCCGAGGCGTTTCCCGCAGATTGGGGAGCTGATTGAGCAGGAGATGCTGGACAGGGAAACGGCAGAGCTGCTCGTCCGACGCTTCCGTGAGAGCTCCACCCTGATATGCGGGGGAAATTCCTCCGGAAAAACCACACTGTTAAACGCATTAAAGGAGACACTGCCGGACGATTGTGCCGTGCTGGTGGCGCAGCAGGCAGATGAGCTGACGACCCGTTTCCATCCGGACATGATGTTTTTACACTCGCTGCCGGGTACGGGAGAACAGCAGGTAAATTACGACCTGAAGGATATCAGCATTGCGGGACTGACTATGGATGTGGACTTTTTTATCATCGGTGAGGTGAAGGGAGGGGAGGCGCTTTATCTGCTGAATGCAGCCTATACGGGACAGCTCTGTGCGGCAACCATACATGCACCGTCTGCGGAGCGGGCGCTGGACAAGCTGGTCGACTACTGTATGTACGAGAGCAGATATTCTAAGGCTGAGCTGATGCGTATGATGGACTGTTTTCAGACACTGGTCTTTATGGAGCATTATCATGTCCGTGAAATTTATGAATGTCAGGGATGGGATGAAAAACGACAGCAGCCGATTTACCACAAAATTTATGGGGAGGGATAGTATGAGAGGGATATGCTTTTTATGCCTGTTTCTGGGATTTTTGCTTCTTCTTCGGGAGAGACGGCTGTACGGACGGCTTGACAGTCTGGCAAAAAGAACCCTGTCGGATATGGATGCTGCCGCAAGACGGCGCGCGCTGCAGGAGAGAAAGAGGCTTTTGCTTCTGCAGGAGGAGGCTTCTGTTCTGTGGAGGCTGGAGAAGCAGCTGCAATACAGCGGACTAAAGCAGAGGATACCCGGTCTGACGGTGGAATGGTGGATTGCGGGGAATCTGGTCTTGCTGGGAGCGGTATTTAGTGCGTTCCTTCTTTTGGGAGGTATCCGGCAGGCGGCTTGGGCTGCTTTGCCTGTCTTGCTGGGAGAAGCGGGGCTTGTGCAGGGCTGCAGAAGGAGAAATTTAAGAAGGGTTAATGAAAACCTGATGAAGCTTCTGGATTTTCTTGGAAATTACAGTGTCACGGAGGGAGAAGTCACCGCTGTTTTAGAGCAGGTAAGCCGCTATATGGAGGAGCCGCTAAGAGGTGCTTTGGAGACCTGCTGTGCGGAGGCTCAGCTGACGGGGGACACCGGGCTTGCCCTGCTGGGCATGGCGGAGCGCATAGAGCATCCGAAGTTTAAGGAGCTGGCAAGAAATATGGAAATCAGTGTCCGATACTGCGCGGATTTTTCCACCATGGTGAATAGCAGCCGCAGAAGCATGAGGGAGTATCAGCGCACACTGCAGGAGAGAAAGGAAATGCTCAGGGAGGCGTTTATCAATATGTGTATCCTGTTAGTCATGTCACTGGCGGTGCTGGGAGTTGTGGGTTCCCTGATTGAGATGCCTGTCGGAGAACTGCTGTTTCGGACGCTTCCGGGGAAGCTGGCGCTTGGAGTGATACTGGTGATTCTGCTGCTCTTTGTGGGTCAGACAAGAAAAGTTCAGGTGTAGGGAGGGAAAATGAAGGGAGTTTGCTATGAAAAATGGCTGCGATGGCTGCCTGCTTTAGCGGGAGGCATGATGTTCCTGCTGTTTGTCAGCCTACAGAGGCAGTTTCATCCTGAGAGAGTGGTGCTAAAAACCTTCCGGGAGCTTAGAGGGCTTCTGAAAAAACAGAGACGGGCAGTAAGCTGGTATCAGAAAACGCAGTCCTGGCTGGAAAAAAACGGCGCTGCCTTTCATTACGGCAGACGGATGGAGCCACTGCGTTATCTGGCAGTGAGGATTCTGCTTGCAGCGGTGGGAATGCTGGTGATGCTGTCTGCCTCGGTATTTGCGGGTCTGTGTGCGGGTCTGGTGCTGTTTTTTCTGCCTGATGTACTGCTGCTTTACTTAAACAGCCGGGATAATGAGAA
Organism: uncultured Acetatifactor sp.; assembly: GCA_964475665.1. Lineage (GTDB taxonomy): Bacteria > Bacillota > Clostridia > Lachnospirales > Lachnospiraceae > Acetatifactor. The sequence goes on along the minus strand of CAYZAU010000008.1, from coordinate 36,046 downwards.
ACTGCTGCCGGAGCTAAAGCTGATTTATCATGCGCTGGAAATTCAGATTCGGGCAGGAGTTTATGTCATGGATGCCCTTACGGAATGCTATGGGAGCGCAAAAAGCGCACGTTTAAGGGCAGCGCTTTTAAGGCTGGCGGGGGATGTCGCCGTGAAGGCGGATGCCCATCAGGCGCTGGAGCGCTTTCAGGCAGGCTTTGACAACCGATACATAGATTCCCTCTGCATGATTATTTTACAGGCGCTGGAATCGGGGCAGGCATTGGAGCTTTTGGGAGACATCGGGGAACAGCTTAAGGATATGGAGGAGACTGTGCTGGCAAAAAGAAAAGGTGCTCTGGACAGAAGCGTGACCTTTTATCAGCTGGGTATTTTATCGGCGGTACTGGGAGTTGCGGTTTATGCCTGTGTGATGCACATGTTCGGGGCGGCAGCAGGATTTTGAGAAGGAAAACGAAAAAGGAGGAAAAAGAGTGAAAGACAGATTGATGTGGGTGGGATGCCGGATAAGAGAAAAGGCATTGAAAACGGAGGAGGGAATAGACGGTATTCTGGTGACGGTGGGGCTTTGCATTATTGCGCTGCTGCTGTGCGTGGTAATGAAGGACAGCCTGACGGCGTTTATCCAGACCCTTGTGACAGCCATGACGACAAAGGCGCAGCAGATTTTAAGCGGCGTGGCGTGAAAGCTTATTCTGCGCAGAGGATAGGAATCATGGTCGGGGCTTATGCCGGTGCGGGAAAAACGGGAGAAAAGGAGGAGAGGCGGATGAAGCGGGAGAAGGGAAGCATAGGAGAGATGATGTCAGCCTGCGTCTGTATGCTGGCGATGACAGCGCTTATGGCGGCATATATGGAGAGTGCCGGGCTGGTGTTTCAAAAGGCGGCAGTGGGGCAGCTTGCCAGAAAGTACATCCTGAAAATGGAGACGGTGGGAGAGCTGACAGAGGCAGACCGGGCAGTGCTTTTGACGGAGCTGGAGGGGCTTGGGGTGACAGAGGCGGTGCTGGGCGGAACAGAAGGGAAAGTGCCCTATGGTGAGCCGATTGAGCTGCGAATCAGCGGGATGCTGGGAGGAGAGTATGAATTTGAGGAAAAGAGGGTGTCTACTGCAAAGAACTGAAGCAGGGCAGGTAAACTGGGTGACAGGCGTATTCTTCCTGCTGTTTCTGGGGATTTTTCTCTGCGCTTCTCTGCAGCTGGAGCTTTTCAGAAGCTCTGCGGCATATCTGGAGGATGCCCTTGCCGCCTCCAATCTGGCATCGGCTGTCATCGATGTGGAGGAATATGGAATTTCAAGGAGGCGTTTCATAAAGAATGTGGAGGAAGCTTATGCGCGGTATCTGACGGCGGTCAGGGGAAATCTGGGTCTGAATGAGGCAGGAGAGTGCACAAACCGCAGCATGATTTCGGGCCCGGTGCGGGTAGTAAATTATACCGTATATAACGTGAGTGGAAATGATGTGCAGGTGATGCAGGTAGATGAGGCGGGAACGGTAACGGGATGGAAGGAGACGCTGGGGAGTGCGGCAGCTCCTGACGGCAGCCTCATAGAAAACACGGGGGTATACAGTGAAATATCTTACAAAATAGAAGGAATCCTTGGAGTGGAGTCAGAGGCACACAAGGGGAAGCTCGTGGACATAGCGGCAGAGGGAGAAGAGCCGTAAGCCGGAGGAAAGGCGCAGAAAGCAGAGAGAGCGAGAGCACGGAACGGGGAAAGGCGCAGAAGTCAGAGAGAACGAGAGCACGGGACGGGAAAAGGCGCAGAAAGAAGAGAGAGAACGAGAGCACGGGACGGGAAAGACGCAGGAGGCAGAGAGAATAAAACTACGGAAAGCGGATGGAAAAGTGAGGAAGGAAAGAGAGGGCTACAGATGCAGCGGACAGAGAGGAAGGTAAATAAAGAGATAAGGAGAGAGAGAAGGCGGGCGCGGCGGCGTGCGGCAAAGGCTGAGGGGAGGGCAGGAAGCCTTCGGGAACGCCTGCGGATAGGAAGTATTCTGGCGGCACTGACGGCATCGGTTGCCGTGTTTGCGGTGATGGTACAGACGGAAAAAAAGGTGCTCGCAGAGTATGAGAAGGGAAGTGTCTTTGCGGCGGCGAAAGCCATACCGAGAGGAACGATGATTACGGAGAAAAACTACTCTGTCTATTTTGAAGAGCAGGAGCTGGACAGTCGCTGTATCCCGAAGACAGCCCTGAAAAGCCCTTTGCAGACGCAAGGGCTGGCAGCAGTCTATGATATTGACGAGGGCACACTTTTAACCGACGGAATGTTTGAGGAGAGGAGCGAAATCCTTGAAGGGATGGCGGAGCCGTGTGTCATCGGCTTTCGGGCGGAGGACTTGTACCAGGTGGTGGGCGGAGTGCTCAGAGCCGGCGATTGGATTCATATTTACAGTGTGTCAGACGGGCAGGAGACAGTACTGATTCGCGAAAACGTATATGTACAGGCGGTGTTTGACCAGACGGGCAGGCAGATTGCGAATGAGGATGCGACAACCGCGGCACAGCGAATCAATGTCTATCTGGACAGGGCAGACATAGCGGGATTCTGGACGGAGCTGTCAGCAGGCTCAATCCGTGTGGTCAGAAGGGTAGAGTAACGCAGACGCTACAACGCTCAGAAATGCCACACGGATGCGTAAAGAAAAAAGGTGGAGCATGAAGAGAGATGAACGCGGGGGAAAGCGGAGAATAAAGAGGAGCGAACGCGTGAAGAAAAGAAACGGAGTATAGGGGGCAGAATGGGAGAAAAAAGGAAAAAATTGAGGATACGGAAGGCGCTGCTTCTCCTTGGAAGCCTTGCGATGTGCAGAGCGCTTCCGGGGGCGGAGGCTAAGGCGGAGACGCTGTATGACAGCCCTTATGTAGCCTTTTCGCCGGATGGGCGTGCGTGGAGCTTTCAGGAGGAATTGAAAGCTCCGCTGCATTATAAAAGGGGTGAAACGGTGGAGACGGGAATTGCATCTTCCCTGCGCGGACTGCGGAAGGGGGAGCATTACTATGATACGCAGCGGCACGGAGAAGTGCCTGTGGGAAGCTGGAGGGTTATGTTTCCTTATGCTGTCTGCCGCCATGCTCTGCCACAGTATCCGCGGGACTATCACGGACTGAGCTTTGGCAGGGAGATTTGTCTGCAGCCGTACTATTCCGGCTGGGAGGCATTTTGTGCAGATTGCGGTGAGTGTATCACGGGCGGGCTTATCTACGGAAGCCGGGAGGCAGTGGCATCCGTGCACTATATTGACGTCGATTTGGACAAGTATTATCTCTGTCCCACCTGTAATCATCTGGAGCAGGGCTTTGGGGGGCAGGCGCATATCTGCAGGGAGATTTCTTATAACCGATATCAAATAAGGTACGACGCTAATGATCCTGCTGCCACTCCGGCGGAGGGAAGAATGGAGTCCAGCCTGCATATGTACGATAATGCAACCGTGTACGAGGGCAGGGAGGTGACACCCAATACCCATCTGAACCGAAACGCCTATTACAGAGAGGGGTATCGCTTTGTGGAGTGGAATACCAGCCCGGATGGAAGCGGCAGCTCTTACGGGGACGGGGCGGAGATTTTTAATCTGTCCTCGGAAAACTATGACGAGGAGGCGCAAACGGGCAGCATCACGCTCTATGCCCGCTGGGAGAAGGTAAAAACAGAGCTGGAGATTGACCCGAATGGGGGGAGCTATCTGGGAACGGAAGAAAGAACAATCCTGCGCAGGGAGTACGGGGAGGAGTATCTTCTGGAGACGGAAACGATTGTTCCGCCAAGGGGATATGAGGTCGCATTTGTGACCAACGGGGGAGAGGAGCTGGAACCGATACAAGGTATCGTCTCCTTCAGAGAATGGAGTCTCAGACAGCCGGCAGGAGGAGAGCTGCTGGAGAAGGAGCGTTATGTGTTTCGCGGAGAGGAGGGAGACACGGACTATGTCACGGCTCTTTACGTCAGAGAGCCGGTTGTGCTTCCAAAGCCCAGGAAGGAAGGACATTCCTTTGGCGGCTGGTACAAAGATGAGGCGTGCACCCTGCCGGTGGGGCATGAAGGGGAGGAGTTTCTGCCGAATGAGGATGTCACGCTCTACGCCAAGTGGGCAGAGCTTGTACTGTACGCAAAGGATAATTATATGGCGGACGGCGGCAGGGGCGCGGTAGACCTGTCGTGGAGCCAGAAGGATGGAAAAAACAAAGCCTACAGACTGTATCAGAGCGTGGACGGAGTACGGTTCAGACAGCTGTATGACGCGGCGGCAGAGGAAGAGCCGGGGCTTTTGTACAGCGCTTACGGATGCAGTGGCGACGTAAGAACAGTAACGATTCCTGACACCGGCTTTTATGAGCTGACGGCAGCGGGCGCGCAGGGAGAAAGCAGTGCGTCAGGTGCTGGAGGAAAAGGCGGGAGCGTCACGGGAAATTTTTACCTGGTGAAGGGGGAAGTGCTCACAATTTCCGTGGGAGGACAAAGCGGCTACAACGGGGGAGGCGTCGGCACGGCATACGGAAATGGCGGAGGCTGTACGTGTATTGTCTCAGACAAAAAGGGTACGCTTCTGATTGGCGGAGGAGGCGGAGGTGGCTGTGCCGCGGGAGACGGTGGAGACGGCGGCGAGGAGAACGGACTGCTGGAGCAGGAGCCGTCACAGCTTGGAAGAGCCGGCGAGAGCGGACAGACCGGCGGAGGAGGCGGATACTGGGGCGGAAGAACGGGAGAGGTCATTTATCACAGGCATCATTCCGGCTGTCAGTATCATATGCATTCTGCCTATGGAGGAAGCTGTTATATCAGATGTAACGGCACGAAGACAGAGCATGAGGAAACACGAAGCTGGGAGGATGCTCTGTGCTGCTCAAACTGTCAGGAGGGTCCACATGCGCATTATCCGGGCAATCCGTATGGAGCCTGCGGTTCGTTTAACCCGCGTTGGGAGAGAACGGAATCATATTATAGCTGTAATCTCTGCGGAACTGTCTCGGATTTTGCTGCCCCGTGCAGTGCGTACCGCTTTTCCTGTGCCTTAAGTGCCGGGTATAACTGTGGAAAAACGGAGGGCGTGACGATTGAGAGCGTCAGCCCGGCATATGGAGGCTCTTCCTATGTCAATACGGAATACGCTGTTACCTATCGCATGGAAAAGGGAAGCAGAAGCGGTGATGGAGGGGCTTGGATTCGGGCTCTGGAGGTCGGCTTTTGTGACGGACAGCAGCTGAATGCGGTTCTGGCGACGGATTTGGCTGCACCGGAGGCGGTAGACGGGGAAACGGTGAAGGTGCGCATGGAGAAGGCGGCAGCACAGGCAGGAGAGGCATCTGCGGAGTGGACGGAGTATGTGCTGGCAGTAACCTTTGAAAGACCGGCGGACAGGGGAAGTGTTTACTTTCACAAGGCGGAATCCTACACCGCCGGCAGCAACGAGCTGCTTTGTGTTTCCAACATCACAAGGAATGTGCTGATTTCGGGAATCAGGGGCTACTATTATCTTGTGGATGAGAAGGCGGATACGCAGGTCAATGCGGAAAATGCGGAAAACCGCGGGGCTCTGCTGGAACAGGAAAGAATTGTGATTCCTGCGTCTGCGGAGGAAAGGTATCTGCATATTGCGGTGGCAGATGTGGCGGGAAATCTGTCGGCGACAACGTATATCCGCCTGCGCCCGGAAGAAATAGCGGGTTGGGTTTCCACAACCGTGCTGCAGCCGGAGAGCGCATGGGGAGGAAAGGACTGGGGAAATATTTCTTCCGCGAAGGAGGAGGGCGTCTGGTATGTAAAAGCGGACGGCACCACGCCGTTTCTGCTCTCCTATGGCTCGCAGCTGCACGGAGAGGCGAGGGAGGGCTATCAGGTTAATTATCAGCTGCTGGAGGTGGAGGAAGAGGGAAGTGGAAAAACACAGCGCTGTGCGACAGAGCTTCCTTATACGGTTCCTGTTACGTCGGAGGATGCGCTGAGTCCTTCGGCGTTTATACAACGGATGGAGGGAAGTGCCCTGCTTGGAGACGGTATGTATACGGGTGCGGTGAGAACGGAAGAAGCGACGGAGCTGTACTTCTACAGGGCGTTTACATTAAGCAATGAACTGCACGGAGAGCGTATCAGGATAACGCCGAGGGCGGGAGCCTCCTACGGACAGGGTATGCTCCTCTCCGATGAGCAGGAGGACTCCCTGCATGCGCTGACGCTTTTGGCGGACGGGAAGGGACCACAAATCACGGGGCTGGAGCCGCTAGAAAACGGACTGCCTGCGGACAGAGACGAATGGCTGCTTAGTCTGAACGTAACGGCATCGGATGACCTTTCAGGAGTGAAGGAGCTTAGTCTGACAATCCTCAATGAAGATACACGGGACGAGCGAAGCTACAGGGCAGATGCGGAAGGAAGGATTTTGCTGGACATTACACCGAAGGACACTGTTTTCAGGGGAGATTTCACAATCAGCGTCACGGCAAGTGACAGGGTCGGCAATATCAGTAAAAAGGTTTACCGCGTGAGAGAGCTGGAGGTGGATGCACGGATAGAGAGGATTCTGGAGCCGCATACACCGGTATTTAAGCTGGGTGAGAGCGGAGTCCTGTATATTACCTCCTACGGCTATGCGGAGCGGGTGGAGGTGGAATTCCCGGAGGAAATGGCTGATAAAGGGCAGAAGCCTGACAGAAGCCTTGTCTATCAACTGCCGCAATACAAGCAGGAGGAAGAGCTGCAGTTTATGGTTCCCCTGTATCTTCTGCAGGGGGCAGAGTGGCAGGAGAAGGATGGGTATACCATAACGGTGCGTGCTTATAAGGGAGACAGGATTTGTGAAAAACAGGTGAGCTTTCGCATCGCGGAAGGAGGTGCAAGTGTGCTGGAGGAATTCAGAACGAGGCTAAGATGAGTGCTTTTTTGTGGATGATTATTATCGTCTGCCTGCTCCTTGCCTGCGTGACAGACTGTAGAACCCTGCGTGTGTACAATGTCATATGGTGGATTTCCGGAGTCGCGGCAGCCGTGCTTATGGCAAGGAGCGATACATGGCGGATGGTGTTGCCGGATTTATGCTTTTTTTGTCTGGTGCAGCTTAAGCTGTTTTCAAGGATGTACGGGAAGGCAGACTGCTATGCCTTCTGTGTCTGTGCTGCTGCGGGCGCATCAAGGGGCTTTGGCTGCATGGAATATCTGCTGCACATGGCACTTGCCTTTGGAATACTGGCGGCAGTGCAGCTTTGCCGCCGTAACCTTGACCGCAGGGGGAATTTAAGGCAGCCTGTTGCGTTTCTTCCTTATATCACGATTGCCTTCCTGCTGCAGTGCTTTTGTTAATTTTTGTGGAATTATGGTTGTGCCGCTTTCTGGTTTTTGGTATCATGTAGTTGTTTGAGAAGAGAAAAAGCGGAGGTGTCAGGGTGACAATTTCTCTGTGTATGATTGTGAAAAACGAAGAGAGGGTATTGCGGCGATGTCTGGACAGTGTCGCGGATTTGGTGGATGAGCTTGTGATAGCGGACACCGGCTCTGTGGATGCCACTAAGGATATCGCAGCAGAATACGGCGCAAAAATCTACGATTTTGAGTGGACGGATGATTTCAGCGCGGCGAGAAATTTTGTCTTTTCCAAGGCGACGTGTGACTACATCTATTCTGCGGATGCGGATGAGGTTTTGTCAGAGGAGAACCGGGCCAGGTTTCGAGCACTGAAGGAGAGTCTGCTGCCGGAGATTGAGATTGTCCAGATGAAGTATGCAAACCAGCTGCAGCATGGCAGTGTGTACAATTTCGACGAGGAATACCGACCGAAGCTTTTTAGGCGGAACCGGAATTTTGTCTGGACAGAACCGATTCATGAGATGATTCGGCTGGAGCCGGTGGTGTATGACAGTGATATTGTGATTACCCATTTACAGGAGGAGAGCCACAGCAAGCGGGACTTAGAGTGCTTTGCAAGACATTGCAGCGCAGGACTGAGGCTTTCCAAAAGGCTGCACGGCTTTTATGCCAGAGAGCTGCTGCTTGCGGGAGACGGGGAAGATTTTGCGCGGGCGAGAAGCTTCTTTGAACAGTCGGCTGCTGACGGCGGACGCAGCGCCGGGGAGCTTATGGAGGCGTGCTGCATAGCGGCAAGGGCAGCAAGGCTTGCGAAAGATACGGTGTCTTTTCTAAAGTATACGGCAAAGGTGCTGGCGGAGGAGGCAAATTCGGAAATCTGCTGTGAGCTGGGACACTTCTACGAGGATGCAGGAGACCTTGAGGAGGCGGCAGTCTGGTATTATAATGCAGTGTATGAAACACAGCCGATTTTAAAGCTGCAGGCGGGTGCAAGAGAGCCTCTGGAGGGGCTTGTCCGCTGTTATCTGCGGCTGGGAAATGAGGAACAGGCTGAGAGCTATCGAAAGGAGCTGGAGCAATTATGAGCTGGGAAGATAATGTGCGAAGGGTAGTACCCTATGTGGCGGGAGAGCAGCCGCGGGAAGCGGATGTGATTAAGCTGAATACAAATGAGTGTCCGTATCCGCCTGCACCGGGAGTAGAAAGGCTGGCAAAGGAGATGGACTGTGGAAGATTCAGGCTTTACCCGGATACGACTGCGTCTCCGCTGGTGGAGGTGCTGGCAGATTACTATCATGTAAAGCGGGAGCAGGTGTTCGTGGGTGTGGGATCGGATGATGTGCTGTCCATGTCGTTTCTTACGTTTTTTGGCAGCGATAAGCCGATTCTGTTTCCGGATATCACCTATTCCTTTTATGATGTGTGGGCAGAGCTGTACAGAATCCCTTACAAAACCTGTGCGCTGACAGAGGACTGGCATATCCGTCCGCAGGATTATCTACAGCCAAACGGCGGTGTGGTTTTTCCCAATCCCAATGCGCCGACAGGCGTTCTGGAGAGTCTTGAGACGGTTGAGGAGATTATTGCAGCGAACAGAGATGCCGTGGTTATCGTGGATGAGGCTTATATTGACTTCGGTGGAGTGAGTGCGCTGCCCCTGATAGAGAAGTATGATAATCTGCTGGTGGTACAGACCTTCTCCAAGTCCCGTGCCATGGCCGGTATGCGGATTGGCTTCTGTATCGGAAACGAGAAGCTGATTCGGTATTTAAATGACGTAAAATTCTCTTTTAACTCTTATACAATGAACTGCCCGGCACAGATATTTGGCGTGGAGGCAGTGAAGGATGATGCCTATTTCAGGGCGACAACGGCGAAAATTATCGCTACAAGGGAGCGGGTAAAGAAGGAGCTTGCGCAGCTGGGCTTTACCTTCCCGGATTCTAAGGCAAATTTCATTTTTGCCTCTCATAAGGAGATGTCGGCAGAGCAGCTTTACAAGGCGCTCCGGGATAACGGCATCTATGTGAGGTACTGGAATAAGCCCAGAATATCTGACTGTCTGCGTATTACCATAGGAACGGATGCGCAGATGGATACACTGCTTTCGTTTTTGAGGGAATATATGGAGAAGAACGGATGAATGCTTACGGGGATTTTGCGGGCGTTTATGATGAACTCATGGACAATGTGCCCTATGAGCAATGGGCGGACAGGCTGGACAGCCTGATTCACAAATACGGAGTTTCCCTGCCGGAGCGTGGGGAGGAGGATGCACTTGCCGCGGAGAGGAATCTGGTGGTGGATTTAGGCTGCGGCACGGGTACGCTGACGGAGCTGATGTATGCCAGGGGCTATGATATGATTGGCGTGGACTCTTCGGAGGAAATGCTGGGCATTGCCATGGAAAAGAAGGCGGGAAGCGGCTCGGAGATACTTTATCTGTTGCAGGATATGCGGGAGCTGGAGCTGTACAGCACGGTCGGAACGGTGTTCAGCGTTTGTGATTCCTTAAATTACATTCTGGAAGAGGAGGAGCTGCTGGAGGTGTTTTCTCTGGTAAATAACTACCTTTTTCCGGGAGGTGTTTTCATATTTGACTTTAATACGGTCTATAAGTACGCCGAGGTCATCGGGGATGCCACGATAGCGGAGAACAGGGACGACTGCAGCTTCATCTGGGAAAACTTTTATGATGAGGAGACGCAGGTCAACGAATACGATTTAACGGTGTTTGTCCGGGAAGAGGGAGAGCACTTCAGAAGATTTGCGGAGACACATTTCCAGCGCGGCTATACGGTGGAGCAGATGCAAAGGCTCATTGAGAAGGCAGGGATGACCGTGGTGGAGGTACTGGATGCGGATACGGGAGCCGGAGTGACAAGGGGCAGTGAGCGCGTGTATATGGTCACACGGGAGACCCAAAAGAGCATTCCGGACAGGGAGGATTGACATGAAAGACTATATCGTGCGTGCGACGGCGGCGGATGCCCAGGTTAGGGCTTTTGCCTGTACGACGCGGACAATGGTGGAGACGGCGCGGGCTGCCCATAATACCAGCCCTGTGGTGACGGCAGCGCTGGGACGGCTGCTTAGTGCCGGGGCGATGATGGGCAGTATGCTCAAAGGGGAGAAGGACCTGCTGACGCTGAAAATTCAAGGAGACGGTCCGGTAGAGGAGCTTACGGTGACGGCGGATGCCCTCGGAAACGTAAAAGGCTATGCCGAAGTGCCGGATGTCATTATTCCCGCAAAGCCAAACGGAAAGCTGGATGTGTCGGGCGCTGTCGGAGCGGGAACGCTGCGCGTGATAAAGGATATGGGACTGAAAGAGCCTTATGTGGGACAGATTGAGTTGCAAAACGGTGAGATAGCGGAGGATTTGACCTATTATTTTGCGGCATCTGAGCAGGTACCCTCCTCCGTGGGACTGGGCGTGCTGATGAATCGGGACAATACAGTGCGGCAGGCAGGCGGCTTCATCATTCAGCTGATGCCGTTTGCCTCTGATGAGGTGGTAGACCGGCTGGAGCAGAATCTGAGCGAACTGACTTCCGTGACTGCCATGCTTGATGCCGGGAACACACCGGAAGAAATGCTGGCAAGGCTTTTGAGCGGACTGGAATGGAAGGTGTCGGATACGGTGGATACAGTCTTTCGCTGTAACTGCAGCCGTGAGCGGATAGAGAAGGTTCTGATTAGTCTGGGAAAGAATCAGCTGCGTGAGATGCTGGACGACGGGAAGGAGACAGAGGTGAACTGTCATTTTTGCGGCAGCCACTATCTGTTTAGCCCGGAAGAGCTGGAGAAGATATACCGAAAGAGCAGGGGATAGAGGAAAGCTCGAGGACAGAGGACGGTTGAGGATGCCCGAGGACAGAGAAAGACCGGGGGACAGAAGGAAAGGCAGAAAGATAAGGATGTGCAGAGCACATCCTTATCTTTCCACGGCAGCTTTTTTGAGAGAACTCTGAATTGCCTCTAAAAGGACCAGAGAGGTATATTTGCTGTCGGAGGTGTATGACAATCCGTCAAGACTCTGCGAGTCATAAATTTGAGAGCAGAGAGAGTCTAACGTTGGCTTAAGCAGGGGATACATGGTGGTGACGGCATCGTTCAGATTCACCAGCCGGATGGAGGTGATGGCAGTTTCCTCCACGATAACCTCTACGTCTATGGTCTGGTTTCCCAGAACCAGCTCTGTGGTGTAAATGCCGGGTATGTATACGGCTGCCTGCGGTGTGGCTGTGGGAGTGTCAGCCCCCGAGGAGGATTTACCCCTGCCCGGCAGAAACAGGATGAGCAGGAGGATAAACAGAACCCCCAGCAGACAGAAGAGACCGGTATAAATCAATTCCTTCATGTGAAGTACAACGATTTTTGTTTTGGCGCTCATAGCTCTTCCCCTCGTGATTCGTGAATATTGTCTTTATAATACATATGCGGGTGACTGCGAAACGATTCCGATTTTACAATTCCCTGCGCGGCGAATGCGCAGAGCTGCAAGACAGAGCTACAAGCTAAAAAGGCGTTGACAGAATAGGAAGGAAATTGCTATGATTTCCGGGAAGAACGGGACAAATCCCTGAGGAAGGGTGTCCATGGAATGGAGAGAGCCATGAAATTTACAAAGATGCAGGGCTGTGGAAATGATTATGTGTATGTGAACGGCTTTGAGGAGAAAATCCCACAGGGGGCAAAGCCAGAGCTGGTGCGCAGGTTGAGCGACAGACATTTCGGTATAGGAGGAGACGGGGTAATTTTCATCCTGCCTGCCTTAGAGGCGGACTTTGAGATGGAGATGTATAATGCGGACGGAACGAGGTCGCAGATGTGCGGAAACGGCATCCGTTGCGTGGGAAAGTTCGTGTACGACAAGGGACTGACGGATAGTGAGCATATCACGGTGGTAAGCGGTGGCAGCGTCAAATATCTGGATTTGACGGTGGAAAGGACAGCGCAGGACGCCCGCGGCAAGGTGGTGCGGGTGCGGGTCAACATGGGCAGCCCGATTCTGGAGCCGGAGAAGATTCCGGTGGAGGCAGAGGGCGGGAAGGCAGTGGATGTTCCTATCGGGGTGGCAGGAGAGGAGTACCGCATGACCTGTGTTTCCATGGGGAATCCGCATGCGGTAGTCTTTACGGATGAGGTGGAGGAGCTGCCTCTGGAGAAGCTGGGACCGTTGTTTGAGAACCATATGCGCTTTCCGGAGAGAGTCAATACGGAGTTTGTTAAGGTGCAGGACAGAGGACACGTGTTTATGCGTGTCTGGGAGCGCGGAACGGGAGAAACCCTCGCCTGCGGAACAGGATGCTGCGCGGCGGCGGTTGCCTGTGTACTCAACGGGCTGACGGATGAGAAGGTGGCAGTCCGGGTGCTGGGCGGTGAACTGCTGATTGAGTGGGACAGAAGCACCAACACTGTCTATATGACAGGACCTGCCGTGACGGTGTTTGAGGGAGAGCTGGAGCTGCAGCAGTCTGCCGTGTAAAGACGAAGGACATCGTAAAAGAGACGGGAATCTTTAAGAAAAAAATAAGGCTTATTTTAGAAAATGCACATATGGCGTTCACATTTCCCGACTATCCTAAGGGTGGTGTCTGCCGGGGGGCAGGACATGCCAGCAAAAACAAAGGATGCCGTTTGGGCGATAAACGGGGTGAAGAAATGACAAATGAACAATACTATGAGCTAATCAGGCCCTATGAGGACGTGAGCAGGGTTATGCTGACGAAGCTGGAGATTCTGAACCACAGTATCTATAGCAGGGATACCGTGAAGCCGATTCATCATATACAGAATCGGATTAAGAAAAAGAACAGCATTGAGGATAAGCTGGAGCGTCTCAAGCTGACGGACAGTGTCATGAATGCGAAGGATTATCTGATGGATATAGCGGGCATCAGGGTTATCTGCTATTTCCCGGAGGAGATTTATGATTTGGTGGAGTGCCTGAAGCGGCAGCCGGATTTAATAGTTATCAAGGAAAAGGATTATATCCAAAATCCGAAGAAGAGCGGGTATCGGAGCTTTCATATCGTATTCGGTGTGCCGATACACTGTCTGGATGCCATGGAGTATTATCCTGTGGAGATTCAGTTTCGGACGCTGTCGATGGATTTCTGGGCAAGCATGGAGCATCGCATCTGCTACAAAAAGGAATATGATGAGAAGGACGAGGTCAGCAGGGAGATGCAGGAATATGCGCTGACGCTGGAGCGGATTGAGAGGCGTTTTGCCACGCAGCTGCGGGACTGAGGGGAGCTTTTTCGTCGTCGGTGCTGCGCGGGGAGGCTTTGGAAAAGAACGGTGCTGCGCGGGAGAGAGTATGGAAAAGAGAGGGCTGCCCGGGGAATGGAGATGAAAATGATTCCGGTGATTACGGACGATGTGGTTACATATGTGAGTGCGCTTGCCGGTCTGGAGCTTTCGGCAAAGGAGCGGAGGAAAGCAGGTCAGGACATGACACAGATGCTGGAATATATGGATAGACTGAAGGAGGTGGATATTTCCGGCACAGAGCCCATGGTGCACGTCCTTCCGCTGCAGAACGTATTCAGGGAGGATGTGGTCACGAACGGGGACGGAAGCAGTGAGACACTGCAAAATGCCCCGTGCAAGAAGGGGGATTTGTTTGTTGTGCCGAAAGCATTCGGAGAATGACTGATTCTGTGAAGGTCATTCGGAAATGAGGACGGATATGAGAGAGGAAGAGCTTTTGGGTCTGACTGCACTGGAGCTGGGGGAGGCGATTCAGAAAGGAAGGACTACTGCTCCGGAGGCTGTAGGGGCTGTGCTTGCACAGATTGAACGGACGGAGGAGCTATATCACTGTTATGTGACACTGAACAAAAAAGGAGCACTGGAGGAGGCGGAAAGAGTACAAAGGAGGATAGAGGCGGGGCAGCTTAAGAAACCGCTTGCAGGAGTCCCGATGGCAGTCAAGGACAATATCTGCACACGCGGGCTTCGCACTACCTGTGCCTCAAGGCTGCTGGAGAATTTTATTCCTTCCTATTCTGCGGAGGCAGTGATGCGTCTGGAGGCAGCGGGAGCGGTGATGCTGGGAAAGACGAATATGGATGAATTTGCGATGGGCTCAACGACGGAGACCTCTGCCTATGGCAGCACCATCAATCCGAGAAACCTAAAGCACGTGCCCGGTGGCTCCTCCGGCGGCTCGGCTGCCGCAGTGGCTGCAGGGGAGTGCTTTTTTGCTCTGGGCTCCGACACGGGCGGTTCCATCCGACAGCCGGCAGCCTACTGTGGAGTGGTGGGCATGAAGCCGACTTACGGGACGGTATCCCGCTACGGACTGGTAGCCTACGGCTCTTCGCTGGAGCAGATAGGACCCATCACAAGGTCGGTAGCAGACTGCGCGGCTGTGTTGGAGGTGCTTGCCGCCCGCGACGAAAAGGATTCTACCTCTGTGCAGCGGACGGACACAGAGTTTACGGCGGCACTTAAGCGGGGGGCAAAGGGACTTCGCATCGGCATTCCCCACGCCTATTTCGGGGAAGGAAATGATGCAGAGGTGCAGGAGACGGTGCAGGAGGCGGCAGGGCTTTTAAAAAGGGCAGGGGCGGAAATCGAGGAATTTGAGCTGAACCTTACGGAGCTTGCCGTCCCAACGTACTATACGATTGCAGATGCGGAGGCAAGCTCTAATCTGGCGCGCTTTGACGGTGTTCGGTTCGGCTGTCGGGCAAAAGGAGCGGAGAGTCTGCGTGATATGTATAGAAAAACGCGCTCTCAGGGCTTTGGGGCGGAGGTGAAACGGCGTATCATGCTTGGCAGCTTTGTGCTCAGCTCCGGTTACTATGAGGCGTATTACCAGAGAGCGCAGCGTGTAAGAACGCTGATAAAGCAGGAATTTGACAGGGCGTTTGAGCGCTTTGACTGTATTCTCAGCCCGACTGCGCCGACGACGGCACCGAGGCTGGGAGAAAGCCTGAAGGAACCGCTTAAGATGTATCTGGGAGACATTTATACGGTTTCAGCCAACCTGGCGGGTCTGCCTGCCGTCAGTGTCCCCTGCGGCACGGACAGGGAGGGATTGCCGATAGGAATGCAGCTGATGGCAGACTGCTTTGAGGAAGAGAAGCTGCTGCGGGCAGCGTATGCGTATGAACGGCTGAGAAAGGAAGCGGCGGATTGTGGAGAAGAGGAGAACAGACAGTAAATGGGCGGAATATGAGACCGTCATCGGGCTGGAGGTTCATGTGGAGCTTTCCACGAGAACGAAAATATTCTGCGGCTGCTCCACTGCCTTTGGCGGAGCAGCAAACACGCGAACCTGTCCCGTCTGTACGGGTATGCCGGGAGCACTGCCGGTGCTAAACGGGAAGGTGCTGGAGTATGCAGTTGCGGTGGGACTGGCAACGGACTGCGAAATTAGCCGCTGCTGCAGGTTTGACAGGAAGAATTATTTTTATCCGGACAATCCGCAGAATTACCAGATTTCCCAGCTGTATCTGCCTGTTTGCCGAAACGGCTGCGTTCGCATTGAAACATCACGGGGCAGTCGCGGGGTGAGAATCCACGAGCTTCATATGGAGGAGGATGCCGGAAAGCTGCTGCATGAGGAAGAGTCTGATACAACTCTGGTGGACTATAACCGCTCCGGCGTGCCTTTAATTGAAATCGTGACGGAGCCTGATATGCGGAATGCGGAGGAGGTGCTGGCGTTTCTGGAGAAGCTCAGGCTCCTGCTTCGGTATCTTGAGGTCAGTGACTGCAAATTGCAGGAGGGCTCCATGCGGGTGGACGTGAATCTTTCCGTGCGCAGAGTGGACGAGGAAGAATACGGAATCCGGACGGAGATGAAAAATCTAAACTCCTTTAAGGCGGTTTCCCGCGCCATTGAGGGAGAGAGGAAAAGGCAGCTTGAGCTGCTGGAGGCGGGGGAAAAAATCGTGCAGGAGACCAGAAGATGGGACGATGCGGCGGGAATCTCCTTTCCCATGCGCTCCAAGGAGGATGCACAGGATTACCGCTATTTCCCGGAGCCGGATTTGATGCCGCTTTGCATAGGAGAGGAATTTATACAGGCGGTTCGTGACAGACAGCCGGAGCTGCCGGAGGCAAAACGGCTGCGATACAGGACAGAGTTTGCCATACCGGACTATGATATAGACATCATCACCGGACAGAAGCGGCTGGCGGATATTTTTGAGGCGGCTGTCGGATTGGGAGCGCAGCCGAAGAAGATTTCAAACTGGCTGATGGGAGAGACGCTGCGTCTGGTGAGGGAGAAGGGGCTTGAGCCGGAGGACGTCTCCTTTTCGCCGGAGCATCTGGTATGCCTGATTGATCTGACGGAGCAGAAGAGAATCAGCTCTACGGTGGCAAAGGAGGTTTTTGAACTTCTGTTTGAGGAGGACATTGAACCTGAAAAATATGTGAGGGAAAATGGACTGGAAACGGTGCGGGATGAGACTTCACTGCGTAGAACGGTAGAACGGGTGCTTGAGGAGAATCCGCAGTCCGTTGAGGATTACCGGGGCGGAAAAGAAAGAGCCATGGGCTTTCTGGTGGGTCAGACCATGAGGGCAATGCGCGGACAGGCTGACCCGGCTGCTGTCAACAGACTCTTGCGGGAGGAGCTGAGCCTCCTCGGGAAAGCTGCCGGGCCTTCTCGGAAAAGACGCTGAGCTGCCGCGAAAAAGCTGCCGGGCCTCAGGGGGAAGGCTCACCCAGCAGGAAATTGAGGTACTGCAGTGCAGTGTCGAGCCGCTTTGTGTTGACAAAGACACAGGCTACCACATCGTCACTTCGGAAATAGAAGCGCTCTCTCAGCTCCTCACATTCATCGAGGTAGATGCCGACGGGAACGGGCTCTTCCATTTCCTCCGGCTTTCTGGGGTCAGGGGCAATCAGCACATAATCGGTATAGAGATTGTCCGGGCTGTCCAGAATCCTCTCGCGCTCGGCAACCGCCGCCATGTCGATATAGTAAAGCCAGGGCGAATATTTTTCCAGCTGCGCGGGAGTCAGGATTTCCCGCAAATCATAGAAATCCTCCTGGTAGGAGAACTGCTCAAGAGATGCCTCGTCGGTCACAATCACATCCATCTCGGCTGCGGCAAGATAGGTGATGTACTTCTGGGAGGAATTTACGGTGTTGTCGTCCATGGAATTGTAGTCGATGTACATACTGGTATCGAGATACACGTCGTACTTTTCCGTATCGATGCCTGCGTATTGGGCAAAGGCGTCAGCATGCTCGTCCGCAGCCACTGACTGAAAGGAGTTTTCCTCGGTCGGACGTGCCGTGGTGTTCAGCATACAGACATAGATGGCGTTCTCCTTGCGGTTTGCAATCTGGATAATCGTGGCAACGACTGCGACCACTGCGAGAACGGTGAAAATAACGTGCCATTTGTAATATTCTATAAAATAGGAAATTTTCTGCTTTGGTGTTCCGTATCGGAGCGCTTCCCGCTCCTCCCTAAATTCATCCATCACTGCCATGGAGAATACCGCCTTTCTGAGATTATGCTGTCTCTAATAATAAAGTTTAATTGCGGCATTGTCAATGAAGCAACTCTAATCAGATTCTAAAAAAAGCATAAAAGGTTTGCAACTTGTGACGAGTTGAGCTATCATTAACACATAGAAAAATATGTAAAGGACAGGGTGAGAAGATGAGTGATGTTTATGTGGAATGTCTGGTGAAGGCAAAGCCTTCCAATGCTCTAAAGCTGTTTAAGTATGTGCTGATTGTGCTGACGGTTCTTCTGGGATGCCTTGCGTTTTTAACCATAGCGCCCGTCAACCTGATTTGCTTCGCACTTGCGGTGGGAGCCGGAGTCGGTGCCTATTTTGTGAATATGAATGTGGATCTTGAGTACGAGTACCTTTATCTGGACAGGGAGCTTGCCGTGGATAAGGTAATGGCAAAGTCGAAGCGCAAGAGAGTGGCTGTTTATTCTCTGGATAAAATCGAGATACTGGCTCCCGTGAAAAGCTACAGGCTGGACAACTATAAGAACCGCAGCGTAAAGGTGAAGGACTACAGCATCGGCTATGAGGACAAGCCGGATTTGCGCTACGCAATGTATTGCGAGGGAGGAGAGAAGCTGCTCATCAGTCCCTCTGCCGAAATGATTAAGGTAATGAGAAGTGCCGCACCGAGAAAGGTCTTCTCGGATTGACATTTCCTGCTATTTTTGTTACACTCAAACACATCTTAATACTATAGGAAGCTGAATACAGGAGGAATGGAAATGGGACAGATTATCGGGGAAGGAATTACCTTTGACGATGTGCTTTTGGTACCGGCGTATTCGCAGGTGGTTCCGAATCAGGTGGATTTGACAACCTGGCTGACGAAGAAAATCAAGCTGAACATTCCCGTTATGAGTGCGGGAATGGACACAGTGACAGAGCACCGTATGGCGATTGCCATGGCAAGACAGGGCGGTATCGGTATTATCCACAAGAATATGTCCATCGAGGCGCAGGCAGAAGAGGTGGATAAGGTAAAGCGTTCTGAGAACGGTGTCATCACAGACCCCTTTTCCCTGTCTCCGGAGCATACTCTGGCAGATGCGGATGCACTGATGGGAAAGTTCCGCATTTCCGGTGTCCCTATTACGGAGGGGCGTAAGCTGGTGGGTATCATCACCAACCGTGACCTGAAATTCGAGACGGACTTCACGAAGAAGATTAAGGAGTCCATGACCAGCGAGGGGCTGATTACCGCGCCCGAGGGCATCACGCTGGAGGAGGCAAAGAGGATTCTCGCAAAGGCGAGAAAGGAAAAGCTTCCGATTGTGGACAAGGACTTTAACCTGAAGGGACTTATCACAATCAAGGATATTGAAAAGACGATTAAGTATCCTCTGTCCGCCAAGGATGAGCAGGGCAGGCTTCTGTGCGGTGCAGGTGTCGGCATTACGGCAAACGTGCTGGACAGAGTGGCAGCCCTTGTGGAGGCAAAGGTGGATGTGATAGTGCTGGACAGCGCTCACGGACATTCCCAGAACGTTTTAAACTGTCTGAGGATGATTAAGGAGAAATATCCTGATTTGCAGGTTATCGCAGGAAATGTGGCAACGGCAGAGGCAACCAGAGCCCTGATTGAAGCGGGAGCAGACGCGGTTAAGGTTGGCATCGGCCCCGGCTCTATCTGTACTACCCGTGTGGTTGCAGGAATCGGTGTGCCGCAGATTAGTGCCATTATGGACTGCTACAGCGTAGCGAAGGAGTACGGCATTCCTGTGATAGCGGACGGCGGCATCAAGTATTCGGGAGACGTCACAAAGGCAATAGCAGCCGGCGGAAACGTCTGCATGATGGGAAGTATGTTTGCAGGCTGCGAGGAGAGCCCGGGAGAGTACGAGCTCTTCCAGGGAAGAAAGTATAAGGTATATCGCGGCATGGGTTCCATCGCCGCCATGGAGAACGGCAGTAAGGACCGCTACTTCCAGGAAAATGCAAAGAAGCTGGTTCCCGAGGGAGTGGAAGGACGGGTCGCATACAAGGGTGCCGTGGAGGATACGGTATTCCAGCTTTTGGGCGGACTGCGTTCCGGTATGGGCTACTGCGGTGCTCACAACATTCAGGAGCTGAAGGAGAACGGAAAATTTGTGAAAATTTCGGCAGCTTCCCTGAAGGAGAGCCATCCTCATGATATTCATATCACGAAAGAGGCACCGAACTACAGCGTGGATGATAAGTAAAACGGATAAGTGAAACTTAAGGCAGAAGAGCCGTGACACACGGAAGATGTGCGCGGCTCTTTTTGGCGGGAGAAGGCGAAAGAAAATGGGGATACGGGGGAAACTGGTAAAATTCTGGCGTTCTCTGGCGCTGGGCAGAAAGGCGGGAGCCATCTTAATCGGTTCCGGTACTGCCATTGCGCTTCTTTTACTGTTCAGTGTCCGCTGGGTCTATTCCTTCACGGATGAGATACAGGATATTCTTAAGGACAATCTGAACGCATATTATTTTCAGGAAAATTTGAGCACAGAGGTCAGAGCCTTCTCAAGCTATATGACAGAGAGGACACAGGAGGGGAAGGAGGCACTGGAGGCTGCCTGCGGGGAGACGTCAAAATCGCTTCTGATACTGTCCGATGATTACGGAAAAATCGGGAAGGAGCGGTATGCCCTGACCCGGAATATTAAAAACAGCTATGCGCTTTACGAAGAAAAGCGGGAAGCGGTGACCCGGATGAGCGGACTGGAGGACGGCTACATTTCCAGTCTGTATGAGGTCTATCGGATGCAGCAGTATCTGGAGCAGTATGCCATGCAGCTTTCCAGGGCGGCGCTGGAGCAGGAAAATGCCTACTACGGAAAAAACCTGATTATGTTTCAGCAGATTCCCTATATGCTGTGCGGTGTGGCGGGGGCGTGGATGATTGTTCTCGCCATGTTTCTGTGGAAGATTACCAAGAGCAGTATCATCAGACCGGTATCCCTGCTGGTGACGGAAACCCGCCGGATTGAGGGAAACGACTTCTCGGGGGAGGATATACACTGGGAAGGAGGAGACGAAATCGGTGAGCTGGTGACTGCCTTTAATACCATGAAGCATTCCATGGGAAACTATGTGATGACCCTGAAGGAAAAGAGGCTTGTGGAGGAGAAGCTCTATCAGAAGGAGCTGGAAAAGGCGAATCTGGAGCAGAGGTTTTCCTTCGCCCAGCTGCAGCTGATTAAAAGTCAGTTGAACCCGCATTTTCTCTTTAATACCCTGAATATGGTAACGCGTATGGCGCAGATGGAGGAAGCGCCCGTCACGGGAGATATGCTGATTGCCCTGAGTAACCTTCTGCGCTACAGCCTGCGTACCTCGGAGCCTTTTGCCCCGCTGGACCAGGAGCTGAAGGTGGTGGAGGACTATCTCTACTTACAGAAGATGCGCTTTGGTGAAAGAATCTGCTGGGAGATTGACTGCCGTGTTCCGGATACGCATATGGATATACCGGTTTTCCTCATTCAGCCGCTGGTCGAAAACGCCATCATACACGGCATATCCGACAGGGAGGAGGGAGGCTTCGTTCAGATTAGCGTCCGGGAAGAGGAGGACGGGACGCATCTGACGGTGCGGGATACCGGTGTGGGGATGTCGCCTGCGCATCTTGAAAGGATAAAGGCATCCATCGGAAAGAGGGAGTCCGGTCTGGGCATCGGTCTTGGAAACATTCACAGGAGAATTTCTGCCTATTATGAGAGAGGCGGAGTGAGTATAGACAGTACGGAGGGAGAGGGAACGACTGTCAGGGTCTTCTTTGGGGGAAGAAAATGACGGTGAGCCCGGAATGGAGGCAGCCATGTATGGAATTTTGATTGCGGAGGATGAGCTGATTGAGCGCATGATGCTGAAAAAGACGCTGAGCCGCAGATTTGGTGACTGCTGCGAAATCCACGCGGCGGCAAACGGGAAGGAAACCATGGAAATATTCAGAAGGGAAACGGTACAGATAGCCATTCTGGATATAGAGATGCCGGGCATAAAGGGAATTGATGTGGCTGAGATGATTCGACGGGAGAACGAGAGCTGCTGCATCATCTTTTTGACGGCATATGATAAATTTGAGTACGCCAGAAGGGCGATTACGCTGCGTGCCATGGAATATCTCCTAAAGCCCTACTCGGAAAGGGAGCTGCTAAGTGTTGTGGAGGAGGCTCTGCGACGGGCAGAAAAGGAGGGAGCTTTCGGGGAGGAGAGAGCATGGCAGACACAGGAGACTGAGGAAGAGGAGCTGCCTGGCGGGGAGCAGCTGCCGGGCGAGGAGCAGAACCGCCTGTCAGTCATGGTTTCCATGGTGGAGGAATATCTGCGGGAAAACTACTGGAAGGATATTTCCATGCAGGATGCGGCAAGGGCGGTGCACTATTCGGATGCCTATTTCTGCAAGATGTTCAAGCAACAGTATGGGGTGAACTTTACGGCGTATCTGACGGATTTCCGTATAGAGGAGGCAAAAAAGATGCTGCGCAAGCCGAATGTGAATATCAAGGAAATCGGCGGCAGAGTGGGCTATGAGGATCCGACCTACTTTACAAGGGTGTTCAGGCGAGTGACGGGGCAGACTCCGACGGAGTATCGGATGAGCCAGATTCAATAACGTGCCGGGCAGAGTGCCGGAGAGAGACTTCCAGGGAAGTCCTCGTCCGGTACTTTTTTTGTCTTAAAAGCTTATCTCTGAATCGCTACTCAAAACAAAAAAATCCAAGCTTCCGCAAAAATATCCGATGGAAAAGAGGCATCGCTCATTTTATGATAAGGATAGCAACAGGGAAATAATACCAAACACGGAAAAGAGGGAGAAAATGGCAGAAGAACTATTTCGTATGGAGGGTATCAGCAAGAGCTTTCCCGGTGTAAAGGCGCTTGACCATGTTTCGCTGGAAGTGGAAAAGGGAGAAGTCCTGGGGCTGGTTGGCGAGAACGGTGCCGGAAAGTCGACGCTGATGAAAATTTTGTCCGGAGTGTACCGTGCGGATGAGGGTGAGATTTACATAGAGGGCGAGAAGGTGGTCATCGACTCTGTCAGCAAGGCACATGAGTACGGAATCAGCATTATCATGCAGGAGCTGAATATGTGCGGACATTTGAGTGTGGCGGACAATATCTTTATCGGACGGGCACACAAGAAGGGACTGCTCATAGATGACAAAAAGATGCACGAGGAAGCCCAGAAGATTCTGGATGATCTGGGAATTCAGCTCTCCAGTTATGACAATGTGGGAGCCTTAAGCGTGGCGAAGCAGCAGATGGTGGAAATCGCCAAGGCAATCAGCTTCCAGTCAAAGATTCTGGTGCTGGATGAGCCGACTGCGACGCTTACGGAGAGGGAAATTGAGCAGCTTTTCGGTATCATCCGCCGACTGCAGCAGAAGGGTGTCGGCATGGTATACATATCACACCGTATGGCGGAGCTGAACCAGATTTGTAAGCGGGTTACCGTCATCCGGGACGGTCAGTATATCGGCACAAGAAGCCTGGATGAAATTACCATGGACGAACTGGTCAATATGATTGTCGGACGTTCCTTAGAGGATAAATATCCGAAGCATGAGAGAAAAATCGGCGGGATTGCGCTGGAGGCAAAAAACGTGCGGCGCGGAAATAAGGTAAACGCAGACCATTTCTTTGTGCGAAAGGGAGAAATCCTGGGAATCGCCGGACTGGTGGGAGCAGGAAGAACGGAGCTGATGCGCTGTATCTTCGGTGCGGACAGGGCAGACAGCATGGAGCTGTGGATGGAAGGGAAGCCCATCCGGGTGCGCTCTGTAATACAGGCAATCAATCACGGAATCGGCTATGCCACAGAGGATAGAAAGCGGGATGGACTGGCGCTGGGGCTGGACGTAAAGTACAACACTAACATGGCACATCTTGCCCAGCTGTCTCATTTTGGCTTTCTGGACGACAGAGAGGGCGCGAAAAACGCTGAGAAGTACGTGAAGCTGTTGCGAACAAAGACACCGGGAATCCATCAGCTTTGCCGCAATCTGTCAGGCGGAAACCAGCAGAAGGTGGTGCTGGCAAAATGGCTTTGCAATGACGTCAAGGTGTTGATAGTGGATGAGCCGACCCGGGGAATTGACGTAGGGGCAAAATATGAGGTGTATGAGCTGTTTAACAGGCTGAGCGACCAGGGCGTGGCAATTATCATGATTTCCTCGGAGCTGCCTGAAATCCTTGGCATGAGCGACCGGGTTCTGGTAATTCATGAGGGAGAAATTAACGGGGAACTGGATGCCAAAAAGACGACGCAGGAGGAAATCCTGTATCTGGCAGCGGGATATAACAAGATGGAAGGGAAGGCGGCGCCAACTCTTTCTAAGACGGCAAGGGCGTAATGGAGGATAAAACAATGGAAAAAGCAAAGCAAAAAAGAGAAGGGGAATTAAAAGGCTTAAGCAGGCTGAATGCAGCTACAAGGAGAGCAGTTTATTCCATAGGGATTCTGGTGGCGCTGTTTATTTTATTCTCGCTGCTGCAGCCGAATAAATTTCTGGCACCGACGAACCTGCAGAATCTGCTTCAGCAGATTGTTACCTATACCATTATCGGCTGCGGACTGACCTTCTGTCTGGTCTGCGGAGGAAACGACCTTTCAGCCGGCGCATCCATGGCGCTCTCAGGAATTATCGTGGTAGAGCTTCTGATTAAGGGGCTGCCGCTCTGGCTGTGCATCATTCTCTGCCTGTGTATGGGTGTTATGACAGGTATCATGAACGGTTTCTTTATCGAAATTCTGGGTGTGGTTCCCTTTGTGGCAACCCTTGCGACCCAGTGGGTTTACCGGGGACTTGCAAACGTTATTGTAAATGGAGCACCCCTCTATACGACAAATATTCCCTCTGAGCAGGTGCAGAAGCAGTTCTACATACTGGGCGGAGGCAGAATCGGGGGGAGCGGATTGCCCTACAGTGTTATCATCACGATGGTGTATGCGGTGATACTGGGCATCGTGCTTGCGAAGAGCCGTATCGGGCGTCAGATATATGCCTGCGGTTCCAATCTGGAGGCGGCAAAGCTCTCGGGAATTAACGCAGTAAAGACCAGAATGTTTGCTTATTGTATTTCCGGACTGTCGGCAGCTATCTGTGGTATCCTTGTGGCATCCAGACTCTCAAGCGCTCAGCCTACGGCAGGAAACGGATATGAAATGGAGGCAATCGCTGCATCCGTCCTCGGAGGAATTTCCATCCTCGGAGGCGAAGGAACGATTTTGAATACAGTAATCGGAGCACTGATGATGGGTGTTATCCGAAACGGATTGAATCTGAACGGAGTCAATTCCTTCTGGCAGCAGGTGATTGTCGGTCTGATTCTCCTGATTGCAGTTGCTTCCCAGACGGCAAATAAGGGCGGGAATCTGGACGGTATCAAGAAGTTTTTTGGATTCAAAAAATAAAAAGGAGAGGGTAACATGAAAAAATTAACGGCACTACTTTTGGCAGCAACAATGCTGGCAGCAACACTTACGGGATGTGGCAAGGAAGCTTCTAACGCATCCACGGCATCCGGCTCTCAGGCAGGCGCATCCGCTGAGACGAAGCAGGATACCGCACAGGACAAGAAAACCATTTACGTCATCGTAAAGGTTCTTGGAAACCAGTACTGGAGCGTCCTGCAGGCAGGAGCAGAGCAGGCAGGAAAGGATTTGGGCTGTGACGTGGTTGTTGTAGGAACGGCTCTGGAATCTGATATTGAGGGTCAGCTCACTCTGCTGCAGAATGCAGTTTCTGCTCAGGCAGACGGCATCGTAATTGCACCTCTTGACAGTGTTTCACTTGATGCACCGATTACAGAGGCGTATAATTCAGGTATACCTGTCGTGCTGGTAGACACCGTGATTAAGAGCGACAACTACAGTGCGGCGTACCTGACCGACAACGTTGAGGCAGGAAGAACGGCTGCAGGCGAGCTTTTGGAGCGTCTGAAGGAATCCGGTCTGTCCGAGAGCGAGACGGCACAGGTAGCAATTCAGGTTGGCTCTACCGGTTCCCAGACAATCAATGACCGTGTAAAGGGCTTCAATGAGTACTGGGATGCAAATGCACCTGAGAACTGGACGGTACTGAATGATGACATCAAGGTAAACGATGGCGACATCAGCAAGGCAGTCGGCTTCTGCCAGGACTTCCTGACAACCTATCCGGATTTGAAGGCTGTATTCGGACCTAACAACGGTTCAACAGTAGGCTTTGTAACCGGACTGACCGAGGCAAAGCGCACGGACATCACGATGGTTGGCTTTGACTTCTCCTCCGAGATAGAAACCATGATTCGCAGCGGCGAATATGATGTTGCATCTGTTGTACAGAGACAGTACTTCATGGGCTATGACGGAGTAAAGGAAGCTTTGGAGCTCTCCAATGGAGGTACGGCAGCTGAGAAGACAGTGGATACCGGAGTTATCCTGGTGGATAGTGAGAACGTAGATTCAGCTGAGGTACAGGCTGTCATCAATCCTTAAGAGCTGAAACACTGATTTTGAAAAAAGAGCCAGCACGCTTTTTGTGGGAAGAAAAGCGTGCTGGCGTTAGTGCTTTGGAAGGAACGGGCGGATAGTGTGAAAAAGAGATGGGGTAAAAGTATTCTGATAGGGCTGTCGGCGGGACTTTTGGGGAGTCTGGCAGGCTGCAGAGGAGAAGCTGCGCAGGCGGGAGAGAGTGTGCCGCAGTATGTGTTCAGGTATGCAGAAAATCAGCCGGTGGAGCATCCGGCGGCACAGGCGGCTTATCGGTTTGCGGAGCTGGTGGAGGAGAGAACGGAGGGAAGAATCCAGATTGTGGTTTATCCTGAGGCGGAGCTCGGGGATGAAAGCTCCGTAATTGAGCAGCTTCAGTACGGCGGGATAGACTTTGCCAGAGTGTCAGTGATGACGATGGGAGAGCTTATGCCGAAGCTTAATGTGCTGCAGCTGCCTTATCTGTATGAGGATGCTGAGCATATGTGGCGCGTGCTGGACGGAGAAATCGGGGAAGAGCTGCGTGAAGAGTTTGATGCATGGCAGATACATGCACTTTCATGGTATGACGCGGGAAACAGGAATTTTTATACGGTGGGGGAGCCTGTCACCTGCTTAGAAGACATGGAGGGCATGAGGATTCGCGTGGCGGAATCTGAGCTGATGGCGCGGATGGTGCAGGCGCTGGGGGCAGAGCCTGTCAGGATGGTATATTCGGAGGTGTATTCCGGTCTGGAGACAGGGGAGATAGACGGAGCGGAAAACAACTGGCCTTCCTATGAATCTGCGGGACACAGCAAGATCGCAAAATATATGACCATGGATGAGCACAACAGAATTCCGGAGGTACAGCTGGTCTCCTCGCTGACATGGGAGAAGCTGGAGGAGACAGACTGCGAAATTATCAGGCAATGTGCGAAGGAATCCGCAGAGTATCAGAGAAAGCTCTGGCAGGAGATGGAAACGGAGGCGAGAAACCGCTGCGAGGAGGAGGGCTGCCAGGTGATAGAGCTTTCAGAGCAGGAGAAAAGACGCTTCCGTGAGGCGGCAGGAATTATTTATGAGGAGTTCGCGGAGGAGTATGGAGACCTTGTGGAGCGGATTCAGAAAGAATAGCATTCAGAAAAAATAAATTGTCGAACGGTGCAGAAATTTTGTGAAAAATAGTAAGAAATACCGTCCAAAAGTACTGTTTTCTGATAAAATTGCATAAAAGATTGTACAAAAAACGTGAAATATGTTATGATGAGCGAAAAAGGGGAAGGAGCCCGGGGGAAGAGGTCAGGAGCATGGTTGAAAAGCCGTCATTGACCCGTATATAGGGCAGAGGAAAACGGGGTGCATAACATAGATTCCTATGAGCTCATTGATGTAAACGAATTACAGCATCTGCAGGAGGAATTTTGCAGGGTTACAGGGGTGTGTGCCTGTTGTATGGACAGCAGAGGGCAGCGGGTAACGGAAATGTCCGGTACCGGACAGCAGCTTGAGAGAGCCGCAGCGTGCGAAAAAAGCGGACGATTTCAGGAGGTGCTGGAGCGCGTCGCGGAGGATTCGCTGGAGGAGCAGGCTGTGGAGGAGACGGAGCAGGAGGGAGAGTACGTCGCTGCTGTGGCTGTGCGCCTTGAAGGGGAGGCAGTGCTTTACTGGCTGTTAATCTTTGACAGGACGGACGCGGAGGATGCCTCGCTGTACTTCTTTAATGTATTGGATTTGCTGCGCAGCACAAGTGCGGCTTTGATTAAGAATAAGCTTTTCAGCTTCAGCGCGGAGGCACAAAGCCGTCGAAGCCGCTTTGTGCAGGAGGAGCAGGAGAGTACAAGACAGACGGTGGAAGCTGTCCAGAAGCTTTTGCAGCTTCTGGACAGCGAGGAGCGGTTTGAAAAGCTTATGGATCGTTGGGTGAGCATCATGGGACAGTATCTGGGGGTGGATACGGCAGTCATTTTCCGCCTCTACCCGGAGCAGAGTACCATGGATGTCGTGTGTCAGTGGCTTGCGGAGGGGCAGCTTTCCTACTTCGACAAGACCAGCAGACAAAAGCTCTACCCGTGGTGTCTGACGGAGAAGCAGCTGGTATATTCGGCGGACACTTCCGTGGGTGAATACTGGGATGAAATCAGACAGATTGGCTTAAAGGCGATGATGTTTTTGCCCTTTTCTGACGGGAACGGAAAGCTCCGTATGGCTGTCTCCCTGAATCACCGGGAAAAGCATTACGTCTTTAGTACGGCAGAAATCAAATTTGCTTCGGATGCGGTCAGGGTATTACAGAGTATTCTGGTCAGAAAAATCCAGAAGGAAGCACTGGAGAATTCCAGACAGATGACGGGAACATTGTTGAACAGTGTCAGCTGTGGTGTCTATGTGAAGGACAGGGAGACGAAAGAGGTGCTGTTTGTGAATAGGAAGCTGCAGAACACCTTTGCCGGAGAACTGAGGGATGACAGCTTTGAGAGACTGCTGCAGGATGGAATAGAGCGCGGCAGGGAGAGCGGCTGCTACGAGATAAACCATGTACAGCGGGAGCGCTGGTACGATCTGTCCATAAAAACAATTTTCTGGGGAGACGGCAGGGATGCCGATATGTATTCGCTTTACGACATTACGGACAAAAAGCTCTACCAGAGAAAGATAGAGCAGCAGGCATATACGGATTTTCTGACGGGGCTTTATAACAGAATGTGCTGTGAACGGGATTTGGCGAGACAGATTGACGAGGCAAAGAAGACGGATACTGAGGGAGCCATTCTCTATCTGGATTTGGACGACTTTAAGCATATCAATGACGGTCTGGGACATCAGTATGGGGATGTCCTGCTGAAGGCGATTTCCGGCTCGATTCAGCGTATCAGGGGAATTGAAAATACCTGCTATCGTATGGGCGGGGATGAATTTGTCATAGTGATTCCGCCGGACAGATACGCGGAGCTTGACAGAATCGTGGAGGATATACGCGCCATCTTTGAGAAGCCATGGTTTTTGAAGGATGCGGACTATTACTGCACCATGAGTATGGGAATTGTTGAATTCCCCGAACAGGGAGATTCCGTGACGGATTTGGTAAAGAAGGCAGATGTTGCCATGTATGAGGCAAAGCGTGACGGAAAGAACAGGATTGCAAGGTATAGTGCCGAGATTAGCTCAGCCTCCGGCAGAAGGCTGGATATGGAAAAGAGTATGCGGGATGCCACGGTGGGAGGCTATGATGAGTTTGAGGTTTATTATCAGCCCATAGTGGACGTACAAGGCGGCGGCAAATGCGCAGGCGCGGAAGCACTGATACGCTGGAATAACGCGAAGCTCGGCTTTATTCCGCCCGCGGAGTTTATTCCGCTGGCAGAGTATCTGGGACTGATTAATCCCATCGGCAATTATGTGCTGATGGAGGCGTGCAAGGTCTGCAAGCAGTGGAACGATAACGGATATCCGGATTATAAGGTGAATGTCAATTTGTCCGTTGTACAGCTTTTGCAGCCGGATATCGTGGAGATTGTGGAGAAAGCGGTGGAGGAGACCGGAATCCAGCCCAGAAACCTGACGCTGGAGGTAACGGAGAGCCTTGCCATCAACGATATGGGACGTATGCAGGGGATATTGGGGAGAATCAAGGCGTTGGGCGTAAAAATTGCCCTGGATGATTTTGGAACGGGCTATTCCTCCCTAAACCATATCAGGGAGATACCTTTTGATGTCATCAAGGTTGACCAGAGCTTTGTCAAAACTCTGGCGAAGGATGCTTATTCCCAGTCCTTTGTCAAGATGGTGGCAGAGCTGGCGCAGACGCTGGGTGCCAATATCTGTGTGGAGGGCATTGAGACAGAGGCACAGTATACCATTGTAAAGGATATGAAGGTAAAGTACATTCAGGGCTTTTATTTTGACTGTCCAATGTGCCGTTCTGCATTTGAAAAAAAGTATTGCCCGTAGACTGCATTTTCCCTGACAGAGGAAAAGAAGCACTGCGAAAGAAAAGGACCACAGCTGTCCGCCCCTTTTTGAGGGTGTCAGCTGTGGCCCTTTTGGATACGCTTCAAAACGGAACGGTTGCGTTACTGAGCGGCTTTAATACGGTTGATGATATCGATATAGTTGGCACTGACATCCGCATTGACGGATTCCGCCACGGACTGGAACTGCGCTACCTGCTCCTGAGTCAGGTATGTAATCTGACAGCCTGCCTCCTCTGCCTGTCGGATTGCTTCCTGATCGTATTCCTGCATCCACTGTCTCTGAAGCTTTCCTGCCTCTTGGGCACATTCACGTATAATCTGCTGATCCTGCTGGGAAAGCTTACTCATGGTCTCGGTAGAAACGGCAATCATTTCGGGAATTCGGGTGTGCTCGTCCACACTGATGTAGGGAGCAACCTTGTAATGACCGGTGGAGATATAGGAAGGCCAGTTATTCTCAGCACCGTCGATGGTTCCGTCGGAGATAGCGTTATAGATATCACCGTAGGAGACATTCACACCCTTTGCACCGCACTTTTCAAGGAATGCAAACATGGAGTCGGTGTTGACACGGAGCGTCAGCCCGTTTAAGTCATCCGGGCAGGTAACGGGTTTTACGTCGTTATAAAAGTTTCTGGAGCCTCCGGAGAGCCAGCAGAGACCCTCGATGCCGTTTGCTGAAAGCTCATCAGACTTAAGCATCTCTGTACCAATCTGTCCGTCGAGAACCTTCCACATATCATCCTCGCTTCCGTATAGATAAAGTGCCTGAAATGCCTTGATGTCATCGTAATAGGTGGAAACAGGAGAGGATACTCTGACGAAATCAATGCCGCCAACCGTAACCTGTGCAATCTGCTCTGCCTCTGTTCCGAGAATCTGCCCGTGGTACACCTCGACTTTAATTCTTCCGTCGGTTCTCTCGTTTACGAGCTTTGCAAATTCATCGCAGGCAAGAGCCGTGGGGTGAGTGCCCTCCTGCACATCTGCCATGATAAGAGTTGTCACGTCATCTTTGCTTCCGCAGCCGCACAATGAAAAAATAAATGTCATAATGATTCCGGTAAGAAATATTCGTTTTTTCATGTTAATCTCCATCTCCTATATTCTTGTAAATCGTCCTACAGTTTCATCCAGCCTGCCGGCCACTGATTCGGTATGAAGCATTTCTTCCTTAATCTGGCTCATTCCCTCTGTCAGACCGCAGGTGTTGTTGGAAACCATGGTAACACCGTCAGAATTCTCGTTGATGGTTGTTGACATCGCCCTGATGAGTTCGGCAACCTCATCAATGGTTGCCTTTAACTGGCGGGAATTATCCGTGAAGTGCTGCATAATCTCGTCCACGTTGTCGGCATCCTGCGTATACTGCTCACCGATATTCACAAGCACATCATAGTCGGGCATAACCACATTGAGGATAAAATCAATCATGCGGTTTGCGTTGTCGGCAAGCTGCTGTACTGAGTTGGTGACATCCAGACTGATTGCCTGAATGTTGTTTGCGGTATTTTTGCTGGAGTCAGCCAGCACACGAATCTCGTCTGCAACAACGGCAAAGCCCCTGCCGGCTTCCCCTGCTCTGGCAGCCTCAATGGAGGCATTCAGGGCAAGCAGATTGGTCTGGCTGGAAATATTCAGAATATCTCCCGTCAGCTGATTGATGCGCTCAACATCCTTGCTCTTGGCGACAGAGTCTTTGACGGACTCCTGAATCTCGGCAGCCATCTTGTTTGTCTTTTCCTTGCTGGCAATACCCTCTTCCTTGAGCTTTAACGCTCTGGACTTAATATCCTTAGCCATATCCGAGCCGCCGCCCGCCTGCTTTGCGATATCCTCCATGCTGTTGCTGATGACATCTGTCTGCGTGCTGATGTGCGCGGCAGTGGATGCCATTTCCGTCATGCCGGCTGCCAGCTCCTCCATGGTGGCTGAAACATCCATAATGTTGCCGTCCGCGGAGGACACCTGCCCGTATACCACGTCCACACTCTTATTTACGTCTGCCGCATCCACCTTGATTTCAGAGATGATGCCGTGAAGAACCTCGATAAACTTATTGACACCTGCGACCAGCTGACCGATTTCATCCTTGGAGCGCTGTGTCACTCTTGCTGTCAAATCGCCCTGATTGGACTCAATGCTCTCAATAATCTGCTGCAGCTCCCGGGTTGCGGATTTTGCCGGACGCATGATACTGAATACGGAAACTGCGATGCCGACGATGAGGGCGACAATCAGCAGAACACCAACGATGATAAAGGTTACCTGACTGGCGCGGGTGTTGCTCTCCAGGTTGTTCTGCGCACGCATGGTATTGACCGTATTCTGCACCTCGACGGAATGGATGCGAATCTCCAAATCGTCATACAGGGAATCCAGTCTGGCGTTAATCGAAGCTGCATCGGTTATGGTTTTGTTGTCAATTTCCGTCAGTATGCTGTTGTACTGGTTCTTATAGTTATTGTATGCCTCCTCAAGGCTGGCAATCGCCTGCGAGGTACGGTCGCTTGTGGAATTTTCACGCATCGTCTGGAAGGAGGTGGTGATTGCACCCTGGGTTTTTGTGATATTGCCGAGAGCAGTCGTGTTTTCACTGCCGCCCGCCAGCAGATATTCCAGCATCTGTGTCTTGAGCTCTACCACATACTCGGATATGGCATCGACCTCTTTTACACTGTCAAGGTATTTCTGACTGATTTCGTTGGTAATGGTACCCATGCTGTTAATCTTGGAGTTAACAGTCAGCATACCGACCATGCATATCAGAAATACAAGAAATAAAATGTAGTTGATTTTCATTCCGATTGATTTCATAATTCACGTCTCCTTATGCTTTTTAACGGTTTCCTAAGTCCGGCATCTGTGCATACTCGGTCGTTTCCGTCCCCCTTTACGGCTGCATCATTCAAACACCGTTACGTTGAACTCATTATACCAT
The DNA here is from genome assembly GCA_964475665.1 of uncultured Acetatifactor sp. Lineage (GTDB taxonomy): Bacteria > Bacillota > Clostridia > Lachnospirales > Lachnospiraceae > Acetatifactor. The sequence continues at coordinate 2,903 of CAYZAU010000008.1, read as the reverse complement.
TATATGACAAAAAATACCATAGCTTTTGATGAGAAACCGACTGACACTGACAGTCGGCAATCTGACCGACAACCGGCAATATCTGACAATATGCGGCAATACAGATAATAACGGCAGCACCGATAATATCAGTGCATCGCCAGCGTCAGGGTAAGCGTATGCTTTGCAGCAGCTTAGTTTCTGCGTAGGCATCCTGCAGGATTTGCATCAGAGAATCCGCCTCTGCGTGCTCGCCGCTGAAATGGCTCAGATCCTCCGCCCATTCAGAAGGATAATAGTAAATGTCATTCAGATAATCGGGATACTGCGTATAAATCCAGCTGTTTTCATATTCCGGAAGTAAATCCTGCACCTGCCGGCGATAATATTCCGAAACAGGAGAGGAATAGAAGTGGAGTGTTACGCCCTTTTCCTGACACAGCTCATAGAGCTTTTTGAGATACTGATCGGCAATTTCAAAGGAATTGCTTTGAACATACTCCTCCCGATAGAAAAGAATGTAGCTTAGTGCGAGCTTTCGTACAATGGGAGAAGCCTCAACCAGCTGCACTGCCTCCTTTCGGAGCAAAAGCCTTCCATATATCTTCTCGTAGGTGTCCAGTGTGTTCTGATCCAGATATTGAAGGACATCTCCCTCCACATAGGTCATGATGCCGTAGCGGTAGGTCCATTCTCTGTCGTAGGTACGGACAATGGTCAGAGGATGCATGATGAGAAAAACATCGGTTGCCTCCGGATGTGCGTCAAGATATTCATGAGCAAGAAGATACTGACCGTTAATCATGAATGCGGCATTAGAAGCAAGAATACTTGCCTGAGGATTTTCTTCCCGAAGCCCGGTAAAAAGCTGGCGGCAGATGCTGTCCCCGATAATCAGCTGGGTTGTCCGGTCCTGCTTTCTGGCATCGGAAAAGAGTGTCTCCATTCCGCTGGAGGACATAAAATCTTTGCTGTCGGTTAAGCGTGCAAGCAGGGTGCGTTCGGGTTCATGTGTGGAAAGCAGAACGATGCCGGTGCAACAGGCTATCATTATGCCGTAAAAAAGGAAGCCCTTGAGAATAAATTTTTTCATGGTTAAAACCTCTCATAAATGAATGTGGATGCATTTTGACCAAAGCGGTATACCAGCACCCAGATAATGAGCATTGAAAGGGCAACATAGAATATCCAGCGAAAAAAAACGGGTATCCTTTTCTGCGAGACGGCTGCCAGGTAAATATGCCTTTCATGCAGGAGGTCTATGAGAAGGACAAGGAAAGTGCTCAGTAAAAGCAAAAGAAGCTCTGCCTTGGAGCTGCCTAACAGATAGCTGCCGTAATAAGTCGCGCTTTGCAGTTCAAAATGAAACAGAATGCGTCTGCAAACGGATAAAGCCATTTGCAGGGAATCTGCGCGGAAAAAAATCCACGCAAAGGTTACCAGAGAAAAGGTGGCAGGTACGCGCATAAGCGTGCGAAGCTTTACAAAGTGCGCGGGCTGTCTGCGGTGGGGTGAGAATCTTCCCAGCACCTGATATACGCCATGCAGAAGCCCCCAGACGAGATAGGTTAAACCGTTCCCGTGCCACAGACCACTGACAATGAAGGTAACAATCAGGTTGAAGCCGGTTCGGAAGCTGCCGGCTCTGCTGCCGCCTAAGGGGATGTAAACATAATCTCTAAGCCAGGAGGAGAGGCTGACGTGCCAACGATTCCAAAACTCCCGGATGGAGGACGAGAAATAGGGCTGTACAAAGTTTTCCGGCATATCGAAGCCAAACAGCTTTCCGGTGCCGATTGCCAGTGCACTATAACCCGCAAAGTCGCAATAAAGCTGTATGGAATAAAGTACGGCTGCCCACAGGAGGGTAGCTCCCGGCATACTGTCGTAGCTGTCGTAGGCATAGTCTACCAGCTGCGCCAAGCGGTTCGCAACGAGGAGCTTCAGAAGATAGCCGTAAAGAAGGCAGTATAGCCCGGAACGGGCTTTCTTGGCATCAAAGTCCCGCCCCTCGCGGATTTGTACAAGGAGAGAGGTGCTCCGCTGAATCGGACCGGAGAGAATGGAAGGGAAAAAGCATACAAACAGCCCGTATCGGACGGGGTTGCGCTCAGGACTGATGCTGCCCCTGTAGACATCTGCAAGATAGCCGATTGCCTGAAGAGAATAGAAGGAAACTCCGATTGGTATAAAAAGGCTTTGCAGCGGGGAAAAACGAACGAAAAGTAGCATAAGCAGGGTGCTGAAAATGCCGATTGCCAGCAGGACTCTTTTTGAACGGACGCTGACCCTGCCCAACAATAATCCGACAACGTAGGTTACGGAAATGCAAAACAGCAGGGGAATGCCAAGGTATCTGCTGTTGGACAGATAGAAAAAGCAGCTCGCAGCAAACAGCCAGATATATCGAAACCGGCGAGGCAGGACAAAGTTGATGATTACTGCCAGAGGCAGGAAAAGAATGTATGAGAGCGAGTTGAATGACATAAGGTATCTCCCGTAATGCAGTATAATTTCCAGGCGTGAGAATTTTGCCGCCGTTCCAAATTATAGCATATTTCCGCGAGAATGCCAACCGTGCGAAAAACTGTCGGGATTCTGTCGGGATTCATGCGCTGAAGCGGTACTGAAAATATATACTTCTTCGGTGCAAATTTTTAACAAAACAGAAACATTTTCCAAAACCTTTGGAAACATCGGCGGCATATACTGACCTCACAATCAAAAAAGAAAAGAGGTAAGTATCATGAACAGAAAAGAGGAAGAATTTGTGCGGAAAATCCGTACACGGTACACAGAGGGAGAGCATACACGTCTGGAGGCTTTAAAAAAGCTGGACGCGGTGGTTAAGCGCCCTGCAGGCAAATAATATAGAGTAAAGTTTTTGTCAGTTGACTAAGAGAAAATAAATAGAGAGTACCAGA
>CAYZAU010000007.1:0-92391 GCA_964475665.1 uncultured Acetatifactor sp. | reverse complement strand
CTGGTACTCTCTACTTATTTTCTCTTAGTCAACTGACAAAAACTTTACTCTATACCTATATTCGCGCTTCTTTTCCGCCTGCAATCACACCTCTTTCTCAGCATTTTCCGATTTTCTGATATTCCGCCGCCTCACACAGCTCCTCGCCGATACGCAGCAGTCTGTTGTATTTTGCCACCCTGTCACTTCTGCAGGGCGCTCCCGTTTTTATCTGTCCCGCATTCCATGCAACCGCAAGGTCTGCAATCGTAGTGTCCTCCGTCTCGCCTGAGCGGTGGGAAAGCACGGCATGATAACCGTTTTGCTGTGCAAGTCTCACTGCCTCTCCCGCCTCCGTCAGCGTTCCTATCTGGTTGACCTTCACCAAAACAGCGTTTGCCGCGCCCAGCCGTATGCCCGCCAGAAGCCTCTTGGTGTTGGTGACAAAAAGGTCGTCTCCCACCAGCTGCACTCTTTGTCCCAGCCGCTCAGTCATCTGCTTCCAGCCGTCCCAGTCATCCTCCGAGAGGCCGTCCTCAATGGAAATCAGAGGAAAGCGCTCCACTAAGGCTTCATAATAGGAAATCATTTCCTCCGTGTCGCGGGTGACCTTGCTTCCGCTAAGTCGGCTTTCCCCGGGGAAGTGGTACTGTCCCGTTTCTTCATTGTACAGCTCGCTGGCAGCGGCATCCATGGCAAGACATACATCCTCTCCCGGCACATACCCTGCCGCCTCCGTCGCTTCCACCAGCAGCTGCAGAGCGCTCACGGCATCCGGCAGGTCCGGCGCAAAGCCTCCCTCGTCTCCCACTGCGGTAGAAAGTCCTCTCCCCTGTAAGAGCTTTTTCAGATTGTGATAGATTTCCGCTCCCATTCGCAGTGCCTCTGAAAAGTCCTCCGCCCGCACGGGCATAATCATAAATTCCTGAAAGTCCACGGTGTTTGCGGCATGCTTTCCACCGTTTAGAATATTCATCATCGGGACAGGCATCCGATGTGCATCGCAGCCGCCCACGTAACGGTAAAGCGGCAGATGCAGCGTCTCAGCCGCCGCCCGCGCACAGGCGAGAGATACCGCAAGCATCGCGTTTGCCCCAAGGTTTTCCTTGTTGTCCGTGCCGTCTAAAGAAATCAGACATTCATCCAGCCCTCTCTGCTCCAATACATTCTGTCCCAGCAGTGCCGGGGCAATCTTCTCGTTCACATTTTTCACGGCGCGCTGCACTCCCAGTCCAAAATACCGGGCTTCCCCGTCTCGAAGCTCCGCCGCCTCGAAGCGTCCCGTGCTCGCCCCGGATGGAACTGCTGCCCTCCCCGTATAAAGACGTCCGTCCAGCTCACTTTTTGCCACAACCTCTGCCTCCACCGTTGGATTTCCCCTGGAGTCCAGAATCTCCCTTGCATGAACTGACTTTACTTCAAAAAATAACGACATAAAAATACCTCCCTGTAGCTGTTCTTTTCGGTAAGTATAGCCACAGGGAGGAAATTTATGCCGTTTTCTTCAGTAAGCCTTTCCCGCGAGAATTTCGCAGTAATCCTCATAGTTCTTTTCCAGAAGTGCAGGGGTGTCCAGCCCGTACGGGCATTTGCTCTTACAGCTTCCACAGTGCAGGCAGTCCTCAATCTTCCTCATCTTTGCCTGCATTTCCTCTGTCAGCTGTGCCGCAGAGGGTGCGCGGCGAATCATCAGGCTCATGCGCGCGCAGTTATTGATTTCGATTCCTGCAGGGCAGGGCATACAGTACCCGCAGCCCCGGCAGAAATCTCCCAGAAGCTCTTCCCTGTCACGGGCAATAACAGCGGCAAGCTCCTCGTTCATCACGGGCGGGTTCTCTATATAGGAGAGAAATTCATCCAGCTCCGACTCCCGCTGTACCCCCCAGATGGGAAGTACGTTGTCGTACTGTGCCAGGAAGGCATAGGCAGCCGCAGAGTTGCGAATCAGTCCTCCTGAGAGCGCTTTCATGGCAATAAAGCCCATTCCTGCCTCACGGCACTTCTCCACCAGCTCGATATCCTTTTCGGTCGCCAGATAGCAGAAGGGAAACTGCAGCGTCTCATACAGTCCGCTCTCCACCGCCTCATGCGCCACATTCAGACGATGGTTTGTGATGCCGATATGACGAATCAGTCCCCTTGCCTTTGCCTCCAGCATCGCCTCATAAAGTCTGCTTCCGTCTCCCGGCTTCGGGCAGAAGGAGGGGTTGTGAAACTGGTAAAGGTCTATATAATCCGTCTGCAGCTTCTCCAGCGAGGTGTGCAAATCCTTCCAAAAGTCCTGCACCGTAACGGCTCCCGTCTTGGTAGCAATATAAACCTGTTCCCTGATTCCCCGAAACGCCTCTCCTACCTTTTCCTCACTGTCGGTGTAAAAGCGCGCCGTGTCAAAAAAAGTCACGCCATTATGAAACGCCTTTCGTAAAAGCCCGACTGCCGCCTCTTTGGAAATCCGCTGAATGGGCAGCGCCCCAAAGGAATTTTTCTCCACGGTAATACCCGTTCTTCCAAGTGTAACTTTCGACATATCGCTTCTCCTTGTCGCCGCCGGCGACTCTATAGTAATTGAAAACCGCTACTCTTGCGTTTTTCGCGTGTGAAATTTTCACACTATTTCCTGATAAGCAGTGACTTTCCCGTCATCTCTGCGGGCTGCTTCATCTCCATTATCTGAATCAGGGTCGGAACAATGTCTGCCAGACAGCCTCCCTCTCGCAGGGTGTATGCCTCGTCATAGTTTACCAGCAGAAAAGGAACCTGATTGGTCGTATGGGCGGTAAAGGGTTCTCCCGTCTCATAATCCACCAGCTGCTCCGCATTGCCGTGGTCTGCGCAGATAAACATCACGCCGTCCACCTCACGGATAGCCTCAACTGCCTTTCCTACGCACTCATCCACTGTCTCTACCGCTTTGATTGCCGCCTCCTGTACACCGGTATGACCGACCATGTCAGGGTTTGCAAAGTTGATGATAATTACATCATACTTATCGCCGCGGATTGCTCCACAGAGCTTTTCACACACCTCAGGAGCGCTCATCTGCGGCTTCTGGTCATAGGTTGCAACATCCTTAGGCGAATTTACCAGCACCCTGTCCTCACCGGGATTCGGCTCCTCCACGCCGCCGTTAAAGAAGAAGGTCACGTGCGCATACTTCTCCGTCTCCGCGATGCGCGCCTGCTTCAGATTGTTTGCCGCAAGCCACTCACCGAAGGTATTTGTAACGCCTACCTTTTTAAATGCCACCTTCTTATTGGGAATGGTGGGGTCATAGTCAGAGAAGCAGACAAAGGTGACATCTTTTCTTGCTCCCCTGTCAAAGCCCTGAAAGGCATCATCACAGAAGGCTCTGGTAATCTCTCTTGCCCTGTCGGGGCGGAAATTAAAGAAAATCACAGAGTCGCCGTCGTTCACGGTTGCCACAGGCTTCCCGTCCTTTAACGCCAGTGTGGGCTTCACAAACTCATCTGTCTCCTCTCTCTCATAGGACTGGGCAATGGCGCAGATGCCGCAGGGGGCAGTCAGCCCTTCTCCCTTTGTCATGGCATCATAGGCAAGCTTCACTCTGTCCCAGTTATTATCTCTGTCCATTGCATAATAGCGCCCCATCACGGAGGCAATCTCGCCTACACCCAGCTTCTCCATCTCGGCGCGGAGTTCTTCTGCATATTCCTTGCCGCTGGCAGGAGGCGTATCACGTCCATCCAGAAAGCAGTGCACATAAACCTTAGAAAGTCCCTCTCTCCTTGCAAGCTCCAGCAGTCCGTAGAGGTGGGTGTTATGGCTGTGTACACCGCCATCGGAGAGCAGCCCCATCAGATGCAGGGCACTGTCATTTTTCTTGCAGTTTTCCACCGCCTTCAAAAGCGCAGGATTCTCAAAAAAGGTTCCATCCTGAATCTCCTTGGTGATTCTTGTCAGCTCCTGATATACAATCCTGCCTGCACCCATATTCAGGTGACCCACCTCGGAATTTCCCATCTGTCCGTCGGGCAGTCCTACCGCCATCCCGCTGGCGTTCCCCCTCACAAAGGGACACTCTTCCATCAGCCTGTCCATCACAGGCGTTTTTGCCAGCGCAACTGCATTTCCCTCCGTTTTTTCATTGATGCCGCAGCCATCTAAAATCATTAAAACAATCGGTTTTTTTCTCATAATCAGTCTCCTTCGTCCGTCTCCTTACGGGTATCCGTTTTTCAAGTGAATTATAGCAGTAAACCTTCCCCCTTGCAACACCTAGCTTCTTGCAAATTTTTCACTCTCTTGCTATACTGATTAGAAATCTTTAGAACAGTTTCAGGAGACAGACATGATTACTTTACTTTCAAAGCTTTTTATAAAAGACCGGGAAAATCCCTCCTCCCCTGCAACCCGTCAGGCTTACGGTATGCTCTGCGGTGCGGTCGGAATTTTCCTCAACCTTCTGCTCTTTGCGGGGAAGCTCGCCGCCGGAATGCTCAGCAATTCCATTGCCATCATGGCGGATGCCTTCAACAACCTCTCGGATGCCGGTTCTTCCATCATTACGCTGATAGGCTTCCGCATGGCCGGGCAGAAGCCGGACCCGGACCATCCCTTTGGGCACGGAAGGATTGAATATGTATCCGGACTGCTGGTCTCGGTAATCATCCTCCTCATGGGCTTTGAGCTGTTAAAAAGCTCTGCGTCCAAGATTCTGCACCCGGAGGAGCTTGTGTTTTCCCCTGTCGTTCTCGTCATTCTCGCCGCCTCCATCCTCGTCAAGCTGTATATGTTTTGCTACAACAGACAGCTTGGACGACGGGTGGATTCCTCCGCCATGCTCGCGACCGCAACGGATTCTCTGAGCGATGCCCTCGCGACCCTCGTCGTACTGGCTGCCACTCTCGTCTCCCATTTCAGCGGTGTCTGCATCGACGGCTGGTGCGGTGTGCTGGTAGGTCTTTTCATCTGCTATGCGGGCTGTAATGCGGCGAAGGAAACCATCAGCCCCCTCCTCGGTCAGGCACCCGACAAAGAGTTTGTCCGGCAGATTCAGTCCACCGTCCTGGCTCACGGGGGAATCCTCGGGGTGCATGATCTGATTGTACACAACTACGGTCCCGGCAGAATTCTCATTTCCCTCCACGCGGAGGTTCCCGCCGACGGCGACATACTGGTGCTTCACGACCTGATTGACACCATCGAGCACGAGCTGCGCGACACCTTAAGCTGTCACGCGGTTATCCACATGGACCCGGTTCAGGTGGGCGACGAGGAGACGGAACGGCTTAAAGCTCTGGTAGGAGACTGCCTTGCCGAAATCGACCCAAGACTTACCATGCACGACTTCCGCATCGTCACCGGTCCCACCCACACAAATCTGATTTTTGATGTTGTGACCCCATACGGCTTTCCGATGTCCGACAATAAGCTCACAGAGGAAATCAGCCGCCGCATTCAGCGGGATAATCCCAACTATTATGCAGTCATTGAGGTCGACAAGCTCATGGTGTGAGACGCTAAAGCGTCTGCGGAATGGAGGTTTACATGAACGCAACGCACACAGACTCTCTTTTACAGGCGGAGGCTCTACGCCTTGACACTTTGGAAAAACGATACCGCAACATGGCAAGGAAACGGCTGGAGAGCCGGATTTCCCATTATCATCGGCTGACAGGCGGTCACTACAGCCGCATCACCGTAAGAGACCAAAAAACCCGCTGGGGGAGCTGCTCCTCCAGCGGGACACTTTCCTTTAACTATCGGCTGATTTTCGCCCCCGACATCATTCTCGATTACGTGGTGGTTCATGAGCTTTGCCACCTCACCCACATGAATCACTCCCGGGATTTCTGGAATATGGTCGGCTCCATCCTTCCGGACTACCGCGAGTACCGCAAATGGCTGCGGGAGCACGGGGATGAGCTCACTCTTACCCGCTATCTGGAAAAGAAGGGCATCCCCGTACAGCTATAACACAATGACATTTCTTTAGCGGTTCTCATCCACAAAAATCTGGGCACGGCTCTGAATAACCGCCGCCGTATCCTTCGCGGTCTTCTGACCCGAATAGAAAGCGCCCATCTCTTCGTTGATGATATCCAGGACATCCTGATTGGTATAGTAAGGGCTGTCTACGGATTCCACAAAGGCAATCAGCTGATCCAGCTGCTGTTGGTTCAAAGGCGGAAGTATAATCTCCTCATTGTTAATCCAGTAGGTCTCATCATACTCCACCTCATTGCCTGATTCATCCGTATAACTGGGCCTCTTCAGCGCCTTTTGGGACTGCTCCATAAATGCCTTCTTCTGCACCGGAAGCCCCCATGTAAGCTCGCTCTGATATTCATCCGTCAGATAGTATCTTGCAAATTCCCACGCTGCATCCAGACAGTCAGAGTTCGCAGACAGGACAAGAGAATCCAGCGCGTTGACATAGGAGCCGCTTCCGTTCTGTGTGGGGAAGCCGACATAGGTAACATCCTCGCCCATCTGACCGTTGAGCTGGTAGCTCAAGTTGGTAAAGCCGCTGAGATAAAACTGCATCAGCAGGGTTTTATTATCCCTGTACTGAGATTCGTAGCTGGACCAGTAGTCATCATTCCCGTAAAGCTCATCCCAGTTGATTTCCTCCGGCAGCGTAGCGGCAAATTCCATCATTGCGATAAAGTCCTCTGAATCAAAGGCACATTTTCCCGTCTCCACGTCGATAAAATCGCTTCCGCAGAACTGCATTGCCATACTCATAAACCCATCTCTTGTCAGTTCTCCGATTGCCTGCGCGCCGTCACCCATTCCGTTCAGCACCTGCTGCAGCTTTGCCATGGACCAGTCGCTGCCGTCTCCCACCAGAGAGGTCTTTGCGACCAGTGTCACTACGTTGAAGCGGGGGATGACATAATAGAGCTTTCCGTCCACCGAATAAGCATCAAAGACATTCTGCATAAACTCTGTCTTTGAAAGCTCCTCGTCCTTTTCTATCAGGCTGTTTACATCCGCAATCCAGCCCTTTGCGATGTAGTTCTCCACAGGCAGCCCTTCCGTCAGAAGAATATCCGGCATTCCGCCCGTTATAATATCGTTGTTGAGCTTGGTAATACCCGCATTGTAGTCCTCATAGCTGTTATAGGTGTCGTATTCCTTCAGCACAATTCGATACTCATCACTTGCCCTGTTGTAATCGATAACGCGCTTCTTTAAATCACTTCCCACATAGTTTCCTGCAAGCACAAGCACCTTCTTGTCGGGAATGTCCTCCGGTGCCACATAGGTAAATACTCCACCCTTCAGCTCGGATTCATAGTTCTCCTGATACAGTCCGATGAAGGACTTGTCATCCAGCTCAAAGAAGCAGGTAAATACGCTTATGTTCATATCCGAGTTGACAAAGTTCATGCGCATGGTCTCATGACCGTCCGCAGCGTTATAGGTATAGACGCCCATGGAATTCGTATAGATGATATCCGTGCTCAGACCCGGCTGCATACTGTTATAGCCGTTCCAGGTAAACGAAGCATCCATCTGCACAGGCTCCGACATCGTATCCGCCATAAAATCATAGGTGGTAAGGTAGGTTTTCGTCCAGTTGTCCGGGTCATAATACATAATCAGGAAGGTTCCGTCTTCCTTCTGCATCAGGCTCTGATAGTTGCTTAAAACCGTCGCCGCATCCTCAGAGAGCTTTTTCTTTTCAGAAATCACGCCCTCCTCCGACACATCCGTCAGATAAAGATTATCGCCGTTTAACAGAATATGCAGGGAACCGTCCGATGAGGTGAAGAGCTCCTGCACATAGAGCCACTCATCGCCCTCCGCATCAGAGCGCAGGCCCTCCTGCTCCGTCTCCCAGCGCAGCGTACCGTCCGTATTCCAGCAGCAGACATAGCTGTGCTGCTCGGATACATACTCCCCGTTCACGGTTCCGTCGCGGTAGTAAACGCGGATACCGTAAATCGTTCCGTCAGTCGCAAAGCACATACTGTTGAAATAATTGCTCTCCCAGCAGTCATCCGCCGTGCCCTCGTTTGCAGCCTCCTCCGTGTCCGCCGGGACACTTTCCGCTGAATCAGCCGGCTTTTCCTCCCCGTCCGACTCAGTTACGCCGTACTTCGTTTGGTTCTTTACACCCGGCAGCTCCATGTCAGTCAGCTGCAAGTCTGAGCCGTCCTCCTTCATGGAAAGCAGCTTCATGGAAATCTCCTGCTCTCCATACCATGTCTCCACCCGGAAGATGGCATATATCCGCCCGTCTCTGCGCCCACTCGCGCACAAATCAAAGTAGCCCTCGTCCGTGTCCAAAAGCTGTGGCACCTCAAACTCCTCTACCTTGTAAACATTCTCCTTTGCCAGCGCAGAATTTGCATTTCCCTGGTTCTTTCCGGAGCCGGAGCCCCCTCCGCTTCCGCTGCCAGCAGAGCCACCGCCTCCGCAGGCACAAAGTCCAACGGTCAGTGCCAGTGCCAGCCCTGCGCCCAAGGCTTTCTTCAGTCTCTTACTTTTCATATTTCTCCTCCCTTTCTTCCCCGACAGCCTTAACCATATGTTATCCTACTCCTGAGAAATGTCAAGTGACTTTCTTCGTTTCTCCCGCAGTTTCTCCACGAGCCGTTCTGCCTTATCCTTTCCCTGCAGCAGCTTACCCTTTAGAGTCCAGCCCTTATGCTTCCACCAGCTTCCGAAAAGAATTGCCGCAGCCGTCAGCGCATACAGCAGAAAAAGCAGTTCAAGCAGGGTAAGCACCGCCAGAATATCCTCGTAACCCCTCGCCATATTTTCCCAATAGGGATAAATAATGGCTCTCCCGTTCATGGAACGGGTTCCGAATTCCGCAATCCTCTTTGTTCTCGACAGAAGGGAATAACGCCCCGTGTTTTCCACCACCTCTGTCTCCTTTTCGTCACTTCCCAGTCTCTCCGATACATAGTCATACGCAAAATCCGAAACCGGATTCGGCATCACAATCTCGTAGTGATTGATTCCGTTGCAGCTTCCAAGCTCGCTCAATGTCTGATAGGACACATACACCAGCGCGCCGTCCAGCCCCGCAGCCTTCTCCATTCTTCCCTGCGGACGCTCCACCACTCCTGTAACCATATGTGGAACACCGGCAATGTATACCGTTTTCCCCGCCACATTCGATGAACCGAACAGCTGCCATGCCACATCCTCATCAATAATGCAGTAATCCTGCATCAGGTCATTTCCCGAAAAATACGCCCCGTACAAAAGCTTCCCGGGGTGAAACAGGAAAAAGTCCCCACCGATGCCTATCGCATCCGCCGTGACCGTTCCCGCATCCGTCGAGACGGTTATCTTCCCGTCCGCGCTGAAGGCATCTGCCCAGAGCCTTGCCCCGGGATTTTCAGATTCCTGCACTACCGCTGCCTCAATCAGCGCCGCGTCTATGCCATGCTCAAATTCTTCTATCCGCTCCTCGGTTGTCCGGGCATTTACGGAGAAAAAACAGCTAATCTGTGACACGCCGCCGTCCGCGCTCCAGCGCTGCGCCATCTCTTGCGCCTCCTGGCTGCCTCCCATATGATGAATCACGGATGCCAGCACCAGAAGCAGCAGGAGGGAAACTCCCCCGCTAATGCCAAGTACTTTTTTCCTCATATTCCGTCTCCCATCAGTTATCAGCCAGTCTCACAAGCTTTCCCGCCTCCACGGGTGCCGAGGAGGTGGTTATTACATACTCGTATCCGTAGAGTGCTCCCGTGATTGCCGTCTGCGTGTCGTCGCTGGCAAGGACCTCAACATCAATGCGGGTCGCCACATAGCGGTTTCCCAGCGGACTGGATTTAGACTCCACAATCAGGATGAATTTTCCGTTGTTGTCCTCGCGCACCGCACTGTTGGGCACGATAAGGTCAAAGTTTGCGCTCTTCTGCCCCACTGATATATTCAGTGTCTGTCCCGCCGTCACACCTCCTGTCACGTCAAACGTCAGAAGCTTTTTCTGCCCCGGCTCCGTCTTATCCGGCTTGATTGAGGAAAGTGTTACCTCCACATCATCGTATCTCCACGCATTCACCAAATCTGCCCTGTCGCCCACGGCGAGCTTTCTCGCCTGCTCATTGGTAACGGAAAAGCTCATGGTATAACCCTTTCCCTCCGGCTGCAGCACTGCCACCGGTGTGTCCGCAGAGGTGCTCCCGCCCGATGTCACGTTGATTGCCGTAACCGTACCGGAAATGTCAGCCGTAACCGTTGCATCAACCGCCTTCGCAGTCAGCTCATCCACCTGCTCCTGTGCCTTCGCCACCGCGGTCTGATACTCCTCAAGATTATAGGCACTGGCAATTCTGTTTACCAGCTCCTCTAACGCTTTTTCCTTCTTCTCCTTCTCCGCCTTGACGGATTCCAGCTCCTTCTGGGCACTGTGCAGCTCCAGCTTATAGCCGTTCTGCTGACTGGTCAGACTGCTTATGGTCCCGGAATTTCCTTTTTTGGCATCCAGCGCCTGCTGTGCCTTTGTAAGCGCAAGCTGTGCCGCGTTGTTTGCCTCCTCCGCCTCATTGACTGCCTTCTGTGCCTGATTTGCCTTTACTGCCAGCTCCGCATACTCCTCATCCGCCGCTGCATTTCCGCTCACCGTGAGGTAGTACGCCGCCCTTGCATCTGCCGCCGTCTTTTCGTTCTTTGCCGCCGTCAGTGCATTGACCGCATTTTCTGCCGCCTTCTTCGCCTTGTCAAGTGCCTCTGTCTCCTTTGAAACATCCTCCGTATTGTCCGGGGTCACAGAAATCTGCATCTCATAGTCTGACACCACCTGCGTGAGCCTTACCACCTCATCCGTCCAATATTTCACCCATTTCTCGTCAGAGGCAATCGCCTGCTGATAGCTGCTAATCTGTTGCCTGTAGCTGTCAGGGGAAATATTTCCGTTTGCCGCCTGTACGACATCTGCCGTCACATCCGTCGTCAGCAGAGCCTTTTCATAGGCAGTCTGTGCTCTCTCCAGAGCCTCCCTCGCCTCCTTAAGCTCGTCGCTCTCCTTGTCCTCCAGATAGCAGATAATGTCACCCTTCTGTATTGTATCTCCCACATGCACTGCAACTCCGGATACCTTTCTGGTCTCCGTTACCTTGATTTCATAAGGGTCGCCGCTCTCCACAATACCCGTCCCCCGGATTTTGGCCGTTATGGTTCCCGACTGCACATACTGGGTTGCCACCTCCGGCAGCGAATAGTTCTGAATGGTGTTCGAGAAGAAAGTAAGCACCAGCATCACCGCCAGAAATATGATTGCCGCCGTCTTGACCCATTCTCTTTTTTTGCTTCCGTTCTCGCTCATCGTCTCTCTCCTCACATTTCCCTGTTATCCTGAACTTTTCGCCTTGCGCACTTTTCATATGTGCTTTCCGCGTTCTGCGCCTTACACGCTTTCCTTATGCGTCCCCTGAGTTCTGCATCTTACGCGCTTTCCTTATGTGCCCTCTGCGCCGCTATCCCTTAATGCCGCCCTGATAGGTGATGCCGTCCACCAGATATTCCTCCCCATAGAGGAAGATAAACAGGCTCGGCACCATATAGATGGTCGCCACCGCAAAGGCAAGCCCGATTTCCCCGGCATTTATCTTGCTTAAGAATACGGAAAGCGGATGCATTTCCGAATCCGTCAGCAGAATTAACGGCTGCTCAACCATGTTCCAATAGTCAATAAAGACCAGAATCGCCGCCGAAAAGACCGCCCCCTTGCAGAGAGGCATACAGATTTTCCTGTAAATCTGCCATTCTCCCGCCCCGTCAATCTTCGCCGCCTCAATCACCGACTCCGGAATCCGACGCATGAACTTGGTGAGCAGAAAAACCGCAAAGGGAGAAAAAATACCCGGCAGCCAGATTGCCCATCTGGTGTCCAGCAGATTCAGCCAGTCACTGACCAGATAATTTGGCACCAGTGTTACCTGATAAGGCATCAGCATCAGGATAATATACAGGAAAAACACGATTTCCCGGATTCTTCCCCGATACCTTGCAAAGCCATAGGAGGCGAGGGATGCCACCAGAAGCTGAAACACCACAATCGGTCCCACCAGAATAACCGAATTCCAAAACTTCAGCAGATAGTCCGGGCTTTTGAACAAAACCGTTATGTACTGGCTGAAGGAAACCATGTCCGGAATAAACTTCAGGTTGACCTTCTCTGAAATATAAACCTTTCCTCCCGTTTCGCTGACTGCAAACACTGAGCCGTAATTAGAAGAAATTTCCGATGATGCCATAAAGGAATTGGTTATGGTCAGCACAATCGGCATCAGAAACAGGATGGCAAAGGTTGCGGCGACCAGGGTTGCCATGGTAAGCCCTGCATAGTGAAAAAGCTTCCTCTTTCGCGCGCTGCGGCGGACGATTCGGGGCGCTCCTGCATAATTCTTCCTGCTCATCCCTCCACATCCTTTCCGAACCGATTTTCCACGAGAAAAAGGATTCCGATAATCACCACCATCACTGCCGCCATCAGAATTGCCGCCGCCGACAGGGTCTGATAGTCCAAAGATCTGAACTTGTTGTTCATGAAATGCTGCAGCATATAGATGGTATCATAAGGATAATCTCCCGTCAGCAGGTACACCTCCCGGAATACCTTGAAGGAGTTAATTAAGGACATAATTGTCACAAACAGAATCGTCGAGGACAGATACCTGATTTTGATGTAAAAAAAGGTCTGCAGGGGAGAGGCACTCTCCAATCTTGCCACCTCCAGTATATCCCTCGGAATGCTCGCCAGCGCCGCCATGAACAGGATCATGTTGTAGCCCAGATTCTTCCAGAGAAAAAGTATGACGATAACCACCTGGGCATACTCAGACTTCAGCCAGTCAATCTTCTCCACCCCGAACACGGAAAGAAAATCATTCACCGCGCCGTTATAATGAAACAGTACCTGCCAGATGAGCACAATGGATGCCACAGGCACCATCATGGGACTTAAGAAAAAGGTTCTGAACTGACTTCGGAAGGGAAGCTTCGCCTCCAGCACAATCGCCAAAAGCAGTGAGAGCAGCACTGCCAGCGGCACTGCCACCGCAGAAAAGGTCAGTGTGTTATGCACGGCACGCTTGAAAGCGGCATTAGAAACAATCTTTGCGAAGTTATCCAGAAACACAAAATTTCCGCTGACCGGATTATCGACCACGGAATAATAGCAGACCACCAGAAACGGCAGAACGAAAAACAGCAGCACGCCAAGAAAGCTGGGAGCAATAAATGCCCCCGAGCTTATCTTCAGCTTCCGCAGTCTGCGGGTTGATTTTATAAGTCTTTTCTTCTGCTTTCTGCTCACTTTTTTCCCTGCCTGTCTTGCTTAACCGCCTCTTCGCTTAGCTGTCCGGCTTGCTTAACCGTCTCTTCGCCCGGCACTCGCTGCCTCGCTCAGCTGTTTTCGCTGACATACATCTGGATGCGGCTCTGAATAATCTTTACCGTATCATCTACTGACTTCTGCCCGCTGTAGAAAGCGCCTGCCTCTTCATTGATAATCGTCAGGATGTCTTCACTCCCATAGGAAGCCGGCTTTGCATTTTCCATCAGTGCAAGCACCGTGTCAACCTCCTCCTGTGTAGGCTTGCGGTAGGTATACTCCCAGCCGTCCTCATAGCCGACACCGTTTCCGACACCTATTTCAATGGGCTCACCGTTCTCATTCAGAATCTGCTGTCCGTTTTCATCCAGCAGGTACTCCACCTTAACAGCCTCCTCAGCCATCTTTGTAAGTGCCTTCTTATTGGTAGGGAAGCCCCAGCTCGTGCCGTCCTTTGCCTGTTCATCCAGGTAGCTCTCGATAAATTCCCATGCGCCATCGGTGTCATAGGCGCTGTTTGTTATTGCGAAGCAGGAGCCCGCCGAAAGAGCACAGCCCGAGCTTCCGTCTGTCGAAGGGAAGCCGATGCAGACCATATCTCCGCTAAACATTTCCTCATAAAGCTGCAGCTCTTCAAAATCGTATATGCCGATATAAGAGAGAAGTACCTCACCATTCTGAATCCGTGTCGGCTCGGAGGCTCTTCCTTCCTCCCACTCGTAGTCCGCAGGAAAACTTCCCACAAACTTCAGCAGTGCCTTAAACTCCTCCGTGTCAAAGCTGCAAGTTCCTTCTTCCCAGTCGATAAAGCTGTTCTCGTTGTACATCATGCAAAGCTGCATTGCATATTCCCGTGTCAGGCTGTCAAAAAGCTCTGCCTCCGGATGTGCATCCGCATATGCCACCAGCTCGGTCAGCGTCCATCCGGGCTCCTCACCCAGCTGGGACGCATGCCCGACGATGGTCGCTATCTCAAAGTTTCCGGGAATGGCAATCAGTCTGCCGTCAAAGGTATAAGCGTCCAAAATGCTCCCCAGATAGTCCTCCTTGCTCAGTGTTTCACTCTTCTCCAGATAGGGAGTCAGATCCTCGAATACCCCCTTGGATGCCAGTCTGGAATAATTCAGATTATCCAGACACATAATGTCGGGACCATTTCCCGAAATCAGATCATTGTTTACGTTGGTGAGCGCATCGCTCCATGAGTTTTCCGTATAGCTGTTATAGTCCACATATTCCCGTATGGAGATATGGTACTTGTCACTGCTTCTGTTGAACTCAACCGCAGCCGACCGCAGCTCAGAGCCGGACGACATTGTCCCGATAACGAGCTGCTCCTTCTGTGCCACCTCGCTGCCGGGAGTCTTTGTCAGCAGCACGACTCCGCCCTCATCCGTGCTCCAGTCCTCATAGGCCGCAAGTACTCTGCCGTCCGACAGGGCTCCCACCATATTGACGTAAGAGCCGTTGATGTCACTGTCCAGCCAGTCAAAGAGCTTTTCTGTGGTCTGGCTCTCCAGCTTGTATTCGTATACGGAGCTGCTGTCCTGTACGATAAAATCCCCTTCCATTCCTGCATACAAAAGCTCCGTTGAACCCGAGATGAAATTTTCGTGAGCACTTCCCAGCTTTGCTCCGTCAAAGTCTGCCTCTGCAAGGACATAGTTTCCGGACGCTCCGCCCTGATAATTGTAATAGCAGACGTAGACCTTCCCGTCTCTGCCGACACCTACACTGTCTATCCAGTCGTCGGTCTGTATCTCGCCGCGGCTCTCTCCCTGTGCGTCAAAGAGCCAGAGCTTAGTCTGTCCGAGGAGATACAGCCTTCCCTCGCAGTCCTCCAGAACCGTCCTGACGTAGGAGTTATCCTCATCGCCTGCCATCAGCCCCTTCATATCATAGCTGAATACCTGATTCCAGTCCGCATCATATTTTACAAGCGTTGCCCACGATTCATAGCCGTCTGCCGAGCTGCGATAGTTCGACAGGATAACCGCCATCCCTCCGTCTGCCAGCGGTGTAAAGGCATTCATGTTCTGCCCGCTGTAAACGCCGTTTTCCTCCGTCGATTCCTCCATGGGAACAACCGTCGTCTCCGTAGTTCCTTCCGTCAGGGAATATCTCGCAATACCGTATTCGTAGCCTCCTGTTTTCTCGTTGTAGCAGCCGGTCTGATAATAAAGGCTGTCGCCGGCATATTGCATCGCATAGTAGGAGGCATCCTCCTCCAGCTCGATAAACTCGGGTACCCATACCCATTCCTTTACTTCCTGATTCTGCTTTTCCTTTTTTCCGGCATTTTTGCCCTGTCCGTCTGACGCTGCACCTCCACACGCCGTCATCGACAGTGCGGTCAGTGTGGCAAGCAACCATGCCGTAAAGCGCATCTGATTCTTTTTCATATCTCTCCTCACCTGTTTTACAAAAGCCGGGTAATCCTTACCCGCAAAACAAAAACTCAGTATGTAGGGCCCTCTTCACTACATACTGAGTATATCACACTATCGCCAAAATGCACCTTAAGATTTTATGAAATGTAAGGTAATAAAAAAACTCATTTTGCAACATTTTTGTAATTATTTTTGCTCTTATTTTACGCGGATGTAGAGCTTTTTCAGCTCAAGTTTACGCCTGTGGCGGCGATATATGCTGCCGAAACGGTTATAGAGCCAGAAGCCCCAGACCAGTACATCATTCATCCTGCCGATTTTCTTTTTCGTCGTGTGCTCGTAATAGCTTCCTCCGCAGGCTGAAGCCTTGCTTCCCATTTCCCTTATCAGGGCAATCAGCTCCGACTCGCAGGTGACGGGCTTTGCAAACTCCGTCGCGCCAAGTCCGATGCACTCCTCCTTATGCGCATCACTCCCTCCAAACACGGGCTTTCCGTATTCTTCCGCAAGCTCCATGGCTCTTTTGTTGCTCTCGGGACTCTCGCAGGCATTAAAGCCCTCCAGAAAGTCAAATCGGTCCATCACTGCCAGCTGATTCCTGTGCTTTCGCGTATTGGTGATGCTTAAGTACTTTTCACCGCAGGGATGTGCAGGTCCCAAGATGCCTCCGTGTCTGTGGACAATGTCAATCAAAAACTGCACGGGCAGTCCTCTCAGCTCCAGAATTCTCAGCTTCACGGTCTCCGGCATAATCACAAGAATGTGCCCCGCATCTATCGTGTCATACTCAATTCCCTTAAGCACCACAAAATCCCTGAATTTCCTATTCTTCAAATTCCGTTTCCACGTGCGATAGCCGTTATAGGAGTTATGGTCGCTAATCAGCATTCCGTCATATCCCTTTTTCTTAAGGTTCAGAATAAACTCCTCAATCGGCACCTTTCCATCCAGCGAGCCCTCCTTTGTATGGCAGTGCATATCAAATTTCATTTCAATCTCCAATCCGCCACAGACGACTCATTCAGCTCAAAAAGCGCTGTAACTTTTTCTCTAATCTCTCTAAGGGGCGTCCCTTCTATCAGGACGCCCCTTAGGTATTGTATCACCTTTTATGAAAAATAAAAGTATGAAATTCTATTTTCTTCCGTAAAGTCTCATTCGCTTTTTGAGTCTGTCGCGGATTTCCTTTGTAAAGAAGCCCGGCTGCGCCCGCCACACCCAGTTATTTCCAACCGTGGACGGTTTGTTCATCCTTGCCTCACTGCCCAGTCCGAGCAAATCCTGCGCCTGTACCACCGTCAGCTCTGCCACACTTGCCCAGAGCGCATCCATCATGCTCCAGTTTTCTTCAGAACCCTCGGTAATGCCGAGATACTCCCTCGCATACTCCGCATCGGCAGCATCTGCATTCCGAAACCAGCCGACAATGGTATCGTTGTCATGGGTTCCCGTATATGCCACACAGTTTTTCACGAAGTTATAAGGAAGATATTCGCTGCCGCTGCTGTCCCTGCTGTCAAACGCCATTTCCATCACCTTCATGCCGGGAAAGCCGCTTTCCTGCAAAAGCTGCCTTACGGAATCGGTCAGATACCCCAAATCCTCCGCTATAATCGGCTGCTTTCCCAGTGCGTGCTCAACCGCCTCAAACAGCCGGATTCCGGGCCCCTGCCTCCAGACGCCGTTTCTGGCAGTCGTCTCCCCGTAGGGAATCGCATAGTAGGTATCAAAGCCTCTGAAATGGTCGATGCGCAGAATGTCATACACCCCGCAGAGATAACCGATTCTCTGTATCCACCAGGCATAATTCTCCTGCCTCATGTAATCCCAGTCAAAGAGAGGATTCCCCCAGAGCTGTCCGTCCGCCGCAAAGCCGTCCGGCGGACAGCCGGCAACCTCTTTCGGCACCTTGTTTTCATCCAGCTGAAACAGCTTAGGATGTGCCCAGACATCCACACTGTCCAGTGCCACATAAATCGGCAAATCCCCTATGATTGCAATACCCCGTTCTCCCGCATAAGTCTTCAGTTCCTTCCACTGTCCAAAGAAGAGATACTGTACGGCTTTCCAGAAGCCGACCTCACCCGCAAGCTTCTCAGCCGCCTCCTTTAAGCTTTCCGCATCACGGTTGCGGTATTGCGGCTTCCACTCAAGCCACGGCGCACCCCCGTGAAAACCCTTCAGTGCCATAAACAGGGCAAAATCCTCCAGCCAGAAGGCATTCCTGCGGCAAAAGCCCTCAAATTCCTCAGGCGGATTCTGTAAAAATCTCCCTGCCGCTTTTCTGAGAATGGGATAACGCTTCTGATACATAATGCCATAGTTGACCCGCTCCGGCGTGCTCTCCCAGTCTGTTTCTCTATATTCCTCCGCCTTCAAAAGTCCCTGTCTCTCCAGCTCTTCTAAGTCAATAAAATACGGATTTCCTGCAAACGTGGAATGAGTCTGATACGGAGAGTCCCCGTAACTGGTGGGACAGATTGGCAGAAGCTGCCAACAGCTCTGTCCGCTCTCCTGCAGAGCATCCACGAAATCCCGCGCCGCCTGTCCCATGGTCCCGATTCCGCCGGGCGACGGCAGCGAGGAAAGATGCAGTAATACGCCGCTTCTTCTCAAATTCTTCACACTCCTGTCATTTCCGTCTCTGTACGGACTTTTTTCCGCTGCTCGCGGTTCTCCTTAAGTCCTCGCTTCTCCCGGTTTTCCTGTGCTCTCTCCCTGAATCAGCAGGAAGGGAACCTGCTCCCTTACGGCTGCCTCCTTTTGGCGGATGCATCGCAGCAGAATCTCAACGCTCCGCTCTGCCAGTGCTTTCTCGGGCTGCTGGATGGTAGTGAGCTTCGGAATCATATACTGTCCCATCTCAATGCCGTCAAAGCCGATAACCGATATATCCTCCGGTACACACAGTCCCCTGTCCCTGGCAGCACGGATTGCCCCAAGCGCCGTTACATCTGACATGGCAAACACCGCCGTCACATCCGACGTTTTTTCCAGAAGCTCCTGCATGGCAGCGTATCCGCCCTCCATGGTAAAACAGGAGCAGGCATATTGCTTTTCCGAATCAAACTCTATCTGCTGCTCCCTGAAGGCACGCAGACAGCCCTCGTATCTGGCTCGTGCAGGATTAGAATACTTTGTCTCGCCTCCGAGGATACCGATTTTTCTATGTCCGCAGGAGATCAGATACTCCACGGCTGTCCTGGCCGCCTCCGAGTCATCCACACTGACACTGGAAAGGTTCGGATAGTCCAGCCCGTCGGAGGAGTTTGTCACCATGACGCACGGCACATCCACAAGTGCAAAGCTCTCGCGGAAATTTTCCTTATTGCTTCCCAGGAACAAAATTCCCATGGGCTGACTGTCGCGGCAGACCTGCAGTGCCTGCTCTACCTCATGTCCTTCCTCATCAATATAATAAATCAGGCAGGCATAGCCGGTTCTGCGAATCAGCTCCTGCAGTGCTTCCACCAGCCCTGCAAACAGCATATTCTTACGCCCCTTTACGATGATTGCCACGCCGTTGGCATTCTGCTGCTTTAACAGCTTTGCATTGTTATTCAGACGGAAGTGGTATTTTTCAACCACCTCCATCACCCGTTCTCTCGCTTCCTTCGATACTCCCGGCTGATTGTTCAGCACCCTCGAAACCGTTCCCACCGCGTAACCGGCTTCATTTGCAATGTCCTTTATCGTCATGGTAGTTCCCCGTCTTGTCCTTGTCTGCGCCCGCTTCTCGTCTGGTTTTCCTGTCTTTTCAGTCTTTTCAGTCCTTTCAGCGTTCGGCATCCCTTTCCGGCTTCTTCGGCTCTCTTCTCATCCGGCAGCTTTTTGCCTTCTTCGGTTCTCTTCTCATCCGGCAGCCTTTTTACTTTCTTTGGCGTTCTTCGGCTGCATCAGCCCTTCACGGCACCCGCAGCCACACCCTTGATAATATACTTCTGACAGAAGAGGTATACAATGATGACCGGCAGAATGCTTATCATGATAATCGCCATTGTCGCACCCATATCAACCGTTCCATAGCTTCCCTTCAGATACTGTACATGAATGGGAATCGTCATATATTCCGTTCTGTCCAGAACCAGATAAGGGAGCAGATAATCGTTCCATATCCACATTACCTCCAACACTCCCACGGAAATCATGGTCGGCTTCAGCATCGGGAATACCACCTGAAAAAAGGTCTTTGTGGCGTTGCAGCCGTCAATGGCTGCCGCCTCCTCAATCTCCAGCGGAATACTCTTGATAAAGCCCGTAAACATAAACACCGCAAGCCCGGCTCCAAAGCCAAGGTAAACGACGGGAATCGTCCACGGTGTATTCAGCCTTAGTCTGTCCGCCGTGCTCGACAGCGTAAACATAACCATCTGGAACGGAATAATCATGGAAAACACGCACAGATAGTACATCAGCCTGGAAAACAAGTCATCCACCCGCACAATGTACCATGCCGCCATGGAGGTACACAGCAGAATCAGTGCCGTCCCCACCAGCGTAATATAGAAGCTGAAAAAGACTGACTTCATAAAAGGATAATTTCCAAAGGTCATACCCTTGATATAATTGCTCCAGCCCACAAAGGACTCCGCGTTCGGCAGCGCAAAGGTATCCGTGTTGACATAGGAATTCTGCTTAAAGGAGTTGATTAACACCTCAAAGATTGGAATAACATATATCACACTGATGACTGCAAAGACAACCGTCAGCATCCTGTTTCCGAATGTTCTCTTTCCCTTCATCACTGCTGTACCTCCTTCTCCCTTGTAAACTTAAGCTGCAGGAGCGCCAGCAGAGCCACCAGAATAAAGAACAGCACCGCCTTTGCCTGTGCAACTCCCCTACTGTTTGCATTGGCGTAGAAGGTCTGATATATATCCAGCGCCAGCATCTGTGTTGTGCTAATCATCGAGCCGCCCTCGCTGAACTTAACCGGCATTCCTCCCGTGAGTGCGAGGTTCTGGTCAAAAAGCTTAAAGGAGTTTGTCAGAGTCAGGAACACACAGATGGTAACAGAGGACATCACATTGGGAATGGTAATTCTCCAGAGCGTCTGCCACTTGCTTGCCCCGTCAATTTTTGCCGCCTCAATCATATCCTCCGGGATACTCTGCAGCCCGGCAATATAAATAATCATCATATAGCCTATCTGCTGCCAGCACATCAGGATAATCAGTCCCCAGAAGCCATACTTTGTTTCCGCAAGCAGGAAGGTTCCGTATCTTTGCAGGATGCCGTTGAAAATCATCGACCAGATGTACCCCAGCACAATGCCGCCAATCAGATTCGGCATGAAGAATACGGTTCGGAAGATGTTGGCTCCCTTGATATCCTGTGTAAGGAAATATGCCACCGCAAAGGCTAAAACATTGATTGCCACGATGGACACCACCGCAAACAGCGCCGTATACACAAATGCATACTGAAAGCTCGGATCCTGTACCGCTTTCACATAGTTTCCAAAGCCGATAAACTCCGCATCCTTCGGTGTCGTGAATTTACAGAAGGAAAGATACATTCCCTGCAGAAACGGCCAGAGGAAGCCGATGCAGAATGCGGCGAAGGTCGGCAGTACAAACAGGGCAAAGTTGATTTTTTTCTTTTTCATGAGTCACATCCCTTACTTTTCTATGTCAGATTACAGATACCCTCGGTTCGTTTTTATAAAAATCGGAGAGAGCGTCAGGCTCTCTCCGACAGTTCATCCTTTTACTTGCTGTGGACATCCTGATACTGGGTAGCCCATCCGTCTACATAAGCCGTTACAACATCATCCCAGCTTCCGCCGTTTGCGGTATACTGTAACAGTGCTGACACGATGGGTGCTCTCCACTGTTCTACGTTGGGAGTGTAGCTAAAGTCCCATGTTACCGTATACTTGCCCTCTGCAAGCAAATCGCTAGCAGCGTTGAAGAATACGTTCTCAGAAGCCTTTGCATTCTTGAAGGGAATCGGACCAAACTGCTCAGCCATCATCTTGGTGCCCTCCTCAGAGGTTACAACCCACTTCATGAAGTCAAGAGTTGCCTGAATGTCAGCCTCGGAAGCCTTGTTGTTGACTGCCCATCCGTTTTCGGTACCGCAGCAGAGACCGGCATTCTCTTCTCCGTCCACACCGCAGTAAATGGGAATCATGGTCAGGTCATCCGCATTCATCAAAAAGCCCTTGGACTCGTCCTTTACAAGGTTTGCATACTCCCATGAGCCGTTCTGGTAGAACACTGCCTCACCGCGTCCGAACTCTGCCTCTGCCTCGTCTCCCGTCTTTGTCGCCAGCTCAGAGGGTGCGCAGGTTCCGTTGTTGGCATACAAGTCCCAAATCATCTTGTAATTGTCCATGTATGCGCCCGTTACAGTTGCAGGCTGGGAAGTTACATTGTCATCCCTAAACTCATAGAACAGGGGCATATTGGTCAGATGTCCGGAGAATCTCCAGGAGGAGCTGCCGTCCAGTCCTGCGGAGGTAAATGCAGAGAAGCCCAGCTCAGCGGAGCGTGCCGTGATATCCTCTGCAGCAGCCTTCAGGGAAGCGAAATCCTTAATGTCAGATACCTCGTAGCCTGCCTGCTTCAGGAGTGCCTTGTTGGTAATCAGACCAAACGCCTCATAGCAGTAGCCGATGGAATATACTTCACCGTTTGCTCCCTTCATATTGAAATCGTCCGACGTCATTTCCTTGTACACGTCTGTATTGGACAAATCCAGGCAATAATCAATCCATGTATCCAGAGCTGCCTGCGTTCCGCACTGGAACAGTGTCGGTGCGCTGCTCTTGCCCATCTCCGTGGTAAGCGTTGACTCATACTCGCCGGATGCTGCGGTGACAACCTTTACCTTTACGCCCGTCTCCTTGGTGTACTGCTCTGCCAGCTTCTGCCATGCAGCGTCTGCCTCGGGCTTAAAGTTAAGGTAATAAACCTCTCCCTTATCACTTCCGCCACAGCCTGTCAGCATGGAGGCAGCCATAACACCCGTTAAAAGTGTTGCCATGAATTTCTTTTTCATACTCATCCTCCCTTAATTGGAAACGTTTCCAATTTCTTCCAATTTATTTCTCAGAGCTACAGAAACCCTGAGATTTTCTTTTGGAAACGTTTCATTTGTGTTGTGCTTTTACTATAGCTCTTTTCCTCTTCATTTGCAAGTCCTTTTTGCATTTTTGTACAGATAACAGATTATGCCGTCTCATTTTTGTGCATTTTTACCAAATTAGTGTCGTCTCTCCTTTCCCGTATCGCAAAGCACGGCGTTTTTGTTATAATAATATGGTAATTCCCGTCACTGAAAAATCGGAGGTACTCCATGGCCATACAGACATCCTGCAAAAGCAGAAAACAGATTACCATAAGTTCTTCCCTGTACCTCATCATATTCGCCTGCGCGTTTCTGCTCCGAGCCGTTCTTTCCTCCCGCTCCATGGGCTTTGATTCCGACACTGTCTGCTTTGCGGCCTGGGCAAACCGCATCTACGAGCTGGGACCCGGAGGCTTTTATTCACCGGAGGTCTTTACCGATTATCCCCCGGGCTATATGTACCTTTTATATCTTATCGGTGCCGTCTGCGCAAAATCCGGCATCCCGTTTTTGAGCGCCGGGCATCTGCTTTTGCTTCGGCTTCCCTCCATACTGAGTGATTTGTGCTGTGGCGCACTGCTTGGGCGTGCTGCCCGGAAACGGCTTTCTCCCCGTACCGGCTTTTTTCTGTGTCTTGCCTATCTGTTTCAGCCGGCGGTTATTTTAAACTCCTCCGTATGGGGGCAGGTGGATTCCGTCTTTACCCTGACTCTGCTTATCGCGTGCCTTTCGCTTTACAGCGGCAGACTTTTTGCCGCCTACCTCGCCTTCGGAGCAGGACTTCTCATCAAGCCACAGGCACTCTTTATTACCCCCATCCTGCTTATAGGCTTCTTAAGGCAGGTCATTCTAAAGGATTTTTCCGTCAGAAGGCTTGTTGTGAATCTCGGAGAAATTTTCATCACTCTGGCAGCTATGCTTTTTCTCTGCATTCCCTTTGGCATCAGCAATGTATGGAAGCAGTACTTCTCTACCGTCGGCTCTTACCCCTACGCCTCCGTCAACGCATACAATTTCTGGGCGTTTCTTGGCAAAAGCTGGGTTCATCAGGATGAGCCTGTTTTGGGTCTCCCCATGCGCTTCTGGGGTGCTCTCCTTCTCTCCTGCGTTGTTGTCCTAACCATCGTCATCGGTCTCCGGCGCAGAAGGGAAGCCGTCAATTATGCGTTCTTAAGTGCTTTTCTGCTGGTCGGAATTTTTGTCTTTTCCGTGCGGATGCACGAGCGTTATCTCTACCCTGCCATGCTTTTTTTCCTGCTCGCCTATGTGTTTGCCCCAAAAAGACAGCTTTTGCTGTGCTACTGTGGATTTTCCCTGCTTCATTTTGTCAATACGGCTCACGTTCTCTTCTGCTATAATCCTTCCGACTACAGCCGCGATAATCCTGTGATTCTTCTCACCGGTGCAGGGATGGTTCTGATGACACTGTTTCTCTATCATAGCACTGCCGGGCTTCTTTCCCCGGAGAGTTCTTCCGCACACCCCGCCGTGTGCGACGGCGCGGCACATACAGCGGCGGGCGGCGCGGCTCAGGCAGCGGCGGGCGGCGCGGCTCAGGCAGCGGCGGGCGGCGCAGCTCAGGCAGCGGCGGAGGGAACACTTGCCCTTCACTGCTTTGCGGCTGCCCCGAAGCCCTCCGAAAAGCCTCTGCGCCTGAGGCGGCGCGATATTTTCTGTATGCTGACGGTCACTGTATTTTACAGCTGCATCGCGCTCTATGATTTGGGCGACATGGCAGCGCCTGAATCCTCCTTTGAATTGACGGGCGGACAAACCATCGAGCTGGATTTCGGCGGCAGGATTCCTGCCTCTCTCCATTACTACATCGCTCCCCGTCACGACAGGAACTTTCTTCTGGAAGAAAAGCATCTGGAGGATACTCTCTGGACAGAGTGCGGACAGCTGACTCTGGAAAATGTCTTTACCTGGCAGGAGGTATCGCTTTCTCTGGACAGCTCCCTGCTTCGCCTCACCCTGCTGGATGAGTCCGCCTCTCTGTTAGAGCTTGTCTTTACCGATTATGATGGCAATATTCTTCAGCCCGTCAATGCGGAAGCTTATTCCGCACTGTTTGACGAGTCCGACCTTCTCCCCGCCCGCAGCAGCTTCCGCAGCAGTATGTACTTCGATGAGATTTACCATGCCAGAACTGCCTACGAGTTCCTGCACGGTTTCCCCGCCTATGAGAACACCCATCCACCTCTCGGGAAGCTGCTCATTGCCCTCGGCATTCTGCTTTTCGGAATGAATCCCTTCGGCTGGCGTATTGTCGGCACCCTGTTCGGTATCGCCATGGTTCCTGCCTCGTATCTGTTTGCGAGAAGACTGACCAAAAGCACTGCCGCTTCCACACTCGCCTGTGTTCTGTTTGCCTTTGATTTCATGCACTTTACCCAGACACGAATTGCCACCATCGACGTGTATATCACCTTTTTTGTCCTGCTGATGTACTTTTTCATGTACCGTTACGCTTCCTTAAGCTTTTATGACACTCCCCTTAGGCATACCCTGCTTCCTCTTAGTCTCTGCGGGCTCTGCATGGGGCTTGGCATTGCCTGTAAATGGGCCGGAGTCTATGCCGGGCTGGGACTTGCAGTTGTTTTCTTTGCGGTCATGCTTCAAAGATACCTCGAATACAGATACGCCGCCCGCCATCCGGAGGGCGAAACGGCAGGCATTTCCCATCGGTACATTTTAAAGGTCTTCCGTCCTCACGCCCTGAAAACCATTTGCTTTTGCCTCGCCGCCTTTGTTGCCGTTCCGGCACTGATTTATCTTCTCTCCTATCTGCCTTTTAAGGATTACTCAGAGGATAGCGTACTTCTGCGGATGCTGCACAATCAAGAAACAATGCTGCACTACCACAGTCAGCTGACGGCAACGCACCCCTATTCCTCCTGCTGGTATGAATGGCCTGTCATAAAGCGCCCTGTCTGGTACTATTCCTCTATCGTCACGGGTACTGCCGGAAACGGCGGTCTGCGTGAGGGAATCAGTGCTTTGGGTAACCCTCTGGTATGGTGGCCCGGTATTCCCGCCGCGTTCTATATGCTACGGCTCTGGGCAAAGAAAAAGGACAGAACTGCTGCCTTCCTGCTCGTCGGTTATCTGGCGCAGTATCTGCCCTGGTTCTTCGTGAGCCGAATCACCTTTCTCTATCATTACTTCCCCAGCGTTATCTTCGTAGTTCTGATGCTGGTCTACAGCCTCCTGCAGCTGCGCAGACGGCTCACAAGACGAAGCTTTCTCCTCCTGTGTGCACTATATGGCAGTGCTGCAATGCTTCTGTTTTTCCTGTTCTACCCGGTACTCTCCGGTCAGCCCGTAGATGCCGGATTTGTGGCTAAATGGCTGCGCTGGTTCGACAGCTGGGTACTGGTCGCCCGCTGACGGCTTACAGCAGATGCTCCTTCATTTCAGCCAGTGCCTTCCGAATCAGCTGCTCTGCCTCACCGTCATCGTATGCCTGCAGGCACTCCTCTGCCTCCTCGCATATCTCAGACACCATGGGCGGAATTTCAAAGCGCATCAGGTCTTCCAGCTTCGTGGCTGCATCCTTTACCTTAAAGTTCTCCAAATCATTCAGCACATAGAGAAGTCTTGCGTTGATTTCTCCCGTACTGATGGGAAACTTCGATTCCTGCTCTATCTTAACGCTCCGCTCCAGCATCTTTATCACTCTGGTCACCAGACGTTCTGCCGTTTCCATATCATTGGCGCGGATTCTCGTCTTGGCATTCTGCATTCTTCCAAAGATTTCCTCGTCTATCTTAAAGCTGAGAATCTCATCTATCTTCAGGACGGCATTTCTCGGTCTCTTACCCTTTAACTCTTCCTCAACCTCCCTTACACGCTCATACAGCTCCTGCTCATCCACCGGCAGCGCACCGACCTTTTTTAAGGCTCTGTCGATTCTGGCATGCAAATCCTGAGAGTCAAACGGCTTTAAAACATAGTCCATGATGCCAAGCTTTGTTCCCTCGATTACCGTCTCTTTATTCTTCTGGGCTGTCAGCATAATCACCGGTATGGTTGCCCCGTTTTCCAAGGTGCGAATCTCGCGCAGGGTTTCTATGCCGTCCATCAGTGCCATCTGCACATCCAGCAGAATCAAATCCGGCTTCTCCTTATTCAGATACCTCACGGCTCTTGCACCCGAATTCACAGTGATGACATCATATTTGCTTTTCAGCTCCTGCTCTATGGTTGCCAGATTGATGATATTGTCATCCACCGCCAAAATACGCATTTTCTCTTCCATCCTTCGTCAGTCCTCCTTCTCCAGCCATTCTATCAGCTGATGTAAAAGCTCCTCCGCCCTGTCGTCCTCGTACATCTTCAGCTGCTCTCTTATATTTCTCAGCCTGCTCTCCGTAGACGGGTCAAGCCGATAGCGAAGCAGTCCGTCTATTTTTACGGCACATTCCTTCGAGCGGAAGTTTTCTAACAGCTCCAGCGCCTCCTTAATCTGCCCTGTCACCGCTTTCTGGTCAATGCAAAGCACCGCATCCGACTCCTCACCCACCTCCACGTTGCTGCGCTTTCTCAGGAACGCATTGATATCCTCCAGCAGTCTGCCATAGCAGGAGAAAAGCTCCTCCGAGTGCATCTGGATAAAGGCTCTGTCGCCCCGGGCAGCTGCCTCCTCCTGTTCTCTCGCCTGGTTGGCAAGCTCGATTGCCCCCACATTCGCCGATGCACTTTTCAGCCCGTGTACCTCAATCAGATAGCTATGATAGTCCTCCCTTGTGGCAAGCTCCTCCAGCTGCTTCCTTTTGCGCTTTCCGTCCATACAGTAAAGCTGCAGCAGCTCCAGAAAATCCTTTGCGTCACCGGAATGATGCTTTCTTGCCTCCTCCACATCAATCCCGGGAATCCGAATGTCCTCGTACTCTATATGAACCAGCCTCTCTGCCTCTCCGTTATCCGTCTTCTTCACTGACTTATACGCGTTTGGAATCCAGTCGGAAAGTACCTTGTTGAGCCGTCCCCTGTCCAGAGGCTTTGCTATAAAATCCTGAAAGCCGTTTTTTAAAAAGATTTCCCTTACGCCGTTCATGGCATTTGCCGTCAGTGCGATAATTACGGGCGTTCTGCCGTTGACTCCGCATTCCTGACGGATATGCTTTACCGCTTCCACGCCGTCCATCTCCGGCATCATATGATCCATGAATATCAGGTTGAATTTGGTCTTCTTTACCATCTCGATTGCTTCAGGTCCGCTTGCCGCTTCCGACAGCTCGAAGCCATAATTCTTCAGAAAGCCGACGGCAACCTTACGGTTTATGAGATTGTCATCTACCACCAGTACCTTGTAATTCCGCACCACAAAGGTCTCCGTCTCCTCCTGTGGCTTTGTCACCTGATGCTCATCCACCTCTGCCAGCGTGCGGCTGTCCACAATTTTCTGCGGCAGGGTTACCGTAAAGACAGAGCCCTTTCCGTAGACGCTTTCCACCTCTATGCTGCCCTTCATCAGCTGCACAAAGCGTTTTGTGATGGAAAGCCCCAGTCCCGTTCCTTCCACCCCTTTTTGTTTCTTGGAATCCACCTGGCTGAACACCTGAAATATCCGTTCCAAATCCTCCTGTCTGATTCCACAGCCTGTATCCTCCACACTGAAAATCAGATTCTCCACACCGGGCTCCCCGGAGGGACAGCCTCTGACACTCAGCCTGACGTAGCCTTCCTTGGTAAATTTCACTGCATTGTTCAGAAGATTAATCAGTATCTGCTTGATGCGCCCCTCATCGCCCTGATAGACACTTGGAATCGAGGTATCATATTCACATTTTAAAAGCAGACCATGCTGCGAGGCTGCAATGTCCATAATGTTCATCACCTCGCCTACCAGCCGCTTGACATAATAGTCAACCGGAACAAGCTCCATCTTGCCCGCTTCCACCTTGGACAAATCCAGAATATCGTTGATTATCGCAAGCAGATTCTGGGATGCTGACTTAATATCGCAGGCATAGCCGTACACCTTCCGCCCCCTGCTCTCCTCCATGATAATATCGCTGAGCCCGACAATGGCATTCATAGGGGTTCTTATCTCATGGGACATATTTGCAAGAAACTCACTCTTGGCAGCGTTCGCTCTCTCCGCCTGCTCCCTTACCTGTTTAATCTCCTCTATGTATTTTCTTTCCTCCGTCTCATCTAAAACCATGATGACATAGCCCTGATGCTTTCCGTTTTTCCCGACAATCTTTCTGGTATGGCTCTCATAATAGCGGTTGTTCAGACTAAACTGCAGCTTCTCCTCCGAGGACAAAATATTCTCCGGGAAATCCTCCATATCCTCAATGCTGTCACCCACCGTCTGAAAACTCAGCTCCGTGAATATTTCCGCTGCCGCCTCATTGTAGCTGACAATCTGCTTTTTCTCGTTCAGGGTTATCACGCCGTCACCCATGCTCCGCAGTACAAGGTCAGCCGCCAGCTGGGCAAAATCGTAATTCTTTCTGCTCCACACCAGAATGACTACAAGCGACAGCTCTATTCCCATCGTCACCGGGGTAAAGTCATAGACAAGCGTGTACTTCAGGATGTACGCCGCCAGCGCGAACATCGGAAAAATCATCAGCAGAATAAAAACCCCGTACTTTCTTCCGACAATTCTGCCCGCCTTGATAATCGCCGCCCTCACCACCGTGTATACGGCAAGGCTGTACGGCAGCATACAGGAAATCACAAGAAAAATCCAGTATATCG
Organism: uncultured Acetatifactor sp.; assembly: GCA_964475665.1. Classification (GTDB taxonomy): domain Bacteria; phylum Bacillota; class Clostridia; order Lachnospirales; family Lachnospiraceae; genus Acetatifactor. Next base: position 62,964 of record CAYZAU010000007.1, on the reverse strand, counting down.
GTCCGTAAGTCATCCTCAGATAGGGATGCGCCCCCTGCCCCGTCACCCACTCTGTCTTCTGCCAATAGTAAGGGTGCATATCTCCGGTAAAAATCGCGACCAGAACAAACAGATTGACTGCAAACAGCACACGAAACAGCTTCTCCGGTGCCTTTTCATAACAATAGCTGTAAATAAATCCGCAGTAGCACAGGGATATCCAGATTGCACCCAGATATTCTATTTTCGTCGCCAGTATTGCCTCTTCCTTCGTCTGAGCCATCAGCTCAAACAGATATGCAACATTATGCAGCAGTGATGCGCAGGTAAAGTACTGCATCAGCTTCTGCTCCTTTGACGGCTCTACCCGCAGCAATATACATTCCGCAATCCCCAGCAGTATAATTCCTATTACCTGAATTGCAATGTAGACACCATACATACCGTTTTCCTCCGGCTCTCTTCCTGTCTGCAATCCTGTTTCCGCAATTTTTCTGTCGAAAGCCTTTAAACCCATCCTATCAGCTTTTTCCAATTTTGTCCACCCTTACCAACTGCAGGCTGATATGGGATAATATGCTGGTTGATATGCTTATTTTGCCTTAACCTACGCTGTTCCCAAGTGATTCTATTTGTGGCAAAGCTTTACGCCAATAGCTTCCCCTCTTTATAAGAACACCTCAAATAGCCTGGGTTAGTATAATATACATTCGAGTTAAAATCAGATATTTCATCACTTATAAATAACGAAAGCACATCAATATCATAGCATAAAATCCCAGAATCGCAATACATATTCCCGGCATTTCAAGCTTCTTCTTCATTCTTCATTTAGCCCCTCATTTAGCAGAACAAAGTTACATAGCAAAGTGCATAGGCAAAGAAATAACCCGGAAGCAGCTTAAGTCCCTCCCATATCCGTGAATACAAAAAAGCAGCTACATTGAAATAATGTAGCCGCTCTCCTTAACATTCTATGGCGCATCTATAGGCCACTGCGAATAATCAGCTTTCAGCACCGATTTCCGCACAGCCTGTCGAGGCAATTAGCCCTGCATCTGCTTTGCAACCTCTGCTGCAAAGTCCTCCTGCTTTTTCTCAAGACCCTCACCGGTCTCAAAGCGCACAAATCTGCTGATGCTTAAGCCTGCACCATTCTCCTTTGCAACCTGTGCCACATACTGGGAAACAGTCTGCTTGCCGTCTTCAGCCTTTACATATACCTGCTCCAGCAGACATACTTCCTTTAGCTCCTTATTCAAACGTCCTGAGATAGCGCCCTCGATTACCTTTTCGGGCTTACCTGCCATCTTGGGATCCTGTGCAATCTGTGCTGCGATGATTTCCTTCTCGTGAGCCTTGAATTCCTCGGATACATCTGCAGTGGCAACATACTTAGGATTCAGCGCTGCAACCTGCATTGCCAGATTTGTCAGTGCTTCCTTGACTGCATCATTGACAACATCCGTCTTAGCCTCTACGATAACGCCTATTCTTCCGCCGCCATGCACATAGGAAACAACGCAGCCGTCAGCAGCCTCAACCTTCTCAAATCTTCTGATGCTCAGCTTCTCTCCGATGACTGCAATCTTGTCAACCAGCGCCTCGGAAACGGTCTTGGAGTTGTCCTCTCCCCACTTCTCAGCAAGGAAGGCATCCATGTCTGCCGCATCGGAATTTACTGCCTGCTCAGCCACGGCCTCAACAAACTTCTGGAAGGTCTCGTTCTTTGCGACGAAATCCGTCTCGGAGTTTACCTCGACAACCGCTGCAACCTTATCACCCTTTGTGGCGATACGGCAAATACCCTCTGCTGCGATTCTGCTTGCTTTCTTCTCAGCCTTAGCCTGTCCGTTCTTTCTCAGATACTCAACAGCCTCTTCCATATCTCCGTTTGTCTCGTTCAGTGCCTTCTTACAATCCATCATGCCGGCTCCGGTCTGCTCACGCAGTTCCTTCACCATTGCTGCGGTAATTTCTGCCATACCTATCTCCTCACTTTCTGCGGATTACTCCTCGTCCTGCTCCTGTGCTACTTCCTCAATATCCTCTGCCTCAGCAGCTGCATCCTCTGCAACATATACAGCCTCGCCCTGATTTGCCTCGATAACAGCATCTGCCATCTTTGCAACAATCAGCTTAACAGCTCTGATTGCATCGTCATTTCCGGGGATGATATAGTCAAGCTCCTCAGGATCGCAGTTTGTATCGCCGATACCAATCAGGGTAATGCCGAGGGAATGAGCCTCCTGCACACAGATTCTCTCCTTCTTGGGGTCAACAACAAAAATCGCATCGGGGATTCTGGTCATATCCTTGATACCGCCGATATTCTTCTCCAGCTTCTCCCACTCCTTCTTCAGCTCAATAACTTCCTTCTTGGGAAGTACGTCAAAGGTTCCGTCCTCAGACATCTTCTCGATTGCGCGAAGTCTTGCAATACGGGACTGAATGGTCTTAAAGTTGGTCAGCATACCGCCGAGCCATCTCTCATTTACATAGTACATTCCGCAGCGCTCTGCCTCGGTCTTTACTGCATCCTGAGCCTGCTTCTTGGTTCCTACAAAAAGAATGGTTCCACCCTGGGCAGCAATCTCTGAGACTGCTCTGTATGCCTCATCTACCTTACCTACAGACTTCTGCAGGTCGATGATATGGATACCGTTTCTCTCGGCGAAGATATACGGAGCCATCTTAGGGTTCCATCTTCTGGTCTGATGTCCGAAATGAACACCTGCTTCAAGTAACTGCTTCATAGAAATAACGCTCATCTTTTTACCTCCGTTTGGTTAAACTCTTCCGCCTCTCCCTGTAAACCGGGTTCGCGTCAGCCCCGGTCTGCTCCGGCAACGACCCGCACAGCTCTGTACAGGCACCACTGCCGAATAGGAACGCGTGTTTTTTGACAACATTCGGATTATAACATAATTAGGCCCCCTTGGCAAGGGGATTATTGTGTTTTGGTGATTATCTTTGCGATTTCTTCCTCCGAAGTACCCGACATAATCTCGTAAATTCCCACCGAAATTCTCTTAGAATACCCATGATCTATCAGATAGCGGTCAAATTCCGCTGCGCTCTCCACAAGCCCTAATTCCTGCAGCTGCCCGGAAACCACACCCGAGCCGGAGCCCGATTCTATAATGACGGTGACTGTAGACGGCTTCTCCGCAGAATTCTCGGCTGCCGCGTCGGACGCCTTCTCTCCAGAGCTGCCGGCTGCCGCATCGGACGCCTTCTCTCCAGAGCTGTCGGCTGCCGCATCGGATGCCTTATCTCCAGAGCTGTCGGCTGCCGCATCGGACAGCTTCTCCGCAGGGCTTACGGTAGGTACGTTGTCCGTCAGCTTCCGCGCATCACTCTCAATCATTCCCAGCGTCGCTGCCTTTGCCTTTATTTCTGCATCCGTCAGCGGCGCTGCCTTTTGCCCGGAAGCCCCCATAATCAGTGCCGTCACAAAGATGCCGATTCCCAGCCCCCGCAAATAATATCTTAGCTTCACTTTACTTCCTCTTCCTGCTTTTGGTTCTTGAACAGGTCAATGACCAGCTTCACCTCTCCGACTCCCAGCTCCAGCTCTTTGGCGATTTCCACTCTGGATTTTCCCTGTCTGTAGAGGTTCATGATTCTGTCGTTACTGTTATTGCCCTCATAATCCTTGATAAAGCTGCTTTCTTCTGCCGCTTCAGTCTGCGGGAGTGCTTCAGTTCCTGCAAAGGCTTCCGTCTTCTCTGACTTTGCAGGCTTTTCCTCCCTCGCAAGACCCGTCTCCCCTGCCGCCTCCTGCGCCCCCGTCTGCGGTCTGCGGATGGTATTTACCGCCTCCTCCGCCTCCTTCACGGTGCGGTTTACCTCAGAAACCGCCGCCTTGAGGTTCGCCTGTTTATTGTTAAGCATATCGTAGAGAAACATGGCTTCCTCGTGATTCCTGTGTATTTCCGACAGCACGGTATCCGAATATTCATTCACCGCCATAATCTTTTCGTTGGACAGCCGCTCCAGAGAGCGCTCAGTTTTCTCCACGGCGTATCCGACCGCCTCATCCACCACATCATCCACATGGCTTCTTACTGCTTTCATTTCCTGTTCAACCAGTTTCTTGATTTCTTCCTCTGCCAGCTTTCCCGTCTGAGGCTGCTTTTCTTCCTTTGCGGGAAGAAAAAAGCTCAGCACAAACACAATTCCGCCTGCCGCCAGCAGAATGCCTTCCAAAATATCCATCCTCTGTCCTTACCTGTCAAATTCTGATATCAAAGCCGCCACGCCCCTTTACGACTGCCAGCTCCTTCGGCTTCCTCTTTCGGTCTTTTCCGCCATCTCCCTGATACTGCTGATTTCCCTTTTCCTTTGCATCCGGCTTTTTCTCGTGCCAGTCCGCATTGTCACTGCCCTTTACCTCACGCACGAGCTGCTCCGTATTCCGCTGCACCTGCTGGCTGATGTTCGTCTGATCCAGCATCGCCTTGTTGTCTTCATTCTGCTTTATCGTGGAATAATCCTGCGCTCTGGAAATCGTCGTCAGTTCTATCGCACTAAATGCCATACCTAAGCCCCGTTCTGAAAACGGCACAAGCTGCCGGCACCTTCAGATTTTACTACATGGGTGCCATACAAATCTCGCCCTTTTCCCGCACAAATCTGCAATAATGATAACTGTTCTGAATCGTCTTTGTGGAATCTCCGATGATGATGGTCGTTCCCGGATAAATTTCATCGTTTACCACAACCGCTGCCTGCTTCTGAATTTCCATCATCTGACGAAGCTTCTCCAGCCTCGTCTCCAGCTGCTTCTGTTCCTGCTCCTTCGTCTTTATCAGGGCGGACACACTCTTCATGTAGTTGAGCTGTGCCTCATTGTACTGTACACCCTTTTTAATGTTGTCCTTAAAGTTCGCAAGAATTACCTCAGAGTCCTTCATCGTCTTGGTGCTCTCGGAAATCGCCTTCTGTACCTTGGTGTACTGCGCCTTAATCAGCGGATTTACACCCACCTCCAGAATGGTGGTCGCACCGAGGCTGCCCCCGATGCACTTCGCCGTAACTCCCTTCGCCGCCTGTACATAGCCGCCGACAATCAGTCCTTTTCGTCCTTCTACCGTAACCTCATTCCCCGAGGAAATTTTGCTGTGCAGGATTGCCTCTGCGTGTACATATCCCCCTGCTATCACTCTCGTGTTTTCCAGGAAACGGACAATGACATCTCCTCCCGCCTTCAGCTGACCCTTCGCCATACCGTTCATGCCCTTTGAGATGATGATGCTGCCTCCTGCCGTAATGCTCGCACCCTCGACCAGTCCGTTGACAATTACGTTGCCGCCCGCCTTCACCGAGAAATTTTCCTTCACATCGCCGTTGACCTGAATGCTGCCCTCAAACTCCAGATTTCCCGTTGAGACATCCACGTTCGGAACCTCATATACATCCGACACAAAAACCTTGTCATCCACCAGCGTCACATGACCGTTCACAGAGGTGGAAATAGAACGTCTGTCTTCGGACAAGACAATATTGCGCCCGAATTTCAGCACCGCCGGCTTAGCCATCCTGGGAGTAATCGCCCGCCCATAGACATCACTTCCGGGAACACCCTGTGTCTCAGGGATGATTCTTGCAAGCACATCTCCCTTTCTGCACTGGTTGATGGTTGTCATCTTAAAATAGTCTACACTGCCGTCCTCTCTCTGCGTCGGCTTTCTGTGTAAGTCCGTCTCAAACAGATACTCAATCCGTGCATCCGTTCCGGCAACGGCCTCCTGTCCCTTTGCAAGGATGATATCCGTACAGTAATCCTGTGGCAGCTGAAAATGTCTCCTGACTGCCTCCTCCTGAATTCCGAAAACAATTTTGCGATAGCGCACATCCTTCATGAAATCCTCAAAGGATATTCTCTTTCCCGCAGAGGACGGCGGATAAAAGCGCACCGTCGCCAGCATTCCGTCCTCACTCACATTCAGCTTATAGGTCTCCGGTATGGAAGGGCAGGCGTTGCTGCCAAGATGATAAACGGCATCACTGTCATCCATCAACAGCATCTCCAGCCTGCTTCTCTCATATGGAAGTCCATAGCCGTCCAGATATTCGATAATTTCCTCCGAATGAAGCTCTTCTCCTCCGTCCTTCGCCATATACAGTGCCAGACCGACACCGCCATTATCCTCTGTTAATTGAAAGTACCCGTTCTGCATCGTGCTCCTTTCTGATAAGGTTTACGTGACATTCAAAAATCCCATATAATTTCCCATTTTCGCCTTCATCTTCTGCAGTGCCCTCGTATGCAGCTGTGATATCCTTGATTCGGATACACCGAGAATACTGCTGATTTCCTTCAGTGTCAGCTCCTCATAGTAATAGAGGGTAATCACCTTCTGCTCCTTCTCCGTGAGAAGCTCTAACGCCTCCCCCAGCACCTTTGTCAGCTCCTGCTTTTCTACCCGCTCCTCCGGTGATTCAAAACGCGAGGTCGTGTGTCTGCCATAATCCTGAGAGACATCGCTTCCCTGCTCCATATACTCATTCAGCGAGACAACTCCCGTTATTTTCATCTGAGACTGCCAGTCCAGATATTCTGTCTCTGTAATGCCCAGTCTGTGCGCAATCTCCTCGTCGGTGGCTCCGTGTCCCGTCTCCTGCTCAAGCTCACGGATAACGGTCTCTATCTTCTTCTGCTTCTGGCGGATTGTTCTGGGAATCCAGTCCATCTTCCGAATCTGATCCAGTATTGCCCCGCGAATGCGCAGGCTGGCATAGGTTTCAAACTTTACTTCCTTAAAACAGTCAAACTTATCAATCGCGTCTATCAGCCCGAAAATACCGTAGCTGACCAAATCCTCATACTCTACATTGTAGCCCAGATACATGCTCAGACGTCCTGCAACCACCTTGACAAGGGATGCATACTCAAGAATAATCTTCTCTCTGGTCTCAGATGACTTGGTCTTTGTATATTCTTCCAACAGCTTCTTTCTGCCTGTCTCGTCCATAGACCACCCGGCTCCTTATCTCCTGTTTTACGACGTCCCTGTCTCGTCCTCTAAAGGGGCATTCTCCTCCTCTGCCGCCTCTTTTTCGATGACCTCTCCCTCCGCCTTCAGCCTCTCCTCATTCTGTGCCTCAAAGCGGTTTAATGTCATCTCCAGTATACTTCCCAGAATCCAGAATACCAGCAGCACCGCAAACAGTATCACAAGCTTCTTTGTGAGGGAATACTGCTGTATATAGGTAATAATGCTTGTAACAGCCCCTGCCCCCAGCATTATAAGCAGTGGCACATTTTTCCTGTTCATAAGCAGAATCCGCGCCTTTCAGATAATTTTTTCACCCTTGCCCACGGCGCGAATGTGAAACGCTCCCGTCTCCGGGAAAAAGACAACCGTGCGGCCGTAGTTCGCTCCCGTGTCCTCGGCAAGAAGCGGTATTTTCAGCTCCTTGAGCTTTGCTTTGCTTGCCTCCGCATTTCTCTCGCCAATCTGTCCGACGCCGTTGCTGCCCTGAAAGCTGAACATTGTAGCACCTCCCGCAATCTTCGCCTCCATATTGCAGCGCTTTGCGCCCAGCTCCTCCATCTGCCGCACCAGCTCCTCGATTCCCGTATCTGCAAACTTTGCAATATTCTGCTGTGCATTTCTGATTGCAGTACTGTCCGGGAGCATCACGTGCGCCAATCCACCGATTTTTGTCCTGGCATCACGGATAGCGACACCCACACAGGAGCCAAGCCCCAGGGTAGTGATACCGTCGGGGCTTACACAGGTTTTCAAATCAGCCATTCCTACTTTGATTATTTCACTCATTTATCTTCTCATTTCTTTGCGTATTATACTATCTCTTTTCGTATTATACTACCGGCAGTCCTAACGAGGTCAGAATCTTCGCGTAGGATTCCAAATCCGGAATCAGAATGAAATATCCGTCCAGCTCAACCTCATCATAGAACTGGGACTGAATCATCAGAATTTTATCTCCGAAAATGCCAAACTGTATTGCCGGGACGCTCAGTATTGCACCCGCCATATCCACAGTCAGCGCCGGAGGCGTAGGAAAAATTTTCAGGTTTGTCATGGTGGAAAGTGAATTCAGGTAAGCTCCTGTGATAATATTCCCCACCTCTTTCATGGCGGAAAGTCCCATCTCCTCAAACTCTGTGCCCTCAGGCAGCATACCCATGGTAATCTTCTGAATCAGATGTCTCGCACTTGCCTCTTCCACCATAAACATCATGCTTCCGGTGACGTCGCCCTCCACACCCAGCAGAACGCCCACCATTATCTGCTCTTCGCCTCCAATCATCTCTCCGACCTCGGCGAATTCCAGCAGCCTGACCTGCGGCACCTTCATATCCACTTTGCACTGCAGCATCTGCGACAGCGCCGTCATGGCGTTTCCGGCACCGATGTTTCCCAATTCCTTGAGAACATCATAATAATTTTCTGTTACCTGCTCTAAGCTCATGTCTCCCATGGGATAGTGTCTCTCCTTTATGTGTCACGCGGCATCAGCCTTCCAGTGTGATTGCGTTCAAATCGAACAGGGAAATCAGCTCCCCGTTGTGCTTTCCGACCGCGTTAATCAGGCTCACGCCCTCATCCGCGGAGCCGGAGAGCTTTTCAATCTCGTCCGTTGTCAGTGTGACAACCTCCTTGACCTCATCCACAATAAATCCCACATTGCCCTCCTGCTCCAGCTTCAGGACAATGATTCTCGTAGCTCTTGTGATTTCGTCCTCTTCCAGCCCCATTTTCAGGCGCATACTGATAACGGGAATCACCTCACCCCGCAGATTGATGACACCCTTCAAAAAGGCAGGCATCTTAGGGATACGGGTAATGGGCAGCATCCTTACTATGTTATCAATGTTGCGGATGTCGATGCCGTACTGCTCCTTTCCCAGGCGGGTCACGATATACTGAATGTTCTCCGTCTCGTGCTTTTCTTCTGCGCTAAGGACATTTTGGTTGATTGTACTGAGTTCCATCTGCGTCCACTCCCCTTTCCTAAATCAGTGCATTTGCATCCAGAATCAGGGCAATCTCGCCATCGCCCAGAATGGTTGCACCGCTGACAAACCTACACTGCTTAATATACTTTCCGAGAGACTTGATAACGATTTCCTGCTGGCCAATCAGCTCATCAATCACCAAGCCTGCCATCTTGTCACCCTTCTTTACGATAACCACAACCAGATTGTCTTCCTCGCTCTTTTTGCTCTCCACGCCAAGAACCTCGCTCAGACGAATCAGGGGAATCACTGCTCCGCGCAGATGGATAACCTCCTTGTTCTGCACCAGCTTGACCTCACTGGGCGGAATATCCTCAAGTGTCTGTATGGACCCGAGGGAAATCGCATATTTCTCATCGCCGACAACCACCATGAGTGCCTGAATGATGGCAAGGGTCAGCGGAAGCCTGATTGTCCATGTGCTTCCCTCACCGAGCTTGGATTTTACCTCTACCTCACCGCTTAAGGATTCAATCTTGGACTTCACGACATCCAGTCCTACCCCGCGTCCCGACACATCCGTAACCTTCTTTGCGGTAGAAAAGCTGGGAAGGAACAGAAGGTTGATAATCTCCTTGTCCGTCATGTTTGCCGCCTGCTCAGGCGTTATGTTGCCTCTCTCAATCGCCTTATTCTTAACAGCCTCCACATCGATACCGTTACCGTCATCCCGAACCTCGATAACGACGTTGTTGCCGTCCTGATAAGCATCCAGAAAAATGGAACCGACTGCCGGCTTGCCGCGCTGTGCACGCACCTCTGCGGATTCCAGTCCGTGGTCTGCGGAATTACGCAGCAGATGCATCAGAGGGTCTCCTATCTCATCCACAACGGTTCTGTCAAGCTCAGTCTCCTCACCCGTCATGTACAGCTCCATCTTCTTGCCCAGACTCTTGGACAAATCACGAATCATTCTGGGGAACTTGCTCACAACGCTCTCTATGGGTACCATCCGCACCTTCATCACTGATTCATGCAGATTCGTGGTAACCTGCTCCAAATATCCAATCTGCTCATCAAAGGCACTGTTTACATTCGTCTGCTCCTGATTGGAGACAGATACCAGTGAATTTTTCGCGATAATCAGCTCGCTCACCAGATTCATCAGGGAATCCAGCTTCTCGATATCCACGCGCACGGTACGGTTCACCACCGGCTTACCGGGTGTCTGCTTCTTTGTCTCCTTCTGGGGCTTTGCCGTGGCAGCGGGTGCAGTCTTGGAGGGTACAGCCGTCTCTACAGCCGTCTCCTCCGCCTTTTCCTCCTCGTCCCAGCTCTTATTGTAATGGGCATTATTCTTCAGCTCGATGGGCGCTCCCGTCACCTTCTCTATCTCCGAGACGGCAATGGCTGCCTTAATCACATCCTCAAGCTTTGCATCCGATACGACAATCAGGGTAAAATCCCTGTCAAACTTTTCGTCCTCCACATCCTGCGCGCTGGGACTGGATACCAGAATTTCTGCCAGCTCCTCCACCGCCTTGAATACAAGGAACGCCCTTGCCGCCTTCAGGATACAGCTTTCTCTCACTACCACATTGATGCCGTACACCTGCTTGTTCTGTCCCAACGCCTTCCTGATGATGCTCACCTGAGAATCATCCAGTGCGATTGCGTCCCATTTTGCGTCGCCTGTTTCCTCCGTCTTTGCCTCCGGTGCAGCTGCCTGCTCCGCCTTTGCCGGGGCAGCACCCTTGCTATTCAGAATCTGGTTCAGCTGCTGAATCAGTCCCTCGCAGTCATTGGTTCCCTCGTCTGCCGTAGTCTGGATATTATCAGTATACTCTTCCAGTGCATCCAGACATCTGAAGAGAATATCAATCATTTCCGAAGTCACCTTAATGTTGCCGTTTCTGACCTCAGAGAACACGTTTTCCATGTCATGGGTCAGGTTCTGCATCCTCTTGTAGCCCATCGTTCCGGCCATTCCCTTAAGCGAATGTGCGGCACGGAAAATCTCATTCACGGTATCCATGTTCTCGGAATCTGACTCCAGCTCAAGAATTCTCGTGTTCAGATTTTGCAAGTGCTCCTTTGTTTCATCAAGGAAAATTTCAAGATATTGACTTACGTCCATACTAATACCCATCCCTTTCTCTTTACCCTTTTACTCCTACGTTTAAAATGATTTCCTGGGCAATCTGTTCAAGCGGAACCACCTGATTGGACAGCCCTGCATTCACAACCGATTTCGGCATCCCGTAGACGGTGCTCGTCGGCTGATCCTGTGCGATGACATGTACCTGCTTTGCAGCCTTTAAATTTCTGATTCCCTCCGTTCCGTCGGCGCCCATGCCCGTCATCACGACACAGACAACCCTGTCGAACCGGCTCTCGGAAAGAGATTCATACATATAGTTTGCGCAGGGCTTTACGCCCTCCCTGAGCGGCTCGTCCGAATAGTGGATGGTATATCTGCCCGTCGGTGAGGTTCTGATGTTCATATGAGAGCCTCCCATGGCAACATACACGGTTCCCCGCTCCAGCTCGTCCCCTTCTGCCGCTTCCTTCACTCTGACTGCGCTCAGGTCATTCAGCCGCTCCGCCAAAGAAGCGGTGAAGCCCTTCGGCATATGCTGCACCAGCAGCACAGGCGCATCCAGCTCTGCCGGCAGTCTGGGAATAACCGACTGTAGCGCCTTGGGGCCGCCCGTCGAGCTTGCGATGGCTACCACCTTGCTTCCCGGTGTCTTAGCGGAAAACCTTCTGGCAATGTCAGCCATCTTCGAAGTGGTCTCAAGCGCCTCTCTCTCCTTCTTCAGGGGCTCAAAGACAGGCGGCCTGCTGTCCACCACCACCTCGAGAATCCGCAGAAGCTCGTTTTTGAAGCTGTCCACCCGGCACGCCGCCGCGCTGTCCGGTTTATGTATGAAATCGAGAGCTCCCAGCTCCAAAGCGTCCAGTGTGGTTTTTGCACCCTCTCTGGTATCAGTGCTCGCCATAATGACCTTTGCGGGAATCTTGTATCTGCGCAGCTCCTCAAGCAGCTGCAGTCCGTTCATCCTGGGCATATTCACGTCCAGAACCACCGCGTCATATTGATTCCTGCTGAGTAAGTCAAATGCCTCCACCCCGTTTGTCGCTCTGGCAACAACCCGGTACCTCTCATCACTGTCGATTATATCACAAAGCACTCTTCTCATGAGTGCAGAGTCATCAACAAGCAGAATTTTTTTTGCCATCACTCCAACCTCTCTTTTCTGAGTCCTTTTCTCTCTTCCTCAAAAATGTACTTGATAATCTCCTCGCGCGTGTCATTCCCCATATTCAGATACTGCACACGGTACTCTATGGTGTCCGGTCTGTTTTCTAACGGCTTTGCACTCAGAATCCTTCCTTCCGTCTCATAGCGCTTTCTCTCCCGGTTCTGGGTCAGCTGAAAGCTGAGAAAAATTCTGCTGTCCGGCTCGTATCTGTGCTTTGAGAGGAAACGGATTCCTCCTCCGCTGATATCCACTATGACGCTCTTTTTAGGCATCTCATCTCCCTGCGTCCTGACGCTCATCTCCAGAGCACAGCTGAAACGGTAAAATTCCCGCCGCTGATACCTCTTTAGGTTGTCAGTCAGCTCGACGGCAAGGATGTAGACATTGCGGCTCTTATAACGGTCCACAATCCGTACACGGCACTGGTAAAGGCCACTGTCTCCGTATATCACAAGCTCGTACTCAGCATCCACCGGAAGCAGAACCAGCTTCATCCTCTCCATGGGCATAACCAGCTCAATCCTGTCCTCGGAAAGGATGTCGAAGAGCTGGCTGGAATACACCTTCCCGTCTGCCCGTAATTCAATTTTGTTTCCGATTGAGATAAACCTTGAAAGCATTTCTACCCCCTATCGCTTTCCGTTTATGATATGTGAAAAAAAGGCTGCCATTCCCCTTTTGGGCTGCCGTTCTGTCTCCTCTCTGCCCAGCAATCTGTTTGCAATCCTCTCATACGCCTGCGCAGACCTTGCCATCGGATTCTGCAAAGCAACCGGCTCCTGCTGCATGACTGCCCGGGACAGCTGTGCATCCTCCGGGATACTGCCCAAATAGGACATGGGAATCTTTAAATATCTGGAAACCACGGCATTGAGCTTGTTGAAGAGGATTTCTCCCTCCTCTTCCCCTTCTACCCGGTTTGCAAGCATCTTCACCCTTGTAGAGTTCTCGTTAAAGCGCGGATGCCGGTACAGTGCCTTTAACAGGGAATAGGAATCCGTGATGGAGGTAGGCTCCGGCGTAGTTACTAGCAGTATCTCCCCGCTCGCCACCAGAAACTCCAGCACGGCATCCGAAATACCTGCTCCCGTGTCCACGATGATAATATCCGCCATGGCATCCAGCTGCACAAGGTTCTGGATAATATAGTTTAAATAGTCCCTGCTTAGGTTTGCCATGCCCGCAATTCCGCTTCCGCCCGAGATAAAGCCGACCTCCATGGGCCCCCATGTGATAATGTCCTGAATGCTTTTCCCCTGGTATATCAGGTCGCACAGATTGTGCTTCGGCACGGTGCCGAACATGATTTCTATGTTGGCAAGTCCAAAATCCGCGTCCAGAATGATAACCCTCTTGCCCATCTTCTTAAACTGAACTGCCAGATTGATTGCAGTATTGGATTTCCCTACTCCGCCCTTACCGCTGGTAACCGTGATAACCCGGGCAAGCGGACGCACCTGCTGGCTCGCTTTGATGATTCTTAATTGTTCCGCCTGATCCATTCTGCCTCCTATCTCCTGGTGCTCAAAATCCGCTTAACGGTCTTCTGAGGGTTAAACTGTTCAATATCGTCCGGCACATTCTGCCCGCAGGTTACAAAGGCGATGGGCACATCCGCATCCAGCTTCAGGTTCAGCAGATTCCCCAGCGTAAAGGTTTCATCCAGCTTTGTAAAAATCAGCTGGTAATCCGCAAGCTCCCTGTAGCTTCCTGCAATCTTCTGCAAATCGCGATATTTTGTGGTAGCCGACAGCACCAAAAAGGTCTGGTACTCCGCGGTCTCTCCTACCGCATGGAGCAGCCTTCGCATATTCTCCAGAAGCTCCTCATTCTGATGGGAATGTCCCGCCGTGTCCACAAAGATATAATCAAACTCCTTAAAATCAGTCACTGCCGCCCTTGCCTCTTCCTCCGTATAAATCACGCGAAAAGGCACCTCCAGAATATTGGCATAGGTGCGCAGCTGCTCTGCCGCCGCTATCCGATAGGTGTCTGCCGTGAGCAGTGCCACCCTTTTGCGCTCATTCATGCTGAAGGTACTGGCAAGCTTCGCGATGGTAGTCGTTTTCCCCACTCCCGTAGGTCCCATGAAAATCACGACGCGCGGTCCTGTTTTTGCCGGAAGGATACCGTCTGCCCTGCCGAATTTCAAAACCAGCTTCTGATAGACGTTCGCCAGAATCTGGTCGATGGGCAGATTCGGAGTGAGTGTTTTTTCCACATCCTCCGCTATCTGGTTGGCATACTTTTCATCCACCTCGTTTTCGAGCATGGTGTTGTACAAAAGCCTTAAAAACTTATCCTGCTCGGAGAGCTCCGTGCTCTGCTCCGATTCCTCTTCCTTCTTTTTCTCCGCGGTCTCCTCCTGCTTCGATGCAGGCTGTTCTGCGTATGCCTCCTCCTGCTGCAGGCGGCTGACCAGAAGCGTTTCCAGACTGTCCAGCTTTTTCTCTATGTTCTGGGTTTTTTCCGTCACCACTGCCATCGCCGGCTGTGACTGGCTCTTAAGCTGTGCCGCGCCCGTCCGCTCCGTCTGCTCCCGTCTGACAGGAGGCATCACCGTCTCTGCCTCCAGCGCAACCGTTACCTCCGTCTGCTTTGCGCCGAGCATTCCTGCCAGACCTTTTTTCTTCACGCATCTGACATTCATGATGACGATACCGTCTCCCAGCTCCTTCTTTGCTGCCTCGACAGCTTCCTCTTCCGTTTTTCCGACAAATTTCTTAATAATCATCAGGCAGTCACCATCCCTACCGACTGTAATTCCACGTTAGATTCCACTTCGTTGTAGGAAACCACAGCCAAATCTTTAAAATAGTCCTCCGTCAGGCGCTTAAAATACATACGCACAATCGGAGAGGTAATAATAATCGGACTTTTTCCGAGATTTTCCAGCTTTTGCAGCTCCTTCTTCACCGACTCCATAATCGCTCTTGAGCGGCTCGGATCGAGGTTTAGGAATGCCCCGCTCTCCGTCTGCTTCACGCTGCCCATGATTTCCTGCTCAATCTTCGGATCAAGCGTCACCACGTTCGTGGTTTCATGCGGCGGGAAATACTTTGTGGAAATGGCGCGTTTTAAGCTCTGGCGGACATATTCCGTCAGGATATCCGTATCGCGGGTGGTCGGTGCATAATCCGCAAGCGTCTCCATGATGGTGAGCAAATCCCGGATGGAAATACCCTCCTTTAAGAGATTCTGCAACACCTTCTGAACCTCTCCCAGTCCCAGAAGCTTGGGTATCAGCTCCTCCACGAGGGACGGATTGGTCTCCTTCAGGTTGTTTATGAGGTTTTGAACATCCTGACGGGTCAGCAGCTCGGATATATACTGTCTGATAATCTCCGTCAGATGGGTTGCGATAATGGAGGGCGGATCCACCACCGTGTAGCCCAGGCTTTCTGCCCTCTCTCTCTGTCCCTCCGTTATCCAGATTGCCGGCAGATGGAAGGACGGCTCAAAGGTAGGAATACCCGTGATTTCCTCCTCCACATAACCGGGATTCATCGCCATATAATGGTCAAACAGGATTTCTCCCTCGCTGACCTGAATACCCTTAATTTTAATGATATACTGGTTCGGATTCAGCTGGATATTATCTCTCAGACGGATAATCGGAACCACAGTACCCAGCTCCAGGGCAATCTGCCTTCTTATCATTACTACCCGGTCAAGCAAATCACCGCCCTGATTGACATCAGCAAGCGGTATGATGCCGTAGCCGAATTCCAGCTCAATCGGGTCAACCTGCAGCAGGCTGTTGACATTTTCCGGCTGCCTGATTTCCTCAGCTGCCGCCTCCTCCATGTCAATTTCCTGCTCAATCATGGAGGTTTCGAGATTTCCTGCAATCATCCTTCCTCCCACGATAAAAAGCATACCCATTCCCACGAACAGAATCGCGTTCAAATCCGTAGTCAGTCCGAGAAACGCCAGCGTTGCCCCCACCAGATACATCGCCTTGGGCACACCGAAGAGCTGCTTTATGATGGCAGGTCCAAACTCTGCCTCCTTGCTTCCCTTTGTGACTAAAATACCCGTGGAAAGAGATACCAAAAGCGAGGGTATCTGGCTGACCAGTCCATCACCTATGGTAAGGATGCCGTAATTTTCCAATGCCGTCATAATGTCCATGCCGCTTCTTGTCACACCCATGGCAATACCGCCAATCAGGTTGACAGCCGTCAGCAGAAGTCCCAGTGTGGCATCTCCCTTTACATACTTCACGGCACCGTCCATGGAGCCAAAGAAGCTGGATTCGTTCTGAATCTTATCTCTTCTCAGCTTCGCTTCCTTATCGTCTATGACACCCGTATTCAGGTCAGCATCAATCGCCATCTGCTTACCGGGCATTGCATCCAGCGTAAATCTTGCCGTTACCTCTGCCACACGCTCTGAACCCTTGTTGATGACAAGAAACTGTACCATAATCAGGATGATAAAGATAACGGCACCGACAATCAAATCGCCTCCACCGACGAACTCACCAAAGGTTCTCACCACGTTTCCCGCTGTTCCCGTTGTCAGAATCAGTCTGGTCGACGAGACGTTCATGGCAATTCTGAAGATGGTGGTGAACAGCAATATGGTCGGGAAATAGGATAAGTCCAGAACTTCCTTTGCAAACATACACACGAACAGAATCGTAAAGGACATCGCCATGTTAAATGCCATAAAAACATCCAGCAGCCAGGACGGGAGCGGAACAATCAGCATCACGAAAGCCACCAGAATATAGATTGCCACCACGGCATCTGTCTTTGCAAGCTTCACGTTCATACCGGTTCCTCCTCTCTGCTAAATTTTGCCCTGCAAATGATATACAAACGCGAGAACCTCCGCCACCGCCTGATACAGCTCCGGCGGGACTGCCTCCCCCACCTCGACGTTTGCATAAAGCATACGCGCAAGGGGCTTGTTCTCTACAATTTCTATCTTGTTTTCACGCGCTACTTCCCTGATACGTGCCGCCATGTAATCCTCACCCTTCGCGATGACTACGGGGGCATCCGCCACCTCCGGGTCATATTTGATTGCCACCGCATAATGGGTCGGGTTTGTGATTACAACGTCTGCCTTCGGCAGCTCCTGCATCATACGTCTTCTGGAGACCTCACTCATCTTCTGTCTGATCTTTCCCTTAATCTGGGGGTCTCCCTCCTGCTGCTTGTATTCTTCCTTAATTTCCTGCTTGGTCATCTTCATGTCATTGTTAAATTTCACCCGCTGATAAATGTAATCGGCAAGGGCAATCACCATGTAGACGGCTGAAATCCTGATTCCCAAATCCGTCACCAAATCCGCGGCGATGTTAATTGCCTGCATCAGCGTTACATCGTACAGATTCAGGATATACGGCCACTTATCCTCCAGATAGCCATAGCAGATATAGACGACCATCCCTATCTTGAGGACGGACTTAAGCAGCTCGATCAGCGAGCTCACCGAAAAGAACTTCTTAAAGCCGCTGATGGGGTTGAGCTTTGCGAACTTCGGTCGCAGTGGCTTCGTGGTAGGCTTCCATTTGACCTGTACCACATCACTGACAAAGCTCACCGCAGCACCGATAATCAGTATAGGTGCCACAATCTTAAGCACTTCCAAAAGGAGCTGTTTAAACACCACGCCGACATCTGCCTGCGGCATTTCCCCGTGCCAGAAGGTCACCACATCCGGAATCTTATTGTAGATGCCGAATACCTCCAGCATCTGGACACCCATATTTCCAGCCCAGAATTTCAGAACCAGAAACAGTGCCAGAAGCCCCATGCCGTTTGCAATCTCCCGGCTCTTTGCTACCTGTCCTTCCTTTCTGGCATCGTCCAGTTTTTTCTGAGTGGCAGGCTCTGTCCTTTCGCCACCCATTCCTTCCTTTGCAAAAAACTGCAGATTATATTGCATCATCGAAGTGCTCCTATAAAGGAAGCCATTACCTCCTTCATCTCATTGAAGATAAAGTCGGCGACTCCCGGCAGCATTCCCACCGTAAAGAACATAACCGCCAGTCCAACCAGAATTTTTATCTGAATTCCCACCGAAAACATATTCATCTGGGGCGAAACCTTTGCAAGCACTCCCAGAATTGCATTCAGCAGAAGTATCACACAAAATACGGGAAGCACGATTCTGAAGCCTATAATGATATAATCACTCAAAAAGGCAATCATTGCATCGGCAAGGGACGCTCCGTGAAAGATTGCCCCGTTTACGGGAATCAGGGTAAAGGTATCTGCCAGCGCCCCGAAAAGGTAACGGTACATTCCCGACGCAATCATCATCATTGTCAGTGTATACTGATAAAGTGCTCCGGTGATGCTGACGTTTTCCTTAGTGGATGGGTCCCAGAGCGTCACCATGGAAAGACCTATCTCCATATCTGCGATAGAGCCGGCAAAGTTCACAATCGTGGTACATATATTGGCTCCGAAGCCGATTAACAGCCCCGTCACAGCCTCCTTCATGATGATAACCGCATACTCCTCCACGCTCTCATACGCAACCGCCGATGCCGGTGTCAGCGCCTGATACAGCAGCATTGCCGTGAAAAAGCTGATACCGATTCTCACCGTCTTCGGAGTATTCTGCATACTGAAAAAGGGAGCTGTAAACACAAAGCCGGTCACCCTCGTAAAAATCAGGAGAAAATATTCCAGGTCGTAGAGGGAAAAGGAAAAGTCTATCATATGTCTCTCCCTCTATTTGTGTACATACACGGTAAAGCTGGACCAGAGCTGCGTCATGAACTCCACCATGGAATTCATCATCCAGTGTCCGAACAGCACCAGACTTAAAAAAACGCACACAATCTTCGGCACAAAGGTAAGCGTCTGCTCCTGAATGGAGGTGACCGTCTGAAAAATGCTGACAATCAGTCCCACTACCAGCGACACCAGCAGCACGGGTGCCGATACCTTGATAATCAAAAACAGCGCTTCCCTCGTGATATCCGCCACTGCATCCATATTCATCCGTGCTCACTCTCCTCTCCGCATTCCCTCAGTAAAAGGTTCTTACCAGATTACCGATAATCAGACTCCAGCCATCCGCCAGCACAAAGAGCAGAATTTTAAACGGCATGGAGATAGTCGTCGGCGGCAGCATCATCATACCCATACTCATCAGGGTGGATGCCACTACCATATCAATCACGATAAACGGAATATAAATCATAAAGCCTATCCAGAAGGCAATTCTCAGCTCGCTCAGCATAAAGCTGGGAACCAGCACGGACAGCGGAATGGACTCGTTTTTGCCATCCCACTCCTGACCTGCAATTTCCATAAAAAGCTGCACATCCTTGACCTGTGTCTGGGGATACATAAACTCCCTTAAGGGGTCAATCGCCCTTTCAAATGCCTCCTCCTGCTGTATGGTTCCCGCCTCAAAGGGCTGTATTGCCTCCTCGTTGATTCTGGCAATGGTCGGCTCCATAATGAAAAAGGTCAGTATCAGTGCCAGTCCTATCAGAATCTGGTTCGGCGGCGCCGTCTGGGTGTTCAGCGCAGAACGGGTAAAATGCAGCACAATGATAATGCGCGTAAAGGAGGTCATCAAAACGATGAGGGTAGGCGCAATCGCTATCAGCGTGAGCGTAATCAGGATGCGCAGGGCACCGTTTATCTGCCCGTTTCCCTCATTGTAGGTGACCGTTACCGTGTTTGCGGTATTCAGCCTGTGCTGCTCCTCCGGCGTGGTATAGGTGCCCGGTGGGTCGATAATCGTAGAAATTTCACTGTCTCCCGTCAGGTGCTGCCCGGATGCCTGCACCTTCAGGGGATTTTGAATACACAATATGCCCACCGTGACCAGCAGGCATATTATCGTCATTATTCGCTTCATTTTCAGCTTACGGTTCTTCATGTGCTTGGCTTTCCTTCGGTGCTTCCGAATTTCTCTTTGCAGCCCGCTCCAAAAGCTCTCCGAAACGGATTCCACGGGAGGCGGTTCCCTCCCGCAGCTGCTCCTTCGGTATTTCTCCCAGCATGGTGACCGTGTCCTTGCAGACGGCAATCGCCATTATCTTCTCGCCCACCCGTACCAGCTGAATATACTTGTTATTCCCGATACGACCGGCTTCCAGTATCTCGATGTTGTTGTTACCGCCCTGCTGCTTCTGGTATCCGGCAAGCCACCTTGTGACCAGTGCCGTAAGCCCCAGAACAACAACGAACAGGATAAGCACGGTGACAAACTGGGCATAGCTGCCCGAGTCAGATGTCAGCAGTACCATCATCAGCCTACAACCTTCTTCACGGCTTCCAGCACGCGATCCGCCTGAAACGGCTTTACGATAAAGTCCTTTGCTCCCGCCTGAATGGATTCAATAACCATAGCCTGCTGACCCATTGCAGAGCACATGATAACCTTGGCTCCTCCGTCAGTCTTCTTGATTTCCTTGAGTGCCTGAATTCCATCCATTACCGGCATCGTGATGTCCATCAATACCAAATCAGGAGCGACCTCCTTGTATTTTTCCACTGCTTTTACGCCGTTCTCTGCCTCGCCTGCCACATTGTAGCCGTTCTTCGTCAGGATGTCCTTAATCATCATCCTCATAAACGCCGCGTCGTCACAGATCAAAATATTCTTTGCCATTCAACCTTCCTCCTATTTGATAATCTCAGTTACTCTTATGCCGAAGCTCTCTTCGATGACAACAACCTCACCTCTGGCAACGAACTTGCCGTTCACCAGCACATCTATCGGTTCACCCGCGATACGGTCAAGCTCAATGATCGTGCCCGGTGCAAAGTTAAGTATTTCAGAAATTGACTTCGTGGTTCTGCCAAGCTCTACGGTAACCTCAAGCGGCACATCCATGATAAGACCGATGTTTTCCTGGCCGGCCGGGTCTCTGCCGTCCGCCGAAAAATTCTGGAACTGTGCCGGCTGGACGCTCACATTCTGCATTCCCGCTGCATTCATACCCATCTGGTTCATACCCATCTGGTTCATGCCCATCTGGTTCATTCCCATCGGATTCATGCCCATCTGGTTCATGCCCATCGGATTCATGCCCATCTGGTTCATTCCCATCTGGTTCATTTCCGCCGGGTTCATTCCCATCTGGTTCATTCCCATCTGGTTCATTCCCATCTGGTTCATTCCCATCTGGTTCATGCCCATCTGGTTCATTCCCATCTGGTTCATTCCCATCTGGTTCATGCCCATCTGGTTCATTCCCATCTGGTTCATTTCTGCCGGATTCATTCCCATCTGGTTCATTCCCATCTGGTTCATACCCATCGGATTCATGCCCATCGGATTCATGCCTGCCTGTCCTGCAGCCGTTTGCTCCTGCGCGGGAGCAGGTGCTGTCTGAGCATTCTCCCCTGCATCCGTCTCTGCCGTTCCCATCTGATTGTCAATAAAGGTGGCAACCAGCCTCTTGGTAAATTCAATGGGATACAGCTGCATGATTGAGCTGTCTACCAAATCGCCAATCTGCATTCTGAATGAGATTTTAACAAAGTATCCTCCCAAAAACGGAGCAATATCCGTTCCGCTTTTCACCTGTGTTAAGTCAAACAGGGAAGATTCCGGCGGACTGATGTCGATTGTCGTCTTCAGCATGGTGGATAGAGAGGTTGCCGCAGAACCCATCATCTGGTTCATTGCCTCTGAGATTGCGCTTAAGTGCAGCTCTCCGAGCTCTCCCTCCGTGTTGGTTCCGTCTCCTCCCATCATCAAATCCGTGATAATCTTAACATCGTGCTCCTTCAGCACAAGAATGTTGTTTCCTTCCACTCCCGCCGTATATTTAATCTGAATAAATACACAGGGCTTTTCATAGGAGGAAAGCAGATTTTCCCATTTACAGATTTCAACCACGGGGGTCGTTATATTTACTTTTTTGTTGACAAGGGAGTACAGTGTCGTCGCCGAGGAGCCCATGCTGATATTCGCGACCTCGCCGATGGCATCCTTTTCCACCTCCGTCAACACCTCTCCCGGACTTTCCCCCTCTGCCGGAATCTCCGGCACAGCCTCCTTCTGTTCGAAGCTAACCGTTTCCGTCAGGCTTCCTTCCGCAGGCATACTGCTGGATACCTCAGTCA
Organism: uncultured Acetatifactor sp.; assembly: GCA_964475665.1. GTDB lineage: Bacteria > Bacillota > Clostridia > Lachnospirales > Lachnospiraceae > Acetatifactor. The sequence goes on along the minus strand of CAYZAU010000007.1, from coordinate 40,726 downwards.
CTTCCTCCGAGCTGCCTATCGTCTCCGGTTCTCCCTCATCAGACAGGTCCATGCCGCTTAGCAACGCATTGATTTCGTCCTGAGACAGCATTCCATCCATCCCTTACTCCTCCTCCCTGATTACCGATGTAAGCCGGACGGCATAATAATCCTTATCAGCGCCGGGCAATGCGGTAAATTTCTTGATATTACCAACATAGATGTTCATGTCTTCATCTACCTTTGCATCCAGGCGGATGCAGTCCCCCACCTGAAGATTCATAAAATCGTTCACTGAAATCCGACTTTTTCCGAGCACCGCCCGAATCGGAATGCTCACCCTGCGAATCAGGGTTTCTATGTGCTCCTCAAATTCCTCCGAATGATTCTCCTGCATCGTGGAGAACCAGTACTTTGTATTGAGCTTGTCCATGATGTCCTCCAGTGTAAAGAACGGAAGACAGATATTCATGAACCCCTCCACATCCCCTATTTTCATATTCAGGGTCACTATCGCAATCATGTCATTCGGAGCAATGACCTGCGCAAACTGCGGATTTGTCTCAAGCCTGCTCAGCACAGGAGAAATGTCCACAACGTTCCTCCACGGGTCTCTCAGAAGCTGTGTGAACATCACCAGAATTTTCTGGATGATGGTCAGCTCAATCTCGGAAAACTCCCTGTTTTTCTCCAGCGGCACCCCGCTGCCTCCCAGCATCCTGTCAAGCATCGCATAGCCTAAGTTCGTCGCCAGATCCATGATGATGGTCCCGTTTAAGGGGGCGAAATCTATAATCCCCAGTATGACCGGATTTGACAGTGCGTTCGTAAATTCGCTAAAGGTAACCGTCTCCGAGCTCGCCACCGTAACCTGTACGTTTTTCCGAAGATAGACCGGCAGATTAGTGGAAATAAGACGGCTGTAGTGCTCAAAAATAATTTCAAGAGTCCTCAGATGCTCCTTGGAGAACTTCGTCGGGCGGCTGAAATCGTAGTCCTTAATCTGCTTCTCCTCGTTCTCCTGCATCTGGTCAACATCCAGTTCCCCCGTGGATAACGCCGCCAGCAGATTATCTATTTCGTTTTGTGAAAGTACCTCGCCCACGCAAGCTCACCTCCTGTCGGTACTCTTAATCTGTCGTCCTGCGTCAGCTGCCGTACTTTACACCGCTGATGGCAATCTTATAGATGAAGCGGGAGCCGAACAGCTGTTGGATTTCCTCGAGAATTTCCTGCCGGATTCCCTCGAAATCCGCCTGCCACTCTCCCAGAGTGTACGCTCCCACAACGCTGTTCACCGTATCTCTTATCACACTGTCCCTGGCTGCCATATTATCCGCGCCGCCAAGCTTCTTATAGTCCTCGTGCTTCGTGTTCTGCAAAAGTGAGAGCGAGAAAATAACATAATACTGCTTTCCCACCCCTGTCGTACCGTCCTCATTCGCGGTTGTGGATGCCGCCAGCGGAATCATCAGCTCCTCCATGTCATACGCATCCGTATCCGCCAGAGAAACCTCGCTGACCCTGTTTCCTCCGGGCTCATAAAGCTCCAGATTCATCACCGTCGCGATACTGGTCACCAGCTCTGCAGTCTTGGAGTTGGTACCGATAACGCTGACCATCATCACGGTAGTCAGTCCCAGATTCACAATCAGTAACACTAAAATCAACACAGACAAAATATTCTTCTTCATAAAGCAAATGTCCCCTTATCCCTTTCTCAGCCCCGTGTCGGATTGAATATTCTGATTTCCACCCGCCGGTTCAGGCTTCTCCCCTCCTCGGTGGAATTATCCGCAACGGGAGCCCTCTCTCCCATTCCGGCGTGCTTCATGTCCGCCGGATTTAACAGGGTGTTCTCCTGCAGATAATAGAAAACGGAAAGCGCTCTCGCACTGCTTAATTCCTCATTACTGGCATATTTCGCAGTACTTATGGGAACGTTGTCGGTGTGTCCCTCGATTTCCACCGTTCCTGTGCTGTAGTGCTCCAGAACGGCTCCGACCTTGTCCAGCATCGCCTTGGACTCCTCCTTCAGCTGGGCACTTCCCGAGTCAAACAGCAGTGCTCCGCTCATAGAAAGCTGTACGTACTGCGCCGTAAAGCTTAAGCTCACGGCATCACCGAGCTGCTGCTCCCTGATGGTTTCCTCCACACTTTCCGCCAGTTCCTCGTTCTGCCGCAGCTTTTCCTCGGTAAGCAGCTCCTCCAGCTGCTCCGGTGACCTTTCGTACTCCTCAAAGTCCTCACCGTCCGTCGTGCTGTCAGCGGTCTTTCCGCTGCTGCTGATATACTGATCCAGCTCGTTCAGCTGACTGACACCGTTGCTAATCAGAATCCCCTCTCCGACCGCCGTCGCACCTCCGTCAAAAATGCTGAAGGTGTTATTCATGCCGGCGACAAATTCCGCTATCTTACTCTCCTCAATATTGGACATTGCAAAAAGCATAACGAAAAAGCAAAGCAGCAGATTCATCAGGTCACTGAAGGTTGACATCCACGCCGGAGCTCCGGGTGCCGGTGTCTCTTCCTTTCTTCTTGCCACTAAGCCTCACCCCCAGTTTCCTCTTGTGACTGGCTTCTCTCTGCAGGGGAAAGGAAGGACTTGAGCTTCTCCTCGATGACTCTCGGGTTCTCACCCGCCTGAATCGAGAGGATTCCCTCAATCATTACCTCCTTCTGCATCATCTCCGCCTCATTATCCGCCTTGAGCTTGTTGGATATCGGAATACACAGCCAGTTTGCAAGTACCGAACCGTACAGGGTGGTAATCAGCGCCACCGCCATCGCGGGGCCCAAAGCCGCCATATCACTCATGTGATACAGCATATCTACCAGCCCCAGCAGGGTACCAATCATACCCCATGCAGGACCCATGGAGCCCAAAGTGTCCCAGAAGGTGATTCTTCCCTTGTGTCTTCCCTCTATGCTCACCAGCTCCGTCTCCATGATTGCGCGCACCAAATCAGGGTCCGTGCCGTCTACAATCAGCAGGATTCCCTTTTTCAAAAACGGCTCATCCATATCAGTGGCTGCCTCCTCCAGGGAAAGCAGTCCCTCCTTACGCGCCACATTGGACAAGTCTATAATCTTCTCAATCATCGCTGCCGTATCAAGTGCAGGCGCCTTCAGCACCAGTCTAAAGCTTTTGATGCCGCCGATAAAATCCTGCAGGCTGCCCGAGGTCAGCGTGGAGGTCAGAGCGCCTCCAAAGGTAATGATGGCTGAGGGCGGATCCACATATTCATGGAATCCTCCCGGACCCGCGGAGCTGAGGATACCGTATACGATTGCAATAACACCTACTATGAGACCGGCTATTGATGCTATATCCACGTTGACCACCATCCATTTTTGCTTTTTTCGAAACTAATCTGCAAAAATATCCTTTCTGTACAATTTTACAAGATTTTTTATCTCTTGTCTACTTTCTTTTACGATAATTTTTTTCCCGGTCGTTAAAGTGATGACCGTATCCGGCGTTTCCTCCACCGTTTCAAACAAATGCGGGTTTACAAGAATTTTTACCCCGTTAATTTTTGTTACCTCAATCACGGCTTTTCCTCCTTTTTTCGATGCCGCATTCTCCGCGGCACGGCTTCATCATCTCCCGGCGATATAACTGACACAAGGGACGGAAGAAGCTCCCATCCCTCTGTCATATTTTGCGGCAGCCCTACCGCTCTTCTATAGGCTGCAACGAAATCTGTTTAACTTACTTACCGCTTCAGGTTTGTCAGCTCCTCCAGCAGAGTGTCAGAAACCGTGATAATACGGCTGTTTGCCTGGAAACCACGCTGCGTGGTAATCATCTCCGTGAACTCCGCGGACAAATCTACGTTACTCATCTCCAGCTGTCCCGTCGACATATAACCGCCGTTGGCTGTTACATCCGTCCCGATGCCGTCAAACTCACCGGAGTTAAGGGTTGCGGAGTAGAGGTTGTCGCCCTGCTTCTCCAGACCCGACATATTTGCAAAGCTTGCCGTCGAAATCTGCCCCAGAAGCTTTGTCATGCCGTTGTCATAGCTTGCGTATATCATACCGTTCTGTTGGACGGACACACCTATCATGTCTCCCAGCCGGCGTCCGGATCCGACACCCTTCGCGTCACCGCTGGTTGCGCCCAGCGTCGAGGTTCCCTTATTGTTAAAGACGGAAATCTCGGAGAAGTCAATTTCCACATCCGAGAAGCTGCCTCCCCAGGGGCTTGTGAGATTATCTGCCTGATTTAAGTTTAACATGGCAGTCTCCACATTCTGCAGCCCGTTGATACCCGTAAAATACCCTGTGTTGCCGTCAAAGTTTACCTTGATGCCCACAAACTTGCGTCCCACCGTTTCAAACTCCGAGCCTGTCGGTATGGAGGCAGTGTCGCCCGTTGTTATCGCGCCGTTTGTGTCGTTAATCCGGTTATACAGCATCTTTTGAATGGTCAGCTCGACTGAATCGTTATTTCCCACCGCACTCTCCGGTGTCCTGTAGAGAAGATTTAAGAACTCCTCCGCCGAGCCCTCATAGCCGTATGCCTTCGCAATCTCGTTGAGTTGCTCCTCCACCGTAGAGCCTTTCAGTGAAGCTCCCGCTGCAGTCAAATCATTCAGCTCGCCGTCGCCGTTCTGGACGAAAATATCCTCCAGGTTTGCCACTGCGACACCCCCTCTTTCCAGCACCTTGCCATTCCAGGAATAGTTTGTGTTATCAAAATTGACCTTGCCCGGAACATACTGTGTGCTGCTCTCGCCAAACAGAGCCTGTGTCGCTTTGGAGGTATCAATCTCTTCTCCGTTGGAATCCAGAATCTTGGCAAGCTCAACACTGTACTCATTGATGTTGCCGGACTGCTTAAAGACAAACCTCGCCGTATACTCGTAGCCGAGGGCATCAAAGAAATTCAGGTTGACCACCTTGCCGCTTGCACTGGTTACGTCCGTATCATTCCTGTCCAGAATACCGTCCATGTAAGCCTTGGAGGTTGCCTCGGGAGGATAGGTCATGTTCGCGCTGCTCATAATGCGCAGAGCCGTCACGGTATCCTTTTTGATTTCTCCCGTCTCCTCATCCACCTGCCAGCCCATAACATTGTAGCCCGTGCTGGTCATGGCAAGATTTCCGCCACCGTCCACATAGAACGAGCCGTCTCTGGTAAAGAAGTTTTCCGTGCCATTGTTTACAACGAAAAAGTTATCTCCCGTAATCATAATATCAAAGGGATTGCCCGTGGACTGTGCCGAGCCCTGTCCCTCTATGTTGATGTTGATGGCACCGCTCTTAACACCCAGGCCAATCTGTCTTGCGTTGACGCCGCCCGTTCCGGTGGTAGCGTTCGGTCCGCTCGCCTTCTGTGTCGTCTGGCTCATCAGCTCGCTGAAGGTAATGGAGCTTGACTTAAACGCTGTTGTGTTTACGTTCGCGATGTTATTACCGATAACATCCATTTTTGTCTGATGGGTCTTAAGTCCTGCCACACCAGAATAGAGTGCTCTCATCATAATATTGTTCCTCCTGTAAAACGGAACGCGCTTCCCTCTGTCAGTCGGGAAGCCCTTTGCCTCCTATGCAGGTCCGGCTATACGATAACCGCTCCGTTAATATTTGTAAATACATTTTCATTTGTTTCCGTACTGTCCATGGCAGTGACCACTGTCTGATTGGGTACGTTAACGATAAACGCCATTCTGTCCACAATCACCAGAGAATCCCTTATACCCTTTGCCTGAGCCTTTGCAGTGCCCAGCCTCAGCCTCTCCATCTGTCCGGCATCCAGCTCAATATTGCGATCCGACAGTCTTCCCAGCGCGTGCTTGGAAAACTTCAGTTCTCCCATGCCGCCCAGACTCTTCTGCTGCAGAATATTCTGAAAGGACAGACCCTCCGTGGTCTCCTGACCCTCCGCCTTCCGGTTTCCCCCCAGATAGCGTTCCGTCAGCTGTTCAATGGAAAGATATTCGCTCTTCTGAATATTCATTTCCGACTCCTTCTACGCTTCCTTTACCTCTTCTCCTGCTTCCGCCTCGTCCACGGACTCCTCTTTGCCTTCCGCCTTTTCCGCGCCCTCAGCTTCCGTCGTCTGCCCGGCTTTCTCCGCCTCTGCTTCCTCGGCTCTCTGTCTGACCTCTGCCAGCTTTTCGATGTACTGGTTATAGAGCTTCACCCGATCCGAAGCCAGAAAGCTCTTCTCGTAATCGCTCATCGCATTGTAGGTCTCCTCCAGCGCATCAATCGCCGATGCATCCGTCAGGTCGACACCGTCAACTGCCGGCAGCTTATTCATCGCAATGCTGAAATTGTACGCCTTGTCGTAAGCCACCTGATAATCATGGTCAACTATGGTATCCAAATCGCTCAGTGAATACAGGGATTCATCAATGGACAGATACGCCTCTCCGTTCTCAAAGACCACGTAATCCACCTTGCCCTGCACATACTTCGTTTCTCCGTCAGATGCGGTCGTCTTGATATAAACCTCCTGTCCCACAAGGGAGCTTGCCCGCGCCAAATCCGTGCTTGCCGCCATATTCTGCATCTGCTCTACCTGTGAGAACTGTGCGTACTGGGATATGTACTCCGTGTTGGAGGTCGGCTCCAGCGGATCCTGGTACTTCATCTGCGCCACCAAAAGCTGCAGGAAGGTGTCCTTATCCATGCCATCCGTGCTGGATGTCGACTTATTTTTCAGTGAGTTCTGGGAGGCAGTTTCCACAACCTTTCCATTCTCGACTGCTGCTACAAGTGCCATTTTCCTTTTCCTCCTTTCTTCTTATCCGTCATGCGGTTCTCTTGTGCTGCTTTAGCGCTTTGTCCGTGCTTTAGTGCCTTGCTGTTTTAGTGCTTCCTCTGCGTCGACCTTATGCCGTGTAATCCACGGTGTTTCCGCCTGCCGCAAGCATCTTTGCCGCAAGCACATCCTCCTGTGCCATATCCTCCGTGGAAAGAGAATCCTCCAGCCGAATCCGTCTGGTTCTGCTTCGTCTGTCCGGCTCCTGATTTCTTCCGTTCTCGTGTCCCTGCTCCAGATTCCTGTCAAGGTGTCCGGTCTGTACGGAGACTTCGATGGAATTTACCCGGATTCCCTGCTCCTCAAAGCTCTGCTGCAGCTGCTGCAGCTGGCTTTCCAGCACTGCCTTCACGGTCTCATTCTGGGTGATGAAGCTTGCCGTCACCTCTCCGCCTCTGCTCGCCACCTGAATCTGCACCGTTCCGAGGCTTGCCGGGTGAAGCTGCATCTCCATCTGCGATGTGTCGGCTCCAACCCGGATTTTCATATAATCCATAATCTGCCGCATGATGTCCTGCGTGTCCGCATCCCACGGGGATGCCCCCTGCACCGTCTGCTCTGTCTCCGTCTGCAGCCATCCTGTCGTCAGACTGTTGTGCTGTACAGGCTGTAGGGTATCCTCCCTGCCCGCCGTCCGATGTCCGCCGTCCTCTTTTGCACGACTGTCGTCGGCTGTCTCCGTGCTTTCCGAATCCGATTTGGCAGACTTCTGAATACTCTCTCCGGACAGCTCCTGTACGTTCCAGCCTTCTCCGTCCTGTGATACCGTCTCCTCAGACTCTGAAGGCGTAAGCTCCTCCGGCTGTTCCCGCACCGGCTGCTCCTGTAATCCGCGAAGCATCCCCGCCAGCTCATCAGGGGCAAGCTCAAGCTCCTCACCGGCACTCTGCAAGGCTTCCTTAAGCTGCGTCATCAGCTCCCTGTAGCCAGCGTAGAGCTCGCCGTTTGTCACAAGCGCATAGGAATCCTCTGCCTGTGCCAGCTTCAGAAAAAGCTCGCCGAGCCGTCCCGGCTGCAGAATATCCTTACTCTCACAAAGTCCCAGCTCGTCCATCGCCGTCTGAATCTCTTCGGCACTCACTCCCAGGATGTCAGCCAGCTGCTGTAATACTCCCGCAGCCACTGTCTCCAGTACTTCCATGGCTTCCTTAAGCTCTTCCTCCGTCAGTTCGGTTACAGGCTTCTGCTGCCCTGCATCCGTCCGCCCGTCCGTGCGCCGCAGCATATGCTCTTCCCTTGCCCTCACGGATTCGCCGGGTGTCCTTCCTGTGACCGCCCGGTTATCCTCCGACGGCTTCAGGGTCTGTTCCCTGCCGGAGCTGTCATCCAGAATCTGCCGGAAGCCGTCCTGTGAAGTGCTCTTTGCCGATTTTCCCGTATTTCCTGCCACAGGACTCATCAGAGTGCTTACGTCCGCTATTGCTGTTCCCGTCATTCCCATCCTCCTTTCCGATTAATTTTTGAGGAATCTGACCATAGAATCCTCAAGGTTATTTTCGGCTTTTTCGCAGGAAAACTTAAGAGTCCGGGTTCATAATTTTCGTCAGCTTTCCCGCCACGGTTGCATCCATTGCAGCGAGAATTTCCCCCCTGCTCTCCGCACTCATGGCAGAAAGAATCCTTGCTACCAGATTTAGGTCATCCGTCATGGTCTCAAAAATTGCCGCTGCCGCCTTGGGCTTCATATCAGAGTACGCCTGAGCGTAATCCTGTATCTCCTTACTCTCCTCCAGCTGTGTCACCACCTGCTTGTACAGATATTCCGCAGTCGTGGGATCCATCTCCTCAAACCACTTCCTGTACTCCTCGGCACCGGGTCCTTTTTCCGCGTATATCACCTCGTCGTAGAATTCCTTCTGAATCCTCTGGAACTCCACCTGCTTTTCCTCGAACTGCTTGAGTCTTTCCACCTCCGCCCGCAGGGTTTCCAGCTCTGTATCCTTTGTTCCTGAGGCTGTCTGTATCCTCTCTATCTCCAGCTCCAGCTGTCTGATATAGTCCACGGCATCCTGCAAGCTGGTATAACCGCCGTAGCTTTCCCTGTCCGTGGTTTCCGTCGTGGAGGTGCCGGGCAGAATCCTGTTTACCACCGGCACATCCTTCAGAATCGGTGTCAGCACGGAGCTTCCGAAGCCGCCTATGTCCAGCTTGACAATCACACAGATTACTGCAAGCCAGAGACATACTATCAGCACCGTTGCCCCAAAGGTTGCCAGTCCGTTGCTCTCTCCCTCGTCGAGGGCATCCTCCTGTCTGGCTATTTCCTTCGCCCTGCGCTTTGCCTCCCTTTTCTGTGCCTTCAGCTGGCGCTTCTCCTCCTGTAGCTTTTTCTTTTCCTCGTCTGCCGTAGCAGCGTCCGGTGTCATCTCTCTCGCCATAATTCTCCTCGTCTCATCGGGACCGTGCGGATGCCCTCTCCTGATGTTCGCTCTTTCTTCGCTGCCCGTAGGTATAGCTGGTGAGCTCATCCACTTCCTTGCTCTCCTGTCTCTTCAGCTCCTCCAGAAACTGTTCAAACGCCTTCTCCTTCAGGGACTCGTGCGTCTTTCGTTCCTTTATGACCTCTGTCAGCTTTTCCCGCGCACGCTCCAGCTGCTGCTGCGCCAGCCTTACCCTCCCCCGCTGTTGCAGGATAAAGTCCTCCATACAGCGGATTGCAGTGCGGTTTTCTTCTATTTCCTGCAGCTTTAAGGCACCCGAGCGAAGTCTCTTTGCCTCCGCCTCGTAGCCCTGCTTTCTGTCAAGCAGCTCCCTTAGCTTTTCCTCCTCTGCATCAAGCGCCGCCCTCGCCGCCGAGAACTCCTGTTTTGCCTGAGTTTCCATCTTAAGCTTAATATTCAAAATGCTCTGCATGGAGTATCGGAATTTCGCCATGCTCCTCTCCGTTCCGAGAACGTTCCCTGTGTCCGGGAGGCTGCGTGGCAGGCATCTGCCCGCAGGCTTCCGCCGCTTCTTAGCTCACCTGTGACGTCCTCGGCGCAGATGAGCCGGCGCTCCTTAGCGGGAGCGGTAAATCAGTCCTTAAACAGCGCCTTCAGCATCTCGACGCTGGTGTCAAAGTCAAACTTTTCATCCACATCCTGACAGAGGAAGGCATTCACCGCATCTATTTTGCTGATGGCATAATCGATCGCAGGGTTACTGCCGCTCTTGTAGGCACCGATGTTAATCAAATCCTCCGCCTCGTTGTAGGTCGCCAGCACCGTCTTAAGCTTTCCCGCCATCTGCTTATGCTCCCTGTCCGCAATCTGGCTCATGCACCTTGATATGCTCTGCAGAATATCGATTGCCGGATAGTGATTCTTATGTCCCAGCTTTCTGTCCAGCATGATATGCCCGTCAAGGATACTTCTCGCCGTATCCGTAATCGGCTCATTAAAATCATCGCCGTCCACAAGCACGGTATAGAGTCCCGTGATAGAGCCCCTTGCCGCGCAGCCTGCTCTTTCAAGGAGCTTGGGCATCTCCGAGTAAACACTGGGCGGATACCCCCTGCTCACCGGCGGCTCACCGCTGGCAAGACCGATTTCCCGCTGTGCCATGGAAAAACGGGTCAGGGAATCCATCATCAAAAGTACATCCTTTCCCTGATCCCTGAAATATTCCGCAATCGCCGTCGCCGTCTTTGCCGCCTTATTTCTTTCCAATGCCGGTCTGTCCGAGGTTGCGACCACAACCACCGACCGCTTCATTCCCTCTTCGCCGAGGTCGCGCTCAATAAACTCACGTACCTCCCGCCCTCTCTCGCCTATCAGGGCAATCACATTGATATCTGCCTTTGTGTTCCTCGCAAACATACCCATCAGAGTGGACTTCCCGACACCCGAGCCGGCAAAGATTCCGATTCGCTGCCCTTTTCCAACCGTAATCAGGCCATCCACAGCCTTAACCCCAAGAGGAAGTACCGTATCTATAATCTTTCTGCTCATGGGATCCGGCGGCGACGCCTCCACCGGATAAGGTACACCGTCCGATATTTCTCCGTCCACAGGTCTTCCCAGCCCGTCCAGGGTTTTCCCTAACAGCGCGTCACTCACCAAAACCCGTAGGGGATTTCCTGTATTTTCCACCACGCAGCCGATACCGATTCCATCCACGGAATCATAGGGCATCAGCAGGGTTTTCTTATCCCGAAAGCCCACTACCTCCGCCATGACCGGCCTTGTATGCTTTTCGCCGCCCGGAATCATCCGGCAAAGGTCTCCCAGCTTTGCGTCCGGACCCGCCGACTCGATGGTCAGTCCCACTACATTGACCACCTTTCCCAGCTTGCGGAAAAAGGTCTGTTCAGACAATTCTCTGTATTTATTCAAATCCACGGAATTGCTCTGCAAGGTTTATTCCCCCTTTGACCATGCTAACAGCATCAGTCTCTGCTTCAGCTCCGACAGCTGTGTGCCCAGCCCGCAGTCAAAGATGCCTCCGTCCGTCTCAATGATACAGTCGTTTCTGGACAGTGTCATATCCTCCACCACGTCCACTCTGCTGCTGCCCGTCACCGCCCCTGCCAGAAGCTGCTTTTTCTGCATATTCACGTATGCGTAATCCTCCTTCGACACGTGAATGATAAATTCATTTCCACCCTCCAGCTTGCGCAGTGTTGTGGAAATCAAATGTCCCAGTATTTCTCTGTAGGAATCCAGCTCCACGTGAAAGATGTGCTCATAAACATCCGTAATGGCCTCCGTCAGCCGTGGCTCCATCGTGCGCAGCTGCTCGTCATATGCCGCCTCAAGCTGCTTCTCCTTCGCGGTCAGCTTCTCCTTTTCCTGTCTCAGCTCCTGCTGTGCGCTAAGCGTTCCGTCGCGGTATCCCTGCGTTCTTGCCTCCTCCAAAATCCGCTGTTTTTCTGCCACAGCCTCTTCTGTCGCCCGCTGCTTCAAAAGCCGCGCTTCCGCCGCCGCCTGTCTTTGCAGCTCCTCCGCTTCCCGCCGTGCCTGTTCCAGAAGCCTCGCCGCCTCCTCACCCGCCTTGATGACGTTTCCTGAAGGTGCAGTCTCTTCCCTCCCCTCGCTTAGAAGCCCCTGTACCTCCTCCGCGACCAGTCCTGCCGTAAAGCCGTCATTCCTTGTGCGGTTCAGCTTCTCGGCAAGCTCCTCCATCCGCTTCTTCATCAGGGCATTGGTGTCAATTACGCGCTTATCCTCCGACGCCACCACTGCGAACTGATTCTTAATTACCAGATTCTTAGACAACGATCTCGTCACCTCCGCCTCTGGAAATTACAATTTCGCCGGAATCCTCCAGCTTTCTGATGATATTTACAATCTTCTGCTGCGCCTCTTCCACATCCTTCATACGCACAGGTCCCATGAACTCCATATCCTCTTTAATCATGACAGCCAGACGCTTGGACAGATTGTTAAAGATTGCGTTCTGTACCTGCTCATTCGCCGCCTTCAGCGCAATGCCGAGATCATTGTTATCAACCTCACGCAGCACACGCTGAATTGCCCTGTCGTCCAAAAGCAGAATATCCTCGAACACGAACATCTTCTTTCTGATTTCGTCTGCCAGCTCCGGCTCCTCGATTTCCAGATTTTCCATGATGTGGCGCTCTGTTCCCCTGTCCACGCTGTTGAGGATTTCCACCACGGCATCCACGCCGCCGATAATGGTGTAATCCTGATTGACAAGGCTTGCCAGCTTAGACTCCAGCACCTTCTCAACCTCCTTGATAACATCGGGACTCGTCCTGTCCATAACGGCAATGCGCTTTGCCACATCCGCCTGCCGCTCCTGCGGCAGGGCAGAAATAATCATTGCTGCCTGTCCGGGAGAAAGGTAGGACAAAATCAGTGCAATCGTCTGAGGATGCTCGTCCTGAATGAAGTTAATCAGCTGGGAAGCATCTGTTTTACGCACAAATTCGAAGGGCTTTACCTGTAGTGATGCCGTCAGCTTGCCGATGACATCCATCGCCTTCTCCGTGCCGAGTGCTTTTTCCAGCAAATCCTTTGCATAGCCTATACCGCCCTCCGCGATATACTGCTGCGCAAGGCAGACCTCATAAAATTCATTGATAACGTCTTCCTTCACCTGCGGAGTTACGCTTCGCGTGTTGGCTATCTCTAACGTCAGCTCCTCGATTTCCTCCTCCTTTAAGTGCTTGAAAATCCCCGCTGACCGTTCGGGTCCGAGAGCAATCAGAAGGATTGCCGCCTTCTGCAGTCCCTTAATCCCGTCTTCCCTATTCGTCGTCTTGGGCATACCGTCTGCCTCCTATCTTCCGCTAATTCCAGTCGTCATTCAGCCAGTTTCTGAGCAGATTTGCAGCCGCCTCCGGATTCTCGTCCACAAATTTCTCTATCAGCTTTCTGGTGTCTGACTTTGCTTCCACGTCAATATCCTCCAGCACCGCTTCCGGTGTCGACTGAAGAATGCTCTCCACTGAAAGCTCTTCCTCCTCCGGCTCGCCCCGCTTCGAGCGCATGCTGCGCAGCACAACCGCTGCCAGAAGAGTCAGAATCAGTACTATCATTACGATGCTGACAATGTCCGTCGCACCGACGTTCAGTCCTTCCTTGTCATAGAAAATGGGAGACTCATAGGCTATGATGGAGATGCTTTCCTGCGAGATGCCGGTCGCCATCGCCGCCATCCGGTAATACTCCTCATCCACCTCCTTGCGGATATCACCGCTGTTTGCATCCTTGAATTCCTCCCACGTGATGCCGTCCAGCAGTCCCTGCCTCTCCACGTTTTCCTCGTAATATTCCCGGTAGGTAATCATCGCGATTGCCATGGAGGAGGTCGCATAATTGATTCCACCCGCAGGAGTAACCTTGCGCTCAGAGGATTCGTTGGGAAGGAAATCCTCCGACTTCTCCGTCTGGGTGCTCTCGCTGCTGCTGTAGTCCGGATTCACATAGCCCGTCAGGTTGTTTCCGTCGTTGCTGTCTGTCCCCGGAACGCCCTCGACGCCGTTTGTGCTCTCCGATTCATACAAATCCCTGTGGGCAAGCATTCCCTCGTCCCTGCCCTCGTTGGCATAATATTCCTTTACCGCCTTATCATAGTTGGAGTAATCCATATCCAGATAACTTGTCACTTCAATCAGGCTGTACTGCTTTGTGCCCAGTAAAACCTTCTTAACCTGATTCGCCACCATGGACTCTGCCTGGTTTTTCAATTCCTGCATGGAATTTGCAATTCCTGCCGTGGAATAATCATCGCCGCCGATAAAAAGAGCATTTCCATCCGCATCCAGAATGGTAATGTTAGCCGTGGTGGAATTTCCGAGTCCGGCAGCCACCGCCTTCGCCAAGTAGGTTGCGTTTGCAGAGGAGAGAATGCCCTCCAGCTCCAGCGTGATAAACGCGGATGCTTCCTCCTGCTGTGCTCCCAGTGTTCCCGTCTGAGGCGGAATATTCAGGATGACCGATGCGCTCTTTACCGCGGAAAACGCCTCCAGCATCTGCTCCAGCTCCGCCTGCAGGAAATTTCTGTACTGCTTTTCCTTATCGGAGTTTGTGGTGGACATGCCGCTGCTGACGAAATCGGAGTATTTCAGTCCGTTCGGTTCAATCCCGGCAGCTCCCAGTGCCAGATTTGCCTGATAGAGCTGGCTCGTCTCCACCTCGATTGTCAGCGCATCCGCCGACTCCCTGTGCGTGATATTCTCAGCCTCAAGTATCTCGACAATCTCTGCCGATTCCGCCGTGCTGCTGTAGGTTCCTATTTTCGTATACTGTGGCTTCGATATTGCATAGATTATAATGGCAAAAGTAAAAATCACCACCGCCGCAATGGCAATAATGATAGTCTTTTGCTTTGATGTAAATTTATTCCACCATCCCAGTATCTTACCTGGTATTTCTTTCAGCCTGTCAGCCATGGTGTCTCTCCCCTGATTCTATAGTATAGGACGCCCTTATATCTGAATCTGCATAATCTCCTTGTAGGCCTCCAGCAGCTTATCACGGACTGCCACCGTGTACTGCAGCGCGGTAGACGCCATCTGCAGTGCAATCGTCAAATCATGCGTATTCTCCGTTTCCCCCAGGGCGAACTTGATTTCCTCGTCCTCCGCGTCGGAGAGATAGCTGTTGGTTGTCTTAATATTGTCAATCGCCGTATTCAGGAAGGTATCAAACAGCGAGCCCTCCACCTTGCCCTCTCCCGTCAGTGAGCCGATGCCGGATACGCCGTCCGTTCCCGATACGCCTGATACCCTTCCCATGCCCGATAAGGCTGAAATTGCCGTCAAGTCCATCTGTCTTCCTCCTTACGCATCCCGCTTAGCGGTTTAACTCCAGTCCCTGCAGTGCCATGGATTTGCTCGCACTGAAGGCTGTTGAGTTTGCCTCATAGGCACGGCTGGCATCTATCATATTGGTCATCTCGGTGATGATATTTACATTGGGATAGGTCACATAGCCGTTCTCGTCCGCATCCGGATGGGAAGGGTCATATACCATATTCATCTCCGTTGCATAATCCTCATAGACGCCGCTGACCTTTACGCCCTGTCCCGTGTAGCCGTGGCTGTACGCTGCATTCCCCAGCACTCTGCTAAAGCTTGTCTGTCCGCCCTTCTCCTCGAAGGTAACCACCTTCCGGCGGTAAGGAGTACCGTCTGCGGTTCTGGTCGTGTTGGCATTTGCCACATTTTCCGAGATGATGTCCATCCTGTAGCGCTGTGCCGTCAGCCCCGACGCGTTTATGTTAAAGGCAGAAAACATACTCATACTCTTTCCCTCCTGTCAGAAAGCCGTTATCCCCCGGCTTTTGTCACTTTTTTCAGCTACTTCATCACTGTCTGCAGATTGGAGAACTCCTGCTGGATGCCGGTGAGCAGACCCTGATATTTCAGCTGGTTTTCCGCCAGCATCACATTCTCATTCTCTATGTCCACGTTGTTGCCGTCCAGCCGGTAGGAATAATTGCCGTAATCGGTATAGGTCCGCACCGAAAGCTTCTTCTTCCCCGCGGCTGCAACCTTCGAATCCGTGGACTGATACCTGTTGCTGCCAAGCGCCTTCTTCAGCACGGATTCAAACGCCACATCCTGCCGCTTGTAGCCGGGGGTGTCCACGTTTGCAATATTGTTGGAAATTGCCTCGTTGCGCAGCCAGCTGGCATCCGCAGCCCTGTCCAAAACCCTTACATAATCAAATACATTTGTCTGAAGCATTCTCTCATCCCTCCCGCTCCATGTAGAAACGAAGCGCATTATGTACGGAGTACATTATACACGCACTCTATTTTATTATATTCTATTTTTGCAAAAAGACAACAAATTTTACCGAAAAAATGCAAAAAAGGACAAAAAAGGACTTACTGAAATCAATCAATAAATCCTTTTATCCGTCGGCGCTCTGCCGTTCAATCCATTCTCTATGCTGTTAAAGTTTCCGCCTATCTGCGCTGGCTCTGCCGCTTCAGCTCCTCTATCTCGTCAAAAACCACATCATTCAAAACCTTGATATAGGTTCCCTTCATTCCGGAGGATCTTGATTCAATCACGCCCGCGCTCTCAAATTTGCGAAGCGCATTCACAATCACCGAGCGTGTTATCCCCACTCTGTCCGCAATCTTGCTTGCGACCAGAATTCCCTCCATGCCGCCCAGCTCATCAAAAATATGGGTGATTGCTTCCATCTCCGAGAAGGAAAGGGTACTGATTGCGGATTTCACCACCGCCACCTTTCTGCTCTCCTCCGCGCTCTCCTCGTTTACGGCGCGAAGCATCTCCAGCCCCACCACCGTAGTGCCATACTCACACAGGATGATGTCATCTATGTCATACTGGTCTGCACACTTGTAAATGAACAGTGTTCCCAGACGCTCTCCCGCAATCTCTATCGGTGTGATAATCGCCTGAAACCTTCTGATGCCGGGGCTTTCAAACCCCAACGTCTCCAGATTCACGTTTTCCTTGGTGGACAGCACTCCCAGAAGTCTTTCATTCAGCATGGAGTCAATAAAGCCGCCCACGTTTTCGTCAATCAGCTCCGTGATTGTCTCCACTCCATCGCACTTGCCCACGCCGAGCACCTTGCCCTTGCGGCTGATTACCAGCACATTGGAGCTTAAAATTTCGCGCATTACCTTACAGATGTCGTTAAAGACCACCTTGCTGGAATTATTGTTGTGCAGTAGCTTACCTATTTTTCTGGTTTTGTCCAACAGCTGTACACTACTCATATGTCCTCCTCTGCGCCCGTCTGCGACACTCACCACGGTACAAGAGTAGTTTAGCATAATTGATTTCAGATTACAATGCGCAAATTACGAATTTGTTTGTTTTTTCCATGATTTATTTGACAATTCAGACAAAACATGATATCCGCACTGTTCATTCGCACAAACCAGTCTGTTTCCCTTATACAGGAGAGGTTCTCCGCACTTTGGACAGCTCTGCCCCGAAGGCTTCTGCCATACCATGAAATCGCAGTTCGGATTGTCGATACAGCCGTAATACTTTCTGCCCTTCTTGGTCTTTTTCTGCACGATATCCTTCCCGCATCTGGGACAGCTGACTCCGATTTTCTCAAAGTAGGGCTTTGTATTGCGGCACTCCGGAAAGCCGGGGCACGCTAAAAACCTTCCGTGGGGACCGTATTTAATCACCATTTTCCTGCCGCACAGCTCGCATTCCTCGTCGCTGACCTCGTCCTCAAGCTTAACCTTCTCAAGCTCCTTTTCCGCCAGATTCACCGCCTCGTCCAAATCCGGATAAAAGTTGGAAATGATGGTCTTCCACTTTACCTCTCCCTCTTCCACTCCGTCCAGAAGAGCCTCCATGTTTGCGGTAAAGTTGACATCCACGATGGTCGGAAACGCCTCCATCATCATACCGTTTACCACCTCGCCCAGCTCCGTGACATAGAGGTTTTTGTTCTCTCTGACAATATAGCGTCTCGCCAGGATTGTCGTGATGGTAGGCGCGTAGGTACTGGGACGTCCGATGCCAAGCTCTTCAAGCGCCCTCACCAGAGATGCCTCCGTGTAATGCGCCGGCGGCTGGGTAAAATGCTGTCCCGGCTCGAAGGATGCAAGGGACAGAACGCTATCCTTTGTCAGCTCTCCCGTCAGGCTGTTTTCCTCCTCCCTATCCTCCTCGGAGGTATAAACGCTCATAAAGCCGTCAAACCTGCAGACGGATGCCGCCAGTGTGAAAATCTGTTCATTCGCCTGTA
The DNA here is from genome assembly GCA_964475665.1 of uncultured Acetatifactor sp. Taxonomy (GTDB): domain Bacteria; phylum Bacillota; class Clostridia; order Lachnospirales; family Lachnospiraceae; genus Acetatifactor. Next base: position 22,825 of record CAYZAU010000007.1, on the reverse strand, counting down.
TCCTGACGGAGGTTGTCTCATACCTTGCCGCACTCATGCGGCTTGCCGTAAAACGCTTCCATATCAGCTGATAGAGCCTGAATAAATCTCTCGGAAGCTCCTCCTTCAGCTGTATGGGAAGTCTGTTCAAATCCGTGGGACGGATGGCTTCATGGGCATCCTGAATTTTTTGCGTCTTTTTCCTTTCAGCCGCACTTCCGCCCTTATATTCCTCCCCGTAATGAGCGTCTATAAATTCTGCCGCCATAGTCTCCGCCTCCTCCGAGACGCGGGTGGAATCCGTTCTCAGATAGGTAATCAGACCTACCGTTCCCTCTCCCTTTATATCCACACCCTCATAGAGCTGCTGCGCCAGACGCATGGTCTTCTGTGTAGAAAAATTCAGAGCTCTGCTCGCCTCCTGCTGCAATGTGGAGGTCGTAAAGGGAAGCGGCGGCTTCTTCATCCGCTCTCCCCGCTTGATTTCCTCCACCCGGTATGCGGCATCCTTCAGGGCTTCCATAATCTGCTTTACGTGCGCCTCATCCGGTATGTCCCGCTTTCCCGATGCGTCTCCGTAATATTTTGCGCAGATGGGCTTCTTCTCCCCCCTGACGTTTAAGTTTACGTTTAATGTCCAGTACTCCTCCGGAACAAAGGCATTGATTTCCTCCTCCCGGTCACAGATAATGCGCAGGGCAACCGACTGTACCCTTCCCGCGCTTAGCCCCCGCTTGATTTTTGCCCACAAAAGCGGGGAAATACGATACCCCACCATTCTGTCCAGTGCGCGGCGCGCCTGCTGGGCATCCACCAGATTCATGTTAATCTCCCGCGCATTTTTAAGGGACTCCTTCACCGCATTTTTTGTAATCTCATTAAAGGTAATCCGATAGACCTTTTTATCCTGTAGCTTCAGCGCATGGTAAAGATGCCAGGAGATTGCCTCTCCCTCACGGTCCGGGTCAGTTGCAAGATAAACCTTTTCCGCCTTCTTTACCTCCTTGCGCAGATTCGCAAGAATATCACCCTTGCCCCGTATGGTAATATATTTCGGCTCGTAGTCATGCTCCACGTCAATTCCCAGCGTGCTCTTGGGCAAGTCCCGCACATGACCGTTGCTGGCAGCCACCGCATAGTTGCTCCCCAAAAACTTTCTGATGGTTTTCACTTTCGCAGGCGATTCCACGATTACCAGATATTTTGCCATTGTCTGCTCCCCTTTGCTTTCATTTCCGTTCCTGCGGAATGTAATCGTGAACCACTATACACCAAAAAAATCCCTGACGCAAGTAAAAAAAGCATTGAAAACAATTTGTTTTCAACACTTCTTCGGGTTGGGCTGTTCATTTAAACAGAGCAGCTGATAGGGGAATCGAACCCCTGTTTCCGCCGTGAGAGGGCGGCGTCTTAACCGCTTGACCAATCAGCCACAGGCAAGCACCGCATCTGCGGTACTTGCTTATAATAATACAACCCTCAAAAAAAAGCAAGTACTTTTTTTATTTTTTTTGTATTTTTCAAAAAATTCTTACATTTCCACTCCTTCGGTCTTCCCTCCTACAGGTCAAACAGGCTCAGCTGGTTGGACTCCGGTAAATCTCCCAGCAGTCCCAGTCCTGCCATCATATCCACCACGGTTTTTGACACCTTTGTCCTCTCCCTAAAATCATCCCTCGACAGAAAAGGACCATCCTTCGCCGCCTCCACAATGGCATCCGCGGCCTTTTCTCCCAGTCCGTCGATACTGCTTAAGGAGGGCATCAGTCTGCCGTCCACAATCTGAAAGGAGCGGGACTGCGCCCGGAAAATGTCTATCGGCTCAAACAAAAAACCTCTCGCATACATCTCCTGCACCACCCGCATATCCCCGTAGGCAAGCTCCTCCTTGTTGGAAAGGGGCTGTGCTCCCGCCTCTTTGTTGGCAGCCGCATCCATACGCCGCTTGTATTCCCTCATGATTGCCTCCAGATGCGCCTGACCCTGACACATCTGCTCGTAGGAGAAGGCTTTTGCACGAATGCTGAAAAAAGCTCCGTAATACGCCAGCGGATAATGTATCTTGCAATAAGCGATGCGCCATGCCATCATGACATAAGCCGCCGCATGCGCCTTAGGGAACATATACTCAATCTTCTGGCAGGATTCTATGTACCACTGCGGAACATCGTGGGCTATCATATCTTCCTTCCATTCCTTCCACTGCTCCGGGTTAATCTTGCCCTTCGCCACCGTTCCCTTTCGCACAGCCTCCATAATCTTAAAGGACTTCTCCGGCTCGACTCCCTTGATAATCAGGTAGGTCATGATATCGTCTCTGGTACACACGCAGGTTGAAATGGTTGCCGTGCCATTGCGAATCAAATCCTGGGCATTTCCCACCCATACGTTGGTTCCGTGGGAGAGTCCCGAGATTCTCACCAAATCAGAGAAGGACTTCGGCTGCGCCTCAATAACCATGTTCATGGCGAAGTCCGTGCCAAACTCAGGAATGCCCAGACAGCCCAGCTTAGTTCCCCCTATCTGCTCCGGCGTGATGCCCAGTGCCTCAGTATTCTGGAAGAGGCTCATCACATCCTGTCCGTCTAACGGAATCGTCAACGGGTCACGTCCCGTCAAATCCTGCAGCATACGAATCATGGTCGGGTCATCGTGTCCCAGAATATCCAGCTTCAGCAGGTTATGGTCGATGGAATGATAGTCAAAGTGCGTCGTTATCGTATCCGTCATCATATCATTTGCCGGATGCTGCACAGGCGTGAAGGAATTGATGTCCTGACCCAGCGGCAGTACCACAATGCCTCCCGGATGCTGTCCCGTACTGCGACGTACTCCCACACAGCCCGCCACAATCCGGTCGATTTCGCTGTTTCGCTTATGCTTTCCTCTCTCTTCATAATAGTTCTTCACGTATCCGAAGGCGGTTTTATCCGCCAGTGTTGCTATCGTTCCCGCCCGGAAGGTCTGACCCGCACCAAAGATAACCTCCGTGTATTTATGCGCCTTGGACTGGTATTCCCCCGAAAAATTTAAATCAATATCCGGCTCCTTGTCGCCCTTAAAGCCGAGGAAGGTCTCAAAGGGAATGTCGAAGCCCTCCTTGTGCAGAGGTTCTCCGCAGTTCGGGCACACCTTATCCGGCATATCAATTCCCGCCGTTCCGGCATACGCCTTTACCTCATCACTGTCAAAATCCACATAATGACACTTGCTGCAATAATAATGCGGACTCAGCGGATTAATCTCGGTAATTCCCGACATCGTTGCCACAAAGGAGCTTCCTACGGAGCCTCGGGAGCCGACCAGATATCCGTCCTCCACGGATTTCCAGACAAGCTTCTGGGCAATAATGTACATCACGGCAAAGCCGTTCCTGATAATGGAATTTAATTCCCTTTCCAGACGCTCTTCCACGATGTGCGGCAGCTTGGGACCGTATATTTCATGTGCCCTGTCATAGCAGATTTTTGTCAGGGTCTTATCACTGTCGGCAATGACGGGCGGACATTTGTCCGGTCGCACCGGCGCGATTGTCTCACACATATCCGCTATCATATTGGTATTCTTCACTACGATTTCATATGCCTTATCACTTCCCAGATACGAGAACTCCTCCAGCATCTCATCCGTGGTATGAAGATACAGCGGTGCCTGCTCATCCGCATCCGCAAAGCCCTTCCCCGCCATGATAATCCGGCGGTAGACCTCGTCCTCCGGGTCAAGGAAATGTACGTCACAGGTAGCCACCACAGGTTTGTGGAACTGTTCTCCCAGCTTCACGATACGCCTGTTGATTTCCTGAATATCCTCGACGGAATTCACATTTCTAATCTTTTCGGAGGCAATCATAAAGCGGTTGTTTCCCGTGGGCTGAATCTCCAGATAATCATAAAAGCTTACCAGTCTGGCTATCTGCATATCGCTCTGCCCGTCCAGCAGCGCCCTGTACAGCTCTCCAGCCTCACAGGCGCTTCCCAGTATCAGCCCCTCCCTGTACTTTTCCACAAGGCTCTTCGGGATTCTCGGATGCCTGTTAAAATAGGTCAGGTGCGACTGCGAAATCAGCCTGTAAAGGTTAATTCTGCCCATATCATTCTTCGCCAGTATGATGGCATGATAAGAGGGTGCCTTCCGCACCAGCTCCGCGCTGTCTGCTCCCAGTGCATTCACCTGGGCAAGTGTTTCCACTCCCTGCTCACTGAGCATCTTTAAGAATTTTATAAAAATCAGTGCCGTACACTCTGCGTCATCCACTGCCCGATGATGATTTTCCAGTGAAACATTCAGCGTCTTCGCCACGGCATCCAGTGTATGCTTCGCCTGATTCGGCAGCAGCACCCTCGCCATCCCTACCGTATCCACGTAGGTAAAGGAAGCCGACAGCCCCTGTCTTGCCGCGTTTTCCACAATAAAGCTCATGTCAAAGCCGGCGTTGTGCGCCACCAGCACGCAGTCCTCACAGAAAGCAAGAAACTCCGGCAGCACCGTCTCAATAGAGGGCGCATCCAGCACCATATCATCCCTGATTCCCGTAAGCTTTTCGATTTCAAAGGGAATCGGCACCCGCGGATTGACAAAGGTGGAAAAGCGCTCCACCACCTCCCCGTCGCATATTCTGACCGCTCCAATTTCTATGATGCGGTTGTTGACCGGCGAAAATCCTGTCGTTTCAATGTCAAATACCACATATTTTTCTTCCAGTCTCTGACCCTTATCTCCCGTAACGATTTCCTTCAGGTCATCTACCAGATATGCTTCAACGCCGTAGAGCACCTTGAAGAAGTCCTGCCTGTCCGGCTTTTCCTCCCCCGCCGTCTTACGTTTTGTACTCTCATCCTTCCACAAATCCTCCCATACATGATTTGCATCGGTAAAGCCCTGCACAACACCGTGGTCAGTGATGGCAACCGCCCTGTGTCCCCACTTGTAGGCTCTCTTAACGATATCCTTTGCCTCAGAGACACCGTCCATATCACTCATTTTTGTATGGCAGTGAAGCTCCACCCTTTTTCGGGGAGCCGTATCCATCCGGCTTGTTGTAAAATCCGGAATTTTCTGTATACCCTGAACGGAGCCGATAGTCAGCTCATGGTCAAATTTGTCCAGCGTGGCAACTCCCTTTATCTTCAGAAAGGTGCCCGGCTTCAGCCCCTTCATCAGTTCCCCGACAAACTCATTTCGTGCAAATATTTTGATGCCGATGGTATCCGTGAAGTCCGTTACATCAAACATGATGATGGTCTTTTCGTTTTTGATTTCCCGGCTGTCGAGCTTAAGCACCCTGCCGCGGATGACCACCTCACCCATTTCTCCTATAATATCCTCAATGTGCAGCGCCTCGTCATCGAACTCACGGCCGTAAATCACATCAGGATTATCCGACTGCTTCAGGCTCCTTGTGTAATCTCCTCCACGCCGAAACTCCTTCTTTTTAAACTCCGTGCGACGAAATTCCTTTCGTCCGTTGCCTGCTCCTGACAGGCTTCCTGCTGCGGCAGTCGTATCTGTAGCTGCAAAAGAAGCACCTGGCAAGGCTTCGCCCTCTGCTTTCTCCTGCTCTTTCGCATAGCCCTCTCCAGAAGCATTCTCTCTGCCTTCCATTCCTGCTCCCGTCTTTGCCCGCCTGCGGATTTCATCCACCTTCAGCTGAATGCGCAGTTCATCATTCTCCGCATATTTCCCCGTTGCCGCCTCGCGGTACTCCACCGAGACACCCACCTTAAGGCCGCATCTTTCGATAAAAATCTTTTCCAGAATCCGAACCAGCTCCGCCTCCTTGCTGCGGTTTAGGACGGTATCCTCAAGATTCAGATGAAGCTCCTCCGCTGAAGGATAGGTAATCTCTGCCAGCCGAAAGGCATTGTACACGATATGGCTGTAATCACGAAGCTCCTCCAAAATGCTTTCGCGGTACATATCCATCAGATTTTCCGGGGTATACTGGGAGGAGAGCTCAAAGCGCTCAAAAATCCGCACCGCAAGATTGACCTCCGCAAACAGCTGCTTCTTGATTTCCCGCTCTGCCGCGCGAATGTCCTCCTTCAAAATCAGTCTTCTGCTGAACAGATAAATATGCAGTTTATCCCTCTGCTTTGAGGTTGAAACCCGCTCCACCTCCGTCTGCTCCAGCCTGTCCTTCAGAGCTCCGTCTATTTTCAGTGTCGGGAACACCTCAAAAAAACTCTTTGCCATTTTATATCCGCCCGCCTTATTTCCTTCTTCACCTTGCGCGGCTGCCCTGACTCCTACTGTGCCCCGCACCAGTTATCCAGCTCTTCCTTCAGGGCATCCAGCAGCTGTGTCTCGGGAACCTTGCGGATGATTTCGCCCTTTTTAAAGAGCAGCCCTTCTCCGTTTCCTCCCGCGATGCCAAGGTCAGCCTCCTTTGCTTCGCCCGGTCCGTTTACCGCACAGCCCATTACCGCAACCTTCAGCTCCAGCGGATAAGCCTCCACCAGCTTTTCCACCCTTGTTGCCAGTCCGATTAAATCTATCCGGGTTCTGCCACAGGTGGGACACGAAACCACCTCAATTCCGCCCTTGCGCAGCCCCAGTGTCCTTAAAATCAGCTTTGCAGACTTAATTTCCTCCACCGGATTTCCCGTCAGTGACACACGGATGGTGTCACCAATTCCCTGATGCAGGATGATGCCAAGCCCGACGGCAGACTTGATGTTGCCGCTCTGAACCGTTCCCGACTCCGTGATTCCCACATGCAGCGGATAATCCGTCCTTCCTGCCAGCAGCTCATGCGCCTTCACGCACATCAGAACATCGGAGGACTTGATACTGATAACAAGATTCCGGTATCCCATTCTTTCCACAATATGTACCTTATCAAGAGCACTATCCACAATTCCCTCCGCCGTAACGCCTCCGTACTTTTCCACCAGCTGCTTCTCCAGAGAGCCGCTGTTTACCCCAATCCTGATAGGGATGTCTCTCTCCCTCGCCACATCCACGACAGCCCTCACCTTATCCTCACTGCCGATGTTTCCGGGATTGATGCGAATCTTGTCTGCACCGTTCTCCATGGCAGCAATCGCCATCTGATAATCAAAATGAATATCCGCCACCAGCGGGATATGAATCCGGCTCTTGATTTCCTTCAGCGCCAGGGCTGCCTCCATCGTAGGAACCGTGCAGCGGATAATTTCACAGCCGACACGCTCTAACTCCAGAATCTGGGCGACCGTTGCCGCCACATCCTCCGTCCGTGTATTTGTCATGGACTGAATCAGAATCGGATTGCCTCCTCCGATTTTTCTGTCCCCTATCTGCACCACTCTGGTATTATCTCTATACATCCTTCTCTCCTTCCGCCACCCTGACACTTCGGGTGGTTTCAATCTCTGCTGTCCCGCTCTTCGGGGCTTTTCGCTCCCTGCTGTCCCGCTCTTCGGGGCTTTTCGCTCTCTGCTGTCCCGCTCTTCGGATTCTTCCTTCTGCCCGCCGCACAATCACAGCCCCCAGCTTGTATCTTACAATACCTTTCTGCCGAATGCAACCGAAAGACGGTTTGTCCTGATTTTCACAAACTATTTATATTGGGTGACCTGCTGACTCCAATGCATAATTTCAAAACAACAGAATTATTGTATTTTGCAAAAATGTCCCGGACTGACCTGACTAACCGCCCCCGTCAGGCAGAGTCGCATCAGTACTGCATTCAACTGCCTCTCCTCCATTTTCGCTCCGAGCGCCCTCCGTATTTCTTCTACCGAACGGGGATAAAGGTCAATCGCTTCCAGCACCATCCTTCCCTCCGAAGAAAGTGCTGACTGCCTCTCACCCTGGTTTTCTTTTCCGCCACCCGATATTGCCGTTTCGATCTTCTCCTGCCTTTCTTTACACCTCTCTTCTCCTCTTTTCCAGCCGGAAATTCTTCGGGCTCCGCATCTTCCCCATACCTCGTCCACAAATTCCCCTACGTCCAGGAGGATTCCCGCTCCCGCTTTCATCAGTCGGTTGCAGCCCGCGCTTAAGCCGTCTGTGATACGTCCCGGCACCACATAAACCTCCCGCCCCTGCTCCAGTGCCATGTCCACCGTAATCAGCGTCCCGCTCTTTTCCCTCGCTTCCACTACGACCACCGCATCCGCCAGTCCGCTGACGATGCGGTTTCTTGGCGGGAAGTTCTGTGCTCTGGGCGGTGTCCCGGGCTCATACTCCGACAGCACGCCGCCTCTTACACAGAGGCACTCATACAATTCCCGATTCTGCTTCGGATAGCAGACGTCCACACCGCAGCCCAGCACTGCAAACGAAATTCCACCCGCCTCCAGCGCCGCCTCCTGACAAATACCGTCAATCCCCCGCGCCATACCGCTTACCACCTGAACCCCGGCATTTCCCAGCTCCCTTCCCAGCCATGCAGCCACCCTCTTTCCATACTCCGAGCACTCCCTTGCCCCTACCACTGCCACGCAGGGCACATCCTCCCGAGGCAGCCTGCCTGTCACATACAGGCACTTCGGTGCTCCCGGTATTTCCCGCAATCTCTGTGGATACTCTGCATCCTCCCGAAACACCTTTCTCATATCCATTCTCCCTTCCCTACATTTTCTCCGCGAACGAAGGTTCACGTGTGGACGGCTCTCTCACGAGTGCCAGCGGGCACAGCCCATCTTCTCACTCCATCGTTGGTCTGTAAAACGCCGCCTCCAGTAAATGCTCCACCCCTATCTCCTCCGCATTCTCCAAATCGGCAATGGTTCTCGCCACCTTCAGGATGCGGTGATACGCCCTCGCACTTAGCTGCAGCGAACGATACAGCTGCTCCATCGTGCTCCGCTCTTCCTCTCCCAGCCTGCAATATTTCTCCATCGCCGACGCATCCATATCTGCATTAAATCTGTAGCTGCTCCCCGAAAATCTCTCCTGCTGCAGCCTTCTTGCCCTCTGAACCCGTTCCCGTATCGCGGCGCTGCTCTCACTTCTCCCCACCCCCTGCAGGCTTGCCACATCCACCGGCTGCAGCTCTACACACAAATCAATTCTGTCCAGTATCGGTCCTGACACCCTGCCCGTATACTGTTTTACCCTGCTTTCCGTGCAACGGCATCTGTTCTTATCAGGATAATAACCGCAGGGACAGGGATTCATCGCCGCGACCAGCATAAAGTCGCTTGGATAAGTTACATTTCCGCTGATTCTGGAGATATTCACCCCATGCTCCTCCATAGGCTGCCGCAAGGCGTCCAGCACTCCCCGCTGAAACTCCGGAAGCTCGTCCAGAAACAGCACACCCCTGTGTGCCAGAGAAGCCACTCCCGGGCGCGGAACGGTACTCCCGCCAATCAGTGCCACCTGCGTAATACCGTGATGTGGGCTTTCAAAAGGACGCTCTGTCACAAGCGAAGCCCCTTCTCCCAAAAGCCCTGCCACACTGACTACTGAGGTTACCTCCAGACTCTCCTCCAGCGAAAGTGGCGGCAGGATACCGGGAATCCGCTTGGCAATCATGGACTTTCCTGCTCCCGGCGGTCCCACCATCAAAAGATTATGAAAGCCCGCTGCCGCAATCTCCGCAGCCCTTTTTGCTCCCTCCTGTCCGCTCACCTGTGCAAAATCAGCCTTTCCTTCTGCGGCACTCTGCTCAAACAGCCTCTCTGTATTCACCTTCACCGCGGGCAGCAGTTCTTCTCTTAGCTCTGCGCTTTCCGCCCGCAAAAAGTCTATCACCTCCTTTATATTCTCCGCTCCCCGCACCGCAATTCCCGGAATCACCGCTCCCTCGCGCGCATTCACGGCAGGCACGATACACTGTCCGATACCCTCCTCCGCCGCCCGTCGCACAATCGGCAGCACACCCCTGACCTTTTTCAGCTCGCCGTCAAGTCCAAGCTCCCCCAGAAAAAGAATATCCCGTGACACACCTGTCCTCAGGCAGCCGGATGCCTCCAGTATTCCCACTGCCATCGGCAGGTCAAAGGCTGTCCCCTCCTTTCTTGTGTCTCCCGGTGAAAGATTGACCGTAATATGGTTGGGCGGTAAATCCACTCCCACATTTTTTAACGCCACCATCACCCGTTCTCTGGATTCCCGCACCTCACTGCTCAAAGAGCCCACCATGCAAAAAGCCGGCAGCCCTCTGTCAATATCCACCTCAACGGAAACCGGATAAGCGGAAACTCCGGACAGCGCACCTGAAAAAACCGTACTGTACATACTCTCCCCTCCTTACTTCATGGTATAATACGCCCCCTGACAGCCACATCGTGGCTGCTTCTACCCCGCATCCCATGGCTTGAAAACCAAATGCCCCTTCGGGTCGCTTGCTTTTCTTCGCGCATGGTATAATGCTTCTGCTGCCGCAGACCAATCCTAATAAAATTGTGAAAGATAAATGTGATTTGATAAGAACTTTCTGATATCCTGAAGAGCTCTTTAGAATACTTGATTTTGAAATAAATTTCTGTGTTTTTCCATAGAAGCCTCCCCCCGCTGCGGAGTATCCTGCTCCGCAGCTTAAGAAGCCTATACACCAATGGCGTTGTGCCATCCTCTTTACGTCAATAGCGCGGCATCTGCAACCGCAGTGCCATACTGTCAGGGTCCTGTGCAAACTGCACCGCGGACTCTTTATCGATTTTTCCATCCGCACAGAGCTGGCTGATTGCCTCATCCATGGTAATCATACCCACCTTACGGTTCGTCTGCATGACGCTGGAAAGCTGATGGGATTTCCCCTCACGAATCAGATTCCGCACCGCATGATTGGCATGCATCACCTCAAAGGCTGCTACCCTGCCCTTACCGTCCGCCGTCGGTATCAGCTGCTGGGAGACCACCGCTTCCAGAACATTAGCCAGCTGAACCCGAATCTGCTGCTGCTGGTGCGGCGGAAATACATCAACAACACGGTCAACCGTGCTGGCAGCTCCTATGGTATGCAGCGTGGAAAGCACCAGATGTCCCGTCTCCGCTGCGGTAATCGCCACACTGATTGTCTCAAAGTCACGCATCTCTCCCACCAGAATAACATCCGGGTCTTCCCTGAGCGCCGCCCTGAGGGCACTGGCATAATTCTCACTGTCCAGACCGATTTCCCTCTGGTTCACCATGGACAGCTTATGCTGATGCAGAAACTCAATCGGATCCTCCAGCGTAATTACGTGTGCATCCCGATTATTGTTAATCTTGTCAATGATTGCCGCCAGTGTGGTGGACTTTCCGCTGCCGGTAGGTCCTGTCACCAGCACCAGTCCGCGTTTTTTCTGATAAAGCCCAATCACCGTCTCCGGTACACCAAGCTCCTCCGCTGTCGGAATGTCTGTGGCAACCAGCCGGAATGCCATGGCGACGCTTCCTCTCTGCTTGTAGGCGTTGACGCGAAACCGCCCGCAGCAGGGAATGGAGAAGGAAAAGTCATACTCTCCCCGCTCTTCAAAACGCTCCCTCTGCGCCTCCGACATCACTCCTATCAGAATATCCAGTGTATCCGCAGGCATCAGCTTCGGGTAATCCATGGTGATTAAATCACCGTTTACCCTCATCTTCGGCGGTATTCCGACCGTCAGATGTACATCACTCGCGCCGGCCTCCTTTGCCTGTCGCAGTATCTCCTCAATCATCGGCATCCTGTTCCTCACTTCCGCGCACATTTCCTGCGCGCATTCCTCTTTCTCCCCTGCTTCCACGGTTTTCTCCATTATATACAATATACATCGAAAAAACAAACAGAAATTTACAGCTCAGCCCTCAATTTTTGCAGCGCCTTCTTTTCGATTCTGGAAACATAGCTTCTGGAAATCCCAAGCGCCTCACCTACCCGGCTCTGGGTTGCCTCCTGTCTTCCGCAAAGCCCGTAACGCATCCTCAGTATCTCCCTCTCCCTGTCCGTCAGAATCCCGTCCATCAGCAGAAACAGTTTTCTGATTTTCCCTGATAGCTCCATGCTTTCCACAATGTCCGGCTGCTGCTGCTCAATCACGTCCACCAGACAGATTTCATTACCTTCTTTGTCCTGTCCGATAGGCTCAAACAGCGATACCTCCCGCGAGGTCTTTTTCTTTCCCCTTAGCAGCATCAGCAGCTCATTGTCAATACACCGACAGGCATAGGTAACCAGCCTGCCCTTCTTATCGTCAAAGGTGTCAATCGCCTTAATCAGCCCGATACAGCCGATGGAAATTAAGTCCTCCATATCCTCATCCGCGTTCTGGTACTTTCTTGCGATGTGAGCCACCAGTCTTAGGTTTCGCACTGTCAATACTTCCTTCGCCCGCTCTGCCTCCTCGGGCGTTCCCTCCCGCAGCAGGCGGATATATTCAGCTTCTTCTCCCGAGGACAACGGTTTTTGAAAGGTCTCCAAATCGCCCCTCCGTGGATTCGTCTTAACAATAGTTTATGTCTTAGACGCATCCGCCGTGCCTGTCACGACAGCAAAAACTGTGCCATCACATAATTGCTCACGTCAAGCCCCTTCTCCGTCAAAAACAGCCGCCCGCTGTTCCAATCCAGCAGTCCGTCCGCCCTGTTCTTTTCTATCACCTCACCATAAAGCTCTCTAAGCCCTACTCCAAACTGCCGCATAAATTCCTCCTCCATAACTCCTGCTGTCAGTCTAAGTCCGAGAAACATAAACTCCTCCATCTGTTCCTCCCTGTTCAGAACCGAGACTTCTGTCCGACAGCCTAACGGCTGTTCTATGTACTGCTGCAGCTGTTCTTCGTTGTGAAACCTCGCACCCTGAAAAAGAGACGCAGCCCCCACGCCGAAGCCCACGTAGTCCGTCCGCCTCCAGTAGCCGAGGTTATGTCGGCATTCGTAGCCCGGCTTCGCATAGTTTGAGATTTCGTAGCGCTTATAGCCCTTCTTTCCAAGGATTTCTTTTGTCATATGGTACAGCTCTCTGTCCGTGTCCTCATCGGGCAGCTCCAGCTCCCCGCGCTTTAGCATCTCATAAAAGGGAGTGCCCTCCTCCACTATAAGACTGTATGCAGAGATGTGCTCCGGAGGCGGATTTAACGCCAGAACCTTTTCCAGCGTACGTCGGTAGCTTTCCGCATTCTGTCCCGGCAGTGCACTCATAATGTCCACATTCACATTCCGAAAGCCTTCCCTTCTCGCCCGTGCATAGGTGTCAGCAAACTGCTCCCAGCTGTGGATTCTGCCGATTGCTGCAAGCTCCCCATTCTCCGCAGACTGCAGTCCGATGCTGAGTCTGTTGATACCTGCACGATGCCATGCGGCGAGCTTCCCCTCATCCAGGGTTCCGGGATTTACCTCCGCAGAAATCTCTGCATCCGCAGCCAGTCGAAAGCCCGTCCTCACCGCGTCCATCAGCCTCTCCATCTGCTCTCCCGCAAGGATTGACGGTGTTCCCCCTCCGATAAAAACCGAGGTCACGGTATACTCTCTGCACTGCTCTCCCCTGCCGCCAAGCTCCGTCAGCAGTGCCTCCAGATACGCTTCCCGCTGCGCCTCATCACAGACGCCGGACAGGAAGTCGCAGTAGAGGCACTTTTTGACACAAAAGGGGATATGAATGTAAAGCTCCAGCGGTCGCATCCGTTTATCTGTCATCCAGCTTCAGCACACTCATAAATGCCTTCTGGGGAATTTCAACGTTCCCCACCTGGCGCATGCGCTTCTTTCCCTCCTTCTGCTTCTCCAGCAGCTTCTTTTTGCGGGTGATATCGCCGCCATAGCACTTTGCAAGCACATCCTTACGCATAGCCTTCACGGTCTCTCTGGCGATGATTTTTCCACCCACCGCCGCCTGTATGGGAATCTCAAAAAGATGTCTCGGTATCTCATCCTTGAGCTTCTCACACATCTTTCTGCCTCTCTCATAGGCAGAATCCGCATGTACGATGAAGGAGAGGGCATCTACCTCCTCCCTGTTAATCAGGATATCCAGCTTCACCAGTCTGGAAGGCTCATAGCCCTTTATATCGTAGTCAAAGGACGCATAGCCTCTCGAACGGGACTTTAAGGCATCAAAGAAATCGTAAATAATTTCATTCAGTGGAAGCTCATACTTTAACAAAGCCCTGGTTCCTTCCATGTATTCCATGCCCAGATAACGCCCCCGCCTCTCCTGACACAGCTCCATGATGGAACCGATAAATTCCGTAGTCACCATGATTTCTGCGCTGACAATCGGCTCCTCCATGTGCTCAATCTCCGACGGGTCAGGCAGATTGGAGGGATTCGTCAGCTCAATCATCTCGCCGTTTGTCTTATATACCCTGTAAACCACACCGGGAGCGGTAGTCACCAGATCCAGATTATACTCCCTCTCCAGACGCTCCTGAATGATTTCAAGATGCAATAGTCCCAGAAAGCCGCAGCGGAAGCCAAAGCCCAGCGCCACAGAGGTCTCCGGCTCATAGTTTAAGGACGCGTCATTCAGCTGGAGCTTTTCCAGTGCATCACGCAAATCGGGATACTTCGCACCGTCCGCAGGATACATACCGCAGTATACCATCGACTGCACCTTCTTGTAGCCGGGCAGCGGCTCCGCACAGGGTCTGTCCGCATCCGTAACCGTATCGCCTACAGCCGTGTCCTTCACATTCTTGATAGAGGCAGTGATGTAACCCACCATACCGGCTGAAAGCTCCTCACAGGGAATAAACTGTCCTGCACCGAAGTAACCGACCTCCACAACCTCCTGCTTTGCGCCGGTTGCCATCATGCGGATGTTTGTCCCCTTTCTGACACTTCCCTCCATCACCCGGCAAAAAATGATAACGCCCTTATAGGAGTCGTACACAGAATCAAAAATCAGCGCCTGCAGCGGATTCTCCGAATTCCCGCCGGGAGCCGGAATCTTATGTACAATCTGCTCCAGCACCTCCTCGATGCCGATTCCGTTTTTCGCGGAAATCAGAGGAGCATCCTGTGCCTCAATTCCTATTACATCCTCAATCTCATCCTTCACCCTCTGCGGCTCAGCGCTGGGCAAATCTATCTTATTGATTACGGGAAAAACATCCAGATTGTGATCCAGCGCCAGATAAACGTTTGCCAGTGTCTGCGCCTCAATGCCCTGCGCTGCATCCACCACCAGAATTGCTCCGTCACAGGCAGCAAGGGAACGGCTCACCTCGTAATTAAAATCCACATGTCCGGGCGTATCAATCAGGTTGAAAATATATTCCTCTCCGTCCTGTGCCCGGTAAACCGTGCGGACAGACTGTGCCTTGATGGTGATTCCCCTCTCCCGTTCCAGCTCCATATTGTCCAGTATCTGCTCCTGCATCTCCCTGCTGGTCAGAAGACCTGTTTTTTCGATAATGCGATCCGCCAGAGTCGACTTTCCGTGATCTATGTGCGCCACAATACAAAAATTGCGAATTCTGCTCTGCTCTATTGCCATTTTCCGTTCCTCGTTCCTTGTCGTTTGACTGCTACGCTAGATTGTAACAGAATTTCCCCCTATTGTCCAGATAATACCATGTGCAGAAGATGTGCCAGCGGGTCACAGGCGTTCATTGCCTCCTCCACGGTATTATTCTGCGCTCCCAGCTCTACCAGCAGATATTTCGGCTTCAGGTGCATATTGTAGCGATAGCCCTTTAAATATATCTTCCTTGTCAGCCCCGGATAGTACTCGTACGCCTTTTTCTGCATCTGAAAGGAAAAGGCAAGATTCTCCTCCAGGTTTTCGTTATACAGATAAGCGATGTTTCCCGTCTTTCTGGTTCTCGAAAGACCGTTGAAAAACATAAAACGGGCAGTCTCTCTCCCGTCCACGTCCATTACCAGTCTCGTCTCCTCCGGCACGGAGTCCCTGTGCAGGTCTATCACCACCTGAATGTCCGGATATTCCAAAAGCACCTCCTCCACTCCGGGCAGGGCTCTGGAATAAGCATCGTCCCTTGTTTCCACATCATATTCCGCCACATGGTGCAGCACCCCGTAGCCGTATTGTGTGGTCAGCACCTCTGCCAGACGCTCTCCCACCCCTACAATCGAGGTTGCCGTATCTCCCGGCACGGAATCCGCAAATGCCTCCTGGGAATGCGTGTGAAAAATGAGTATCTGCGGTCCCTCTCCTCCCGCCTCCAGCGTCATGTCCTTCTCCAGAAAGCGCTGCGCATCCAGCTGATTGCTGCCTATCATGGTATTGGAGTCCACCGTGTAGAACTCCCGTACCAGTGTCTCATACTCCCTCAGTGCTTCCATATCCACCTCCGCCTGCTGTACATGCGGTACAAAAACCGACTCCGAAAGCAGTGCCTCCCTTTTTTGCATCTCCATGGCTGCTTCATTCTCTGCCCGCATCAGTTCTGCCTGCTCCGCAGCTTCATCCGTCGCCCCGGGCACTGTCACCGAGTCAAAAGCCGTCTCCTCCCTCGCTTCCGAGAGCAGGATTTCCCTGACTGACACGCCATCTGTCTCTCCCTCCTTCTGCGTTCTCACCTGCGCATAGCCATAGAGTGGAAGGATACTGTCTATCTGCTCCTTGAGGAGCCACGGTGTGTCGTCCTCCCGTTCCTCCACAAAGGTGACAAGCGGCGTATAACAGCGGTATAGCATTCCCTTAAATGTTTCGGACAGCTCCGCCGTCATCCTCTCAGCAAGGACATTTGCATCTCCGGCCGTCTTTACCGACACCGCAAGCAGCATTGTCAGTGCCAGCAGAACAAACCATCTCTTTCTTACTTCCAACTGCTGCTCCCATATCCCGTAAATCTTTCTATATATATGCCCGTCTCTCTCCCCGCATACTATCCTGTCTTTCGAGCATCCCTTATGACGGACTAAGCCTTCCTGCCGTCTACAGTGCTCCCAGCGCCTGATTGATGCCCTCCGAGACGGTATGGCTGACCCTCTTAATCAGCGCGTCAACATCCTTTCCGGTCATATACATATTATTCAGCTCAGGCAGCTTCAGAGTATGTCTGCCCATATAGCCGACCTCCTCCTTTTCTTCCTCCAGAAGCTTTTCCAGTGCATCATTCACAATGGTCGCCGCATCCACCACCGTGGGAATGCCGATGGCAATCACCGGAACACCAAGGCTTTCCTCCGTCAGCGCATTTCTGTGATTTCCAACGCCGGAGCCCGGCTGAATCCCCGTGTTGGAAATCTGGATGGTGCGGTTTAAGCGCCTCGTGCTTCTCGCTGCAAGCGCATCAATCACAATCACCACATCCGGTGAGGTCTCCGCCACCACCCCCTTGACAATCTCCGCCGTCTCCATTCCCGTTTTTGCCATGACCCCCGGCTCCAGAGCACTGATGAGATTCATTCGGTCACAGCTGTACGCCGCCCTTCCATACTCCTTTACGATATGTCTTGTGATAAAGAGATTGTCCACCACCCGCGGACCCAGCGCGTCC
Source organism: uncultured Acetatifactor sp. (assembly GCA_964475665.1). Taxonomy (GTDB): domain Bacteria; phylum Bacillota; class Clostridia; order Lachnospirales; family Lachnospiraceae; genus Acetatifactor. The sequence goes on along the minus strand of CAYZAU010000007.1, from coordinate 5,546 downwards.
GCAGTCACCTCCCGATTCCCAAGCCCAACCACCAGCACAGACTGCTCCTTAAGCCGCTTCGGCAGTATCCAGAGCAGCTCCTTTGCCAGGCAGCCGGAAATCTCGCTGTGGTAGCTCTCGTCCGGCTCTGCCATCGCCGGTGCCTCCACGGTCACATAAACGCCAACCGGCTTCCCCATTGCCTTTGCCGCGTTTTTCGTATCTATCATGACCTTCGTCACTCTGATATCCTCCTTTTTCCTATAGTATTCCTCGACCCGCACTCCCCGCAGGCTGCTCTCAGCCTCGCCTATACTCTCTCTTGCCTCCAGTGCCAAATCCGTTCTCACCTGAAAATTTGCCATCCTATCTCCATTTCCGCACATCCATGCGTTTCTCCCCTGATACAATTTTACTCTGACAGAATGTCTGTCCCTTCAGGAAAGCTTCACTGTTTCCTTTATTGTTTGTACTTTTTTAGTAATTTCATTCACTTTCCTGTCCGGTTCCCCATTTTTTTTCACAGACCTATTGACAAACCGCCGCGAATTTACTAAACTATCCTAGTATGTTTACGTTAGTCTCCCGTGTCTGGCTAAGGTGAAACAGTTGATAAAAACAATTCATTGTATACAAATTGGAGGTGTACGACTTGGCTAACATTAAATCCGCAAAGAAGAGAATTCTGGTAAACCGCACAAAGGCTGACAGAAACAAGGCTGTCAGATCCGGTGTTAAAACCGCTATCAAGAAGGTATTCGCTGCCGTTGAGGCTGGTGATAAGGCTGCTGCACAGGCTGAGCTTGCTGCTGCTACCAAGGTTATCGAGATGGCAGGAAGCAAGGGCGTTTATCACAAAAATAACGTTGCCCGCAAGGTTGCCCGCATCAGCAAGGCTGTAAACACAATGGCATAAGCCTTCGGCAGATAAAGAGAGCATCAAAAAGCACCCATACCGTCATGTGGGTGCTTTTTTTATGCGCTATTTTAATTTATATTCCGTTTTTGCCTGCGCGTCTTTCTTACCTTCAGCAGGCTTTAGTGTCTGCGGCTGCCTCCACCATAGCTTCTTCCGCTACTGCTGCTAAAGCTTCCGCCGCGTCCTCCGCCGCCTCCGCCTCCATGGCTTCCGCCACTGTTGGTTTCAATCCGGTGCTTGACAACGCTCTTGCGGATAAAGTCGTCTCTTCTCACCCTCATCTGGGGCTGTCCGCCTGACACATACGCGTTTGCTGCCACGGTATCCTTCGCCTTATTCTTCCTCAGATGGATTCCCGCATAGCAGGCAGCGACAACCGCAGAAACAACAGCTGCAAACACAAAAAACTCCGCTCCCATGTATGTGCCGCTTTCCTCGTCCAACCAGTAGCCGACCGAATCAATATAGGCAACGTACGCCTTGTAAGGATTGACGTCATAGTATTCGTCCACCTTATCCAGCACAACATTGATATGATAATCGCCGAAATCTTCATATACCCTTCCGCTGGTGACAAGCGTTTCACCCCTCTGTCCCTCATAACGGTTATCTATGAGAATCGTTCCGTCTCCCATCACATCCTTGTTGAAGCCGTAGTGATTTTCCTCCCAAAAGTCAGCAGCAATGTCCTGCATATTCTGCTCCCAGTCCGTAAAGCGATAGCCGTATTCCTCCCTGGCTTCCTCGCCCTCCACCGGCTGGCTGAAGGTCATAATGACGAAATCCGCCTTGTATTTCTTTTCCTTCTTTGCAATATATTCCCGAAGCTTCTCCTCCTCCGAGTCGGACAGGATTCCCGCGTAATCGTACACCCGCTCCTCGACAGCAGCCGTGTTTTCCCGCGGCGCGTTGAGTCTGATATAGTAGCTGATTCCGGCGCACAGGGTAAGCACAAGCAAAATCCCCACTGCGATAAACCAAAAGCGGAAATAGTGCAGATACTGTCTTTTAGCTTCCTTCTTATAATCCGTATTCATGCTTCACCCTCCTACAGCCAGGATGCCAGAAGCGGCATCAGGCACAGAATCGCAGTCAGGCATGCCCACAGTGTTCCTGTGTACGCCCACGCCTTACCCTTGGATACAGGTGCTTCCCCGACAATCTTGCCGGTCTGACCGTTGACATAAAAGGGGTACTCCTTCTCGTTGTATGTATAGACATACTTCCAGACAGGAAGCAGCCCATAGCTGGCGCTGTTATCCTCAACCCGGATTTCCTGCTGCTGTGTACGCACAGAGCTGTATCCCGTATAGCTGCCACGCAGCATTTCCTTCGCGTCGTCCTGCATCTTCTTGCGTGCGCGGCTCTCCACTCCGTCGGCAGCCACGTTATACTTCTCTCCGTAAAAGCCCGACAGATATTCCGGCTGAAAGCTGCCCAGCTGTCCATACTGATAAGGCTCCAGCAAATCCATCACATCGTCCGGCATCTGGTTGGAAGCGTCCACGGGAACCTTTGCAAACGCGATGTCCATCTCCCGCACAACGTCATAGTAAGAGGTTTCCGTGTACCGCGTATCGCCGCTGGTCCAGCTTCTGACCTTGGTACCCTCTCCGTGAAAGATACAGTGCGTGTCGTAATCATAAAACCAATATGGCACATATATGCCCTGCATACTGTTCAGGCGCACCTCAGACAGAAAATCCGAGGGTGCAAACAGATTTGCCTTAAATCTGTCCCGAATGGATTTCTTACAGCTTTCCTTCCCCAGCTGAAAAGGAATAATCAGCTTCGGCTCATATTTCCCCTCCACCCGCTCATTCAGAATCAGATAACTGTCACAATAAGGGCACTGCGTGGCGGAGGTATGCTCCTCAACCGGTATCTCACCGCTGCAGTTCGGGCAGACAGTCAGCTCTATGGACTCTCCCTCCGCACGCTCTTCGCTCTTTTCACTCTCACAGAAAGGGCAGAACATGGTATGCTTCTCAGGACTGTATACTACATTACCGCCACAGTTTTTGCACTTAAAAAACATCTTCGTTCCCCCTCATTCGTGTTTGCGCTCCGCCTATCTGTTATAGCAGACAATCTGACCGAAGTCAGCCTTCAGGGAGGCACCGCCTACCAGACCGCCGTCGATATCCGCCTGTGCAAACAGCTCGGGCGCGCTGGACGCAGATACAGAGCCGCCGTACTGAATGCGGATTGCCTCTGCCGTCGCCTCGTCATAAATCTCTGCAATGCAGTCTCTGATTGCCCGGCATACCTCCTGCGCCTGCTCCGTTGTGGCAACCTTTCCCGTGCCGATTGCCCAAATAGGCTCGTAGGCAATCACTGCCTCCGCCGCCTGTGCTGCCTCTACATTCAAAAAGGCAATCTTAATCTGCTGACGAATGAAATCAATCGTTACTCCCTGCTCTCTCTGGGTCAGGGTCTCGCCGCAGCAGATGATGGGCGTAATACCATGCTCAAAAGCCTTGAGAACCTTCCTGTTGACAGTCTCATCCGTCTCCGCGAAATACTCTCTTCTCTCGGAATGTCCGATAATGACATACTTCACGCCTGCATCTGTCAGCATCTGAGGCGAAATTTCACCCGTAAAGGCCCCCTTCTCCTCAAAATACATATTTTCTGCACCAATCATGATATTGGAGCCCTTTGCAGCCTCCACGGCAGGAATGATGTCGATGGCAGGTACACAAAGCAGTACATCCACCTCTTCATTCTTCACCAGGGGCTTTAAGGTATTAATCAGTTCCACTGCCTGACTGGGAGTCATATTCATCTTCCAGTTTCCGGCAATTATCTTCTTTCTTGCCATGTCCTTCTCCTCTATATTTACAGCCTTAGATTTACTCCAGCCCGGGGCTGACATAGCAAATCTTGGTCTGTGTGTTTTACAGCCTTAGATTTGCTTCAGCCCGGGGGCTGACATAGCAAATCTTGGTCTGTGTGTTTTACAGCCTTAGATTTGCTTCAGCCCCTGTTGTCAGCAGCCTCTACTCCGGGTAGCTTCTTGCCCTCAAGGAACTCAAGGGAAGCACCACCTCCGGTAGAAATATGACTCATCTTATCACCAAAGCCCAGCTGATTTACGGCAGCTGCGGAATCACCTCCGCCGATAATGGTTGTTGCATCCGTCTCTGCAAGTGATTTTGCCACGGCAATCGTTCCTGCTGCCAGTGTAGGATTCTCAAACACACCCATGGGTCCGTTCCAGACAACCGTCTTTGCACTTTTTACCGCCTCTGCATACATCTGTGCCGTCTTGGGTCCGATGTCACAGCCCTCTCTGTCCGCAGGCATGGCTGATACATCGTAAACCTCCACCTCTACGGGTGCGTCAATAGGATTGGGGAACTCCTTTATGGTTACGGAATCAACGGGAAGCAGCAGCTTCTTGCCGAGCTTCTCTGCCTTCTCCATCATCTCCTTGCAGTAGTCAAGCTTCTCGTTGTCTACCAGAGAATTGCCGATTTCATAGCCCTTTGCCTTCAGGAAGGTGTAAGCCATTCCGCCGCCGATAATCAGGGTATCGCACTTTTCAAGCAGATTGGAAATAACATTCAGCTTATCTGCAACCTTCGCACCGCCGAGGATTGCAACAAAGGGTCTCACGGGATTTTCCACTGCGTTTCCAAGGAAGTTGATTTCCTTCTGCATCAGATAACCAACCACATTCTCACCACCCTTTTCAGTGATGAACTTCGTAACGCCTGCTACGGATGCGTGCGCTCTGTGAGAGGAGCCGAACGCATCACACACATACAGATCAGCCAGCTTAGCCAGCTCTTCTGAGAACTGCTCGCCGTTCTTGGTCTCCTCCGCACCGCGGAAACGGGTATTCTGAAGCAGTACAACGTCTCCCTCCCTCATCGCCTCTACAGCCTTGGTTGCCTCCTCGCCGGTTACGTTGTAATCCGCTACAAACACAACCTCCTTGCCCAGCTTCTCGGACAGTCTCTTTGCGACCGGTGCAAGGGACTCGCCCTCGTTAGGACCATTCTTTACCTTGCCAAGGTGCGAGCAGAGAATCACCCTGCCGCCATCCCTGATAAGCTTCTGGATGGTAGGCAGTGCTGCCACGATTCTTGTCTCATCCGTAATCTCACCATTCTTTAAGGGTACGTTAAAGTCGCATCTTACAAGAACTCTCTTTCCCTTTGCATTGATGTCGTCAACAGATTTTTTATTCAATCCCATTTTTTAAACCTCCGTGTATTTGTTATTTAATATCAGCTTAAAAAAAGGGTCCGGTCCAACCGACCGGACCCATAAGTCCTGACCTTTTCCTTAAGCGAGCTCGCTGAAGTACTTAATGGTACGAACCATCTGAGAGGTATAGCTGTTCTCATTATCATACCATGAAACTACCTGAACCTGAGTATTGCCGTCCTCCATGGGAGCTACCATGGTCTGGGTTGCATCAAAGATGGAGCCTGCGGTGCTGCCGACAATATCGGAGGATACGATTTCGTCTGTGTTGTATGCGAAGGACTCGGTAGAAGCAGCCTTCATTGCTGCATTAATCTCATCCTTGGTTACAGCGCCCTTTACAACTGCTACCAGAATCGTGGTAGAGCCTGTAGGGGTAGGAACACGCTGTGCAGAGCCAATCAGCTTGCCGTTCAGCTCAGGGATAACA
>CAYZAU010000006.1:0-122026 GCA_964475665.1 uncultured Acetatifactor sp. | reverse complement strand
TACGAATTTCGCTAAATTCTGATTAGCGCTTTTCGTTAATAGCTGCCTGTGCTGCGGCTAGTCTTGCAATCGGTACTCGGAAAGGAGAACAGGAAACGTAATCCAGACCAATCTTGTGGCAGAACTCTACGGAAGAAGGATCTCCGCCGTGCTCACCGCAGATACCGATATGCAGCTTAGGATTTACCGGCTTGCCCAGCCTGATGGAGGTCTCCATCAGCTTGCCGACACCTGTCTGATCCAGCTTCGCAAAGGGATCATTCTCAAAAATCTTGGTGTCATAGTAGGCATTCAGGAACTTACCGGCATCATCACGGGAGAAGCCGAACGTCATCTGCGTGAGGTCGTTGGTGCCGAAGCAGAAGAAATCAGCTTCCTTTGCAATTTCATCGGCGGTCAGGCAGGCTCTGGGAATCTCAATCATGGTGCCGACCTCGTACTCCAGCTCCATACCTGCGGCTGCGATTTCTGCATCAGCAGTCTCAACCACTACCTTCTTTACAAACTTCAGCTCCTTTACCTCACAGGTCAGAGGAATCATGATTTCCGGCTTGATTGTCCAGTCCGGATGTGCCTTCTTTACGTTGATGGCTGCACGGATGACAGCCTTCGTCTGCATCCTTGCAATCTCAGGATAGGTAACTGCAAGGCGACAGCCTCTGTGACCCATCATGGGGTTAAACTCATGCAGGGAAGCAATGATTGTCTTGATGCTCTCAACAGACTTACCCTGTGCCTTTGCCAGCTTCTCAATGTCTGCTTCCTCGGTAGGAACAAACTCATGAAGAGGCGGATCCAGGAAACGGATGGTAACAGGACATCCCTCCAGTGCCTCATACAGCTGCTCAAAGTCATTCTGCTGATAAGGCAGGATTTTCTCCAGCGCTGCCTCTCTCTCCTCTACACTGTCAGAGCAAATCATCTCACGGAATGCAGCAATTCTGTCTTCCTCGAAGAACATATGCTCCGTACGGCAAAGTCCGATGCCCTCCGCACCCAGCTCACGGGCTTTTCTTGCGTCGGCAGGTGTATCTGCGTTAGTGCGAACCTTCAGTCTGCGGTACTTGTCAGCCCATGCCATAACACGTCCGAACTCACCTGCGATGGTGGCGTCAACGGTTTTAATCTGTCCGTCATAAATGTTGCCGGTAGAGCCGTCGATAGAGATAAAGTCTCCCTCGTGGAACTCCTTACCACCAAGCGTAAACCTCTTGTTTTCCTCATCCATGGCGATGTCACCGCAGCCGGATACACAGCAGGTTCCCATTCCGCGGGCAACAACCGCTGCGTGAGAGGTCATACCGCCACGCACGGTCAGAATTCCCTGCGATGCCTTCATACCGGTGATATCCTCGGGAGAGGTCTCCAGGCGAACCAGCACAACCTTCTCGCCTCTGGCAGCCCAGTTTTCAGCGTCCTCAGCAGTAAATACAATCTTACCGCAGGCAGCCCCGGGAGAAGCTCCCAGTCCTCTGCCCATAGGCGTTGCAGCCTTCAGTGCAGCAGCGTCAAACTGGGGATGCAGCAGGGTGTCCAGATTACGGGGGTCAATCATGGAAACTGCCTCTTCCTCTGTTCTCATTCCCTCATCCACCAAGTCACACGCGATTTTGAGAGCCGCCTGTGCAGTTCTCTTACCGCTTCTGGTCTGCAGCATATACAGCTTGCCGTGTTCTACGGTAAACTCCATATCCTGCATATCTCTGTAATGGGTCTCCAGTGTTTTGCAGACCTCCTCAAACTGCTTAAATGCCTCCGGGAATCTGTCAGCCATCTCTGCAATCTTCATGGGAGTACGCACACCTGCAACCACGTCCTCACCCTGTGCATTGGTCAGAAACTCACCGAAAAGCCCCTTGCTTCCCGTAGCAGGGTCACGGGTAAACGCGACACCGGTACCACAGTCATCCCCCATATTACCAAAAGCCATGGACTGCACGTTTACGGCAGTTCCCCAGGAATAAGGGATGTCGTTGTCACGGCGGTATACATTCGCGCGGGGATTATCCCAGGAGCGGAACACCGCCTTGATTGCGCCGTAAAGCTGTTCCTTCGGGTCAGAGGGGAAATCTGCGCCAATCTTCTCCTTGTACTCTGCCTTGAACTGGCCTGCCAGCTCCTTCAAATCCTCAGCCGTCAGCTCAACGTCCTGCGTTACGCCTCTGTCAGCCTTCATCCTGTCGATAAGCTCCTCAAAGTACTTCTTGCCTACCTCCATAACAACGTCCGAATACATCTGGATAAATCTGCGGTAGCAGTCCCATGCCCAGCGGGGATTGTTGGACTTTTCGGCAATCACTGCAACCACGTCCTCATTCAGTCCAAGGTTCAGAATGGTATCCATCATACCGGGCATGGAAGCACGTGCACCGGAACGAACCGATACAAGCAGCGGATTCTCCCTGTCACCGAATTTCTTTCCGGTAATCTCCTCCATTTTTATAATATGCTCGTCAATCTGCGCCTGAATTTCCGCATTTATCTCTCTTCCATCCTCATAATACTGCGTACACGCCTCTGTGGTGATGGTAAAGCCCTGAGGTACCGGAAGACCGATATTGGTCATCTCCGCCAGGTTAGCACCCTTACCGCCGAGCAGCTCACGCATACCGGCGTTGCCCTCTGTGAACAAGTACACCCATTTTTTCATAACTCTCATTCTCCCTTTCCTTTTCATTCTTAAGGCACATCCTACAAATCTTCGTTTAGTACTTGACATATTGTAACAATTCAACAAAAGAATATCAAGCCGAATTTGATAATTTTTTGACATACTCTGGATTTTCGTGCAACCCTACAATTTTTCCCTTTTTGTAAAAGGCAATCTGCACAATAAAAAGCCGGGATGTAAACGCTTACATTTGTAAGCATTTACATTTCCGGCTATCTTACCATTCATTTCCTTTCCTCCGGTACAAAACTGTCAAAAATGAACAAATCAAAGTTTTCCCGCGCCGTTTCCAGCTCTTCCCTGCTCCTGATAGTCCATGCCGCGGCGGTATTTCCGTACAGTCCCCTGCATATTCTTCTGGAAAGCTCTTTGGGATATTTATGGTTATACGCGACAAAATCCGGCTTTCCCAGCCAGTTAAAGAGCAGATTCTGCAGCAGGAAGTAGAGTACCCCTTGATATTCCCCCTCCCTGCCGAAGGCATCTGCCAGCTGTCCCCGCACCACGTTCTTTCTATGTCTGCGATACCAGAATACTCCCAGCGGGTTAAAGGACTCAATGCAATACTCGCCCCCGTAAGCACCAAGCAGCCTGTCTCCCGCCTCGCAGACCGACAAATCCGTACTCTCTATCTTCAGCTCCACAATCAGCGGCACTCTTCCGCCCACAACCTCAAGCACCTCCTCCAGCTTCGGAATTTTCTGGTCACTGCCACACAGTGCAAGCTGCTGCAGCTCCTCATAGGTATAATCGCACAGCTTTCCCTCCGCACCGCAGATTCTCTTGAGGGTAAAATCATGAAATACCACCGGTATCCCGTCCTTTGTCATCTGGATGTCCAGCTCAATGCCAAAATCCGCATCCACCGCCTTCTGAAATGCCCTGAGTGAATTTTCCGGAGCATCGGAGGAATTGTCATGCAGCCCCCTGTGGGCATACAGCCTGCCTTTGAAGCGGCTTACATCCGGCTTCCCCGTCATTCTCGGCATAATCAGCAATAAATACAGTACTCCCGCCGCCACAATACATATCACGGCTATCAGCAGTATTTTCATATCCGTCAGTCCTCCACATCAAAGTTTTCCAGAAGGCTCTTCTTTTTCTGCGGCTTCACATCGCCGTGCTTCACCCTGCTCATGGTGATAAACGCCAGCACGGAAAACAGAAAGGCATAGGGAAACAGGGTTCTGTAGGAGACCTTTTCCAGAAGTGCTCCTGACAGGACAGGGGTCAGCACCTGCGCCGCCATGGAAAAGGTGTAATAAGTTCCCGTGAATTTTCCAATATCGCTGCCCTGGCTCATCGCTACAATCATGGGATAGGAATTGACATTGATTGCCGCCCAGCCGATTCCGATTAGGGCAAAGAGAAGGTTGACGGCAGGATGATAGCTCTCCACAAAGCCTGCCGCTCCGAAGCAGACCACAAGCATCAGCACACCTCCCATAATGGTCTTTTTGCGTCCTGCCTTTGCAGAAATGCTTCCGATGGGTATGTAGCTGAGAATTGCTGCAACCGTCGCCACCATCAGACAGTCTGCAAAGCTTCCGCCCTCCATTCCCCAGACATTCTTGGTATATCTGGAAAATGCCGTAGTTACCGCATTATAAGCCATAAACCAGAAAAAGATGGAAAGCAGAATAAATATCATGCTCTTCTTAACCTCCCGCGGCAGCACTGCCTCCTGCTTCTCCGAGACGATCCGACTTCCCTCCGTCTCCTGCGTCTCCGGGACGGTCCGACTTTCCTCCGTCTTCTGTGTTTCCGCCTCCGTCTTCTGTGTTTCCGCCTCCAGCTCCTCCAGCTCACGGCGGAGCCTGTTTTCCCGGATTGTAAGCAGCAGTACGCCCACCGCCAGCACCATTATCGCCGCGATACTGACAAAGAGCGGGGCATAGTCCGGTCTTTCGCCCTCCCCTACCAGAAGCTTAATCATTATCAGCGTGTAAACGCCGCCTATGGCTCCCATCAGGTTGATAACCGCATTCGCACGGCTGCGCAGATGGTTCGGTGTCAAATCCGGCATCAGTGCCACCGCAGGCGAACGGTAAAGTCCCATCGCTAAAAGCGTTGCAAACAGCGCCCCGATGAAAAGCACCAGACTCTGCTTTTTGTCTGCCATGGGCAGAAGCATCATAAAGAGGACGGCAAGCACTGTTCCCACCAGAATAAAGGGAGTCCTCTTCCCCAGCGGCGTATTCAGCCTGTCAGATAAAGAGCCGAACAGCGGAAGCAGCACCAGCGCCAGAATGTTGTCCATCGCCATCAGCACTCCCGTCACTGTCTCGCCCAACCCGAAGGTATCCTGCAGCATCAGCGGAATGATATTGTCATACATCTGCCAGAAGGCACAAATGCTTAAAAAAGCAAGCCCGATAAAAAAGGTTCTCCTGTAGTTTAGTTTCATACCCGTCTCTCCTTAATTTTCCTTGATATAGTATCTCCAGAAGGCTCCATCCTCGATTCTGTCAGCATCGAACTCTTCCGTAAGCCATTGTAAAACCGGACCGTCTGCGCCTGCCATCACGCTGCCGTCGTAGCATTTCACGATGACGACATTTGGGTATTTATCCGGATTCTCCTCCCAATACTTTAAAAGTCTTTCGGAATAGGTCGGAGTAGAAATCGTCGAATCCACACAAATCTCAACATCCTCGTACAGATAAATGCTGGAGGCAAGCGTTGGGTAGCTTAAGACAAGTACTCTGTCACCGGGTGTAAGAAGCTCCTTACACTCCAGATAAGTCATGTCCGCCACATAAGTTCCTTCCCTGTTCACGATTCCCTTCAGAGGGCCATACTGTGCCGTCCATGTCACGCCGAAAATGCTGTCCTCCCAAAAGCTCTCCGGCACCTCCATCCAGCCGTTGATATAGATAAAGTTACGAAGCATCATAATCCCGCAGAGCAGGACAGCCGCCGCGCAATGTCCCGCCGAACCGTGTCCGCTTCTGTCACTCTTGGAGTCCGTGAGTGCTTTTTCCTTGTGCTCTCCTGTTCTCAGGCAGCTCTTCTCTGCCGTCTCCTGTCCGGCTGTCATCAGTGCCGGCATACAGACGCAAATGTTCGGAATCATATAGGGAAGTGTGGGAAACAGCCCCATATCCGACAGCAGCAGCGTTGCAAGGAAGCCACCGCAGCCTACTCCCCAGCCTGTCACAAATATCCTCTTCTGTGCCTCGCTCAGGTAACGCACCCTCGTCAGGGCTGCTGCCTCCACCAGCAGAAACAATACGAAGAAATGATGCTTTGTTCCCGCATCCTCCGCTGGCAGATTCACAAGATAGCACAGGATGTAGATTCCGACCAGCCACGGGAAGGCTCTATGAATCACCCCCCCTATTCCGATTTTGGCGTTTTTATCGCGCAGAGCAGACAGCCATGCTGCTGCCATGGCAAGAAGTGCCATTCCTGCCACGCGAACCATATCCCCTGCCAGCGCGGCGAAATCTCCCCAAATCAGGGAAAGCCTCTCTCCTATGCTCACGGCATGGCTCTCATCACCTGACCATATCTGATAAATATATCCTGCAAAGCGACCGGGATTTCCCTGCATCGCCCAGAGCAGCCACGCAGCTCCACATACCGCACAGATTCCCGTAAACAGCAGAATATCCTGCTTCCTGCGTTTACCGTATCTGCCTATCAGCAGCACACAGGGAAGCCATACAATCACACAGCTCGGATAGGAGAGAACCTCAAGACACAGGCACAGCGCTCCTGCCACCAGCCATCCCAGCCTTTCCTCCTGAATATACCGAATCAGACAGCACATTAAAAGCAGGGCAAACCAGATTTGCAGATTGGCAAAATCAGGCAGCATGACGTCCTTGGGATATGTATTCAGGGCAAAAATCAATGCGGCAAATGCCGCTCTTTTGTCCGTGTAACGCCGCAGCGTATCATATACGGCAGCCGCCACAAGCGTCTTGCACACAAAGCCCACACTGTTTGCATATATCATGATTCCCGTCGTCCGACCGGTAATTTTCAGAAAAATCCACTCAAAAAAGGCCAGAAAAAAAGCCGAGGTCTGGTGAGCCTCCCACATTTCTGAAAACATGGCATCGCCCCTCAGCAGTCTGTATGCCATGGTCACCTGATACTCCGCATCTACCTGACAGCTGGTAAAGATATTCTTGATATTGATAAGGAGTGACCCTGTCACCAACGCAAGACAGATAATTCTTCTCCATATCCTCTGCCGATTTCCCGTCATCTGCCCGTTCCAGTCTCCATTCCTGCACGCATAATGCCCACTGCGAATAATTATAGCATTTCTTTCCGAAAAAGTGAATATGTGAGTTTTGCTTGAAAACTGAGACTCTTTGTGTATAATTGAATGAGTGACATGTAAATAGGTAAAAAATAATTGAAAAATGAGGTAATCACATGATAAGTGCAAACAACGTGACGCTCCGCATCGGGAAAAAAGCCCTGTTTGAGGATGTGAATATTAAATTTACCGAGGGAAACTGCTACGGGCTTATCGGTGCCAACGGTGCCGGCAAGTCTACCTTCTTAAAAATCCTGTCCGGGAAGCTGGAAACCACAAAGGGAGATGTCTCCATTACTCCCGGTCAGCGTCTTTCCGTGCTGGAGCAGGATCATTTCAAATATGACGATTATGTGGTAATGGATACCGTCATCATGGGAAATGAGCGTCTCTACCAGATTATGAAGGAAAAGGATGCCATCTATGCAAAGGACGATTTTTCCGACGAGGACGGTCTCCGCGCGAGTGAGCTGGAGGCAGAATTTGCCGAGCTGGACGGCTGGGAAGCAGAGTCCAATGCCGCCATGCTCTTAAACGGACTGGGCATTGACACCTCCCTGCACTATTCCCCCATGAAGGATTTGGACGGCAGTCTGAAGGTGAAGGTGCTGCTGGCAAAGGCGCTGTTCGGAAACCCGGACATCCTTCTTTTAGACGAGCCTACCAACCACTTGGATCTCGATGCCATCTCATGGCTTGAGGATTTCCTGATTGATTTTGAAAACACCGTCATCGTTGTATCTCATGACCGCTATTTTCTGAACAAGGTCTGCACCCACACGGCTGACATAGATTACGGCAAAATCCAGCTGTATGCCGGAAACTACGATTTCTGGTATGAGTCCAGCCAGCTGCTCATTAAGCAGATGAAGGAAGCCAACAAGAAGAAGGAGGAGAAAATCAAGGAGCTGCAGGAATTCATCTCCCGCTTCTCCGCAAACGCCTCCAAATCAAAGCAGGCAACCTCAAGAAAGCGGGCTCTGGAGAAAATTGAGCTTGATGAAATCAAACCCTCCAGCAGAAAATATCCCTATATTGACTTCCGTCCCGAGCGCGAAATCGGAAACGAGGTTCTGACGGTAGAGCATCTTTCCAAGACTGTCAACGGAGAGAAGGTCTTGAACGACATTTCCTTTGTAGTCGGACATGACGATAAAATTGCCTTTGTCGGAAGTCAGGAGCTGGCAAAAACCACTCTCTTCCAGATTCTCAGCGGCGAGCTTGCGCCTGATGAGGGAAGCTACAAATGGGGCGTTACCACCTCACAGTCCTACTTCCCCAAGGATAACACTGCCGAATTTGACAACGACCTGACCATAACCGACTGGCTGACCGGGTATTCCCCCGTCAAGGATGCCACCTATGTGCGCGGCTTCCTCGGTCGGATGCTCTTCCCCGGTGAGGATGGCGTAAAGAAGGTCAGGGTGCTTTCCGGAGGCGAGAAGGTCCGCTGCCTGCTCTCCAAGATGATGATAAGCGGTGCCAACTGCCTGATTCTTGACGAGCCCACCAACCATCTGGACATGGAATCCATCACGGCTTTGAACAACGGGCTGATAAAGTTCCCCGGTGTTGCCCTTTTCTCCTGTCATGACCATCAGTTTGTGCAGACGACGGCAAACCGTATCATGGAGCTTCTTCCCGACGGCAGCCTGATTGACAAGATTACTACCTACGACGAATACCTCGCCAGCGATGAAATGGCGAGAAAGCGCACCGTATTTACCGCCAGCCTTGAGGAGGACGAAAACTAAAAAGGCAAGCCGGAGGAATATCCTCCGGCTTACTTTTTTCTCTCTATTCCTATCCTTCCACAATCAGGTATCTGCCGTCTCCGACCTCAAACACCTCATCCGCTTCCAGAATCTCTTCGTCCGTCGCGCCTTCCATGTCTATTCCTTCTTCTTCAAAGAATTCGATAACCTCGTCAACAGAATTAACGACCACAGCCATGCACTCCTCCAGAAAGTCCTCTGCCTCCTCCGGAGTTTCCGCTACCCTCTCGGGGAAAAGCTGCAGCTGCTTCTCCAGAAAACACTCCAGTACATCATCGTCAAATTCATGCATCCCTTTATCCTCCTTTACAGAAAGTCTACATGGTATCCCATACGCTGTCAACCCTGCAATCCGGAAATTCTTACACTCCTTTCAGCCTCCCCCCGCATTTCCGCTATAGGTACGCAAGCAGCTCCTGCGGATGGGTTATTAAGGCATCCGCTCCTGCCTGCTCCAGCTCTGCCCTCTCCCGGAAGCCCCAGAGCGCTCCCACCGTGAAGGCACCTGCGCCCTTTCCCGTCCTCATATCCGTAGCCGTATCCCCAAGGTAGAGCAGCTCCTCACCCTTCAGCCCCAGCTGCCGGCAGATTTCAAAGACGCCGGCAGGGTCCGGCTTGATGGGAAGTCCCTCCTGCTGTCCCTGCAAAACGTCAAAATACCCTCTTCCAAACAGTGTATGCACTACATCCAATGTCTGTGCATGCGGCTTATTTGAGAGCACCGCCAGCCGCACGTCTCTTTGCTTTAGCTCATCAAGCAGCCTGCAGATTCCGTCATAGGGCTTCACTTTGTACATACAGTCCACTGCAAAATACTCTCTGTAGAGGGCAAACACCTCCTCAAAATGCGTCAGCTTTTCATCTCCTGCTGCCGTCAGTGCACGCCTTATCAGGTTTGCCGCTCCGTCCCCCACAAAATACATATACTCCTTCTCGGAAAACGGGCCGTAGCCGAAGGGCTTCAGCGCCCTGTCCGCACAATACTTGATACTGGCAATGGAATCCGAAAGCGTTCCGTCCAGATCAAAAACAACCGCCTTTTTCACCCCAGATACTCCTTTATCTCCTGATAGAGTCTCCCCACCGGAAGCCCTACCACATTATTGTAATCGCCCTCAATTCCTCTGATATATCTGGCACAAAAGCCCTGAATCCCGTATGCCCCTGCTTTGTCCATGCAGTCTCCGCTCGCCGCGTACTCTTCGATTTCCGCCCTGCTCATAGGGTAGAATTCCACCGCCGTGTCCTCATGGAAGGTTTTTGTAACGCTTACGCCGTCCTTTTTCCGGCAGATACAGGTTACGCCCGTGTATACCCGGTGCTTCCTTCCCGAGAGTGCCTCCAGCATACGGACTGCCTGCTGTACATCCGCCGGCTTTCCCAATATCTTACCGTCCGATACCACCACGGTATCCGCGCCGATGACCAGCAGCTCCTCCTGCGTCCTTTCTTCCGCTTCAAACACTGCAGCCGCCTTTCGTGCAGACAGCTCCTCCACAATCCGGGCAGGATCCGTCTCCGTCACCTGTTCCCCAACGTGGCTGACGCACACCTCACAGGGGATTTTTATTTGCTCTAAAAGCTCCCGCCTTCTCGGGGATGCCGATGCCAATAAGATTTTCATATATCCTCTCTCCCCAGCAGATAATCAATAAACTGCTGTGCGCTCCTGCCTGAGAGTCCGCCATGGGCAAGCTCCCATCTGTTCGCCTCCAGCAGCAGCTCCTCCTCAGGCAGCTTTACACCGTGGCGTTCTGCCAGCGTTGTCACGATTTTTGTGAACTGCTTCCTGTCCGGTGCCCCGAAATAGATGGTTACACCGAAGCGGTATACCAGAGACAGCTTTTCCTGCACCGTGTCTCCCGTGTGCATATCCTCTCTGATTTCCTCCTTATCGCTATAATTCTCCCGAATCAGATGGCGGCGGTTGGAGGTGGCGTAAATCAGTACATTCTCCGGCTTCTTTTCCAGTCCGCCCTCAATGACTGCCTTCAGATATTTGTATTCTATCTCAAACTCCTCAAAGCTTAAGTCATCCATATAGATGATAAATTTGTAATTACGCCTCTTTATCTGGCTGATGACCTCATTCAAATCCGTGAACTGGTGCTTGTACACCTCTATGATGCGCAGCCCCCTGTCGTAGTATTCGTTTGCTATCGCCTTGATACAGGAGGATTTCCCCGTCCCCGCATCGCCGAACAGCAGACAGTTATTCGCCTTTCGCCCGGCGACAAAGGCATCCGTGTTATCGGTCAGCTTCTTCTTTGGCAGTTCATAGCCAACCAAATCATCCAGATTGACGTGCGCGATATTCAGAATAGGCTCAATGCGAACCCCTTCCGTGTCATGCACCACGCGGAAGGACTTGTGAAGCCCGAATTTTCCCACGCCGTATTCCTTGTAAAACTGGGTCAGTGTCGCCTTCATCTCCTCCGGCGTGTTGTCCCGGCAAAAGCGCTCTGCCAGCTCACAGATTCTCGCACAGATTCTGGTGTTGTAGACCTTACTCTCCAGCGTACTGGTCTCATAATTTTCAATCAGGGCAAACTCCGGCACATGGAGCTTCTCCGTCATGGGGGCGAAGTCAAAGTCATAAAATTCCTTAAAAATGACAATATCGTGAAGTGCCGCCCTGTTGATGGTACCCTGAATCTCACCCCTGATTTCACATCCACAGCTGTAGCTGTTCTCGTTGTTGACCAGCAGATTTGCCAGATAACAGTGCCACAGATTCCCGTGAAAGCCATAGTTTGCCGCCAGCTCTACCAGACGGTGAATACAGCTGTAAAGCAGCGCAGCCATCGACTCTCTCGTGCAGGGTCTTGCTCCCTGCTCCCGTCCTGTCGCCGCATCGGCATAGTGGGACATCAGCCATGCCATATCATAGAGCAGCGCCCCATCCTCAAAATCTCTGTATACAATCAGTTCCTGTTCCCGCATTTTTCCTTCCTTCCGCAAAGGCTCACGGAGCGTAAGGCGTCTCCTAAGCTGCCGGTAACTTAATAATTCCCCAGTATCTTCATGTTTCTTGCCTCGTCCCGAAGTCCCCGGAGCGCATTCTTCACTGCGCCGTCGGCAAGATTTCCCTCAAAATCTATAAAGAAACGGTACTCCCAGTTCCTTCCCTCTATGGGACGGCTCTCTATCTTCGTCATGTTCAGATTGTTGTAGATAAAGTGTGAGAGCATATGATACAGAGAGCCGCTCTGGTGAGGCACCTCAAAGCAGATGCTCACCTTCCGGGCATCTTTTCTGAAAATCTTCTGGTTTGTGACAATGATAAAACGGGTGGAATTTGTGCCGGAATGGTTGATACCCTTCTGCAGCACCTTAAGCCCGTAAATTTTCCCCGCATACTCTCCCGCCACGGCAGCCTGTGTCTTATCCTGCTCCTCTGCCACCTTCCTTGCCGCAAAGGCGTTGTTCTGCATGCTAATCTGCTGCCAGCCGTGACTTTCCAGAAACTTTGCCGTCTGCATAAGGGACTGAGGGTGGGAGTACACCGTCCGAATGTCTGAAAGCTCTGCTCCCGGCACACCCAGCAGACAATGCTCTATGCGGATAATCTGCTCTCCGACGATATAATTCTCATATTCCTGCAAAAGGTCATAGATTTCACTGACAATGCCCGCCGTGGAATTTTCAATGGGAAGAACCGCAAAATCTGCGCTCCCCTCGTCTATGGCGCTCATGGCATCCCGGAAGGTATCCACATGAAAGCTGTTTACCTGCCCGCCAAAATACTGCTCCATCGCCGCCTGTGAATAGGCTCCCTCCGCTCCCTGAAAGACTACTCTTGCCTTCTTTGTCTCCAGCTCGTCCACCCCGATAAAGGGCAGCTTTCCCTGGCTGCCGTTTGCTGCCAGCAGCTGATACTGCTTTTTCCTGCTGATGGACATAATCTGCTCAAACAGCTCCTCTATCCCGTGGCTGTTGAATTCATTGTGTGTCATTGCCTTCACGGCAGCCAGCTTCTCCGCCTCCCGCTGTCTGTCAAAGACCTTCTTTCCCGTGGCAATTTTGTATTCTGCCACCTGTCTGCTCACATCCATACGCTGTTCAAACAGCTCCACTATCTGTCTGTCTATCTTATCTATCTGCTGACGCAGTTCCAGTAAGTCCATGCTTTCCTGCTCCTTTGTTTTTCCCGTGCTTTTGCTACCACCTATCTTATACCAAATCAGCCTTGATAGCAAGCCAAATGGGGTGTATAATATTTCTATTCATTTCAAGTAGAGATAGGAGTTGTCATCATGAATAGTAAGCGGCGTGCCCTGCTGATTTTTATTCCGTGTGCCCTGATAGCTGTCGTGCTCGGAGTTTTTCTGTTCTTTTCCGGTCGCGTCACCACAAATCCTGCCGGTACGGTTGGAAACACCGCGGGTAATCTCAACAATGACGGACTTTTCTGCGAATATAATCAGACCGTGTACTTTGCCAACAGCAGTGCGGGCGGCAGACTCTGTGCCATGAATGCCGACGAGAGCAATGTCCGAAGCATCAATTCCCTGCAGGTGCGCAATCTTCTTGCCGGAGGGGATTATCTCTACTACTTTCAGACCGGCTCCGCCGGGTCCTCGCACGAGCTGGGCTGGCTTCCCGGCATGAAAACCTTCGACCGCTGTACCTTGGACGGCAAAAATACCGCATCTCTTACCACCGACACGATAGTGACGGGACAGCTGGTGGGCAATTACCTCTATCTGCTTGCCTCCGCTGACGAGGGCTTATCCTTTTACAAGCTTAAGATTGACAATTCCGATAAAACGGAGCTCTCAGCTCTCAGCATCAATCCCGCCAGCGCAGGCAATGGCACAATTTACTATAACGGTGTACAGGACGACCATTATCTGTACGCGCTCGACACCTCAACCGATGTTGTCTCCGAGGTGTGGCGCGGAAACATCTGGTTTCCCACACTGGACGGAGATTACATTTATTATCTGGATGTTGCCGAAAATTATCGGCTGTGCCGGTATTCCCTCTCTCAAAATGTCATCGAGATTCTGACTGAGGACAGAGTGGACTGCTTCAATGTCGGAAGCGGATATATCTATTATCAGAAAAACGGAGCTGATGCCCGGCTCATCTGTATGCAGGCCGACGGCTCCAACCCGCAGACCGTTGCCACCGGCAACTATACCCGTATCAACATGACCTCCCGATATGTGTACTTTCAGGCATTCGGCGACGAGTCCACAACCTATCACTCACCTCTTGGAAGCACCTTCTATGAGGTATTTGCTCCCGAAGCCTTATAGGTCTGCAGGCACTTTTCGCCTTGCCTCTTTACTATTCCTCGATATGGTCAAGGCCCTGGCTGAGAATCGTGACGATATGGTCGTCTGCCAGAGAGTAGAAAATGGTCTTGCCCTCCCGCCTGTTCTTCACCAGCTCCATTTGTTTCAGAACACGCAGCTGATGAGAAATTGCAGACTGGGACATTCCCAGAACGGCCGCAATGTCATAGACGCACATCTCCGTGCTCAGAAGCACATAAAGTATCTTCAGCCTCGTGGCATCGCCAAACACCCTATAAAATTCCGCCAAATCCTGTAATTCCTCTTCCGGCGGCATCTTCTCGTCTATTCTCCGTAAAGCTGCCTCATCCACATGAATATAGCCGTTTGCTTCCACCAGTTCTCCCATTCACACATCCCATCCTTTTCTTCTGCCGTGTCTAAAATCTACCACACATTTTCATAATTTGCAAGAAAGAGCCCTAGTACTCCAGCTCCAAAAGCTCCTGCATTCCCTCTGTCATCCGCACACTTCCGTCATGCTCCACAAAAAGTGCCTCCGCCCCATAGCTCTCCGCCAGACGCATTCCCTGCCTGCTCCCGAGGACAAAGCAGGCAGTGGACAGCGCATCGCTTAAGAATCCGTCCTTTGTAAGCACTGTCACTCCGGCAACACCGCTGTCCGCAGGGTAGCCCGTGGCGGGATTCAGAATATGATGATACCTTGTGCCGTCCACCTCGATATATCGCTCATAATCCCCCGATGTGGATACACACCATTCGCCCGTCAGCGAGAGGACTCCGATATACCCAGAGGTGTCCTGCGGATTTACGATTCCTACCCGCCACGGCTCCCCATCCGGCTTCTGTCCGTAAGTTAAGATACTTCCTCCAACCGATATAATGGCACCTGTCACTTTATCATCCTCATGCAGGCATTCCAAAAGCCTGTCCATCGCAATTCCTTTGCCGACCGCTCCTAAGTCAAGTGCCATCCCCTCCGGCAGTATCAGACGCCGCTCCTGCCTGTTCAGTATCAGCTTACTGCTCCCACTCTTCTCCTGTGCCTCCTGCAGCGCGTCATCTGCCGGAATGGAATAGGCACCGCTCACCTCTCCCGCAGCCTGACTGTCCAGATTCCAGAGCCGAACCACCTGTCCCAGTGTTATGTCAAAAGCTCCGTTTGAGGCTTCTCCAAGCTCCATGCAGCGCCAGATGGTTTCTGAGAGTTCATCAGAGAGTACCGTCCCGTTCTCCTCCCCTGCCCCGGCATTGACTGCATATATTTCCGAGGTGGAAAGACGCCAGGAGAGCTCCTCCGTCTCCAGTGCCTCCAGAACAGCCTCTATCTCTTCCCTTATGGAGCTGTCTTTATCGGAAGTGTAGATGCTCTGCTGAACCACCGTCCCCATCGCAGTCCCCGTCCGCTGCAGCTGTATTATCCGCTCGCCGCTGCAGCCGGAGCACAATAGGACTGCCGCCAGACATACCACCTTCTGCCTTTGACCGAAATCCCTCTTCATTTTCCCCTCCCGGTTTGATATAATGACCACAGTAAGCCATGCAGAAATCATTGTACAGGGTTCACGAGTAAGCTTGCTTACGGAGTGAACACTGTACAATGGTTTCTATAGGGCGCACGCCCGACATGAAATAAGTTGGCAGCATGCCAGGCATACCTTCGTTACCCACTTGAAAGGAGCTCCCCTTGAAGCATAAACTCGTCCAAAACCAAGCCGTCCTCATCCTCTCCGGCATCCTACTTGTGCTCGCCCTCTTAAGTCTGGCTGCCATTTTGTTTCCGAACCACCGGGCATCCGGCTACACTGCTGAAATCTATCAGGACGGCATCCTGCTAATGAGTATTCCGTTGGGCGGGACAACAGAGGTATACCGCTTCACCGTCACCTCATCTGACGGAGGTACGAACGAAATCGAGGTAACACCTGATGGCATCTGCATCTGCTCCGCGGATTGTCCCGATAAGCTCTGTGTTCATCAGGGAGTTATCAGCGACAGCAGACTTCCCATCACCTGCCTCCCAAACCGTCTGGTAATTCTTCTGCGCCCGGACAACGACAGCGCAGAGGATTTAAAAACACCCGATATGGTTTCCTATTGATACAGCTTCACTTCCTACACCGCACGCACCCGCTTCCGGCATCTGACATAGCCCGTGCGAAGCACCACTGATTTTAACATAAGAAAGGAGCTACCATGCAGCTTCGCAAAACGACGACACTCGCTCTTTACACCACACTTTCACTTGCCATATACGCCGCAGAAAGTGCCCTTCCACCGCTGATTCCCATCCCGGGAATCCGCCTTGGCTTAGCGAATATCATCTCTCTTCTTCTCCTGCGGCACTACTCTGCCGGGGAAGCTGCCATGGTTCTTACCGCCCGTATTCTGCTTTCTTCGCTGTTGTTTGGGCAGCTGATGAGTCTGCTTTACAGTCTTTTTGGCGGGTTTTTAAGTCTGCTTGTCATGATTTTTGTAAACAGACTGCTCAAAAAGGAGCATCCCGCCCTGACAGGTGCAGCAGGCGGTCTTTCCCACAATCTGGGACAGCTTCTTGTCGCCTGGGCGCTTACCTCCACTCCCGGTGTGCTGGCTTATCTTCCCTTCCTTGTCTTAAGCGGTATTCTCACAGGACTGTTTACCGGGCTGTGTGCCGCATTTGCCAATCATTATCTCGATTCACACATTTACAACAGATAACCCTCAGCCCTCCTTCAGCTCCTCCAGCAGTCGGGAAATCGTCTTCCCCGAAACCGGATGTCTGAAATAGGGTGCCAGCTCATTGAGCGGTCTTAAGACAAAATCCCGCTTTTCCATATCCGCATGAGGAATTGCCAGCGTATCGCTCTCATATATCAGCTTATCAAAGAAAAGGATGTCCAAATCCAGCGTCCTTGGTCCCCAGCGCATCACACGCCTTCTGTCCGCCGCATTCTCTATCTCATGCAACGCCTCCAGCAGCTCCTCCGGCTTCAACAGCGTCTCCAGCTCCACCGCACCGTTTAGAAAATCCGCCTGCTCCGTCACACCGTATGCCTTTGTCTCTATCAGCTCAGAAACCTTCCTCACACGCATTTCCGGATGCGCCTTTAGCGCCTCGATTGCCCCCTGAATATAATGCTCCCTGTCGCCCATGTTAGAGCCAAGCCCCACAAATACCCTATGCCAGCCCCGCGTCACCCTGACGGATACGTTTTCAAACGGTAACGGTATCGGCGCCTGCGGCTTGCAGATTTCTAAGTCAAGCCGCGTAATCAAATCATATTTCAGCAAAATCTCCCGCGCCAGCTTTTCCGCTACGGTTTCCAGCAGCAGGCAGGTATGCTCCTGCATCCATGCTGTGATAAACCGGCAGACTGTCCCGTAATCGGTGGAGAGCTTCAGCTCATCAGCAAGCCCTGCTCTGCGGGTGTCCGTATAGAGTGTGGCATTTACCACAAAATTCTGCCCCTCCTTTGTCTCCTCCGGATAAACTCCGTGATGGGCGTACACCTCCAGCCCCCTAATCCGTATCTCATCCTCTGCCAGTTCACGATACATCAGCCTCGTCCTCCTTGTAAAATTGCCTCTGTCATTGTGATGGCACGTACATTTGCAAGCACATCATGCACCCGGACAAACGTACAGCCCTTCATGACTCCCATAACCGTTGTCACTAACGTTCCCTCCAGCCGCTGCTCCACCGGCAGCTTCAACGTTATCCCTATCACTGATTTTCTGCTGCAGCCTAACAGAAGGGGATGTCCGAGCACGCGCAGCTGCTCAAGGGAATTGATTAGCTCCAGATTCTGCTCACAGCTCTTTGCAAAGCCGATGCCGGGGTCCAGAATCACCCTGTCCTCCCTGATACCGGCTTGCTCTGCCAGATACAGGGATTCCGACAAATCTGCTGCCACATCCTGAATAAAGTCCCCATACACCGCTTCCCTCCGATTGTGCATCAGACAGCAGGCTGCCTCTCCCCTTGCAATAACATCTGCCATTTTTTTGTCATATTTCAGTCCCCAGATATCGTTAATCAGGTCTGCTCCTGCCCGTATTCCCTCCTCTGCCACTGCCGCCTTGCAGGTATCCAGTGAAATCGGCACATCGAAGCTCTTCTTTAGCGCCTCAAGCACCGGAATCACCCTGCCAAGCTCCTCCTCCGCGGAGAGCTTTGTATAGCCGGGGCGGGTGGATTCGCCGCCTATGTCTATAATGTCCGCCCCCTCCTTTATCATTCTCTCTGCCTGCTGCAGTGCCCTGTCCCTGTCATTCCATTTTCCTCCGTCCGAAAAGGAATCCGGTGTCACATTCAAAATTCCCATCACATAGGTATGACCCTCTGTGCAAAACTCTCTTTTTCCTATCCGCATCATGCCCTCCTGTTTCGAAGCATTTTCCCCTGTTCTGAAGCGTTTCCTCCTGTTCCGCGCGGATGTACTAGTAGCGGATGCCCTGATTTCTCTTCTCCGGCGGCCAGTTACACTCCCCTGCCGCCTCACAGCAAAAGCAGGTCCGACTTGCCTTGTCCGCCCGGTAAAGCACACCCGGCAAATCAGGTGTTACCGCAGTCTCAGCTCTTCGGTGATTCCTTATTGCCATTAAGATAACATCCGTTTCTTTTTCTTCAAAGCCGCATTCATCCAGTATTTCCGCCGCCAGCTGTGCGCTTGCCTCCTCGTGGGAAAGCCCCTCCGTATACTGCCTGTGCTTTCCGATGTCATGAAGCAGTGCCGCCGCATAAATCAGCTCTCTGTCAATCCCCAGCCCCTCCTCCAGATTGATAATCATGGCAATCCTAGCCACATCCAGAAGGTGCTCCATATCATGACGGCAGAAGCATCTTCCTGCCTCTGCCGCCATGTTCTTCTCAAGATTTTCAGTAAACAAATCATGCCCTGTTATTCTGTCAATTCTCTGCATTCTAATCTCCATTCCGCCGCCTTCGGCAGGCGGCACAAATAGTTATGAAAACCGCAGCATTTTGAAAAAGCGCTCCTGTAGAGCCTCATCCGACTCAAAGACTCCTCTTGCTGCCAGTGTCACCGTTTTGCTGCCCGGCTTTTTGATACCGCGCATCGTCATGCACATGTGCTCCGCTTCCAGCACCACCATCACGCCCTTCGGCGTCAGATGCTCCATTACGGCATCCGCTATCTGCCCCGTCATCCGCTCCTGTATCTGCAGCCGTCTGGCATATACCTCAACTGTCCTTGCTATCTTGCTTAAGCCCGTCACCCTGCCGTCCGGGATGTATGCCACGTGAGCCTTGCCAAAAAAGGGCATCAGATGGTGTTCGCACATGGACTGAAAATCAATGTCCTTCACCAGAACCATCTCGCTGTTTTCCACCGGAAACACCTTTGAGAGATGCTCCCCCGCGTCTGCCTCCATTCCTCCAAGCAGCTCCTCATACATCCGCGCCACCCTGTCAGGTGTCTCCAGCAGTCCCTCTCTTGAACCGTCCTCACCCATTCCCTCCAAAAGCATTCTGACCGCTTCTCTTATCTTATCCTGATTCACCATTTTACTTCACTGCCTTCTTTCTATCCTTCGCTTCCACAATTTCCATCAGTCTGCCCAGATAGGATAACGAACCGAACGCAAGAATTACATCATCCTTTCCGGCAAGCAGCATACTCATCTCCACTGCCTCCTCCAGGCTGTCCGCCGCCGTTACGTTCTGATGTACCTTCGCCACCTCACGTGCAAGCTCATAGGCAGGCAGCGCCCTGGGATTTCCCGGCGTGGAAACGGTGATAATCTGGTCCGCATAGGAATGTGTCCGTGCAATTATCTTTTCGTATTCCTTATCCTTTAACACACCCATTATATAGATAATTCTCTTATTTGTAAAATAGAATTCTATGGAATCCGCCAGCCTTTTTGCCGCGTCCTCATTGTGTGCCCCATCGACGACAAAATAAGGTTTTTTGTGAATGACGGTAAATCTCCCCTGCCATACCGTCTCCTTCAATCCCTGACGCAGTTTTTCCTCCGTTATCCTAAAGCCCTTTTCTTTCAGTGCAAGCAGGACATCCACCGCCAACGCCGCATTTTCCGGCTGAACACTCCCGGCAAGCGTAATTTCCAGCTGTCGGTAGCCCGCGTAATCAAACTGCTGCTTTTCCAGCCCGTAGCGGACACGGGACAGCTCCTGCCTTCGCATTGTCACAAGCGGACACCGCAGCCTCCTTGCTCGCTCCCGCACGACCTCCATAACCCCGTCCGTCTGTGCCGCACTTACCGCTATGCAGCCTCTTTTTAGGATTCCCGCCTTCTGTTCTGCGATTTTCTCCGGCGTATCGCCCAGAAACTTCATATGATCCATACTGATTGAGGTCAGCACTGCCACCTCTGTATTCTCTATAACATTTGTCGCATCGTTCAAGCCGCCCATTCCCGTCTCCAAAACGACAATGTCACAGCGCTTCCTTTGAAAATACCAGAAGCCGAGTGCCGTCTCGATTTCAAATGGTGTCGGATGCGCCAATCCCTCCTCTACCATCTCCCCGCACTTCTCACGAATCAGCTCCACGCCCTCACAGAGCGCCTTCACCGATATGCATCTGTCATTTACCTGAATCCGCTCCCGGTACTTAAAAATCGTCGGAGAAATATATCTGCCCACCCGATACCCGGCATTTTTCAGCACTGTCGCAACATAAGCAGATACTGAGCCCTTGCCGTTCGTACCCGCAATGTGTACAAAGCGCAGGGAATTCTGCGGGTTACCCAGTCGTCTGCACAGCTCTCTCTCACTGGCCAGCCCCGGGATAATTCCAAGCCCTGCACAGCTGTCCATATATTCCATAGCCTCCCGCTCTGTCATAGCAATCCTCATTTCTAAGCGATTTTTCCATCCGGCAATTTGTTTTCGCTCAGGAACAAATTGCCAACAGCCTTCTTTTCCTGTGAAGCAATCCATATGTCAACGCGATTTTTCGCATAGTGCCTCCCTCTTTCGGACATACTCTTATTCAGGCAGACCCTTTTCCCAAAACGCCGGAATGCGCAAAAAGCATACGCAGAAATGAGGCTTTTATGAAAGAACATTTGAAATTTTTCAGCACAAATTTTATGAAATGCGGCATCATAGGCTGGTGCATGGAAATCATCTTTACCGCGCTGCACTCGCTGCGCCGGAAGGACTTCACCCTGAAGGGCGCTACCTCGCTGTGGATGTTTCCCATTTACGGCTGTGCCGTTTTTCTTGCTCCCGTCAGCAGGCTATTAAAGCGCGCCTCTGTCTGGGTCAGGGGGCTTACCTACATGAGCATGATTTTTACTGCCGAATACACCTCCGGCAAGCTGCTCTCCCGACACAGGCTCTGTCCCTGGGATTACAGTGAAAGCCGCTGGAACGTAGACAGGGTTATCCGTCTGGATTACGCCCCCTACTGGTTCGGTGCGGGACTTCTGTTTGAGCGCATCTTAAAGACCTCCTCCGAGCGTTAAAGACGCACTCTGCCGCTTTTGCCCTCCGTCATTTCTGCATTCCGTTTTGCCGCTCCCGCACTCCGTTTTCGGTCATACCGACAAAGTGCTCTACAATAGCGGTTGTTATCGCATTGTAGAGCCCTCTGCATTTCGTCCGATTCTACAGGGAATCGTCATCCATATCGCCTATGTCTCCCGAGCCGATGTCCAGCATATTCACCGTGCGCCTCTTCAGTCTTGCGTTCTCAGACTGCTCCAAAATGAAATCCTTTATCGCCCTGGAATTTTTCACATGTGCCAGCACAAGCTGTGGATGGGTCGTATCACCCGTAAAGCAGGTAACCGTTCCCAGCTTAAACAGCTTTTCTGCCAGTGTCGCACTGTGCTGCACATCCTGTACCTTGTACATATAGCAGTCATTCTCCAGTGTTTTGAAAAAGCCCTCACGGATGGTTATTATGTCCTCCTTCACTATGTACTTCGTAAAGGTAAAGGGCAGACCTAAAAATAACCAGCGTTTTCTTTCCTCGAATTCCAAGGTATCTTCCTCCCTTTTCGCACGGTATTCAGCAAAATCAAATCGCCTGTATATGCTTTTGTTTCATTTTATTATATACGAATGCCACGATATATGCAATTTTTTTATCTTGTTTTTCAATGTTTTTTCAAATCTCTTTTTTCCAAAAGTGCCTCATCTTTTCATTGAAACTCTTCTTCGGACATGCTATGATAGAAAAAAAATCGGAGGTATTACATATGACTGCAAACGAATGTATTAAAGGACGCAGAAGTATCCGCCGTTTTACGGCTCAGCCCGTGTCCCACGAGCTGCTTGCCGATATTGTCGAGACAGCATCCTTTGCCCCAAGCTGGAAAAATACACAGATTACCCGTTACGTTGCCGTCGAGGGTGATAAGAAGACGGCTCTGGCAAAATGCACCAGTCTCTTTCCCGCCAACGGTCTCATCATGGAAAGTGCTCCCATGGTCGTTGCCGTCACCATGATAACAGGGCGCAGCGGCTACGAGAGAGACGGCTCCTATTCCACCCCCAGAGAAGATGGCTGGCAGATGTTTGATGCAGGAATTGCCTGCGAGGCATTTTGCCTTGCTGCCCATGAAAAAGGACTTGGCACTGTGATTCTCGGACTTTTTGACCAGGCGGAGGTCTCTTCCTTATTAGAGCTTCCGGAGGGCAGGGAGCTGGTTGCCCTCATCCCCATCGGCTATCCCGCCGAAGCACCTGCTGCTCCCAGACGCAAGACAGTGGAAGAATTATTATCCTATCAAAATTAGCTACAGAGTCGAAGAGCTGCTCCCATACCGGGAGCGCCTCTTCGATTTTTTAAGGAGGCACACCAATGAGACATTTAATGAGTCCGCTTGATTTTACCACAGAGGAGCTGGACAGACTCTTTGATCTGGCAAACGACATTGAACGCAGCCCACAGAAGTACGCGCATGCCTGTGACGGCAGGATTCTTGCCACCTGCTTCTATGAGCCCAGCACAAGAACGCGCTTAAGCTTTGAATCCGCCATGACAAGGCTCGGAGGACGGGTCATCGGCTTTTCCGACGCCGCCTCTTCCTCGGCTTCCAAGGGAGAGAGCGTATCCGACACCATCCGGGTCATCTCCTGCTATGCAGACATCTGCGCCATGCGACACCCCAAGGAGGGCGCTCCCATGGTTGCCTGTGAGCATTCCCGAATCCCGGTCATCAACGCCGGTGACGGCGGTCACCAGCACCCCACCCAGACCCTGACCGATTTGTTGACTATCCGCAGTCTGAAGGGACGTCTCGATGGCTTCACCATCGGTCTGTGCGGCGATTTAAAATTCGGTCGAACCGTTCACTCACTCATCAAGGCACTGGTGCGATATGATAACATCCGTTTTGTTTTCATTTCCCCGGAGGAGCTGCGCATACCTGACTATATTACCGATATGCTCCGAACCAAGAGCATTCCCTTTGAGGAGGTTATCCGATTAGAGGATGTCCTTCCCGACCTCGATATTCTGTACATGACCCGCGTACAAAAGGAGCGCTTCTTCAACGAGGAGGATTACATCCGTCTGAAGGATTTCTATGTCCTGAACACAGAAAAAATGGCGCTCGCCAGGGAGGATATGCTGGTGCTGCACCCGCTTCCCAGAGTCAACGAAATCTCCGTGGAGCTTGACACCGACCCCAGAGCTGCCTACTTCCGACAGGTACAATACGGTGTTTATGTCCGTATGGCATTGATTTTGACCCTGCTGCAGCAGGCAGACAATACAGACAGCTTCAAAAACTATTTTCAGAATGGAGAGCAGCCATGTTAAACGTAGGAAAAATTGAAGAGGGCTTTGTACTGGACCACATCAAGGCGGGAAAAAGCCTTGACATCTATGAGCATCTGCAGCTGGATAAGCCCGACTGCACGGTTGCCATTATCAAAAACGCCCGCAGCAACAAGATGGGAAAGAAGGACATTCTCAAGGTGGAATGCGACATCAATATGCTGGATTTGGATGTTCTTGCCTTCATCGATCACAGCATCACCGTAAATGTCATCAAGAATGGAGAAATTGTAGAAAAAAAGGAGCTCGTGCTGCCCGGACAGATTAGAAATGTCATCCGGTGTCACAATCCCAGATGCATCACCTCCATCGAGCAGGAGCTCCCTCACATTTTCTATCTTGCGGATGCCGAAAAGGAAATCTATCGCTGCAAATACTGCGAAGAAAAGTATTCCGAGACGGCAAAATAGCATCAGTTTCCGCACTCTACACTGATTTTGTTGAAGATGCCCATAATCTCCTCCGTGCTAAGGCGACTCTTCTCCTCTCCCGCCTTAGCCATGATGATGCTGCCCTCGTGCATCATAAGCAGTCTGTTTCCATATTCCACCGCATAGCGGAGATTGTGGGTAACCATAATGGTTGTAACCTTCTTTTCCCGCACCACCCTGTCTGTCAGCTCCATAATGATTTCTGCCGTCTTGGGGTCAAGTGCTGCCGTGTGTTCATCCAGAATCAGAAAATCAATCGGATTCATTGTCGCCATGAGAAGCGCCAGCGCCTGACGCTGTCCGCCGGAGAGCGAGCCAACCTGTACTCCCATCTTCTCCTCCAGTCCCAGATTCAGAGGACGAAGCAGCTCCTGATATTTCTCCAGCTTCTGTCTGTTCACTCCCTTAGTCAGATTGTACGACTTTCCCTTATTATCCGCGATGGACAGATTCTCCAGTATTGTCATGCTCGGGCAGGTACCCTTGGAAGGGTCCTGATACACCCTGCCGATGCGTCTCTGACGGACAAAGTCCTTCCGTTTTGAAATATCCTCTCCATTCACCAGAATCTGTCCCGCATCCACATCAATGCTGCCGCAGATGATATTCAGCATAGAGGTCTTGCCGGAGCCGTTACTTCCCACCACAGAGACAAATTCCCCATCCTGCACGGTCAGCGAAAAATCCTGAAACAGGCAAAGCTCATTGACAGAGCCGGGATTATAGTGCTTGCTGATGCCCTTTAACTCTAACATGTCTTCTTCCCCTTTCTGTCCATGCTCACAATCAGAATAACCAAAAACAGTACCGCTGTAATCAGCTTAATGGCATTTGCGTCAATTCCCGCAAACATAGCCAGTGCCACGCATGCCTTGTAAAGAACCGAGCCAATCAGCACACTGCTTGTCACCCGCAGAAGGGTCACCCTCTTAAACAGACTGCTGCCGATAATGACACTCGCAAGCCCGATAACCACTGCCCCTGTACCGCTGGAAATCTCAAAGCTGCGCTGCTGCTGGGCGAAAATGCATCCGCTTAGGGAGACAAGCCCGTTTGCAATGGAAAGTCCCGCTATCTTTACCAGACCCTTATCTACGCCGAGGCTGGTAACCAGCGTGTCATTATCTCCTACCGCCCGCAGAAGAAAACCTGCTTTTGTACTCATATACCAGTCCAGCACATACTTTGCTGCCAGCGTAATAACCAGAATAATAATGACTGTTTTATATCTCGCCAGGCTCTCCGGGAAAATGGAGTTTACCACACTGTTGTCAAAGATGGTTGACTTGTTAAAGATAGGAACATACCCTGTTCCCGCCACCCAGAGGTTAATGGTGTAAAGCCCCGTCATCAGGATGATACCGGAAAGCAAATCCCGCACTTTAAGCTTCACATGAATCAGCCCGGTACAGATGCCCACCAGCGCACCTCCCAGGAATGCAACCGGCAGGGTTGCAGCCGCCGGCGTCCCCATGCTGATTAGACGCACGGTGACAGCTGCCCCAAAGGGAAAGCTCCCGTCTACGGTCAAATCCGGAAAATCCAGAATCTTATATGTGATATACACCCCCAGAGCCAGAATGCCGTATATCATGCCCTGCTCCAGTACGCTTAACACTAATGCCATTTTGTCATCCTCTTTTCCCTGTATGCTCTCCGTGCCTGACACGAGCTTAGTCTGCCTGTGCTCATTCCGTCACAATCTCTTCAAAGCTCTGATAAGCATCCGTCGCATAACGCTCGGGAAGTGTCAGTTCAAGCTTCTCTGCCGCCGCAAAATTCACATAAAGGCTGGGCTCCGTGATGGTTTCAAACGACATCTCTGATGCCTTTGCCTCACCCTTAAGAACCTTTGCCGCCATTTTTCCCGTCTGCTTTCCAAGCTCATAATACTCAAGTCCCATGGATGCCACGCAGCCTGCCTTTACCTGCTCCACCTCAGAGCCGAACACAGGGATACCCGCCTTATTTGCCTCCTCTAAAACCGTCTGCAGTGCACTCACTACCGTATTATCCGTCAAGTTGGTCAGACAGTCAGCCTTGTTCACCAAATCTGCTGCCGCCAGCGCCACCTCCGACATTGCGGTAACACCTGTTGTTACAATCTCAAAGCCATATTCGCCTGCTGCTGCCTCATATGCTGCCACCGTGCTGATAGAGTTTGCCTCACTGGTTGTATAGATGATGCCGACCGTCTTAGCCTCCGGAAGCACCTCCCGAATCATCTCCAGCTGTGCGCCTACCGCCAGCGCATCACAGGTTCCCGTAATATTTCCTACGGAGCTGCCGTCCTCGTTGGCAATTCCTGCTGCCGCCGGGTCCGACACCGCCGTATAGATGACCGGAATTTCCGTCCCCATCGTTGCATTATATGCAGTGGTTGCTGCCGGGGTTGCGATGGCACAAATCATGTCAACCTTCTTGCTGACAAAATTGCTTGCCGCCATGGATGCCGTCGCAGGCTCTGCCTGTGCGTTGACGTAATCAATGGTGAGATTCTCTCCCTCCACGATGCCCTCCTCTGCAAGTCCTGCCAGAAAGCCCTCTCTGCAATTGTCCAGCGAACCGTGAACGGCAAACTGCGATATACCGATGATGTATCCGCTCTTCGCCTGCCCGCAGCCTGACAGCATGGAAGCCGCCAGAGTCATTGTCATCATTGCCGCTAAAATTCTCTTTTTCATAATTCTTCTCCTTTTTGCCCTTAGGCTGCAAATAGTTTCGTTTTGCGCCTGCTTTCTGAATGGCATTGTATTAAAAAACGCCCCAAACACGCAATATATGCGTATTTGAGACGCTGATATACAATCCGCGCGGTACCACTCAAATTGACTTTAAAGTCCTCTCTCTCCGAATACCATCATATCCGTCGGCTTGATAACGGGTCCGAATCCCGCCGATTCCTACTCTGGCTTCCCCTTAAGGTTTCTGCCATCTCAGACCGGCCTCAAAAGTCCATTCAGCAAAAGCTCCTATACCGCCATTCCACCATCGGCAGCTCTCTGTCATACTCACTTAAGCCTACTACTCTTTCTCACAGGTTTACAAAACTTATGATTAGAATATGCCAACTTTCCGCCGTTGTCAAGACTTTTTTTCCTTTCTGAGACATTTCTGAGACATTTTTCCGAAATGTTTATCCGAGGCACTGCCCTACTTCTCCCTGTTTCTGCCTCCCGATACCTTTTTCTTCAGCTCCTCCAAAGCTTCCTTGAAGCGCACCGAGGTCATGGTCGGATTGGAGCGAATCAGACTCCTCTGGAAGAAATCCCTCAGCCCCTCCATGCGTTTTTGCAGCTCCAGCATCACGGTATACTTTGCTTTCAGCTCATATACCTCCTCCTTCACATTCTCCAGATGCTCTGTCGGCTTCGTCAGTGCAAGCGTCCTGATGCGCTCCAGCTTTTCCTCAATTTCCACCGTCAGCTCCGCCACGTTTCCGACAAGCTCCTCCTTTCGGTTCGTTACCCCTTCACTGGTCAGCGCAATAATGACATCCAGACGCTTCTTGATATGAAGCAGCTCGGTCTTTGCCTGTTCCATCTTCATCAGCACATTTCTCAAGTCTATCGCTGCCTTAAAGGACAGGGCAAAATCCGCAAAAATCCCTGCCGTCAGAAGCAGCGTAACCACCGTCAGCGTCTGTGTCGGGATGGAGAGCACAAGTTGCTCCACCGGGGTATGAATCACCTGGGTCATCAGGATGGTAAGTCCTCCCCACGCAAGAGAAGAGCCCAGACAGATATGTCCCTGAAAATTCAGAGGGACCTTGGAATAATCCCAATACCGCACCTTAAACAGCGCCTCCATGGTAACGCCCGTCACGTATTCCAGCGCGGTCGCTCCCACACAGCCTGCCACATAGGTCAGAAAGACATTGTCCTGAAAAGGTGCCGATACCAGAAGCATCATAATCCCGCCACTGCCATAGAGCGGCAGGAACGGTCCTCTCATAAAGCCTCTGTTTGTCAGCTTTCTGGATTTCAACGAGACATAGGTTGACTCAAAGCACCATCCGAAAAAGCAGTAAAAATAGAAGAAAAACAACCATTGAATCACAGAATACTGATACATTTCTTTCTCCTCATCTGTAGAGTGCAAGCTCTACGGCAAGCCTGCCCTTCCTCGTCTCGCGCGCCTCTCCCTCCACCCTCAGCCTGCCAAAGCCTCTGGCATTGAGAACTTCTCCTCTCTTTATCAGGCGGGAATTGTTCTCACAAAGTCTGCCATTCACAAATACTTTTCCATTTCGAAACAGCTCCAGACTTTTTTCCCTGGATAATCCGTACGCCCTCGCCAGCACTGCGTCCGCCCGCAGTGACTGTACCTGAATGCAGATTCGTTCCGGCTTCTCCTTCGGCAGCTGCTCCGGATTATCCGTCACGGTGCACCGCACATGAGTATGCTTAACCTGTGTCAGATTCTCACAGATAAACTCCTTCATCGAATCCACGCAGAAAAGATACGCTTCCTTATCCCCTACCTTTATGTCACCCAGCGTGCTTCTCTCGATTCCCAGATTCATCAGTGCTCCGAGGAAATCCCGGTGAGTCAGGTCGTCTGCAAATCTGCTCATGATCGGGCTGATATGAATACATACAATGGGAAATGGCATCTCATAGCCAAACTCTTCCGCATTTCCAAAGCGCACCATCACCCGCTCCGCTTCCTCGATGCCGCCGCTTGCCGCAACGCCCGCGTACCGCAGTGCGGACTCCTCCCGCCAGAAGGCATCCTGCTCACTCAGCCCCAAAAAGCCTGTAAACAGGAAGATTCCCTGCTGAAACGACTTGTCCGCCAGCTCATGAAACCTTTTTTTAAGTTGTTGCAATTCCTTCTCTGCGTCCTGTGCCATATCTTTTTATCCTACGCGAAGCTGATTGCCTCACCCGTCGAAGCTCTCCTTGCGCCCTCCGCGGAGCTGATTATCTCATCCTTCTGCGCTTTCTTTTTATCCTACGCGAAGCTTATTACCTCATCCTTCGGAGCCTTAGTCCGCTCCACAATTACTGCGTGAAGAACCGGTCCCTCTCCCTTATAGTCCTCCCGGTACTCTCTGGCAACGACTGCCGTCACCTTAACCCATTCCTTCTGCTGCAGGGCTCCCGCTCCCGAAAACTCGCACGCGTAGCCCAGAAATGCCATGTCATCCGCGCAACAGGTCATTGCCATTCTGCCGGGTACAAAATAGTTTTCAGGGAAATTTTCCGGCTTTAATACCATCGCCACAAACTGCAGCTTTTTCCCCACATATCTGTCCGGATGCTCCATTGCATCCAGATACCAGATACCATAGCCCTGATTATCAAGGACAACCGTCTCCTGATTCAGGTCGTAGGGCAAATCCTCTTCAAAAATCTCGTCAATCTCGCCGTTTGCATCCTCAAAAATCACATCCGCCGAGGCATTTACCGCCTTTATATTCCTCTTATAGGTGTTCAGCTGGTCTCTCACCGTATCGCAGCGGTTAAAAATAATCATCTCCGACTTTCGAATCATCTCTGCGAGAAGAGAGCGCATATTGGTGTAATACATAGGAAAGGTCGAGCCGTCGATTGTTGTAATCTGCTGTTCAATTTTCCAGTGCCATGGCAGCTTTACCTTCTTGTAGTTCCACATACCGTTATACTCAATGATAATGCGGTCCGGCTTATGCTTCTTCTCCAGATTTGTCAGCATCTCCGGCGTAAAATCAGCTTCGTTTTCAATCAGCTCCAGCT
Source organism: uncultured Acetatifactor sp. (assembly GCA_964475665.1). GTDB lineage: Bacteria > Bacillota > Clostridia > Lachnospirales > Lachnospiraceae > Acetatifactor. Next base: position 92,125 of record CAYZAU010000006.1, on the reverse strand, counting down.
CTGTGCGGCTCTTCTGTAAAAGTGCCTCATCATACTCGTTCTCGCCCTCCTCACATACAATCAAAAGTGTCCTTCCCTTTATCTGAAAGTAGGGCTGTGCCAGTGTAAAGCTGATAAACTCCGTCTTTCCGCTCTCCAGGAATCCATTAATCATATATACAGATTTCATCTGCCCTTACCGCCTTTCCGTCTCCCGCTTCGCTCAATGAAACAGCTCCTCCAGCTTATCTTCCTTTAAATCCGCACCAATCACGCAGATTTTTCCCGTCACCTGAGGCTCACCGGTTCTGATGTCATGCTCCTGCGGCACGTAATCATAGAAAATCCATGTGCCATCCTCCGCCGGAACCATACCCTTTGCGCGCAGAATCGAGCCGTACTCCCCGCTGTCAAGTGCCGTCAGAATGCTCTCAATTCTTTCCGTCGTAAACTTTGCCGGGCTTTCCTTTCCCCAGCTTGTAAACACTTCGTCAGCATGATGATGGTGATGTCCATGGCAGCACCCGCCGTCATGCTCGTGGTCGTGCTCGTGGTCGTGGCAGCACCCGCCGTCATGCTCGTGGTGGTGCTCATGGTCGTGGCAGCACCCGCCGTCATGCTCATGGTCGTGCTCATGGTCGTGGCAGCACTCACCGTCATGCTCATGGTGATGCTCGTGGTCGTGGCAGCACCCGCCGTCATGCTCATGGTGATGCTCGTGGTCGTGGCAGCACCCGCCGTCATGCTCATGGTGATGCTCATGGTCGTGGCAGCACTCGCCGTCATGCTCGTGGTGGTGCTCATGGTCGTGGCAGCATCCGCCGTCATGCTCGTGGTGGTGCTCATGTGTATGCTCCAGCATTTCCTGCATCATGGAATCCAGCGTATCCGCGCCCTCAATGGTCTCCAGCACTGACTTTCCGCTCAGCTGCTCAAGCGGGGTCGTAATCACGGTTGCCTTCGCGTTGTGCCCGCGAATCAGGGCAACGCATTCCTCCAGCTTTTCAGGTGTAACCTTATCAGTCCTGCTCAAAATAATCGTTCCTGCATAAGCAATCTGATTCAGAAAGAACTCACCAAAATTCTTCATGTACATCTTCGCCTTGGAGGCATCCACCACTGCAACAGCACTGTTCACCTTCACCTCCAGAGTCGCAGCCACATCCTCCACTGCACGAAGAACATCCGAGAGCTTGCCTACTCCCGATGGCTCAATCAGAATACGCTCCGGCGCGTAGGTAGAAATAACCTCCTTTAAGGAGGTTCCGAAATCTCCCACCAGAGAACAGCAGATGCAGCCCGAATTCATCTCCTTAATCTCAATACCGGATTCCTGCAAAAATCCTCCGTCTATCCCTATCTCTCCGAATTCATTTTCAATCAGTACCGTCCTGCTTCCGTCCAGTGCCTCCTTCAACAGCTTTTTAATCAGGGTCGTCTTGCCGGCTCCCAGAAAGCCAGAAATCACATCTATCTTTGTCATTCTTCTCCGTTCCTTTCTTGCCTTTCTCTTTTTATCTCTCTTACTTCTCTCTTAGTTCTCTCTTACTTCTCTTTTACTTCTCTCTTACTTTTCCTCTTGTCCTTCCTGTCTTTCTCTTCCTTTTTCTTTGCCGCCACGGCAATCGTTCAAACAGATACATTGTCTACCATATCCCGAAAAAAGTCAATCCTCTTCGATGCACGGAATTGAAATTCATTCCCAAAAACCTCCTTATATAGCCGGACATCAGGGCACTGCCGCCGGTATCAGGGTGCTGCCGCCTCAATCAGGCTCCACGGAACTGCTGCAAGCTGTCCGTCCTCACTTCCTCCTGACAGAATTCCCAGAAAATACCCTTCGCGGTCAAACAGACCGCCCCCTGACATTCCCGGTCGTATTGGTGCGTCCGCCCATATCATGTACTGTCCGTAATCTTCCATATAAATCCAGTTATCCAGTATTTCCCCCGTGACCGCTGACCATTCATTTCCCTCACCGCCGCCGATGGCAATACATACGTCCCCGTCCCCCATGCTGTCATAGTGCTCCTTGTCTGCACGGATGAGGCAGTCCTCGCGAACCCTTTCCAGCAGCGCCTCTTCCTCCAGAAAAAGAATCGCCACATCCATATTTTCCAGAAAAATGTACTCCACGCAGCTCCACTCCGTTCCGTCCTCCAGAAGCATCATCGGCTGTTCTCCTGCTGCAAGCTTCGCCAGCACATGCGCCGCCGTCAGCACCTCTAGTCTTACTCCGTCCTCACTGATTCTGCGCATAACGCCGCTTCCCGTGTTGCTTCCCGCCTTCACGCGCACTACCGCTCTCTGCGGCTCAAATTCAGCTTCCCGCACCGTTTTCTGATTGTCTGTCCCGCCGGAAAATTCCTGCACTCCCTCTGATTTTTCCCCCGGGGCTGCTTCCTTCTTCCCGCAGCCAAAAGCACCAAGCAGTATAAGCAGGCTAAACAGCCCGAGCCCATATTTCCACAAGCCTCTGTTCACAGCTTTCCTCTTCCTCCCTGTCATTTCCGGCATCGTACATATGCCGCAGGCGCATCCCTTTAGAAAAACAAAACGGACCACCCGAAAGCAGTCCGCAGCTTCTTATGCCGGTAAGCAAAACGATAAGCCGGGTTATGTCGTTGAGCAATCATCTATCTAGCACGACTGTTGCCAGCCGCATCAAGCGACCTACCTGAAGGCAGACCGGGCAAGCCTGTAGCCTTCTGTTTGATCTTGCTTCGGATGGGGTTTACATGGCTCCGGCTGTTACCAGCCGGACGGTAGTCTCTTAAGCTGCCTTTCCACCCTTACCGCGGCGAAGCACTCATGCCTCGCCGGAAAGAATCAGTAACGCTGATTTCTTTCTTTCGACACGCCAGAGCGTATCAAAACGGCGGTTTATTTCTGTTGCACTTGCCTTGGAGTCACCTCCACCGGACGTTATCCGGCATCCTGCCCTGTGAAGCCCGGACTTTCCTCACCTGCAGTATCCTGCAGCCGCGATTGCCTGTCTTACTTACCAAAGACAGTCTATACCATTTTAGGCGGAAAAACAAGCAAAACTAAGCGATTTTCCTGAATTCGATGATGTTGTCCTCGTTTTTCCTGCCGCGTTTTCTGCCGATTGCCCGCAGAATCTGCTCCGCCAGAGAGACATAACCGACTGTCGCATAGGAGAACATCATCACATAATACGGAAAGCTGTACCTCGCCTTCGCCTCCCAGAGCAGGCTGAAGCAGACACCTCCTATTACCGTCACCGGCACAAGTGCCAAAAACAGGTCTGCATCCCGCTTCATACCGAGCAGGAAATAAAGAACAAAGCCCAGATAAACCACAAACTGCAATCTGTCACACCATGACAGCACCGCAATATAATTCTCCGCAGTCAGCTTTGCCACAAAGCTGCCCTCCTCCGGGGTATACTCTTCTGTGTACATCGTATTAAAATAGAGAGACTGGTACAGAGGCGTATTCCATTGCGACAGCAGCTTCTCCTTGTAAAAGGTTACCGCATCGGAAGGGTTTTTTAAAAAGTATGTAAGGCGCTCCGACACCTCTTCCTTTGCTGCGTGTTTTGCCAGCCCCGCATCCATTCCATGCTCGTAGTACAGCTGTTTAGCCGAATCATCATACCAGCCATAGACGCCCTCCGCCTCATGAAGCCCCATCGCAATCCATGCAGCTGCGGGAATTCCCGATGAATGCTCATAGCCGGAGCGAAGCTCATACATCAAATACAGCCCCTGATAGGCAAGATACGGAATCACCACCGAAAGGCCCGCCGCAAGCAGCAGCCGCGGACACTTCTCTTTCAAAAAAACAGCCAGCGTAATGAGACAGAGCGCCACGACAAAAATGCACGAATTCTTACGGTTGAATACGGCAAGCGTCGTCATTGCCACCTCACCCGCCAGCCAGCCCCAGCGCAGACTCCTCCGAAAGCGCAGCAGCATCCATGCCGCCATCAGCACAAAAAAGAGACTGGGAACATCCCCGTATACCCAGCTGGTATAAAAGACCAGCGGCAGACAGCACGCCATCAGCGCGCTGTAGCATACGGCTGCCGCCATGCTCCGCGTCGCCTCTCTGAGCAGCAGATAGCCCGCCAGCACACTGCCCCCTGCAAACAGCACACACAGAATTTCAAAGGCATAAAAATTGTAGGAACCAACCAGCCTAAAAAGCCCCTCCATCAGCGCAACCAGACCAATCTGATGCGGATACATCGCCAGATAGCCGCCGGGCTGCGCCAAAAAGCTGTAATTTCCCTCCAGAAAGTAAGAGGCACCTCCATACACAAACGCCTGATCTCCCAACGGTATGCGAATGGCAGACCTTACCCACCAGAAGCCTGCGCCCAGCACCCAGCAGCCTGCCAGCAGCACTGCCAGATTGGAAATTCTGTACTGCCAAAGCGCCGAAAAACGCTTCTCTCCCAGCAAAAGCAGCCCCGCTGCCAGCAGCACCAGTATCCCCGCCAGCAGATTTTTCCACAGGCTGTCATGCACCGTCAGCGGGTACTCCTTCCCGCCCGGCAGAACAAAGGCAGTGTATCTTGCGGCAAAAATCATTAAAACCGCAAAGAGAACCACTCCGACCGACCGCACCACACAGCCTGCCAGCTTAAAGCTTCTGTCACGCCAGCCGCCCTCACAGACTTTTTTCTCCTGTACTCCCCGCATTGCAGCTCTCTCCTTTGCGATTTATCCGGTGTCGTCACTTCCTATACCTGAAAGCAGCTGCCTCCCACAAACTCCCTGCAGATAGAATTGTTCGGCAGGCTCTCACTCGGCACACTCAAAAAGTAATCCAGAAACTTCAAAAGCCTGTTTGCCTCATAATACTCGGACGCCTCCTTCGGAATCTGAAAGAGCAGCGGCTCCGCGAAGGGCTTCAGGACAGCCAGCTCGTACAAAGTCGCTGAATTGAACATGGCATCCGCCTCCTCCTGAAAAGGAAAAATGTTCTCTTCCTCTCCCCGGCGCACGGAGGGCCACATCTGGATTGTCCGTTGTGCGCTTGCTCCCCTTGTCCGGGCATCCCGTACCATCCTGCGCAGCAGTCTGCCGTCCGTGGTAGGTATCCTGTTATGCCCGTCGATGTTCAGCGTTGTCAGTGCGCTGATGTAAATCTTATATTTGCTCTCATCCGGCAGCGCATAGGACATCCTTCCGTTCAGACCGTGTATCCCTTCAATCACCAGAATGTCATCCTCACCCAGCTGTCGGAAATTACCCCGATACTCTCTCTGTCCGCTCTTAAAGTTGAACTCCGGAAGCTCCACTCTTTCCCCTGCAAGCAGCTTCAGCATATCCTCATTGAACTTTTTGACATCAATGGCTTCCAGACATTCAAAATTATAGTCTCCGTTCTCATCTCTCGGTGTCTGCTCCCTGTTCACGAAATAGTTGTCCAGTGCGATGGGATGAGGCATCTTTCCCAGCGTTCTAAGCTGAATGGAGAGCCTGTGGGAAAAGGTTGTCTTTCCCGACGAGGAGGGACCTGCAATCATCACGAATTTCACGTTTCCCCTGCTCACTATATCCTTCGCAATTTCGCCAATCTTTCTCTCCTGCTCTGCCTCCTGCACCAGAATCAGCTCACTCATGGAGCCGGAGCATATCTGGTCATTCAAATCTCCCACCGTCTCCATGGACGCCTGTCTTCCCCAGTCCTGTGATGCCGCCATGGTGTCAAACAGCTTCCTTCGCTCCTCAAAGGGCTTCACTCTTGTCGGCTCCTTCGCCGTGGGTAGTAAAAGCATAAAGCCCTTTTCGTAGGGAATCACGTCATACCATTTCACATACCCGGTATCCGGCAGCATGTAGCCGTAATAGTAATCATAATAGCCATCCAGCTCATAGATATTAACCGCTGAGCTTCTGCGGTAACGGAAAAGCTTCTCCTTATCCTTCATGCCATTCTCTCTAAACAGCTCCATGGCATCCTCCAGAGAATAGGAGCGCTTTTTAAAGGGGCGCTTTTGCGCCACAAGCTCCTGCATTCTCTCCTTAAGCTTTCCGGCGTTCTCATCAGTTATCGCTACCCCCTGCGGCATATTGACATAATACCCGTGCCCGATGGAAAACTCTACACATGCCTCCCGTGCGGCATCTGCACCGAACACGTCACAGACTGCCTTCAGAAAAAGCATGGTTGCCGTGCGCACGTAAGTCTTATAGCCCACTGCATCCTCCAGTGTAAAGAAGTCCAACGTACAATCCCGTGTCGCCCGCTTGAACAGCTCACGGATTTTTCTGTTTGCCGCAACCACCGCAATCATGCCGTTGTAATCCTTCTGATACTCCGCTGCAATCTCCTCATAGGATGTTCCAGCCGGCACTCTTTTCTCTTCACCGTTGATTGTAAGTGTAACCATAGCCCCTCCCTCTTTCACTGCCTTTTCGGGCAATTACAGGCTTCTTAAATTCCCGCTCCCCGCCGGCGGTGCATTTTTTTACTTTGCTCTTCCTGCTGCATGCCTAGCAGGGATATTCCAGTGCCCTCTCCAGCAAAAGGAGCTCCTCCTGCAGCTCTAAAAGCCGCTGTCTTTGCCTTGCTTCCTTTGCAGACAGCGCCTCCACAAGCTCAAGCAGTGCTTTCTGACGCTGCTTTAAAAAAGAGTGTAGCACGGGATTTCTCTCCTCCAGCAGCTGTCTGCCAAAGCTGTCATACAGCTGTGTCAGCTCCTTAGGCAGACTGTCCTTCTCTATTGTCCTTCCGGCATCCCTGACACTCACCTTCATTGCAAAATAGTACCTGCCGTCCTCGCAAAGTGCCGATTCCCTCTGCACCGCAAGCCCACACTCACGCAAATACGCCCGAAACTCCCTAAGCTCTGACTGTGGCTGTAAAATCAGCTCCTGTACCGTTTTTACCTTATCCATGCTCTCCGAGAGAATTCTCTGCATCAGCCTGCCACCCATTCCGGCGCAGACAACCGTATCTGCCTCCCCTGTGCGGTACTCCTTTAGTCCGTCCGACAGGCGCAGTGTTATGTAGCTCTCCAGTCCGCAGGCTCTGACATTTGCCCTCGCAGCCTCCAGCGGGCCTTTCCGCACATCCATCGCCAGCGCAGCAGGAGCCACTCCATCCTGCACCAGCCGGATAGGAAGGAGACCATGGTCACAGCCCACATCCGCCACCCGATTCCCCGGTGTCACCATATCTGCCAGCATTTGCAGCCGTGCGGATAAATTCACTCTTCCCCCGCTCATCAGTCCAGATAGTCCTTCAGCTTTCTGCTGCGGCTGGGATGACGCAGCTTTCTCAGTGCCTTCGCCTCAATCTGGCGGATTCGCTCACGGGTTACATTGAACTCCTTACCCACCTCTTCCAGCGTGCGGGCGCGTCCGTCGTCCAGCCCGAAACGCAGTCTGAGCACCTTCTGCTCTCTCTCTGTCAGCGTTCCGAGCACCTCTACCAGCTGCTCCTTTAACAGTGTAAATGCCGCCGCATCCGCAGGTACGGGCACATTGTCATCCTGAATGAAGTCGCCCAGATGGCTGTCCTCCTCCTCACCGATGGGAGTTTCCAGAGAAACCGGCTCCTGACTGATTTTCAGGATCTCCCTCACGCGATCCACGGGCATATTCATCTCCTCCGCAATCTCCTCCGGACTGGGCTCACGACCCAGCTCCTGCAGCAGCTGCCTGCTGACGCGAATCAGCTTATTGATTGTCTCAACCATATGGACAGGAATACGGATTGTCCTCGCCTGGTCCGCAATCGCCCTGGTAATTGCCTGACGAATCCACCATGTCGCGTAGGTTGAAAACTTATACCCCTTGCGGTAATCGAATTTCTCAACTGCCTTGATTAAGCCCAGATTCCCTTCCTGAATCAAATCCAAAAACAGCATTCCCCGTCCCACATATCGCTTGGCAATGCTTACCACCAGACGCAAATTCGCTTCCGCCAGACGCTTTTTCGCCTCCTGGTCTCCTAACTCCATCCGCTTTGCCAGCTCGATTTCCTCCTCCGCGGAGAGCAGCGGAACCTTACCGATTTCCTTCAGATACATCCTCACCGGGTCCTCGATGCTGATGCCGTCCGGTACAGACAAATCGAGGTTTTCCACATCCACCTCTTCATCCCCGGCAAGAATCATCTCCTCGTCATCCACATCGTCATCCTCGGTAATGCGGAGTACATCGACGTTGTTCTGCTCCAGAACCTCCAGAATTTTTTCGAACTGTTCCTCCTCCAGAGGCATGTCCGCAAAGAATTCGCTGATTTCCTGATATTCCAGCACATTCTTCTTCTTTTTGGCGGCGCTTAAAAGCTCCTTGACCTTCTCGTCAAACTTTGCCTGCATGTTTTCATCCATTGTAGAGTTCCATCCTTCCTTGGGATTCCTTCCCGTTCATACTTATATTAAAATGTCCTTATTCCAGTGAAATATGCGTCCTTGCCAGCTCCTCCAGTGCCTTCTTGCCCTCGATGACCTGACTTAGGGCATTCACATCCGTTCCCAGTCTGGCAGTATAATACTCATAGCTGTTCTTCTTCACCGCCATCAGGATATCGTGAAACGCCTTTGTCCGCTCCTGCCCCGTCTCCAGGCTCGGAAGGCTTGTCTGAAAAAGCTCCGCTGCCTGACGCTGCTCCTCCTCATCCTCAAAGGTGCTGATAATCCCCGCCGGCTGAAAATCTCCCTGCTCCAGCCCTGCAAAAAGCCTTTCTGCCACCTTCCTGTAAAGCTCATCCGTGAAATCGCCTGCTGAAATATATTTCCTTATCCTTTCAAACAGTGCCGGTTCATCCGTAATCCATGTTATCAGCAGCCGCTGTGCCTTCCTGGCGCTCTCCTCCGGGTTCTTTTTTGCCCGGATGCCGGACTGCGGTCTCTCATAGGGCTTCGCCAGCCCCGTCTGCGCCGCATAGCCTGCCACAAGCCTCCGCAGGTTTTCCACGCCGATAAAATACTTTTCAGCCACTGCCTGCAGATAATTGTCCCGCTCCACAGCCTCGCTAAATTCACACAGCCTTTTTGCTATCTCTCTGTGAAACCTTGTCTTGGATTCCGGGTCGTGCATATCAAACTGCTCCTCCAACAATCGGATTTCAAAGAAAAAGCTGTTCTCTGCCGCGTCAATTCTCTCCTGAAATGCATCCTTCCCCAGGTTTTTCATAAATTCATCCGGGTCCTTGTAGGGCTTCATGTTAATCACCCGCCCGTTCAGCCCCGCATCCCGCAGAATTCCTATCCCGCGAAGTGCCGCCTTTGTGCCGGCTCCGTCGCTGTCGTAGGCAAGCAGCACTGTATCCGTGTATCTCCGCAGCAGATTTGCCTGTTCCGGCGTAAACGCTGTCCCCAGCGAAGCGACCGCCTGCGAAAAGCCCGCCTGATGCATGGCGATGACATCCATATAGCCCTCGCAGAGAATCATATTGCCGCTGCGCGCCGTCCGTGCAAAGTTCAACCCGTAGAGATTCCGTCTCTTGTCAAACACCGGAGTCTCCGGCGAATTCAGATACTTCGGCTCGCCGTCCCCCATCACACGACCGCCAAAGCCGATGACACGGTTATTGGCATCCTGAATCGGAAACATCACACGATTCCAGAACTGACTGATCATACCGTAGCGCTCCGAGTTATTTGCAAGCCCCGCTTCCTTAATCAGCTCATCCTCAAAGCCCTTGCTCCGAAGATACTTCACCAGCTCGGCGCCATTCTTTCCGGCATACCCCAGTCCGAACCGGTGCATGGTCTCATCCGTCAGCTCTCTCTTTCTTAAGTACTGATAGCCTATCGCCCCGTGCGGCTGTCTGAGCTGATAATAGAAGAACTTTGCCGCCTCCCTGTTTACCTCCAGAAGCCTTGAGCGTCTGTTCTCCCTCGCCTTCTGCTCCTCCGTGTACTCTACCCTTGGCAGCTCAACTCCCGCCCTGTCTGCCAGCATCCGGATTGCCTCCGGAAAGCTGTAGTTTTCATATTTCATGACAAAGGTAAACACATTCCCGCTGACCCCGCAGCCGAAGCAGTGGTACATCTGCTTGCTGCCCGACACCGAAAAGGAAGGGGTTTTCTCGTTGTGAAAGGGACAGCATGCCCAGTAATTCCCGCCCTTTTTCTGAAGCCGCACATACCCCGACACCACATCCACTATATCGTTTTTCCCTCTTATCTCTTCTACCAGCTCTTCCGAATAGTACATATAACCTCACATTGTCGTCCATGACTTTGGTATGTAAATTTCTTCATACAGGGCTATTGCAAACCGGTCCGTCATCGCGCCCACGTAATCGCAGATAACCTGTTCTCTCGGTTCTCCCTCCGAGAGAAGATTTAAGAATTCCTCCGGCAGGTCATCAATATTTTTCATGAAATGCTGATACAAAGTCTCCATCAGCATCTCCGCCTTTCCCTCCTCGCTCTTAGCGATGGGATTCTGATATACATTTTCAAACATAAAGCGCCGCATAGCCTGCATCGCGGCTGCCACCGTCTCCGACATACAGATGTCATTCTTTCCCATACTGCAGGTGACAATGTCATGTACAAAATGATCCAGACGTTCGCTGGGCGTACATCCGATAACATCCCTTATTTCCCGCGGGACATCCGTCTCACGCAGAATCCCCGCCCTCACGGCATCGTCCATATCGTGATGAATGTAGGAAATCTTATCCGACAGACGTACCACCTTTCCCTCCAGCGTATGCGGCTTTCCGATGGTCTGGTGGTTCAATATGCCGTCCCGCACCTCATAGGTCAGATTCAAGCCCTGCCCCTTTCTCTCCAGCCTGTCTACCGTCCGCACGCTCTGCTGGCTGTGCTCAAAGCCGATGGGGCACACTCTGTTCAGCGCCCTCTCCCCGGCATGTCCAAAGGGTGTGTGCCCCAGGTCATGCCCCAGCGCTATCGCCTCCACCAAATCCTCATTCAGCTTCAGCGCCTTGGCAATCGTGCGGGCATTCTGGGAAACCTCCAGTGTATGCGTAAGCCTTGTGCGGTAATGATCCCCCTCCGGCAAAAGGAATACCTGCGTCTTGTCCTTCAGCCTGCGAAACGCCTTACAGTGCAGGATTTTATCCCGATCCCGCTGGAATGCCGGGCGGATGTCACACTCAACCTCGTCCTTCAGTCTGCCTCTGGTGTTCATACTGAGAGCTGCGTAAGGGCTTAAGTACTCCTTCTCTCTCTGCTCTAAGCTTTCTCTGATTGTCATGCCTGCCTCTTTTCTGACTAAAAGTCGTAAGCGAAACCCTTCTCCTAGTAGTAATATTCTGCGTTCCTGCGCAAATTCCTTTTTCTTTTTTTAACATTTGCTTAATCACAGTTTTTCAGAATGAAGTCCGCGCACATATCCATCGCCTCCCGTGCCGTCTTCATGGGTGACATCTGGAATACGTGCCACATTCCGGGATAAATTGCAAGCCCGACCGGTACGCCCGCCTTCGCAAGAGCCTGCTGCAGTCTTGTGGCATCGCTTAAAAGAATCTCATTCTCGCCCGCCTGGATATAAACGGGCGGGAAGCCTGTAAAATCTCCAAACAGAGGAGAAATCAGCGGATTTTTCAGCTCCCTTTCCCCCGCATACGCTTCTATACAGCTGCGGATATAGGCATCCTCCAGCACCGGGTCAAGCTCTGCCTTCGCCTGATAGGATTCGCCCGAGCAGGTCAAATCCGTCCACGGAGACATCAGCACCAGTCCTCCCGGCAGCAGCCTTCCCTCCTCCTTCAGGATATGTGTCAGTGCCAGCGCCAGATTTCCTCCGGCAGAATCTCCCGTGAGTATTACATCGCCCGCTCCATAGCCCTGCAGCATCAGATGGTTCCAGACCTTCACGGCGTCCTCCGTTGCCGCCGGATATGGATGCTCCGGTGCCAGACGGTAATCAAAGCAAAGCACCTCCATAGAGGTTGAAGCTGCCAGCTTGGAGGTCAGCGTTCTCGCATACAGGCTGCTCCCTGTGGAATAGCCTCCTCCGTGGCAGTGCAGAATCACGTGCTTTTTCCTGTGCGCCCGGTTGACACTGACCCACTCCGCTCTGATTCCGTCTATCTGTATCTCCCGGTAAGTAAGCTCCTTTGCGCTTCCAAGCAGTGATCCGATATAGTCCTGCGACTGCCTGTGCTTTTCCAAATCCGGCTTCTCCACCAGACCATGCACACGTCTCACCAGATTCATCAGGTTCTGCGTTCTTCTGTCAGCCTTCTCCATAGTCTTCCTCTCCTAAAAGCCGCAGCCGCTCTGCCCGCTGCATTCCTAAAAGTGCAGCCGCCGCCTTATGGCATTGCGCAGCCGTTTTCTCGAAAGCATTGTAATGATGGTAATATCAAGAATCGTACAGACCGTCAGCACCACCGCCGACCAGCCCAGGGCAATTTCACGCTTCATGCTGTAATCTATCAGCATTTCCAGTCCCATACAAAGAAGCCCGACAGCGGTGAACAGATACAGCGCCACCGTCAGAAACGAGCGGGGCAGTCTGCGGACACACAGGGTGAAAGCCTCCGCCACCGCCGTCACCAGTGCGGTAATCGGCACACCAAGCTCCACAAGCCATCTGCGGTCTTCCGTCAGATAAGTCAGCATATACAGACAGCCGGCAATCGCTGCTCCGTCCAGAAGCAGCGATACATAGACAGACTGTCCCGTGTAAATCACTGCCGGTACAAGCATCACCCACAGCACGCCGCACACTCCGATTACCGCCAGTGACCACGGCACTCCGCGAAACACAAGGACATTCAGTACCCCGCAGGTTACCGCCGTCGCCAGTGCCACGATGGATACCAGAATCCCCAAGTCCTTCCTCTTTACCGTCTCCACCTGCCCCTTTTTTCCGGGAAAGGGCGGCTGTGCCGCTGCGAGCTTTTCCAGCTCCCTCGGATTAATCACCGGTGTTTCACACAGCGGGCAGCATCTCGCCGACGCATCAAGCTCCACACCGCAATTTACACAATATGACATATGCCGCTCCTTCCTCAATCCATTCCGCGATTGCTCTCAAGCCTTACATGAATCCCGTCCCGCACAAGGGTACAGAAGAAATATCTCTCCACGTCAGCCTCCACGATACTGCTGGCAAAGTTGACGGTCAAAACATCCCCGAAGCTGATAACCGCACAGTTTGTCCTTCTGGAAAAGGGCTGTCCCATACAGATGTCAAACCGCTCAATATATTGCTTCATCCCCTCCGGCACCTGCAGTGCCCCCATGTTCGTCAGCCCTGCCGATGAATTTCTGTCCTGTATCCTGGCATAGAATGCCTTCACCACCATATCCTTGATAAACAGCGGAACCACGCGGATAATGGGGTTCCGCTGGGTCTCCGCATTGGTGGTAATGTCTCCTCGAAGCAGCTTTTCATCCAAGTGATACCGCATATAGTTATGCACATTTGTCACAATCTCTTCAAAGGTATAGTCGCCCAGTCTCGGGTCTACGCCCGGGTAAATCATCGTGATAAAGTTTCGCAGGGTGGCGGATGGGAAAAAGCGCCGCAAGTTCACCGGCATGGCTATCTTCACCGGGCGCAGGCGCGTCCCTCCGTCCTGAATCTGCTTCTGCAGCAGGGCATAAAGCAGCACCGCATTCAGGTATTCCGTTATCGTGGCATGATACCGCTTTGCAGCAGCCGCCACCTCCGATACCGACATGATGCCGTCGATGATATTCAGCGTGTAAAAGGGCTCTGCCGTTCCCCTGACGCGGTACGCCTTCTGCTGCAGCCTTGGCGGACAGACCTTCGCGTTGGCATACCTCATATAGGCATCCTCCAGCTCCTCCGCCGCCGGCTCACTCTGAATGTCCAGCACGAAGCCGCCGTTTTCTATCTCCTGAGCTCCCAGCAGCCTTAGGTAGGTAGCTGTCAGTGTCTGTAACACACACATTGCCCCCGTTCCGTCTCCCAGACTGTGATGCGCCTCCAGCGCAATCCTGTTTCGGAAATGGTAAACCCTTACCAGATATCGGTTGTTTGCCTTAAAGTGCATCGGCTGACACGGGTTTTTCACATCCTCCTGCACAAAGGGCCCCGGGCGGTCATTCGGCTCCAGATACCTCCAGAAAAGCCCTCTTCTGATAGCAGCCTTATAGGTAGGGAATCTGGGCAGGGTCATATTCAAAGCCTTCTGCAGCACCTCCGGTCTGATTTCCTCCTTCAGGACCACGGCAAGCCGATAGACGGACGAAAAATCCCTTCTCTGCAGGGTAGGATAAACAATGGCTGACAGGTCCAGTCTGTACCAGTCCTTCCGCACCCCTCGTCCGCTGCCCGCTCTTTCAAAGACCGGACTTCCCTGCCCTTCGCTGTTCTGACGTTCCATCGTTCTCCCTTCCTTCTTCGCCCGCCTTACATAGGAGCTTATGGGCAAAAGTCCAATCTCCATAGAGAAAAAAGAGGTGCTAAGCAATCACTTAACACCTCTTACGAATGCAGGAAAAGAGACTTGAACTCTCATGGTATTGCTACCACACGGACCTGAACCGTGCGCGTCTGCCAATTCCGCCATTCCTGCGAACAAACCATATTTTATCTGATTCGCTCATGAATGTCAATAGAATTTTTCATATTTTTCAAAAAATTTGTAATAGTCCTAAAAATAGGTGCTGAAAAGGTTTCCGTTGCTAAAGCCCGTGCTGTAGGAGCCGCTCGTAGTATAAATGCTTCCCCGATTGATTACCTTGTCAGCCGCATAGTTAATCAGGGATGCCTGTGCGGAAATCTGATAGCCGTAGGAGCCGTTGCCCTGAAACAGGCTCTTTACTTTGGAGAGTGCCGCCTTGTCAAAGGCAGCCTTGTCCATCGAAAGACTCGCGTCCTCCCCGATGGTAATGCCCACCGAGGCAAGTGTTTTTTCCATTGACGCCGTGTTTGTCTTCATGCTCTCCACACGTCTTAGCACTGTGCCATCCGTCGTATTCTCCGCCGCCTTCAGCACTGCATTATAATCCGCGACAAAGCTGTTTACCGCCTGATACAGCTTATCCTCATCCTTATCCTCGTTCTTTTCCTCATAGAGAGCCTTATTAAGCAGTGCATCCGCCGATTCCTTCAGGGCATCCGTCGTTGTCTCCAGCTTCGCATACTCCTTGGTCTCTTCCTTTGACAGTGCAGTGCTCACCGAAGAGGTTGTCTTATTCTTCGTGATGCTCTTTACGGTATCACTCGCCGTCTCGCTGTAGTATGCCTTCATCAGCTTACCGTAGCTGCCGTTTTTGATGCTCGCATAATCTGCCAGGAAATTGCTCGCCGCAACGCCCGCCGAACCCGTCTGAGAGCCTCCCAGACCCGAAAATAAATAAGAGACATCCGTCCTCATCTGAATATTGGCTGCCATAGCTCTACCTCCCTGTCGCTCTAACCATTCCACAAAACCGCTTCCGGCATCCGTGCCTTCCTCTGATATTATTCTACCATAATATCGTCCGAAAAGCACGCAAAATTTACCCCGGCACAAAAAAAACGGGGAATTTCCCGCGCACTGTCCGCAGGTCATTCCCCGAAATTTCTCTTCCGTCTGTCTTTCGCAGACGTTTGTCAGATTTTAGTATGCACCCATTCCGCCGGGAGCACCTGCGGGCATTGCAGGCGTCTCCTCCTTGATGTTTGCAACCACGCTCTCGGTTGTAAGCAGCGTGCTTGCAACGCTGGTTGCATTCTGTAGTGCACTTCTGGTAACCTTGGCAGGGTCAAGGATTCCCGCCTTCACCATGTCCACATACTCCTCCTTCAGGGCATCAAAGCCGACACCTGCCTCTGCCTCTCTCACCTTATTGATGATGACGCTTCCCTCCAGACCTGCATTTGCGGCGATATGATACAGAGGTGCCTCCAGTGCCTTCAGCACGATACATGCACCGGTCTTCTCATCTCCCTCGAGGGTATCAGCCAGCTTTGCGACCTCCTTGGAGGCATGGATATATGCAGAGCCGCCGCCGCAGATAATTCCCTCCTCCACGGCTGCTCTGGTCGCTGCCAGCGCGTCCTCCAGACGGAGCTTCGCTTCCTTCATCTCTGTCTCCGTAGCTGCGCCGACGCGGATAACCGCAACACCGCCGGCAAGCTTTGCAAGTCTCTCCTGCAGCTTCTCTCTGTCAAAGTCAGAAGTGGTCTCCTCAATCTGGTTCTTAATCTGTGCAATTCTTGACTGGATGGCAGCCTTGTCTCCCTCTCCATCCACGATAACCGTGTTCTCCTTCTGAACCTTTACGCTCTTTGCGCGCCCCAGCATATCCATAGTGGTATCCTTCAGCTCATAGCCAAGCTCAGAGCTGATGACGGTACCGCCTGTCAGGATGGCAATGTCCTCCAGCATAGCCTTTCTTCTGTCACCGTAGCCGGGAGCCTTCACTGCCACTACGTTAAAGGTTCCGCGCAGCTTGTTGACAATCAGGGTGGTCAGAGCCTCTCCCTCAACATCCTCAGCAATAATGAGCAGCTTTGCGCCGGACTGGACAATCTGCTCCAGTAAGGGCAGAATCTCCTGAATGTTGGAAATCTTCTTATCCGTAATCAGGATATAGGGATTATCCAGAGTTGCCTCCATCTTATCCATATCTGTTGCCATATAAGCGGAAATGTAGCCTCTGTCAAACTGCATACCTTCCACGAGGTCGAGCTCCGTCTGCATTGTCTTGGACTCCTCAATGGTGATGACACCGTCTCCGCTCACCTTCTCCATCGCATCTGCCACCAGCTGTCCCACAGCCTCGTCTCCGGCTGAAATAGCTGCCACGCGGGCAATGTGCTCCTTGCCGTTTACCTTCTGGCTCATCCTGGAAATCGCCTGTACGGCACTGTCGGTAGCCTTCTTCATACCCTTTCTCAGGATAATCGGGTTTGCGCCTGCTGCCAGATTCTTCATTCCTGCATTTATCATTGCCTGTGCGAGCACGGTCGCCGTCGTCGTTCCGTCACCTGCCACATCATTTGTCTTTGTGGCAACCTCCTTCACGAGCTGCGCTCCCATATTCTCAAAGGCATCCTCCAGCTCAATCTCCTTAGCGATGGTCACGCCGTCGTTGGTAATCAGGGGTGCTCCAAAGGACTTATCCAGAACCACATTTCTTCCTTTCGGTCCGAGTGTTACTCTCACGGTGTCTGCCAGCTGATTGACACCGGACTCTAATGCTGCACGGGCTTCTGCTCCGTATTTAATCTCTTTTGCCATAACCTTTGCCTCCATTCAATTTACTTGCCATCGTGATCTGCCGCCGTATTTTTGCAAGCCTACTGCTCAATGACAGCCAGAATATCACTCTGCTTTACGATGATATACTCCTCGTCCTCCAGCTTTACCTCTGTTCCGGCATACTTGGAGTAGATTACCTGCTCTCCCGCCTTTACGCTCATCCCGATTTCCTTGCCGTCCACCATTCCGCCGGGACCGACTGCGATTACCACTGCCTGCTGGGGCTTCTCCTTATTCTGTCCGGGAAGCACGATGCCGGACTTGGTAGTCTCCTCTGCAGCTGCCTGCTTCAAAACAACTCTGTCGCCTAAAGGTACTAATTTCATTATAATTACCTCCTTACTATGAAGTACTTTCTGTTAGCACTCGTTTTGTTTGAGTGCTAATCGTTAGAACATATATTAGTTTTATATGCGCACTTTTTCAAGCATATTCACGTCTATTTATGCTTGTTTATCTCTTGTTTTCTCGTGTTTTCTCGCAAATGCTCTCTTTTTCTTATTTTAAGCGCTGCAGGGCGATTTAATAATTATTTTAGAATCAAAAAAAGAGCCCCGACCCTCTTCGGCCGAAGCTCCGTCTGGCAGCCTCTCTTAAGGCTGCCGTAAAGTGCATGCCTAGCACTTGATTTCCAGATATCCCAGCAGCTTGGACATATCATACTCCTCCAGTACGCCCAGATTGGAATCATAAAACCTTCCGTCAAAATGTACCAGATAATGACAAAAGCGTCCCATCTTTTCCATCATGATACAGCATTTCGGAAGAACCGCGTCCCTGCCCTCCGTGTATACAATAATGTCCGTATGATCGATGCCGTAATAGTTCAGCGCTGAAATCACGCGTCCCATGGTTGCCTGCCACTCTCTGCAGTCCATCACGCTGATAACCTCCGCGATGGTAACTCCTGCCAGCATTGCCACACAGGACTGTCCGCAAAGTCCATCCTCGGGCTGAATAATAACATCCATGCTGTCAATCTTACGGACAGGGTTTTCAAAGCTGTAGGGGCTGTTCTGATCCATGCGAATCAGTGACCCGGTTACATGCAGCAGAATCTTGTGCGGCACACCCAGCTCCACGCTGACGGCATCCTCGTCCTCAATGTGGATTTCATAGTTGCCCTTTTCCTTCGGAAGCAGCTCGCACTCGATAATTTTATTGTCCAGAACGACCTCTCCCTGAATTTTCTCCCGCTGCTTGCAGACCTCCCACACATTAAAGGGAATCTGAATCATGTATCCCTTTTCCTTCTTCTCAATCTTTGATTCAAAAAAATATCTCATTTGGCTTTCCTCCACCTGCATTCTTTCCGGCTGCTGCCTGCTATTGTATCAGATTCTTTCCTGCTTGAAAACAGTTTTTCCATAAGTTAAAAAATAAACAAATTCACGCCTTCTTCCTCGCCTGTGACGGGGAAATTCCGAAATGCTTCTTGAAGAGCTTACTGAAATGGTAGGCATCCTCATAGCCCACTGATGCCGCCACATCCTGAATGCTCCCCTCACATCCTCTCTCCAAAAGCTCCATCGCCTTTTCCAGTCGGATGTTAATCAGATACCGTATGGGCGCCACTCCTGTCTCGCTCTTAAAAATTTTCGACACATAAAAGGGACTCAGATACATATTTTCCGCAATCTGATCCAGCGAAATCTTATCCGCGTAGTGATCCTCAAAATAGTTGGCAATCTGCTCCACCACATATTTCCTGTTGACGGACTCAAAGACATATGCACCCGTGCGCTCCACCGGCTCAAACTGCTCCCTGACCACCAGAAGTAACAGCTGCATCAGATAAGCCTTCATCATAAAATACTTGCCCTGACGGCACACGGCATTCTCCGCTTCCATGGAGGCACAGATACGGAACAGCTTCTGTCTCAGCTCTCCCGTGGTGTGCAATATATGCCCGCCCCCGGGAACCGGCAGCGTGTTTGGCGGCATTCCTTCTATCTGGATGTCTAAGGCACCCACGAAGAACTCCGTGGCCGGCACCTCCACCTCCGGGCAGCCCAGTGCCTGATGCCGTTCTCCGGGATTCAGGATCAGCACGTCCCCCTCCTTCACCGGGAAAATTCCTTCCTCAAAACGGTATTTTCCCTCTCCTGAAAGAATGAACGCAAGCTCCAGATGCTCGTGAGAGTGAAAACTCGTATCCCTGTCCCGCGCCCGCATCCCCTTCCATGTAAAGAGAAAGGTGGGGTTCAGCTCCGAAATTGCAATCTCTGCGGTATCCTTCTTCTCTGTTTTCATAACCTGCTCCTCATAATCGCCGACCTCTGCCGCAGCCGCAGCACATTCCGCAACGATAACCTAATTGTACGCTTTTCCTCCAAAAAAGTCACCCCTTTTATACAAAAAACTACATCAAAGGCGCAAGAAACTCCATTTCTTTTTCCTCCCGGAAAAGTAAAATAAACAGAACGAAGGAGGTACCTCACATGACACCTTTTAAATGGTTTTGCACATTCCTCAAGAAATACCGCGGGCTATTATTCTTAGGCATCCTGCTCACCACCCTTATCTCGGTTCTGTCCATCGTCAGCCCTTACATTTCGGGCATCATCGTAGACGATGTGATTCAGGCCGGCAACTATGACCTGCTGCCCCGGCTGCTCGTCTGCCTGATTGCAGTCTCGCTTCTGACCGGCATTCTGCGCTTTGTATATCAGGTAGTCTTTGAGACAGCCTCGCAGGGAGTTCTCTACAATATGCGCAGCAGGGTTTACCGCAAGCTGCTCGAGGAGGACTTCGCCTTCTATAATAAGAAGCGTACCGGCGATTTGATGAGCAGACAGACCGGAGACATGGACGCCATCCGGCATTTCGTGGCTTATGTTATCTACAACGTATATCAGAATGTTCTGATGTTTTTATTCGCGCTGATGATGATTTTTACCGTCAACACAAGGCTGGCTCTCTGTATGCTGGTAGTGCTTCCCTTCACGGCGTACACCACCTATCTGCAGTCGAGGGATGTCCGCCCCGCTTTCAGGCGCAACAGAGAATGCTTCTCCTCCCTCAACGCCTTCGTTCAGGAGAATGTCAGCGGCAACCGCGTAGTCAAGGCGTTCGCCAAGGAAGACTTTGAAATTGAGAAATTTGAAAAGGAAAACGACAAATTCCGGGATGCACAGATTGCCTCCTCCGGTGTATGGAAAAAGTACCTTCCCATCTTCGAGGTGCTCTCCTATGCTCTTGATTTGGTTCTGATGCTTTATGGCGGTTATCTGGCAATTCAGGGCAAGATTACGCTCGGTGACCTCGTAAAGGTCAACGGTTACCTCTGGATGCTCAACAATCCCTTAAAGCAGATTGGCTGGCGTGTCAACGACATCCAGAACTTTGTCTCATCCATTGAAAAGATTTACGCCACCTACAGTGAGGAGCCCAAGGTCAAAACTCCCCGCAGGGGCGGTATTCACAAAAAGCTGGAGGGCAATGTGGAATTTAAGAACGTTTCCTACAGCGCCGACGACGAGGATATAGTAAAGGACATCAGCTTTAAGGTAAGCAGCGGTCAGACCGTAGGCATCATCGGCTCGACCGGTGCCGGAAAGTCCACCCTGATGAATCTTCTCTGCCGCTTTTACGACACCACCTCAGGTCAGGTGCTTGTGGACGGCAAGGACGTGCGGAAGCTGGATTTGTATAATCTGCGCGACAATATCGGCATGGCGATGCAGGATGTATTCCTGTTCTCGGATACCATCGAGGGTAACATTGCCTATGGCAGACCAAACTGCACCTTTGAGGAGGTAAAGCATGCCGCCATCATGGCAGATGCCAACCACTTCATCTGTGCACTGCCGGAGGGGTATGACACCATCGTGGGAGAGAGGGGTGTTGGTCTCTCGGGTGGACAAAAGCAGCGTATTTCCCTCGCCCGCGCCCTTTTGAAGGACCCCTCCATCCTGATTCTGGACGACACCACCTCCGCCGTGGATATGGAGACGGAAAGCTACATCCAGAAGCAGCTAAAGTCCCTCCAGAAGAGCTGTACCGTGTTTATCATTGCCTACCGCATCTCCTCCATCAAGGACGCGGATTTGATACTCGTCATGGATCAGGGACGCATTATCGAGCAGGGCACACACGATGAGCTTGTAGCCGCAAACGGTTATTATGCGAACGCCTTCCGCAACCAGTACGGGGAAATCCCCTATGAGCTGTTAGAGGAAAAGAAATCTCAAAAAGGAGGAAACTAGACATGGCACGAAACAGATATGATATGGACGAAATTCTGGAAGACCATTTTGACATAAGCCAGCTTAAGCGCCTCGCAGGATATATCTCTCCCTACAAGGCAAAGATGGCTCTTGTCATTGTGCTGATGCTCTCCTCCTCCGCGCTGACCATGATGGTTCCCATTTTCTTCCAGCGCATTCTGGACATTTATATTCCCGAGAAGGATATGCAGGGAATCATAACCGTCAGCATTCTCACCCTGTTGATTGCCTGCTATTCCGCTGTCAGCCTGCGCATCAAGGTTGGTACGATGAGCGTTATCGGACAGAATATCATTCACTCCATCCGCAGCGACATCTTCTCTCATCTGCAGGAGCTTCCCTTCTCCTATTACGATGACAGGCCTCACGGTAAGATTCAGGTGCGCGTGGTAAACTACGTCAACAGCCTCAGTGATCTTTTAAGCAACGGTATCGTCAACACCGTCACAGACCTTTGCAACCTGTTTTTCATCATTATATTTATGCTCTTCTGTGACCCCAGACTGACCGTTGTGTGTCTCTGCGGACTTCCCCTGCTTGCCGCCGTCATCGTCTTCATCAAGAAAAAGCAGCGCCGCGCATGGCAGATTCAGTCCAACAAGCAGAGTAACCTGAATGCCTACATTGCCGAGAGCATCAATGGTATCCGCGTCACACAGTCCTTTGTCCGTGAAAACGAAAACAACAATATTTTCAACAGCTTAAGCGGCAATTACCGTAAGGCATGGATGCACGCCGTAAAATTCAACTTCACCATGGGGCCGAGTGTTGACATTATCTCCACCGTTACCACCGCTTTCATTTATGTGCTCGGCATACGCTGGATTCTTGCTCCCGATGCCACCCTGACAGTCGGTGTGCTGATTGCCTTCACCGCCTACATCGGCAGGTTCTGGGCGCCCATCAACACGCTGGCAGGCTTTTACAATTCCCTGCTGACTGCCATCTCCTATCTGGAGCGGATTTTTGAGACCATCGACGAGCCCGTAAACGTCCGGGATGCCGAGGTTGCCATAGAGATGCCCGCTATACGGGGTGAGGTGGAATTTAAAAACGTCACCTTCAGCTACGAGGAGGGACACCCGATTCTGTGCGACATCTGTTTCCGCGCACGTCCCGGTGAAACCTATGCCCTCGTCGGTCCTACCGGCGCGGGAAAGTCCACCATCGTCAACCTGATCAGCCGCTTCTACAACGTGGATTCCGGTCAGGTGCTCATCGATGACACGGACATCTCAACCGTGACCATCCACTCCCTGCGGAGTCAGATGGGTGTCATGATGCAGGACAGCTTCATATTCTCGGGAACCATTATGGATAACATCCGTTACGGGAACAGGGAAGCAACCGACGAGCAGGTCATCGCAGCGGCAAAGACCGTCTGTGCACATGATTTTATCTCCCAGATGGAAAACGGCTATTACACGGAGGTAAACGAACGCGGAAGCCGCCTTTCCGCCGGACAGAGGCAGCTGATTTCCTTCGCCAGGGCACTGCTTGCCGACCCGAAAATTCTGATTTTGGATGAGGCGACCTCCAGCATCGATACCGAGACTGAAATTCTGCTCCAGAAGGGCTTAAACGAGCTTCTAAAAGGACGAACCTCCTTCATCATCGCCCACCGGCTTTCCACCATCAAGAATGCCGACTGCATTATGTACATCGACAAGGGCGGTATTCAGGAGCGCGGAACGCACGAGGAGCTGCTTGCAAAGAAGGGCGAGTACTACAGCCTTTATATGTCACAGTTTGATTTCCTGAGCCGGACGCAGTAGCCGTCCGGCACGATACCCGTAAAGTAAAAACAGGAGCTGCCACACTGAAACCTTACCTATCAGTGTGCAGCTCCTGTTTTCCTTACATTCAGGGCATTTCATTAAACGGCTTCTACAAGCCCAGAATCCATGTGGCAAATTTAAAGTAAATAAGCAGTGATACCGCATCTACAATCGTCGTGATAAAAGGGCTCGCCATAACCGCGGGGTCAAGCCGCAGCCTCTTTGCACCAATCGGCAGCAGACAGCCCACCAGCATGGCAACCACCACCGCCGCCACCAGCGTCAGGCATACCGTCAGCGCCACAAAAACCTCCACCCTGTCAAAGAGCATCAGCTTTACAAAGTTCACCGCCGCAAGAGATACCCCGCAGAGCAGGGAGACCCTCGTCTCCTTCCAGAGCACTCCCGGCACATCCCGATAGGTAATCTCATCCAGCGAAAGGCCTCTGATAACCGTCACACTCGCCTGTCCTCCGGCATTTCCGCCCGTGTTCATCAGCATCGGTATAAACACAATCAGCGATGCACAGCTGCTTAATGCCTCCTCAAAGGAGCTGATGATGGCTCCCGTAAAGGTCGCCAGGAACATCAGCAGCACCAGCCAGGGAAAGCGCTTTCTGAAGGTTTCGCCCACTCCCGTCCGCATATACGGCTTGTCGCTGGGAACGATTGCCGCCATCTTCTCCATATCCTCCGTGGCTTCCTCGTCCATAATATCCACAATATCATCAACCGTAATAATGCCTACAAGCCTGTTTTCGTTATCCACAACCGGCATTGCCGTAAAATCGTACTTTTTAAACCATGCAGCAACCAGCTCCTGGTTCATGAGAGTATTGACCGAGATGACCTTCTCCTGCATCAGGTCTCCTATCACCTCATCGGCATCACTCAAAAGCAGCTGCCGCAGCGCCACCATACCCACCAGCTTACGCTGGGCGTCCAGTACATAGCAGATATTTACCGTCTCGCTGTCAAGACCGACCCTGCGGATATGCTCAATTGCCTGTTCCACGGTCTGTCTCTCCTTAAAGGCGACATACTCTACCGTCATAATGCTTCCCGCTGAATCCTCCGGGTAGCGCAACAGAAGATTGATTGCCTGTCTGGTATCGGGTCTGGCACTTTCCAAGAGCTTATCCACCACATTTGCCGGCATCTCCTCCAGCAAATCCACCGCGTCATCCGCCATCAGATTGTCGATAACTCCCGCCGCATCCTTCGTCGACAGCGAGCTGATAAGCATCTGCTGGGTTTCCACCTCCAGATAGGAAAAGATACTTGCCGCCAGATTCTTTGGCAGAATGCGATAAACCTTTAAAATCTCCTCCTCTTCCAGCTCCTGCAGTAAAATGGCTACATCCGCATCGTTTTGGTCTGCCAAAAACTGCCGAAGCCCGGTATACTGCTTCGTCTCCAGAAACTCACGAAGCTCTTCCAATGCCTTCTTTTCTTTCATAGCATTTCTCCTTATGCGATTTTTTTATGTTTCGCCGGCAACTTCGACCGGGAAGAGGACTGTCACTGCTTATCTGTTTACTCTTCATAAAAAAACCACCACCCTTCCTGAAACGCCTGAATCTGATTTCCTGAAAACACCCGTATTATATCCCCATCAGGATGCCGTGTCAACAAAATAGAGCTCTCTGCGTTTTTGAATACTCACCCTGCCGCCCGTAGCCTCAGTCATCTCCTTTTGAAGCCGTTCGGACAGCTCTGCGGGAACATACACGCAAAGCCAGACCCTGTCCGCGTAATCGCTGGAAACAGGCTCTATTCCCGCATTTCCCAGCAGATACAGAATCTTTCCAATCCCGTTATAGTCAGTGATGATTTCTATCTCATGTCCAAAACACATCCTTCCGATTTTGCAGTTTTTCAGCCCCTCCCTGACCGCCTGGGTATAGGCACGCACCAGTCCGCCCGTTCCCAAAAGCACTCCGCCGAAATACCTTGTGACAACCACCGCCACATCCCGGATTTGTTCTCCCACAAGCACCTCCAGCATGGGGCGTCCCGCCGTACCGCCCGGCTCTCCGTCGTCACTGCAGCGGGTCAGCTCTCCCCTGCTTCCGATGACAAAGGCGGAGCAGTTATGCCTTGCGTCCCAGTACCGCTTTTTCATCTCCTCGATGAAGGCGACTGCCTCCTCCTCGCTTGCGCAGTTTCTCACCGTTGCAATAAAGCGTGACCTTTTTTCTACATATTCTCCCTCACCACCCGATAAAATAACCCGGTAAGAGTTTACAGCTTCTTCATTCATAACGCACGTTATCCTCGGCTTTTACTAAAATTCTTCCCTATTATGTTAGCATAATTTCTCAAAAATGTGAAACAATTGTTAAGATTATTAAGTTGAAAAGAAAGCCTTTATTTACATACCTTTTTTTGTTATAATGAGGTGAAATATGGTTATGCAACAGAAAGGTGAAGCTAAATGAATTATGGGAAAAAGGGTGTCCGCTCAAAGCAGAAGGCACTTAATTCTAAATCGGTAAAGTGGCAGAGAAAAATTCTTCTTTCCCTGGTTGAGCTGGCTTTAATCGCCGTGATCGGTCTTGTTATCTGCGGCGTGTCGGCAGGGCTCGGTGTTTTCAAGGGAATCCTTTCCTCCACCCCCAATATCCGCCTCGGAGACGTGGTTGCCTCCGGTCAGGCTACCATCGCATACGACTGCGAGGGTAATGAGATTGACCAGTACGTCAGCTCCAACTCCAACCGTCTGCGAATCGAGTCCATGGACGAGCTGCCCGACTACCTCGGCAAGGCATTTGTTGCCATTGAGGACAAGCGCTTTTACGAGCACAATGGCATTGATTTCAAGGGCATCATCCGTGCCGGCTGGCAGTACCTCAAAACCGGCGGTGAGGAGACACAGGGCGCAAGTACCATCACACAGCAGCTGTTGAAGAATACGGTTTTCACCGGCTGGACCTCCGAGGGCAACAATAAAATCAAAAAGATTAAGCGAAAGCTTCAGGAGCAGTACCTTGCCCTGGAGATTTCCAAATATTACTCCAAGGATCAGGTTCTTCTGGAGTATATGAATGCTATCAATCTGGGTCAGAACACCCTCGGTATCGAGGCTGCCTCCAAGCGCTATTTCGGGAAATCAGCCAGTGACCTCACGCTCTCCGAGGCAGCTGTCATCGCATGTATCACACAGAACCCGTCGGGCTACAACCCGATTCGTTATCCTGAGGCAAATGCCCGCCGACGTAAGAATTGTCTGGACACCATGCTGGAGCTTGACTTTATCACGAAGGCTCAGTATGACGAGGCAATTGCCGATACGGATGCCGTGTATGAGCGCATCGGTATCTATGATGTGGATTACCGCGACAACACCAATATTACCTCCGGCTCCTACTTCTCGGATGCCCTGTATGAGCAGGTGCTTGACGACCTGATTCACGTTGCCGGCTATAACGAGACCATGGCGGAAAAGCTGCTGACCTCCGGCGGTCTGCGCATTGAGTCCACTCTGGACCCGAAGATTCAGGCGATTGCAGACGAGGAATATGCCAATCCAGATAACTTCCCGGAGGGCATCAAATGGGAACTTCAGTATGCCCTGACCATAACTGACAATGCCAAGGAAAAACACAACTACAGCAAGGAAAACATGACCAAATGGTTTAAGGCAAACCAGAACAAGAATTTTGAACTGCTCTTCGCCTCTCAGGATGCTGCCTACGAGGCTATAGACCTTTACCGCACAGCAATGATGGCTGAGCTAGGTGTCACCGAAACGGATGACAACTACGAGGAATCCATCACCATGACTCCCCAGCCCCAGTCTGCCCTCGTCATAGAGGATCAAAAGACCGGCTACGTGGTTGCCATGGTTGGCGGTCGCGGTGTCAAGGAGGGAAGGCGCACCTTTAACCGTGTCATGGACGCAAAGCGTTCCCCCGGCTCCACCTTCAAGGTTCTCGCCGCGTTTGCCCCCGCTCTCGACAGCGCCGGACAGACCCTTGCAACCGTATATAACGATGCACCTTTTAATTATGACGACGGAACACCTGTCAGCAACTGGTACAAGACCGGATACCGTGGCATCAATTCCATCCGTTCTGCCATCCGGGATTCCATGAATATCGTCGCCGTCAAAACGCAGACGGTTGTCACCCCTCAGCTGGGCTATGATTATCTGCTTAACTTCGGCTTTACGACCCTCACGGACGGCATGGTAATCGGTAACAGAATTTTCTCCGACGTCAACCAGACAATGGCTCTGGGCGGACTGACGGTCGGTGTCACTCCCTATGAGCTGAACGCCGCGTATGCCGCCATCGCCAACCTGGGCAGCTATGTAGAGCCCAAGCTCTATACAAGGGTAACCGACCCCGACGGCAACGTACTGCTCGACAACACGACTCCGACCTCCAGACAGGTATTAAAGGAGTCTACCGCCTTCCTACTGACCGATGCCATGGTGGACGTTGTCACTACAGGTACCGGTGCCAGCGTCAGATTCAGCAGCAGCATGGCGATGGCAGGAAAGACGGGAACCTCCACTGATTATGTTGACGTTTGGTTTGCAGGCTACACCCCCTACTATACCTGTACCGTCTGGACGGGCTATGACAACAACCACAGCCTGAGCACAAAGAGCAGCAACAACGAGTCCGCCATCTCCAAAAAGCTCTGGCGTTCCGTTATGGAACGGGTTCATGAGAATCTGCCCAGCGAGCAGTTTGCAACTCCTCAGGGGATTATACAGATGGATGTCTGCAGCCGCTCCGGCAAGCTGCCTGTTCCCGGGCTCTGTGATGACTGCATAATATCCGAATATTTTGCAGAGGGTACTACCCCCACCGAGAGCTGTGACATTCACTACGAGGGAGAGCTTTGTGCTTACGACCATCTGCCCGCAAGTTCGGAATGTCCGTTCAAGACCTACGGCAGGGCTGAGCTTCCTCTGCTTGAGGACTCTTCCCTGATTAGCGGCTCTACCATGATTATGGAAAATGACGACGGAACGCAGACCTTTATTACGCCCTCCTCCAGCAACCATTGTCAGCACGACGCGGCATTCTACGCCAACCCCGATTACGAGGCTGTGCTGAATGCCCAGCAGTGGGAGCTGAATCAGCGCGGTGTATCCTACGGCGAAGATGATGAATAATACCTTTACGGTGTCGCACGCAAAGAGGGATGCCGTCTCAGCATAAGCCACTGAGACGACACCCCTCTTTTCTTTTTGACATTGCAGCCACTTTAATTCCTCAATCCGTTTACAGTCCCTTTAATTCCTCAATTCTCTTATGCAGGCTGCGGATGGCATTCTGCGTATTCTGAATTGCCGTACACTGCTCCTCAAAGCCCTCTCCGGGCATATCCCCGTACTGCTCATAATATCTTTTGCCAAGCTCTGCATAATTCTTTTTCAGAGTTTCCTCACAGTTGGAAATCTGACTCCGCAGGCTCACAATCTCCGCTGTCTCCTTCGCCTTGTCAGCCACCTCTCTGCCTTTTACTGCAATCGTATCGCCTATCTTATTTAAAATATCCATATTTTTGTCTCCTTCCGCTTTCCTATAGTATATCTCAACTTTCGTATTTCGTCTACACCCGTGTTTTCCTTTCTGCCCTGATTCCCGCTACACCCCGCTATATTCCGTTTTTCTTCGGGACTTTCCGCTTTCCCCTCTACTGCTCACAGACAGATAAAGCTTCCGCCTTCCCCTTCTGCGCTTTCTGACACTTTCTGACTTTCTGACGCAAAATGAACAAAGAATTGCACTTCCGGGAAGGGATGTGGTATAATATTTCGGTAGGGCGCTTCATTTTCTGCGCGCATGATACAATGATTCTGCTGACGCAGAATCCAAGGAGATAATAGCAATGGGACAACCCTTATATACTGCAATGAAGGTTCACAACGAAATTGAGCTCTGCGAAATATCCGATTTGGAGTGTAAAAAGCTCATTGAGCATGAGCTCCTGCAGGAGCGCATCTCCTTCTATATCCGCTGGCCAAAGGCATCCGTCTTCGGGCGCAAAAAGAATACCTGCATTATCTGCGTCAATGAAAGTGCAAAAGATGTCGCAGAGGATGTCGTGCGCTCTGTCTGCGATGAGCGCGGATGTCAGGTTCGGTTTCTGATGCGCAAATCTCAGAATCAGTATCTGTAGGCGGTGAATGAGAAATGAACTTTTATGCTATGTTGCGGACGAACCGCGGTAAAAATTTGCGAAACGGTATGCGTGACGGCATTCCCATCGGTCTGGGGTATCTTGCCGTTTCCTTCTCTCTGGGGGTAGCCGCCAAGGGTGCCGGTCTCAGCGCCTTTCAAGGCTTCCTCGCCAGCCTTTTTAACAATGCCTCTGCGGGCGAATATGCCGGCTTTACCGTTATCGCTGCCGACGCGCCCTATCTGGAAATGATACTCATGACGCTTGTGGCAAATGCACGCTATCTTCTCATGAGCTGTGCCCTGAGCCAGCGTTTTTCCTCCGACACACCGCTCTACCACCGCCTGCTGGTTGGCTTTGATGTCACTGATGAAATCTTCGGCATTACCATTGCCAGACCCGGGAAGCTCGACCCTTTTTATACCTACGGTGCCATTCTTGTGGCTGCCCCCTGCTGGGCAGGAGGAACTGCCCTTGGTGTCATTGCGGGCGAGCTGCTTCCTCTTCGCGCAGTCAGCGCACTGAGCGTTGCCCTGTTCGGTATGTTCCTCGCCGTTATCATCCCACCCGCAAGGCAGAACCGGGTGGTCGCCGTCTTTGTCTTAATCAGCTTTGCCGCCAGCTTTGCTGCTGCAAAGCTGCCACTCACCGCAGGGCTTTCAGACGGCACCAGAACCATCATTCTCACGATAGTCATCGCGGGAATTGCAGCAGCTCTGTTCCCGATACAGCAGGAGGAAAACAGCAATGAAGCATAATGTCTATATTTATCTGGCAATCATGGCAGGAGTAACCTACGCCATTCGCGTACTGCCCCTGACCCTGATTCGCAAACAGATACGCAATCGTTTTTTGCAGTCCTTTCTCTATTACGTTCCCTATGTCACCCTTGCCGTCATGACCTTTCCTGCAATCATGGATGCAACCCAGTCTCCTGTCGCAGGAGCTGCCGCCCTTGTCGTCGGCATTATCGCCGCATGGCTGGGTGCAGGGCTGTTCCCCGTGTCAGTTCTCTGCTGTGTGGTTGTCTTTCTTCTGGAGCTGCTTCTGGTGTCGTGAGCCGGCCTCTGCCACCCTGTTTACCACTGATTCACGTAAGAAATCATGCAGATTAGACTTCCATCCTCCACACTGACCATGGCTTCCTCTCCGATAAACAGATTGCTGATTCCTATCGGGAAGTCATTTCTTATCACCGCATCCTTTAAAGGGTATCTCATCCCCTCTATAGTCACTCCACGAGTCTCCTCCACCAGTGAAAAAAGCGACATTATTCCTTCCACACTTTTCTGGAAACGGACTGCCTCATTCCTTATCACCAGCATCATCCCCGTGCCATCCACCAAATATCCGATTGCACCCTGATTTTTCAAAAACAGCAGACACTGGATATTGGCAAAGGTATGGTCAAAGCGTCCGCCCGTTCCCGCATAAATCCGAAAATCCCTGTAGCCCCTGGCAAGTCCTTCCTTCAACGCTGCCAGCATATCCGTGTCATCCTTTTCCTCAGGCAGGCGCACTACCCGCTCAGGCAGCCGCTGCTCCAACGCCTCCACCTCCGATGCCTCCGCCTCACTGACCGAGTCAAAGTCACCGATAATCAGATCCGGCTTCAGTCCCAGAAGCCGTGCATAGCCGAGTCCGCCGTCCACGGCAATCACGTAATCCTCCGCATCAGTCGAAATTCCCCCCATGGTTAAATCGCCCGCACCGATCACAATACATTTTCCCATCGCCTCTCTCCACAGTCTCTTTTCACGGCTTCTTTCCAAAGCCGCTTTCATTGCCTTGCCTGCACTTCTGACTTTTTCCTGCCATTTGCCGATGCGCCTCCCTTATCCTTCCACCCGCATATCGTACCTTTTGTACAGCCGCGCAAAGTACCACGTTTCGGCAGCTGCCGTGACAATCCAGGAAAAGACATACAGCAGATACAGCGAGGTAATCGTTCCAAAGAACGCAAACACGGTGTAAATCCAGACAAGACGGAATACGCAGGAGCCTAAAATCACAAGCACCGTGGGAATCGTAGTCTCTCCCATGCCTCTGGATGCCGCAAGGGCACTGTCCATGAAGGCTGATACCCAGTAGCTCAGCCCCATCACCCGCAGCCGGTACATTCCCGCCTCTATCACAGCCGGGTCACTCGTAAAAATACGCAGGAAGGGTCTGCCGAAGGACACCAGTGCAAGCCCCAGCACCAGTGCAAGGGCCATCGCATACAGGGTACTGATAAAATAGCTCTTTAGGATGCGCTGCTTTTTTCCCGCGCCATAATTTTGTCCTATGAAGGTTGCCCCTGCGGTGTAGAAGGCTGCCATCATCTCATAGACCAGCCCGTCTGCGTTTGCAGCTGCCGCAGTCCCCTCCACCACCACGGTGTCAAAGGAATTCACTCCTATCTGTACAAAGAGATTTGCAAACTGAAACATCGCATACTGCACGGCAGAGGGAATGCCTATGCGAAGCAGTCTTGCGGCAATCGGGACATCCATCCGCAGGCTGCCCGGACGCAGAGCGTAGTCACCCTCACTGCGAAGCAGTGTCCTCACCAGAAGTCCGGCGGACACACACTGGGAAATAGCGCTCGCCAGTGCCACGCCTGCCACGCTCATATTACAGACAATGACAAAAAACAGATTCAGCAGGACATTTAAGGCCCCCGCAATGCTCAAATAGAGCAGAGGGCGTTTTGTATCCCCGACAGCCCCCAGTACTGCATTTCCATAGTTATACAGGGCAATGGCAGGCGCGCCCAGGAAATATATTCTGAAATACAAAACCGCTCCCTCCAGAAGCTCCGGCTTTGTATTCATCGCCGTCAGTATCTTCTCTGCGGACAAAACGCAGATTAGCGTGACAGCAAGCCCCGCCGCTACACTGATAACCGCGGAGGTGTGTACGACCTTTGATGTTCTCTCGGCATCCCTCTCTCCCCGAGCCTGCGCCACCAGCACGTTCACTGCGCCTGAAAGACCGATTAATAGCCCTGTGAACAGTGTCACAAGGATGGTAGTAGAGCCCACGCTGCCCAACGCGCCCTCACCGCCAAACTGTCCCACCACGGCTATGTCCGACAAATTAAAAATAACCTGCAATATATTCGTAAACATAAGAGGCAGGCTGTATTTCCATATCTTTTTCCACAGGGAGCCCTGTGTCATATCCTGTTCATATGTACTTTTTCCACTCATCTCTTTTTTGTCGCTGCCGCGACAGTTCTCCTTTTGTCCCTCAGGTTCTCGTACAGCAGACAGTAATTTTCATAGCGCAGTCTGCTGATGCGCCCCGCCTCCACGGCAGCCTTCACACCGCAGACAGGCTCGCTCACGTGAGAGCAGCCGGCAAATCTGCAGTATTTCTCCTCCCTCGCAAATTCAGGATAATACCGTGCCAGCTGTTCCTTCTCCACGTCAAAAAGCTCCAGAGAGCTGAAACCCGGAGTATCCAGAATATAGGTGTTCTCCCATGCCGTAATCAGCTCGGAATGTCTGGTTGTATGCTTTCCTCTCTCTATCTTTTCACTAATCTGCCCCGTCTCCATGACAGTTCCCGACTGCAGGCAGTTCACAATGGAGGACTTTCCCACGCCGCTTGGCCCCGCTACGGTGGTTGTCTTACCGTCCAGCAGCTTTTTTAATTCGCAGATGCCCTCCTCCCTCCGTGCGCTGACAGTGAGGGTTTTATAGCCGCACCCGCCGTAAATCCTCCCGTATGCCGTTCCCTCTCCCTCCTCGTCTATATCCTGCTTGTTAAAGCAGATAATACAGGGAAGTCCCTGCTGTTCCATCATAATCAGGAATCTGTCCAGCAGGTTGAAATTAGGCCGCGGCTTCACAATCGAGAAAATCACCAGCGCCTGATCCACATTTGCCACGGCCGGGCGAATCAGCTCACTGCGTCTTGGAAGAAGACTGCGGATATTCCCCAGCCCCTTTTCCTCATCCAGTATATCCAGCTCTGCATCGTCCCCCACTAACGGTTTCCGGTTATCTTTTCGGAATACGCCCTTTGCCCTGCATTCATAGATTTTTTCCGCTGCCGCCACGTAGTAAAAGCCCGCAATCCCCTTGACAATTTTTCCTCTCATTATTCCACCGTAAATTCAATTCTTCTGGTAAAGGATTTCTCCTCCTGCTCGGTCGAGATTACATTTCCCTCTGTATCCATAACGGATGTTACCGCCGCATAGGTCACGGTGAGCGTTCCTCCCGATGCCGTCAGCCCGTAAGAGTTGACTGACTGCGGGAAGGTGGTCACCTCTGACTCCAGAAGCACCTTGTTGTCATCCGTCACCAGCTTCAGCTTCACGGCATCGCCGCTTCTGTAGCCGGGCGCTTCTGCCGCCGTGGGTGCCGTGATGCTTGCATTGCATTTGTAGGTAAACTGCTCCGCTCCCTTGCTGACTTTAATTTCCAGTGCCGTGTCCGACTCCACCCATGAGCCATAGGAAAAGCTCTGATAGCAGATTCTTCCGTCCTCGTACTCCGAATTATAGACATAAGAAACGCTTCCTATCTGCAGCCCTGCCTCTATGGCTGCAATCGTTCCGTCCTCCTCCGTCATACCCAGCAGATTCGGCACGTGCACCTTTGCCTCCTCCTTGCCCAGGCTTACCGTCACGGTAATATTCGTTCCCTTCGGCACCCTATTTCCCTCGACCGGGGTTTGCGCCGCCACAATACCGGCATCAACCGTGTCTGAGTATGTCTCCATTCTGGTCACCGCAAATCCCAGCGATACCAGACGGCTGTTTGCCTCCTCGTAGGTTAATCCCGTCACCGAAGGCACCTCTATTCCCTGCGGTCCTGCACTCGCGGTCAGCGTGACGGTGCTTCCCACCGTCACGTTCGAGCCCGCCTCTGCATCCGCGCCGATTACCACACCGATGTCTATCGTATCCGACTCCTCATAGCTGACCTCTGTCCACAGTCCCAGCTCTGCCAGCTGGTTTCTGGCATCCTCAACATTCTTTCCCTTCACATCCGGCATCTTGACCTTTTTTCCCTCAGACGCATCCGTGGAAGAGCTCTCCTCGGTCACAATCGGACTCTTAGAGTCATCCTCTCTCTCCCCGCCCATCCTGCCGAATACCTTGACTGCCAGAATAATCACGATTACACAGATTACCACACCCGCGAGAATTGTCAACAGGGTTGTTACCTTCTCCATCCGGGGATTATAGTCATAATCCTCCTCGTCCCCCGCATCCTCCGGATTCTCATACACAGCCTCCGTTTCGGCACGCAGACGCATGGTATCCTCTCTCTCCATGACCATTCTGTCCTGATATGCCGTCCGGCGTTTAATCTGCTCCATATCCCGCTCGGTAATCATACGGGTACCGCCATCCATATCGGGGTCATTCTGCACAACAAAGTCTTCATCAGGATTCATCAGGGACTGCTTCAGGTCGGCAATCAGCTCCTCCACGGTCTGGTATCTGCGGTCGGGAGATTTCTGACAGCACTTTAGGACAATGTTTTCCACCGCGTTAGGAATTTCCGGCACAAACTCCTTCGGCGTGGGCAACTCCTCCTGAATGTGCTTGATTGCAATCGCAACGGTCGTCTCGCCGTTGAAGGGAACCCTCCCCGTCAGCATCTCAAACATCGTGATGCCAAGCGAATAAATATCGCTCTTCTCATCACTATAGCCGCCTCTCGCCTGCTCCGGAGAGGTATAATGTACACTTCCCATGACATTTGAGGTTATGGTATTGCTTGTTGCCGCCTTGGCAATTCCAAAATCGGTTACCTTTACCTTCCCGTCCTTAGAAATGATAATATTCTGTGGCTTAATGTCACGATGGATGATATGGTTGTTGTGAGCCGCCTGAATTCCCATGCTTACCTGAATGGCAATGCTGACTGCCTCCTTGTAGGACAGCCGCGCCTTCTTCTCAATATATTTCTTAAGGGTAATTCCCTCCACCAGCTCCATGACAATATAGTAGATGCCGTTTTCCTCTCCCACATCGTACACATTTACGATGTTGGGATGCATGAGGCCTGCTGCCGCCTGTGCCTCTATACGGAATTTTGAGACGAAATTTGCATTCTCGCTAAACTCCTGCTTCAGCACCTTCACGGCAACAAATCGGTTCAGCTTATGACATTTCGCCTTATATACATCTGACATACCACCGGTACCGATTTTTTCCAGTATTTCATACCGGTCGCCTATCATCATTCCTATCTTAATCATACATGCTCTCCATTCCTGTCCATCCTCCCGAAGGGTTTCCGCCAAAGCCGCCCGGAGTTCTTTTTTCCTCCAAAAGCCCTTCTGTCAAAGTCCCGCAATGCCTGCCCCTATGCCAGAGGGTCAATCAGAACCACACTGATGTTGTCTCTGCCGCCTCTCTCATTGGCAAGCCGCACCAGCTCTTCCGCCTTCTCCACTATATCTCCGGAAACCTCCAGCGTATTGAGGATTTCTCCATCCTCCAGCATATTGGTCAGCCCGTCGGTGCACATGAGAATCATGTCGCCCTCCTCCAGCGTTACGCGAAAGAAGTCTATCTTCACCGTATCCTCAGCACCCACTGCCCTTGTAATGATATTCTTATCGGGGTGATTCTTTGCTTCCTCTCTGCCAAGTCCTCCTCTGCGTACCATTTCCTCCACCCAA
The DNA here is from genome assembly GCA_964475665.1 of uncultured Acetatifactor sp. GTDB lineage: Bacteria > Bacillota > Clostridia > Lachnospirales > Lachnospiraceae > Acetatifactor. The sequence continues at coordinate 56,226 of CAYZAU010000006.1, read as the reverse complement.
GAGTGGTCTCTGGTAATCTGCTTTATCTTTCTTTCACTGATTATATAGAGTCTGCTGTCACCCACGTTTGCCACGTGCAGAATATTTCCCTCACAGCTTGCCGCCACGAGGGTGGTTCCCATACCCTCAAGCTCCGGCAGCCTTGCCGCCCTGTCCCGGACAACGGTGTTTGCCGCAGAAATGGCGGCATTGAAAATCGCTTCAGGCTCCGTCTCAGCGGAATCAGCAATGTGCTCCACAACCGTCTCCAGTGTCATCCTTGCGGCATAATCTCCGGCGTTGTGTCCCCCCATGCCGTCTGCCACCAGAAAGAGATTGGGAAGCTTTCCCACCGGCTGCTCTGAGGTATAGATTGCATCCTGGTTTAATTGTCTTTTTCTGCCTATATCCGTCTTAGAAAACGTCTTTAACACGTTTATCTTCCTCCAAAGTCCTGCAGGGACTCAATGTGCTTGCGCCGCAGCTGGCCGCAGGCTCCGTCAATATCCCTGCCCATTTCCCTTCTTATAGTAACATTTATTCCGTTTTTTTCAAGTTTATTTTGAAACGCCCGGATTCTTGCCGCCTCAGACTGCACATAATCCCGCTCCTTGATAGGATTCACGGGTATCAGGTTGACATGGCAGTTTAAGGGCTTTGCCAGCGCAGAAAGCCGTGTCGCATCCTGATCCGTGTCATTCACGCCGCCCACAAGACTGTATTCAAAGGTAATCCTTCTTCCGGTTTCTTCAAAATAGTAAGCGCATGCCTCCATCAGCTCCGCTATGGAATATCTGTTTGCAATCGGCATCAGCTCCCTTCGCTGCTCATCCGTTGCCGCGTGCAGGGAAAGCGCCAGCGTAATCTGTAATTTTTCTCCTGCAAGCTGCCTCATCCCGGGCACGATGCCGCAGGTTGAAACCGTAACGTTTCTCTGGCTGATGTTGAGTCCGTTTTCATCCGTAAGCAGCCTAAGGAAGGTGAGCAGACTGTCATAATTGTCCAACGGCTCTCCTGTTCCCATCACTACGACATTTGACACCCTCTCGCCGGTATGCCTCTGGATTGCATAAATCTGATCCAGCATCTCGGAGGGCCAAAGGCTTCTCTCCAGCCCGTCCAGCGTGGAGGCACAGAATCTGCAGCCCATCCTGCAGCCTACCTGTGAGGAGATACAGACGCTGTTTCCATGTCTGTACCGCATCCACACACTCTCCACCACATTGCCGTCCGAAAGCTCAAACAGATACTTCCTTGTGCCGTCCAGCTTAGATTCCTGAACCTGCACGGTTTTTAATGCCGTCAGCGTATAGCTCTCCCGACACCTCCTTCGGAATGCTTCAGACAGATTTGTCATCTCATCAAAATCCCGTACCAGCTTTCGATGCATCCAGTCGTACATCTGCTTTGCCCGAAAAGCCTTCTCTCCTGCGCCCCCAAGCTCTCTTTTCAGCTCTTGGAGCGTCAGCGACTTTACATCCTTTTTTTCTGTCATGGTCTCACCCTTCGTACTCTTTTTCCCGTCGTCTAAAGCAGGCGATAAAGAAACCGTCCGTCTCTCCGATGCCGGGCAAAAGCTGAATACACGCCGCCTTCTCTTCTGCGCTCAGAGAAACCGACGGCTTACAGGCGCTTTCCCGCCGCAGTGCGTCCAGCCTGCTTCCAAGCTCCAGCACCTCACCCGGCAGTCTTCCCGCCAAGGGTACCGGTTCCAGCGGAAAACGGGTGGTAAGGTATCTCACCATCTCCTCATTTTCCGCCGCGTTGATGGTACAGGTGCTGTACACCAGCGTTCCTCCCGGCTTCACATAGCTCCAGGAGGTATCCAGAATCCTCCTTTGCAGCCCGGAAAGCGACTGTAGCCCTTCCCTGCTTGCATGGTATTTAATATCGCGCTTCTTGCCCACAACTCCCAGTCCGGAGCAGGGTACATCCAAAAGCAGCACATCTGCCTTCCCCGCATACTCTTCCGTATACTCCGTGGCATCCTGCACCTGCACCTGCACGTTTTGCAGTCCCATACGCGCTGCGTTTTCCTCGATGAGCGCCGTCTTTTCCCCGGATACATCCCGCGCGAGAACCCTCCCTGCCCTCTCCGCTGCCAGCATGGTCTTCCCTCCCGGAGCGGCACAGACATCCATCACAAAATCGCCCGCCTGAATCCCCGCAGCCTCTACAGTGAGGGCTGAGCTGACATCCTGCACCGTAAAGCAGCCTTTTGCAAAGCCGGGCAGGCTGCCCACCCCCGGACACCCTTCCAGTGTATATATATAGGGCAGATAGGGGCTTTGCTTCCATCTTACCCCGCACTTTTCCATCTCTCCAAGCACAGACCGCCTCTCCTCTGCCCCAAGTCTGTCTGAAAAGCGCAGGGAAACGGGATGAATCTGCATCAGTCCTCTCAAAAGTGTTTCCGTAATTTCTCTTCCATATTCATCCACCCAGAGCCGCACAATCCATTCCGGCATAGAGTACTTCACGGAAAGAAAATGCTCCGGCTCCTTATCTTCGTCCGGAAGAGGGAGGTTTTCCCCTGCTCTGGCGATGTTTCTTAACACACCGTTTACAAAGCCCCTGAGATTTTTAAAGCCTCGCTTTATCGCCAGCTTACAGGCTTCATTGCAGACCGCACTGTCCGGCACGGAATCCATGTAACGCAGCTGATAGACGCTCATTCTGAGCAGACACCTGATGAGAGGCTTCATTTTCCGTACGGGAACGCTGGAAAAGGCATTCAGATAATAGTCAAGCTCCAGCTGCCGTTCCACGGTTCCCTCCGCCACGCGCTTGATGAATGCCTTTTCCTTTCCGTCCAGATAATCGTATTTGTCCAGCACCGCCTTCATCAGGCGGCTGGAATATTCCTTTTCCTGCTCTATGGCAAGGAGTGTGTCCAAAACTATTTCTCTGCTATTCTCAGCCATACGCTTTATCAGTCTCTCTTTCTGCGGCCTCCAAACAATAAAACAAGCCTGATTAACTGCAGGGCGGAGGATGCCGCTGCTGCCACATAAGTCATTGCCGCAGCAGACAGCACCTTTTTGCAGCCCGAATTTTCTTCATCGGTCAAAAGGCCGTACTCCTCCACCCTTGCCACTGCCCTGCGCGATGCGTTGAATTCCACGGGCAGCGTCACCAGCTGAAATAGAACGGCAAGCGAAAACGCCCAGATGCCAATCTGAATCAGCACATTATTCCAGCTTAAAATAACTCCAAGCATAATAATCGGAACACCGACCGTGCTTCCGATGTTGGCAGCAGGCACCAATGCCGTCCGAAAATTTAAGGGTGCATATCCTCTTGCGTGCTGTATGGCATGTCCGCACTCATGGGCAGCCACACCCACTGCCGTCACCGTCGCCCTGTGATAGGTTCCATAGGAGAGGCGCACCGTGTTAGAGCGCGGGTCATAATGATCCCCGTCATCCTCTGACATACATTCCACCTGCACCTCGTACAGCCCCTCCTGATTCAGGATTCTTCGGGCTGCCTCCCCTCCGGTAATTCCCGCACGGGTATTCACCTTATGAAACCGGTTCATCGTTGATTTTACTCTTGCACTCGCCGCAAGGCAAATCACCATTCCAAGCACTACCAGCAGATATGTGGCATCATAATAGTAATATGGCATACTAACCTCCATTCCGGGAACACTAATCTACTTCCCAAAAGCCGACTCCAGCCGCTCACCCGGCTGCAGCTTCACACCCAGCAGAAAGTCGTGGGCACTCATCCGCTTCTTGCCCTCCAGCTGAAGCTCATACACCCGCAGGGCACCCTCGCCCGCTGCAACCGTCACGGACTCCTTGTCCGTTTCCAGAATCTCTCCCGGCAGTCCCCGTTCTTTTCCGTCTACAGCCTCCGCCTTCCAGATTTTCAGCTGCCTGCCCTTATAGCCCGCATAGGTGCCTGGCCATGGGGTCAGTCCCCTGATTAAGCGCTCAAGCTCCACGGCGGGGCGCTCAAAGTCCATCGCTCCCATGCTTTTGTCAATCAGAGGGGCATAACAGCTCAAGGCATCGTCCTGCTTCCTTGGCACAAGCCTTCCCTGCTCCAACAGAGGCAGTGCCTCACAGATTGCCTCCCCTCCGAGCACCTTCAGCTTATCGTGCAGTGTCTCACCGGTCTCGTCCGGCGCAAGATAAAGCTCCTTCCTGTAGAGCATATCTCCCGTATCAACCCCTGCATCCATCTGCATGATGGTCACGCCGGTCTTCTCTTCCCCGTCCATAATCACATGCTGCATAGGAGATGCTCCCCTGTATCTGGGCAGCAGTGAGGCATGAATGCACAGGCAGCCCAGTCTCGGAATGTCCAGAATTTCCTGCGACAATATCTGTCCGAAGGCAGCCACCACATAGACATCCGCCGGATAGCCCTTCAGCTGTTCAACCGCCTCGGGTGTCTTGATGCGCCCGGGCTGCAATACGGGGATTCCATGCTCTGCGGCACACACCTTAACAGGCGGCGGCAGAAGCTCCCTGCTGCGCCCTTTCGGCTTATCCGGCTGGGTTACGACAGCAGTAATCTCATGTCCTGCAGCGATAAGACACCGCAGCGCCTCCGCTGCGAACTCCGGTGTTCCCATAAACAAAATCTTCATTTACTCATCCTCTTCTTCCTCATCATAGCTTATCTCCTGCAGGGGGCCTTCCACCTTCTCCACATACAGATGTCCGTCCAGATGATCCAGCTCATGACAGATGGCTCTCGCCAGAAGCTCCGTTCCCTCCAGCTCAAATTCCTTCATGTTGACATCCAGAGCGACCGCCTTCACGTAATTGGGTCTCGTCACCTGACCGGATTTCCCCGGAACACTCAGACAGCCCTCCTGTCCCGTCTGCTCTCCACTGCTCTCCACAATTCTGGGATTTATCAGGATATGCGGGTCCTCTCCCGTGGTGTCGATGACCACGATTCGCTTCAGGACACCAACCTGGGGTGCTGCAAGTCCCACTCCGTTTGCCTCGTACATTGTCTCCAGCATATCCTCTATCAGCTCTTTAAGCCGGGGCGTCATCTCAGTTACTTCCCTGCATCTTTTTGTGAGTACCTCTTCACCGATTTCACGTATGTTTCTGATTGCCATTCTTGTATCCTTCCTTCTATATCGTATTCATGGGATTAAAGTCAAACTGCACCGACTCGCCAAGCGGCTGCCACTCCTTCAGCCTTTCCTCCATCCTGTCCTTTAACTCTACCAGTTTATCATACTTTTCACATTTCACATAGAACGCAAAGCGGAAAATATCATTGATTTTGGAAATTGCCGCCGGTGCCGGTCCTATCACCATACAGCCCGCCGCCTCCGCCGAAGCCCGGCATTCCCCGGCAAGCCTCTGCGCAAGCCCTTCGCCCGCCTGCCCTGACCTTGCAAAAATCTGCACCGCCAGCATGTTTGACACGGGAGGATATCCCATCAGCTCCCTGTAGAGAAGCTCCTCCCGGTAAAAGCCCTCATAGTCCTGTGCTGCGGCATAGGTCACGGCATAGTGCTCCGGCTGATAGGTCTGTATCACGGCCTCACCGGGCAGCTCTCCCCTTCCCGCGCGTCCCACCGCCTGCGTCAGCAGCTGAAAGGTTCTCTCTGCGGAGCGGTAATCGCCCGCTCCCAGCGACAAATCCGCCGCCAGCACCCCGACCAGCGTCACCCTCGGGAAATCATGCCCCTTTACAATCATCTGTGTGCCAATCAGCACGTCTGCCTCTCCGTCCGCAAAGGCCGAAAGAATCTGCTCGTAGCTTTCCTTTGTCCTCGTGGTATCCGCATCCATCCGCAGGGTACGCACACCGGGGAAAAGCTCCCGCAGCTTCTCCTCTATCTGCTGCGTCCCCGCCTTAAAGCCGCTTATATATCTTGAACCGCACACGGGGCAGCTGACGGGCTTTGGCTCGCTGTAGCCGCAGTAATGACATATCAGCCTTCCGTTTCTGTGCTCCGACAGGGTTACGTCACAGTGGGGGCACTTCATCACATGTCCGCAGGATCGGCAGGAGACAAATCCCGCATAGCCGCGCCTGTTCAGAAACAGGATGCTCTGCTCTCCCCTTTGCAGCCTCTCTGTGAGAAGCTCCTGCAGCCTTCTGCTGAAGATGGAGCGGTTTCCCTCCTTAAGCTCCCTGCGCAAATCCACCGTATAAACCTCAGGCAGCGTGGCACCCGTAAGTCTCTGCTGTAATTTGAAAAGCCTGTACTCCCCCGTCTGCGCCCTGTAGTACGCCTCCATGGAGGGGGTCGCCGAGCCCAGCACCACCGAGGCTCCGTGAAGCCTTGCCACCTCTATTGCCGTCTCCCGAGCGTGATATTTCGGAGACATCTCGCTCTTATAGCTGCTCTCGTGCTCCTCGTCCACCACAATCACGCCAAGCCGTGGAAAGGGCGTGAACAGAGCGGAGCGCGGACCGATAATCACATCTATCTCTCCCTTTTTCGCCCGCTCACACTGGTCGTACTTCTCTCCGGGCGAAAGCGTGGAATTCATCACGCTGACCCTGTCTCCAAAGCGTCTGTAGAAGCGAAGCAGCGTCTGATAGGTCAGGGCAATTTCCGGTATCAGCACAATCGCCTGCCGCCCCATTGCCACCATCCCGGCAATCAGCCGCATATAGACCTCCGTCTTTCCGCTGCCCGTGATGCCGTGAATCAGGTAGGTTCCGGGATGTCCCTCACTGTACTCTCTCATCACCTCCGTGACAATCCGCTGCTGCTCCTCGCTCAGGCTAAGTGTCTCATCCGTGCCAGCCCCGTCTGTCGTCTTCACCGGATTGCGATAGTCCTGACGGCTGAGCAGCCGGATTACCTCTGCCCGCTCCAGACTCCTTATGGTAGCGGAAGAAACTCCCAGCTTTCCGATCACCCACTCATACGGAATTGCCTCCGTCTCCACAAGCTCCTTTAACAGCCTTTCCTTCGCGACCTGCTTTTTCCTCCTGCACTCGCCCAGAAGGGAAAGCAGCTCCTCCCTGTTCATGTTCCTCACAATCGTCCGATGCTCCAGCCGCCTCACCGACTGCTTTGCGGGAAGCACCGTTTTGAGTGCCTGAATCATGGTAGAGCCGTAATTGCGGCGCATCCAGCCCGCCAGCGCAAGCATCCTGTCCTCCACACCCACACCGTTTCGCACAATCCCGTGTATTTCCTTCATTCTGGACGGGTCAAACTTGCAGCTGCTTCCGATTTCAACGCAGTAGCCCTGTATCAGCTTATTGCCGTTGCCAAAGGGAATCTCGACGCACATTCCCGTCTCCAGCTCATCCGCAAGCCGCTCCGGAATTCTGTACTGAAAGGGTCTATCCAGTTTTTCATGGGAGATGTCCACAATGACATCCGCGTAAAGCTCCCGCACTGTTTTACCTTCCTCTCCTGCCCGTCAGATATGCTGCAGGCCACTCTCCAAAAGCTCTCTTATGATAACTCTCTCATCCATGGGGTACTTTTTCCCCTCAATCTCCTGATAATCCTCATGCCCTTTTCCGGCAAGCACAATCAGGTCACCCGCCTTGGCATGAGAAATTGCATAGGCAATTGCCTCCCGCCTGTCACAGATTTCCACACAGGCTCCGCCTGTCTTTGCAAACCCTGTCCTGATGTCGTCAATGATATCCTGTGGCCTCTCATATCTGGGGTTATCCGAGGTGATAATCGTCAGGTCGGCAAGTCTGCCGCTGACCTCCCCCATCTCAAAGCGCCTCTGTCTGGAACGGTTTCCCCCGCAGCCAAACAGGCATACCAGTCTTCTTGGTCTGCATTCCCTGAGTGTCGTCAGCAGGCTCTCCAGTGCCATGGCATTGTGAGCATAATCAATCAGCAGAGTAAACTTATCCGAAATACTCACCCGTTCCATGCGCCCCTTCACCGTCGCCTCCGCAAGAGCCTCCCTGATTGTGGGAATTTCCACGTTAAAATGTCTGCATATTGCAACGGCACACAGTGCATTGTAAATGCTGAAGCGCCCCGGTGTCGGAAGCGTCACCCCAAAATCCATCAGCCCTGCCACACGGAAGCTGATACCGAGCTTACCGGGTGTCCCGGACAGCTCTGCCCCTTCCGCCCGAAGCTCACATTTCTCTCCCATGCCGAAGGTCTCAATTCTGCAGGTATGTCCTGCCGTAACCTTCTCCACGTGCTCATCGTCCGCGTTGACAATCCCCACGCGACACTGCCTAAACAGGCGTCCCTTACACTCGGCATATTCCTCAAAGCTTGCGTGCTCGTTCGGTCCGATATGGTCAGGCTCTAAATTTGTAAAGATGCCGTAATCAAACGTAAAGCCCTGAGTTCTGTGCTGCATCAGTGCCTGGGACGACACCTCCATCACCACTGTATCCAGCCCCGCAGCCACCATCCTTGCAAAGGTCTGCTGCAGCACATAGGATTCAGGCGTTGTATTCACCGCCGGGATTGTCTCGTCTCCGATAATGGTCTCTATCGTTCCCACCAGTCCTACCCGGAAGCCCGCATGCTCCAGAATGGATTTCACCAGATAGGTTGTCGTCGTCTTGCCCTTGGTTCCCGTGATACCGATAACCTTAAGCTTTTCCGCAGGATGCTCAAACCATGCAGCCGCCAAAAACGCCAGTGCGTATCGGGTATCCTTCACCAGAAGAACCGTCACCTCCTGCGGCAGGTCTTCCACCGTTCTTTGCACTACCAGTACACGTGCTCCCTTCTGTGCCGCCTCTGCCGCGAAGCTGTGCCCGTCGAACTTTTCGCCCTCTATACAGACAAAAAGACAGCCCTCACTGACTTTTCTGGAATCATAGACCACTCCGCTGACTTCTCCGCCGACGTTTCCCTGAAGGCATCTGTATTCCAGCTTTTCCAGCAAAGCTGATAGTTTCATGGTTCTCTTCCTCCCTTTTGTCCTATTTTTGCATTACTCTATATTTTACTCTAAATCTTTCCTTTGTACCACCCTTTTTTATCACCCTGCGGCTTTTTTGAAGCCCTGTCACACACACGGCGAAGAAGCCCCGGCATATGCCGAGGCTTCTTCGCTATTTTCTTATGAGGGGGGAGATAGTGAGTTCATCAACTATCCGAAATTCATAATAAGGGGTAAATGTGTCAAAAGTGTGTCCAATTTCTAACCAAAATCTAAAAAAGTCTAAAAAGAAAATTTTCTAAGCCTCCTTGGGCGGGAATTTCTTTCTGAGCAGATACCAGAAGCTTCCTGCAAGGCACACTGAGGAGAAGCCTCCGCAGAAGATTCCCACCATCAGCGGCATGGCAAATTCGCGGATGCTGGTAACACCCATCACATACAGGGCTGCCACCATGGCAAACGTCGTCAGTGAGGTAAACACACTTCTTGACATTGTCTGTGTGATACTTCTGTTGACAATTTCCTTCAGGTCATCCTTCTTAGTCATTGTCGCCATATTCTCACGCACGCGGTCAAATATGACAATCGTGGCATTGATGGAATAGCCTACAATGGTTAAGATACACGCCACAAAGGTATTTCCGACGGAAACCCTTGCCACCGCATAAAAGGCAAGCACTACCAGCACATCATGTGACAGTGCTAAAATGCTGCTGATGCCGAAACGGATGTCGCTGAATCTGACTCTGATGTAAATCAGCATACAGATTAGTGCAACCGCCACCGCAATCACCGTGTCCCGCTTCATCTCATCACTGACCGTGGAGCTGATGGTTTCCGACGTAATCTGATCCCTGTCGATACCGAAGCTGTCAGCAAGCATCTGATTTAAGGCCTCACGCTGCTCCATATTCAGGGAGTTTGTCTTAAAGATAACCTCATTGGAATCCTGTACGGTCTGAATCTGCACGGCGCTTCCCGTAAGCTCCTCAATCAGGGGAACAACCTCACTGTTGGTGCGCTCCAGCGTCATCGACTCGTTAAACACAACCGTTGTTGCCGTTCCGCCCTTAAAATCAAGGCTGTAATTTAAAGCCTGTCCGGTGGATGCCTTGTTTACGCCCATCATGACAAAGCCACCAAGAATCAGCACCAGGGCAGCCGCAAAGCACAACCCCTTCTTGGAGAGAACATCCAGCGTCCTATGCTCCTTTCCCACACCGTAAAGCTTCTCGCTCTTAAGTCCCAGAGCGTAAAATGCCTCCAGCACATACCTTGTTACCACCAGCGCGGTAAACATGGAAAGAACAATGCCGAGTGCCAGCGTCTGAGCAAATCCCTTCACGGAGCCCGGTCCTAACAGCAGCAGCACCGCCGCTGCAATCAGCGTTGTGATATTTCCGTCTATAATCGCAGAAAGTGCCTTGTCAAAGCCAATCTTAATGGCATTTTTCACTGTTTTTCCCGTCCCAAGCTCCTCGCGGATACGGGCAAAGATGATGACATTGGCATCCACCGCCATACCGATGGACAGGATGATACCCGCGATGCCGGAAAGGGTCAGCGTCATGTCAAAGCCGTTTAAGAGCAGCACTACCAGTGCCACATAGGAAAACAGTCCCACGGTGGATGCAAGACCCGGAATCAGGTAAACACCACACATAATCAGAATGACAATCACGATACCGACCACCGCAGCCTTTAAGCTTGTCTCGATGGCATCCACGCCGAGCTGTGCGCCCACCACCTTGGAATGTAGCTCCTCAAGCTCCAGCCTCAGACCGCCGATACGCACGGTGGAAGCCAGATTCTCCGCCTTTTCATAGGATTCCATGGGGGAAATCTGGGCACTTCCGTCCGTGATGATTGCGCTTACATTCGGCGCACTTATAATACTTCCGTCATAATAGATTGCCAGAGATTCCCCTTTATTGTAGGCGCGCTGCGTAGCCTCGGCAAACTTCGTCTTTCCCTCGTCCGTCATGGTCAGACTGACCGCGTACTCCGTTCCCATCTTGGTCTGCATCGTGCCTGCCTGTGCATCCTTTACATCGGTTCCCTGCACCAGAATGGAGCCGTCTGTTAAAAGCTCCTCGATGCTCTTGTTCAGGACATAGGAAATGCCGACGGTTCCGTCCGTTCCCTGTACATACTGTGCCGTATAGTTTGCATTGCCCGCATCGTCCGTCTCCGCTATAAAGTAAAGAGAGCCGGGTCTGCCGAGCTCCTGCAGAATCGCATTTGCATCACTGACGCCGGGGATTTCAATGTTAATCCGGTCTGCGCCCTCCTGATATACAATCGCCTCCGTGCTGTAGTTCTCCACACGCTTCTGAAGCTTTGCAATCGTATCCTTCATGTCGGTGGCATCCGGATTATCCTCTCCCACCACCTGATACGTAATGCTGACGCCTCCCGCCAAATCCAGTCCGAGACTGATGTCCGATGCGCTTCCCGTTCCGTTTGCGTCAATGCCGAAAATGTCCACATAGCCGACACCGATCAACAGCAGCAGAATACACAGCAATACCACTATCGCCTTATTCTTCTTCATTGTTCCTCCGTCCTTTCTTCCGCCTCGGCAACCTTTAGCATGATTGCACATTCAATACGCTTTCTCTGCAGTTCACAGCCCACATCATAGGCATCGTTGATATTTCCGTGGAAATTATAAGAGTTTGCCGCACAGCCGCCGCTGCAATAAAACTTTGCAAAGCACTTTTTGCACTTGTCCTTTGCATACACGTTGCAGCACTTAAACTCATCCCGTATGTCCGCTCTGACAATCCCCTCATCCACATTTCCCATCAGGAATTTTTCGTTTCCCACAAACTGATGGCAGGGGTACAAATCTCCCCACGGGGTGACCGCCAGATACTCCGTGCCGGAGCCACAGCCGGAAAGACGCTTTGCCACACAGGGACCTCCCTCCAGGTCTATCATGAAATGGAAGAAGTTAAAACCTCTGCCCTCACGGCGGCGCTTAATCATCTCAGCTGCCAGTCTGTCATACTCCTCCTTCAGACCAGGCAAATCCGCCTCCTGAATGGCATAATCATCCGTCGGCTGCGCCACCACCGGCTCCACCGAAATCTGCTTAAAGCCCAAATCGGCAAGATGCAGTACGTCCTCAGAGAAATCCAGATTATGATGCGTGAAGGTTCCCCTCACGTAATAATTCATCTGTCCCCTGCTTTCAGCTGCCTCTTTAAACTTCGGCACTATCAGCTCATAGCTTCCCTGTCCTCCCCGGAAGGGACGCATTCTGTCATGGATCTCCTTACGTCCGTCAATGCTCAGCACCACATTTGCCATTTCCCTGTTGGCAAACTCCAGAATCTCATCATTAAGCAGGACTCCGTTTGTCGTCAGGGTAAAGCGAAACCTCTTGTTGTGCGGCTTCTCCAGACTTCTGCCGTATGCCACCAAATCCTTTACGACCTGCCAGTTCATCAGCGGCTCACCGCCGAAGAAGTCAACCTCCAGATTTACCCGGCTGCCTGAGTTTGCAACCAGAAAATCCAGCGCCTTCTTTCCCACCTCGAAGCTCATAAGTGCCCTTCTGCCGTGGTATTCCCCCTCCTCCGCAAAGCAGTATCTGCACGCCAGGTTGCAGTCATGCGCAATGTGAAGACACAGCGCCTTGACTACAGTCTGCCTCTTCTTAAAATCAAAAACATAATTCTCGTAAACGTCAGGAGCAAACAGCTGTCCTGCCGCCTCCAGCTCCAGCACCTCATCCACCGCCTCCGTGACTTCCTCCTCCGGGTAGGGAATATTCGCAAGGTTCAGCACTGCTGCCCTGATGGTGGCGGCATCCTTGATGCCCTCGTTTATTAAGGGCTCCACCAGCGGAATCATATCGTACACAATATCATCCACCACATGTATGGAACCGCTGTTTACGTCCATGACGATGTTGTATCCGTTGCTCTTATACTGATGTATCACAGATAAATTTCCTTTCTGAATTCATAATGCACGCATGAAAAGAAGCAGCGACCGCAATCGCTGCTCATCCAGTTTACTGCTACTTACTTAATCTTTTCACAGCTCTGATTGCCTACTGTACAGGAAGTCTTGCATGCGGACTGGCAGGAGGTCTGGCACTCACCGCAGCCGCCCTTCTTCATGGACTCCTTCAGGTTTCTGGTTGTCAGGGTCTTAATATGCTTCATCTCTACATAATCTCCTTATTTTTTTATCAGTAAACTAACAAGCACATCATATCACAAAAACGTATTTTGTAAAACCCCTTTTTCAAAAATGTTTTGAAATCTGTCGACAGCTGTCAGCCCAGCATTCCTCCGAGCATCCCCCCGGCTCCACAGAGCACCAGTGTCGTGAGGAAGGAATTTCCCGTCTCTTTGCCCTCTTCACCAAACAGCCATGATACGACGGCAAGCACCGCAAAATACGCAAGCCCCTCCAGCAGTCCCCAAAGAAACTTTCTGCTCTGCAGCTTCCTCCCCGCCGTAAACCCCGCCAGAAAGGTAGCTGCCACATAAATTGCGGTAATGACTATCGACACTGCCTTTTCTCCAAGCTCCGCCTTGTACACCAAAAAGGCAAGCAGCATCAGCAACGCTCCCGTCAGCAGATAGGCAAACGCAAGACTTCTCACCAGAAAAAAGGCTGCGTTTTCACCCTGTTTACCTGTCCGTTCCATCTGTTTTCTTCGCCCCCTATATGTAACCCTTTGTTCCGACGATTGCAAAGCTTGAAAAATCCTGCAATTCCAGACAGCTTAGCAGTCATCCGGTGAATTTGTATTAGATTCTATGCACCGCCAACCGAAAAAATACCCGCCATGCTATCCGAGCGTCTGCATGATGCCGTCTGCAATCGCCTCCGCAATGTCGTCAAAGCGCTCGTCAAAGAGCCTGTTATCGGCATCCGTATTGATAAAGCCGACCTCCACCAGAACAGCAGGCATCCGGGTGCGGTTGAGCACCACCAGATTCCTGCGCTCATTCACGCCCTGATTCACAAAGCCTACCCGCTCCAGCTGTTCATTTATGTTCGCAGCCATCCGTGCCGCCTCTCCATAGGTGTTATACACCAGACTCTCAACGCCCGTGTACTGATTCGGATAAGGGCTGGAATTCCGATGGATGGATATAAAGTAATCCGCTCCCGCCTCATTCGCCTCCATTGCCTTTTGATAAGGTGACTCATAGATGTCCGCGGTTCTTGTATAGTATACATCCACCCCTCTTTCCCCTAACAGCCTGCCGACCGCCAGTGTCAGTGCAAGCGCATCATCCGATTCCCGTCTCCCCTCATATGTCGCTCCGGGATTTGCGCCTCCATGTCCTGCGTCAAGTACAATCAATGCCATAAAAAAGCCTCCCACATCTCTCCATATAGAGTATGTGAAAGGCTTTCATTTGGTGCGCATATTGCCATGCAGTCCGCCGTAAGCTATCTGCTGTTGTATAAAGTGGCATAAAAGCCGCCTCTTGCAAGCAGAGTCTCGTGGTTGCCCTGCTCGATGATACGTCCGTCCTTCATTACGAGAATAACATCAGCCTCCCTGATTGTAGAAAGGCGATGTGCCACAATAAAGCTGGTTCTCCCCTCCATCATGGTGGCAAAGGCATTCTGAATCTTCATCTCCGTCCGCGTGTCGATGGAGGAGGTTGCCTCATCCAGAATCAGCATCGGCGGCAGACAGAGCATTACCCTTGCAATGCAGAGGAGCTGCTTCTGACCCTGCGACAGGCTGCCTCCATCCTCCGTAATCACGGTATCATAGCCATTCGCAAGACGCTTGATAAAGCTGTGGGCATGTGCCGCCCGCGCTGCAGCCTCCACCTCCTCATCCGCAGCAGACGGCTTCCCCATACGGATATTGTCCCGAATGGTTCCCGCCCGCAGCCAGGTCTCCTGCAGCACCATCCCGTAGCTGGTTCGTAAGCTGCCCCTCGTTATGCTTCTTATATCCGTTCCGTCCACTTCTATTTTCCCGTCGTCCACATCATAGAAGCGCATCAGCAGATTGATAAGCGTTGTCTTTCCGCAGCCTGTAGGTCCCACAATCGCAATCCTCTGTCCGGGTTTTACATCCAGCGTGAGATTCTCTATCAGCCTCCTGTCGGGAACATAGCTGAAAGCGACCTCCTTTAGTCTGACATTTCCCTCTGCGTTCTCAAGCACCCGGGCATCCTCGTCGTCCGGCAGCTGCGCTTCCTCATCAATCAGCTCAAAGATGCGTCCCGCACAGACCAGTGCATTCTGCAGCTCCGTGATGACACCGGAAATCTCATTGAAAGGCTTTGTATACTGGTTCGCATAGCTTAAAAAGCAGGAAAGGCGTCCCACGCTGATACCGCCGCGTATTGCCAGAAACGCGCCGAATATTCCCACCCCCGCATACACTAAGCTGTTGACGAACCGGGTGGCAGGGTTTGTGATGGAGGAATAGAAAATCGCCTTCAGGGAATACCCCTGCAGCCTTCCGTTTATTTCCGCAAACTGCCGCTTTGCATTCTCCTCCTGTGAAAAGGTTTTTACAACCTTCTGATTTCCTATCATCTCCTCAATCAGCGTTGTCTGTTCGCCTCTCGCCTCGGACTGCTTCTGAAACATGGAGTAGGTTCTTGTCGCTATAAACCTTGCCACCAGAAAGGATACCGGTGTGATGCAGACCACAACCAGCGCAATGGGCACATTCGTCATCAGCATAAATCCCAGCGTGCAAAGAATCGTCAGAGCTCCCGTAAACAGCTGGGTAAAGCCCATCAGCAGTCCGTCCGCAAAGGTGTCCACATCCGCTATAACCCTGCTCACAATGTCACCGCCTGCATGGGCATCCAGATACTTTAACGGCAACTGCTCCAGTCTGTGAAAGGCATCCTCCCTGATATCCTTCACCACATGATAGGTAATATGGTTATTGCAGGTATTCATCACCCACTGCGCCACCGCCGTCACCAGCATGGCAGCCGCAATCTTTCCCAGAATCCCAAAAACCGCCGTAAAATCCACCGCATCCTTCCCGAGCAGCAAATCCACGGCATCTCCCGTCAGGATGGGTACATACAGAGTCAGGATAACCGTGACCGCTGCCAGAATTAAGGACAGCCCGACCGGCAGCCAGTACCTTCTGATATATCTCAAAATTCTTTTAAGCACAGCCAGCTGTCCGGGCTGTCTGTTTCCGCTTTCCTTCACTTTCTTTGCCCTGTCTGTCATCTAGCACCCCTTTCCTTCCCTTTCATCAGGATACTGGGAATAATAGATTTCCTGATATACTGCGCAGCCTGCCAGCAGTTCTGCATGAGTTCCCATGCCCACCAGCTCACCGTCATCCATGACAAGAATTTTATCCGCATGGCGAATCGCAGATGCCCTCTGGGATACGATAAAGGTAGTCATATCTCCCTCCATCTTCCGCAAAGCCGCACGCAGTCCGGCATCCGTTGCATAGTCCAGTGCCGATGCACTGTCGTCCAGAATCAGTATCCCCGGCTTTCTGACCAAAGCACGCGCAATCGTCAGCCGCTGCCGCTGTCCGCCGGAAAAGTTCCTGCCGCCCTGCGATACGGGCGTATCCAGACCTCCGGCCTTACTCTCCACAACCTCTTTTGCCTGCGCAGTCTCAAGGGCGCTCCAAAGCTCCTCATCCGTCGCAGCGGCATTTCCCCACAGCAGGTTGCTTCTCACCGTTCCCTTAAACAGCACCGCCTTCTGGGGCACCATACCGATTTGTCCGCGCAGCGTCTCCTCCGATAGCGACCTGACATCCTCTCCCTCTAAAAGCACCGCTCCCTTCGTTGCAGGGTAAAAGCCCGGAAGCAGATTGACCAGAGAGGATTTGCCCGCCCCTGTACCTCCGATGATGCCGACAGTCTCTCCCCTCCTGACGCAAAAGCTGATGTCATGCAGAGTCTCCGCGCCCGCTCCCGCATAGGTTAAGGACACATGGTCAAAGCGCAAAAAGTCATCCTCCATAGCCTCCTGCCCCTTCTTTCTTTCCTTCGCATAATCTGCACACAGCCCGGTCACATCCTCATTCTCTATGTCAAACACGGCGGCGACACGGTCAGCACTTGCCAGCGCCTTTGTGACGGTGACAATCAGGTTTGCCAGCTTCACCAGCTCCACCAGAATCTGTGACATATAATTGATAATGGCAATCACCTCACCCTGAGTCAGCTTCCCGGCATTGACCTGAAGTGCCCCTGTATAAATCAGGACTATGATTGCTCCGTTCACAATGACATACGTCACCGGATTCATGACCGCACTGATTTTTCCCACATAAATCTGGCTGTCCGCAAGCTCCTTTGTGTACTGCTTAAACTTACCCTCTTCCTCCTGCTCCCTGTGAAAGGCGCGAATCACACGCACGCCCGCCAGGTTCTCTCTGGTAATCCCCAGCACCCTGTCAAGCCCTGCCTGAACCTTTTTGTACAGAGGCATCGTCAGCAGCATCACGCCGAACACCACTACAGCCAGCAGCGGAATTGCCACCACAAAAACCAGAGCACTCTTCACATCTATGGTGAACGCCATTATCATCGCTCCGAAAACGATAATCGGCGAACGCAGAAACAGGCGCAGCACCAGATTTACCCCCGACTGCACCTGATTGATGTCACTCGTCATGCGGGTAATCATCGTGGAGGTTCCCACCCTGTCAATATTGGTAAAATTCAGCCCCTGAATATGGTCGAACAGTGCCTGTCTGAGACCTGTGGAAAAACCCACAGCAGCCTTTGCCGCAAAAAACTGAGCCGTGATGGAGCTGATTAGTCCCACAACTGCCAGTGTAATCAGACACAGTCCCATACGACATATGTATCCCATATCGGCATCCGCAATTCCCCTGTCGATGATATTCGCCATCACCAACGGCACCAGAAGCTCAAAGAATGCCTCCAGCAGCTTAAACAGCGGGGCCAGCACCGTCTCCCTCTTATACTCCTTCAGATACTTCATCAATCTTTTCATACACTACTCCTGTATCGCTTTTCTTGGATTTTCCCGAATTTTTCATCCTCAGCAGCGCTCCGGTTTCCGGGTGCAGATTGCCGAAGCGTATCCCTCGGGCGGCTTTGGAAAGTACCAGTTTAGGTTTTCCATATCCGTTACATTCTCCGTCACCGTTGTATAAATCCCCTGCCCGTTCAGCTTTCCGTAGGCTTCCTTCTTCGTCCAGAGTGCAAAGAACAGCCTTCGTCTCTCCGCCTCGTCCGCACATCCGCTCAAAAGCTCCCGCTCGGCATCGGGAAAGAAGCGATTTGCCGTCCGCATTTCCGCGCCCTGCACAATTTCCTGTATGTCCGCACCAATCTCCCGGGAAGAGACGGCACAGAGAACCATGCTGCCGGAATGCGAAAGGCTGAAATAAAGGGGAAGATTTTTCAGATAGGGCTTCCCGTTTGTTCCATAGAAGTAGGAAAGCTCCTCCGGCTCCTCCTGCCCGCAAAGCAGCTGCTCCCAGGATAAAACAACCGTGTAGCAGCCGCTCTCCTCCGCACCATTTTTTCCACCGTTTTTAGCATTCCGAAAGTCCTGCACTGCCCTCTGCAGCAGCAGACCTGCCCCCAGGCTTGCCGCCCTCTGCTGCTTTTGCCCGATTCGCTCTGCCTTTTCCCGCCGGAAGGCATCCACGCCAAGAAGCGCCGCCTGCTCCGGCAGCCCGGTGATGTCGAGCAGATACGCCCTTATCCCTTTGCTCATCTCCATTCCGAGAACGTTCCCGGGCTTATTTTTCACACTACACCTCCCACTTCCACGGCAGAGGGCTGCCCGCGGGGCACTTTCTGCCCTACAGACAGCCCTTTTATCCTTTTATCATCACCCGCGGCCTGTCAGGCTGCTCTTACTCGCCCTGCGGTATGACGTCCTCAATCCTCAGATGCAGCTCCTCAAGCTGCTTTTCATCCACCACATTCGGTGCTTCCGACATCAGACAGGATGCGTCCTTTACCTTGGGAAACGCTATTACCTCACGGATACTCTCCGCCTTCACCAGCAGCATTACAAATCTGTCCAGACCGATTGCCAGCCCTGCATGAGGGGGCACCCCATAGCGGAAGGCATCCAGCAAGAAGCCGAACTGCTCATGTGCCTTCTCATCGGAGAAGCCCAGTGTGCGGAACATTCTCTCCTGCACATCCGCCTGGAATATTCTCACGCTTCCGCCTCCCAGCTCCACGCCGTTTAACACAATGTCATACGCCTTTGCGCGAACCTTCCCCGGCTCCGTCTCCAGAAACGGCAAATCCTCCTCCATCGGCATGGTGAAGGGATGGTGCATTGCCACATATCTCTCCTCCTCATCGCTCCACTCAAACTGCGGAAACTCTGTCACCCAGAGAAAATTAAACTGATTCTCATCTATCAGCCCCAGCTGTCCGGCAAGCTCCAGTCTCAGGGCTCCCAGCACAGACCATACAATCTTTAATCTGTCTGCGGCAAACAGCAGCAAATCTCCCGGCTCTCCGTCCATGGCTGCAACCAGCTTCTGCAGCTCCTCAGGTGTCATAAACTTCGCAAAGGAGGACTTATAGGTGCCGTCCGGCAGAACAGAAAGGTATGCCAGACCCTTTGCGCCATAGCCCTTTGCGAACTCTACCAGCGCATCAATCTTCTTTCTTGGCATCTCCGCCTGTCCCTTGACATTGATACCCCTGACACTTCCTCCTGCCTCCAGTGCCCCGGTAAAGACGCCAAAGCCGCAGCCCCTTACCAGCGCGGAAACATCCTTAAGCTCCATGCCAAAGCGTGTGTCGGGCTTATCTGAGCCGAATCGGTTCATTGCCTCGTCCCAGGTCATCCGCCTGATAGGCAGCTCCACCTCCAGACCGATAGCCTCCCTGCATACTCCGGCAACCATCCTCTCCGTTGCATCCATCACATCCTCCATGTCAACGAAGGACATCTCCAAATCCACCTGAGTAAACTCCGGCTGTCTGTCCGCACGCAAATCCTCATCCCGAAAGCAGCGTGCAATCTGAAAGTATCTGTCGTAGCCGGAGCACATCAAAAGCTGCTTGAAAATCTGCGGCGACTGTGGCAGGGCATAAAAGGTACCGGGATGCACACGGCTGGGCACAAGATAATCCCTCGCGCCCTCCGGCGTTGACTTGTTCAGTATGGGGGTCTCTATTTCCAGAAAGCCCTCCCCGCTTAGAAACGCCCTGATGGTCGTTGCAATCCTGCTCCTGAGCATGAGATTCCTCTGAATGTCAGGTCTCCTCAAATCCAGATAGCGGTATTTCAGTCTAAGCTCCTCCTTTGTCCTCGAGTCAGCCTCTATCGGGAATGGCGGAGTGTCCGCCTCGGCAAGAATACGTACCTGCTGCGCGCGAACCTCTATCTCTCCGGTCGCCAGATTCTCATTTACCGCTCCCGCACGCTTCTCTACCCTGCCGACAGCCGCAATCACAAATTCGCTTCTTAGTGTCGCCGCCTTCTCAAAATTCTCGCTGCCGCAGTCGCTCTCCTCAAAGATAACCTGCAAAATACCCGAGCGGTCACGCAAATCCACAAAGATGATTCCGCCCTTATTGCGCTGCTTCTGCACCCATCCCATGACAGTGACGGTTTCTCCCACGTTTGCCACGGAAAGCTCACCGCACCTGCACGTTCTCTTTAATCCCTGCATTGACTCTGCCATCTGTCTGTTCCTCGTTTCTCCATGATAATATATCGTTTTCTACTTCAGCGCTTCCCTGTAGAATTCCACGAATTCCTCGTAGCCTTCCTTTGTCAGCTGCTCCTTCTGGAATTTTTTATTTTTGTTCATACGGGCTATCAGTATCTGCTCTCCTGCCTGTCTCGCCGCCTGTGCCTGCGCAATAATCTCACACAGCCTCTCTCCGCCGACCCCCTTCTCTATCAGGTAGGCGGTTCTCTTTGACCTTCCGGGCACCTCAAAGCCATTCTCCATCAAAAGCATTACTATCCGCTCAAAGCCGATGGAAAAACCGCACGCCGGTACATCGCTTCCGGTAAACTTCCCGACCATCCTGTCATACCTTCCGCCGCCTCCGCAGCTTCCGCCGAAGCCCGGAAGGGCAATCTCGAATATGGTTCCCGTGTAGTAAGACATTCCGCGCACCAGCGTAGCGTCAAACACCATCTTAAAGTTTGCCGCCCTCGTCGCACTGACACTGTCAATAATCTCCTGTAAGCCCTCTGATACGTCAGGCTCCAGCACACCCTTCAGGGTCTCTGCCAGATAAGCAACCTTATCCTCCCGCTGTTCCAGATTCTGATACAGGTCAAGATACTTTTTCACGCATTCTTCGCTAAAGCCCTTCTCTGACAGTTCCTCCTCCACGCCTCCAAGACCTATCTTGTCCATCTTGTCCAGCGTGATGAACACGCTGTCGAAGTCCTCCTCCGCGAAGCCGCTGTAGGCAGCCATCGCCTTGAGAATCTGCCTGTCGTTGATACGGATTTCAAAATTCTCAAAGCCCAGCCTTCCGAGTGTTGTCGTGGTAGCCAGTATCAGCTCAATCTCCGCCAGATTGGACGGCTCCCCCAGAATGTCTATGTCGCACTGCATAAACTGGCGGAATCTGCCTCTTTGCGGTCTGTCGGCGCGCCATACGTTTCCCATCTGCAGTGCCTTAAAGGGAGACGGCAGATTTGCCGCATTGTTGGAATAGTACCGAACCAGAGGCACGGTCAGGTCATACCGCAGCCCTCCGTCCACTACCTCCTCCTCCGTAGCTGCCTCCGCCACGTTGAGCTTCTCGCCTCTCTTCAAAATTTTGAATATCAGCTTCTCGTTGTCGCCGCCCTGCTTGTTTGTCAGATTTGCAATATTCTCCACGCAGGGAGTCTCAATAGAAGTAAATCCGAATTTCCCGTAGGTTTCCTTGATAACGCCAATCACATAGTCACGAATCAGCATCTCCTCCGGCAAAATATCCTTCATGCCCGTCACGGGCTTCTTACTTAACGCCATCGCTTCTTCCTTCCCGCCTCAGCCGCTTTCCTGCAGTTTCATTAACACATTCTATCACAGGAATCGCAGGATGAAAAGATTTTTCGTTTTCTCTCAATCATTTCATCAATTTTCTCGATATAAAGTCCCACATCCTTGACATTCTCACAGCGCTCGATGCGGCCGTCCGGATAAACTCTTTTGGTGATGCTGCCCGCACCACAGGCTACTATCGTCTGCTTCTCCTCCATAATCAGGATGTTGTAAAGTCCCAGCTTTCCTTCCTTTGCATACCCGACATTCTCGAAATTGCCGGACATATTCTTCTGCCGGTAAAGATAGTAAGGCACCAGCCCCAGCCTTCTCGCTCCCTCCGCCGCCATCTCCATGGTCTTATCCGTGTTGCAAAGCATGGACACACCGTTCTCCTGCACCCACCGGTTCAGTGCGGAAGCGCGCTTGATGGCGAGAGAGTGTACGGTAAGGCTGTCCGGCGCAAGCTCCACCACCCTGTCAATCGTCCGCTGAACATCCTCCTCTCCTTCTCCGGGAAGTCCCAGAATCAAATCCATGTTGATATTGTCAAAGCCGATTGCCCTCGCCATCGCATATGCCTCCTCCGTCTGCTTCACGGTGGCACGCCTGCCGATAATGTCCAGAGTCTCCTGCTTCATCGTCTGCGGATTTATGGAAATACGGGTGACACCATGCCTAAAGAGCACTCTCAGCTTTTCCTCCGTGATGCTGTCAGCCCTGCCTGCCTCTACGGTAAACTCCTTCACCGCGGAAAAGTCAAACAGCCTCTTAAGCTCCCCAAGAAGCTTATCCAGCTGCTGCGGCTCCAGGGTCGTAGGCGTTCCGCCTCCCACATAGACGCTGTCCAGAATCCTGCCCGCACAGCACTGTGCCACCTGCATCAGCTCCTTTATGACACAATCCACATAGGCATCCACCTGCTTTCGGTAGGCGCCGATGGCATAGGAGGTAAAGGAACAGTACAGGCAGGTCGTAGGGCAGAAGGGTATCCCGATGTAGAGGCTGTAGCCCTCCTGATAATGAACATCTGCCAGCAGCCTTCTCTCCCTGTCAGCGATTTCCACAGCAAGCCTTGCCTTGGCAGTACTGACAAAATATTCCCTGCGATAATGCTCTACAATCTCCTCCTCGCCCCTGCCCTCCTCCAGCAGTGCATAAGCAATCTTTGTAGGGCGGATTCCGATAAGGTTCCCCCACGGCAGCTTCCTTCCGGTTGTCTCTGAGAGGGTTCTGTACAGGAAACGCTTGAGGGCCGACTTATCTTCCCCGTCCGCTCTCTGCCAGACAAACTCTCTTCCGTCAATTGTCAGAACCGCTCCCGTTTCCTGCCCTTCGTCATTCTCCTGCGCGCAGAAGCGTATCCTTACCCTGTCCTCAAGCTCCCTGCGTCTGTCCTGTCGGCTCTCCGGGAGCAGAACCGCCACCTGCTCCTCGGGATAAAAGGATTTCACAAGCGCCTGCAAATCGTATTCATAGCTCTCTTTATTGATTTCTACCGCAAACATTTTCTCTCACTCTCATTACAACAGCAAAAGGCAGCGACCGACAAAACCGCCTCTGCCCCTTTCTTCTTTACCTTCCAAGAAACGGATTATACTGCTTTTCATGACCGATGGTCGTACTCTCACCGTGCCCCGGATAAACCTTCGTCTCCTCCGGCAAAACCAACAGCTTCTCACGGATGGAGCGTACCAGCGTACCCATGCTGCCCGTGGGAAAATCCGTTCTTCCCACCGACTCTGCAAACAGCGTGTCCCCTGCCAGAAGAAAGCCCGCCTGTTCAAAATAGTAGCAGCAGCCGCCAGCCGTATGCCCCGGCGTGGCAATCACCCTGCAGCGCATCCCTGCAAGCTCCAGCTCCTGCCCGTCCTTTAAGTATACATCAGCACTGACCGCGCAGGCGCGCCCTGCCTTCGCCGATACATTCCATTCCGGATTTTTCAAAAGCTCCCTCTCCGCCTCACAGGCATACACCCTGACGCTCTCCCTGCCGTCTGCCTCTGCGGCGGCATCTGCCGCACTCCTTAGCGCCTCCAGCCCCCAGATATGGTCAAAATGCCCGTGGGTCAGCAGAATGGCTGCCACCGAAAATCCGTTTTTGCGCAAAGCCTCATAAATGGAAGTTCCTTTATCTGCCGGGTCTACCACGACCGCCTCGTGCTCTCCCTCCCGATAAAGGAAATAGCAGTTGGTCTGGCAGACACCAAGCACCATGCGTCCTATCTTAATCTCCGACATAATTCTCCCTTTCTAGCCTGTCGTTCTCTCAATATCCAGCACGCTCTCAATTCCCCTGATTTTATCGATGACACGGTTAAGCTCCTCCCGCCCCTCGACTTCAAAGGTTGTCTGCAGGGTTGCAAGCCCCTGCTTGCTGGTTCTGGTATTCATGGAGAGAATGTCAATGTTCTTCTCTGTCAGCGCCTTGGAAATGTCTGCCAGCAGACCGTTTCTGTTGTTGGCGAAAATCTTAATCTCCGCCACATATTTCTCCTTTGTGTTCTCCGGCTCCTGCCACTCCGCATCAATCAGCCTTGCCCTCTCCAGCTCCGGCAGATTTATCATATTGATGCAGTCCGTCCGATGGATGGAAACGCCCCTGCCCCTGGTGACAAAGCCCACAATCTCATCTCCCGGAACCGGTGAGCAGCACTTGGAAAAGCGCACGGACAAATCTGCAATTCCCCGTACCACGATGCCGCCCTTCGCCTTCATCATGGCAGGCTTCGCCGCTGTCGTGCCGTTCTCTGCAATGCTCGCAAGAACCTCCTCGTTGGTCAGCTCCTTTCTGTGCTCCCTGTCATAGAGCTCCTGCATCCGTCCGGCAATCTGTCCTTCCTTCAGCGCACCGTGACCGATTGCAGCCAGAACAGCCTCCCACTCTCTGAAGCCGTACTTGCGCATGATTGCTTCCATATATTCCTGCTTCATCAGCTCGGCAAGGTTCATGGATTTTGTCTTGCAGTAACCCGCAAGCAGCTCCTTTCCCCTTATCACATTGTCTTCCTTCAGCTCCGCCTTGAACCATTGGTTAATCTTGTTCTTTGCCTGTGTGCTCTTTACGATGTTCAGCCAGTCCCGGCTGGGTCCCTTCGAGTTCTGCGAGGTAATGACCTCAATCCGGTCACCGTTCTTAATCTCGTAGTCAATGGTAACCAGCTTCCCGTTGACTCTGGCTCCCACCATCTTGTTTCCCACTGCCGAATGAATGCTGTATGCAAAGTCAATGGGATTGGAGCCTGCGGGAAGATTTTTCACCTCTCCCGTCGGAGTAAAGCAGTATACGCTGTCCGAGAACAAATCCAAATCGTTCTTCAACAGGTTCATAAACTCCCTGTTGTCGGACATATCCCGCTGCCATTCCAGGATTTGCCGCAGCCAGACCAGCTTCTCCTCCTCCTGCCCCTCTACCCGCTTGCCGTCCGATGCCTCCTTGTACTTCCAGTGCGCGGCGATACCATATTCCGCCGCCTTGTGCATCTCAAAGGTACGAATCTGTATCTCAAAAGGCTGTCCCGTACTGCCTATGAGGGTCGTATGCAGAGACTGGTACATATTCGCCTTGGGCATGGCAATATAATCCTTAAATCTTCCGGGAATCGGCTTATACATCTCATGGATGACTCCCAGAGCCGCGTAGCAGTCCTTCACCGAATCCACTATAATCCGCACGGCAAAGAGGTCATATATCTGATCCAGTGTTTTATTCTGGTTCTTCATCTTCTTATAGATGCTGAAAAAGTGCTTCACGCGTCCGTCGACCTTCGCCTTGATGCCGGCGTTTCCTATGTGCTCACTGACCTCATCCACAATGCTCTGAATATACTTCTCCCGGACGCTCCTGCGCATCGCAATCTGATTCACAAGGTCATAGTAAACCTCCGACTCCAGATATTTCAGCGACAAATCGTCCAGCTCCACCTTCAGTCTGCTGATGCCCAGCCTCTGCGCGATGGGACAGTAAATCTCCAGCGTTTCCCTTGCAATCCGCTTCTGGCTCTCCGGCGTCTTGTATTTCAGGGTACGCATATTGTGAAGTCTGTCCGCCAGCTTAATCATGATGACACGGATGTCCTTTGCCATGGCGAGAAACATCTTTCTCAGATTTTCCGCCTGCATCTCCAGCTTTTCATCCGGCTGGTCTGCTCCCGACGAAAGCGGAAGCCTCTCCAGCTTTGTAACTCCATCCACCAAAAGCGCCACGTCCGCCCCGAATTCCCGCTGTAAGTCCTCCTCCGTCATGATGGTATCCTCCACTACGTCATGAAGAATGCCTGCCACGATGGTCTCCTTGTCCAGCTCCAAATCCGCCAGAATGATTGCAACGTTTAACGGATGGATGATATAAGGCTCACCGGACTTGCGAAACTGATTCTTATGCGCTTCGCACGCCACCCGATAAGCCTTCTCCAGCATGGTGATGTCATCGCTGGGATGATATTTCTGCACACGGCAAACAAGCTCCTGATACAGCTTATCAGGATTCACAAATTCATGAGATTCACTTATCCCTCCGTCGTTAAACGCAAGTTGATTTTTCTCTTCTGCCATACCTGTCTCCTGCTTCTGCCGTGCCTCTTTTGCGACTATTTCCCGGGATAACAGATTGCCGACTCCAGACGGTAGCCTGAAAGTCTCTCCCTTCCCTTCAGCCCCGCCAGCTCAATCAGGACAACAATTCCTGCCACCTCACCGCCAAGCTGCTCAATCAGCTTTATCATCGCCTCTGTCGTGCCGCCTGTGGCAATAAGGTCATCCACAATCAGAACCTTCTGACCGGGTCTGATGCTGTCCCTGTGCATCTCGATGGTCGCCTGACCGTACTCCAAATCGTAGGATATACCGACAGTTTCCCGGGGAAGCTTTCCCGCCTTTCTTATCAGAACAAAGGGCTTTTTATTATTATAGGCAATAGGTGTTCCAAATATAAAGCCTCTGGACTCCGGTCCCACTACCACGTCATAGTCCAAATCCCTGATTTTTTCCTGCATCGTATCAACCGCAAGCTGCAAGCCGTCCGCATCCTGCAGCACGCTGGTCACGTCCCGGAAAATAATTCCCTCCTCCGGAAAATCGGGGATACTTACCACATATTCCTCCAAACGCTTCATTTCTTCCATACCCTCCTGTCACTTCCTTTGTTCTCTTATAGAGCCAGACAGGACTCTTTATGAAAAGAGTCCTGATTCAGTTTTCCCTATTTACTTTTTCCCGCAGCACTTCTTGTACTTTTTCCCGCTTCCGCAGGGGCAGGGGTCGTTGGGATAAATCTTTGCATCCTTGACGATGGTGGTAGAGGACTTCTGCTCCCTGTAGAGAGCCTTTCTGGTCTCCTCGTCAAAAATATCCTTCCACTCCTCCAGATTGTAAAGCCAGTCTGCCTCCGCAGCGACCATGTTCTTATATAAAAGAGCCTTGTCGAACCCGAGGTTTACTTCCGTTTCCTCCTCCATCTCCTCGATGGGGTTCTGCTCCTTCAGGCTGTCGTTGATGCCGTCCAAAAATCCGGTCATCGTCATCAGGGATACCCCGTATTTCTCTGCAAGCTCCCTGACGGTTCCCTTCACCACCTCATCGGGATTCTTCAAAAGCTGCGCATAAATCTCCTTTTCCTCCTGAAAGTAAGCACCCCAGAGCTGCTGAAGCTTCTGCTGCCCTGCTTCCTCATTATATGCCATTTCTCTCCACTGTTCTAATAATGCCATGTGTTGTATACCACCTTTTGTTGTTTTATTTGCGTAAAGCATCTGTTCAGTTAGGCTTTAGTATATAACAAATTGATTTTAAAAACAACACTATTATTGTAAATTTGTCAAAACGATGCTATACTGACTCTGCAAATCATACAAAACAAAAAACCGAAGCAGGAGGGCAGGATGGATACGACAAACCCCAATAACAGACCAACCGAGAACGAAAAGGCAGAGGGCATGGAAGCGGAAAGCAAACGCTCCGCCTCAAAACGGATTGTCGCACTCTGTGGCGTGGCACTTCTGGTCCTTTTGTACATCGCCACTCTGCTGGCTGCAATCTTTGACACAAGCGCTTCCGCCGATTTGTTTCGGATGAGCCTGTTTGCCTCCTTTGCCATTCCGCTTCTGGTCTGGATTTACACCTGGATGTACGGAAAGCTCACCGGCAGAAAAACCATCGCGGACTCTGAGACCGCAGACGCTTTCAAAAGCTCTGAAGCTGCAGGTGTCCCCGAAGCCTTCAAAACCGCAGACACCTCCGAAAGCTCCAAAAAAAACTCCGGGGAGTAAGCCTAAGCTTCTCCCCGGAGTTCTCATGCTGCCTATTCCTTTTATACAACGCCCATCGTGCGAAGCTCCCTCTCTGCCTGATCCTTTGTCTGAAAGATGATTCCGTTAAAGCCAAGCCTTTTTGCCGCATCGACATTCGCCGTCAAATCATCCAGGAAAACACATTCCTCTGCCTTCAGCCCATATCGGGAAAGCAGTCTTTCATAGATCTCAGGCATCGGCTTAATCGTCTTTTCCAAATAGGAAAGAATCCCCCCATCCGTGTACGGCAGAAAATTCAGGGCATCCGCACACTCGATGTGTGCCTTATGTGAGAAATTGGAGAGATAGTAAACTCCATAGTCCTTCCCCTTCAGCTCCTGTATCCAGGGAATGGCATAGGCTCTCCCCGTCACCATCCCGTGAATGTTGTCGTAGGCTCTGCGCAGCTCCGCTTCGATTTCCGGGTCCTGACGGATAAACTCCCCAAGAAGCTTCTCCTCATCCCATTCGCCCCGGTCGAACTCATTCCAGAGCGGGTTCATTACGGACGCCTTGGCAATTCTTTCTATCATCGCCCCGTCAAAGCCCTTGTCCTGCAGAAAGCCCTTCCACCGATAATCCGTCAAAACATTTCCTATGTCAAATATGATATTCCGAATCATAATGCACTCTTCCTGTAGATGATATCATCCCTGCTGGGGCCGTTGCTCACCATGGTGATGGGATAGCCAATCTGGCTTTCTATGAACTCAATGTAATCCCTGCACTCCTTGGGCAGCTCCTCATAGGCTCTGATACCGCGTATTTCGCACTTCCAGCCGGGCATTTTCTTAAGAACCGGCTTTGCCTTTTCCAGCTTTGCGGTAACAGGAAAATCCGTTGTGATTTCACCGTCAATCTCATAGCCCACACAGACCGGAATCTCATCCAGATAGCCCAGTACATCCAGCACTGTAAATGCCACATCTGTAGTTCCCTGCAGACGGCAGCCGTATTTGGATGCCACACAGTCAAACCAGCCCACACGTCTGGGCCGTCCTGTGGTAGCACCGTACTCCCCTCCGTCTCCGCCTCTGCGGCGCAGCTCCTCCGCCTCATCGCCAAACAGCTCTGACACAAAAGCACCCGCTCCCACCGCAGAGGAATATGCCTTACATACTGTCACAATCTGCTTAATCTCGTAGGGCGGCAGACCCGCACCGATAGCACCGTAGGCTGCCAGCGTGGAGGAGGATGTCACCATGGGATAGATACCGTGGTCAGGGTCTTTGAGCGTTCCCAGCTGTCCCTCCAGCAGAACTGTCTTTCCCTCCTTCAGTGCCTGGTTCAAAAATGCGGAAACATCGCACACATAGGGTGCAACCATGTCTCTGTACTCATGCAGCGTGGCAAGCAGCTCTTTTGCATCAATCAGGGGCTTATGGTAGAGATGCTCCAAAAGCACATTCTTCATCTCGCAGATGCGCTCCACCTTCTCAGCAAGCAGCTCTTCATCAAAAAGCTCGCTCACCTGAAAACCGATTTTTGCATATTTATCGGAATAAAAGGGGGCGATGCCGGACTTAGTGGAGCCGAAGGACTTCCCGCCCAGTCTCTCCTCCTCGTACTGGTCAAACAAAATATGGTAGGGCATAACAATCTGGGCACGGTCAGAAACCAGAATCTTAGGCTGCGGCACGTTTCTCTCCACGATTGACTGAATTTCCTTAAATAAAAGCGGAATATTCAGAGCCACACCATTTCCGATTACGCTGGTGATATGGCTGTAAAACACGCCGGACGGCAATGTGTGCAGCGCAAACTTTCCGTAATTGTTCACAATAGTGTGTCCGGCATTTGCACCCCCCTGAAAGCGAACTACTATATCCGCCTCCCGCGCCATCATATCCGTGATTTTTCCTTTTCCTTCATCTCCCCAGTTTGCCCCTACGATTGCCTTTACCATCTTATCCTCCATTCCTCTTATCCCTGACGGGCAGAATCTTTTATGCTCATTGTAACATACCTGATTATATAAGTAAAATCAATAATTGCCATACGGCTGCCTATTCCCTGCCGTCCCAGCAGTAGGTGCAGAGCTTCTTTCTGTCAATTCCCACAGAGTCTATCATATCGTCCAGTCTGTGAAAGCGCAGACTCGTAAAGTTCAGCTGTCTGCCGATGCGCTCCACCATCTCCGAGTACTCCACCGTATCCGGGTTCACGTAGCGGCTCAAATCTATCTTTTTCTCATCCTGCTCCATCTCCCGTATAACCCTCCTTGTAATCAGATCCATCTCCGAGGAGGAGCGGGAGAAATTCAGATACTTACAGCCATACAGAAGCGGAGGACACGCCGGACGGATATGCACCTCCTTCGCCCCGCTCTGATACAAAAATTCCGTGGTTTCCCGAAGCTGGGTTCCCCTGACGATGGAATCATCAATCAAAAGCAGGCTCTTATTCTCTATCAAGTCCTGCACGGGAATCAGCTTCATCTTTGCAATCAGATTTCGCTGGGTCTGAATGGTCGGCATAAAGGAGCGGGACCACGCAGGCGTGTACTTAATAAACGGTCTGGAAAACGGAATGCCCGACCTGTTCGCATAGCCGATGGCGTGCGCAGTGCCGGAATCCGGTACGCCCGCAACAATATCAGGCTGTACATGGTCTCTCTCTGCCAGCTTTGCTCCGCAGTTATAGCGCATCTGCTCCACGCTGATGCCCTCGTAGGAGGAGGACGGATAACCGTAATAAATCCAAAGGAAGGTGCATATTTTCATATCCTTTCCGGGCTGTACCAGCGTTCTGACTCCCTCCGGCGTCACCACCGCTATCTCTCCCGGTCCCAGCTCACGCTCTGCCGTGTAGCCCAGATTCACGTACGCGAAGCTCTCAAAGGAAACGCAGTGTGCTCCCTCCTTTTTCCCGATGGAGACAGGTGTTCTCCCCATCCGGTCTCTCGCCGCATAAATTCCCTTCGGCGTCAG
Source organism: uncultured Acetatifactor sp. (assembly GCA_964475665.1). Taxonomy (GTDB): domain Bacteria; phylum Bacillota; class Clostridia; order Lachnospirales; family Lachnospiraceae; genus Acetatifactor. The sequence continues at coordinate 25,262 of CAYZAU010000006.1, read as the reverse complement.
AATGATAATCGTCATGGAGCCCTCAATGGTCTCCTGAGCATAGCGGATGCCCTCAACCAGATTGTCCTTCTGGTTGACGATGGATGCCACCAGCTCCGTGGCATTGATGTCGCCGCCGCTCATCTCCAGAAAATGAGAATGTCCCTTTGCAAATAAATCCTGAATAATCTGTGCCGTATTGTTAATCTTTCCGACCGTCGTAATCGCATAGGTGCCATGATGCGAGCGCACAATCAGCGGCTGCGGCTCAAAATCCGATATACAGCCGATTCCCAGATTACCCCGCATCTCATTGACATCCTTGTCAAACTTGGTACGGAAGGGAGAATTTTCAATATTGTGAATCGCCCTGTTGTACCCTTCCTCTGCACTGTAGACCGCCATACCGGCGCGCCTTGTCCCCAGATGGGAATGATAATCCGTCCCAAAAAACAAATCAAACACGCAGTCCTCTTTGGCTGCAACTCCAAAAAAACCACCCATTTTATTTTTTCTCCCTATTCAAAGTAAGCCTATACCGTAATCTCCGTCTTTACGCCGAGCAGCTCCCTGTTCTCCTCCAGCACGGGGCGAATCACCTTTTTGAGGAACGCATCCACCTGCTCCTTAGAGCGTCCGACGTACCTTGACGGCTCCATCGTCTTCTCCAGCTCCTCCAGCGACATATTGAAGGAGGAATCCTGCGCAATCAGCTCCAGCAGATTGTTCTCCTTACCCTCTTCCTTTACGTTCCGACCCGCCTCCATGGAAAGCTCACGGATTCTCTCATGCAGCTCCTGACGGTTTCCGCCCGCTTTCACCGCATCCATCATAATGTTTTCCGTCGCCATGAAGGGCAGCTCGCTCCTAAGCCTCTTTTCGATGACCTTCGGATAAACCACAAGCCCGTCAACCACATTCAGGCACAAATCCAATATGCCGTCAACGGCAAGAAAGCCCTCCGGGATAGAAAGTCTCTTATTTGCGGAATCATCCAGTGTTCTCTCAAACCACTGGGTCGCCGAGGTAATCGCCGGATTCAGCGCATCTATCATCACATATCTGGACAGGGAAGCAATCCTCTCACTTCTCATGGGGTTTCTCTTATACGCCATCGCGGATGAGCCAATCTGCTTCTTTTCAAATGGCTCCTCCACCTCCTTCAGGTGCTGCAGCAGACGGATGTCGTTACTCAGCTTATGTGCCGACGCCGCAATGCCTGCCAGCACGTTTGCCACTCTGGTGTCCGTCTTTCTGGAATAGGTCTGTCCCGACACGGCAACACACTCCTTAAAGCCCATCCTTTCCGCTATCATGGGGTCTATCCGTTCTATGGTTTCCTGATTTCCGTCAAACAGCTCCAAAAAGGATGCCTGCGTGCCGGTCGTACCCTTTGAGCCCAGCAGCTTCATGCTTCCCAGCACATAGTCTAAGTCCTCCAGATCCATAAGAAACTCCTGGATCCAAAGGGTAGCCCTCTTTCCCACCGTGGTAGGCTGTGCAGGCTGGAAATGGGTGAAGGCAAGTGTAGGCTGTGCCTTCCACTCCTCCGCAAAATCTGCCAGTCTGGCGATGACATTCACCAGCTTTTTCTTCACCAGCTTTAATGCTTCCGTCATCACGATAATATCCGTGTTGTCGCCCACATAGCAGGAGGTTGCTCCCAGATGGATGATGCCCGCCGCCTTAGGGCACTGCTGTCCGTACGCATAGACATGGCTCATCACGTCATGGCGCACTTCCTTCTCCCTTGCCTTTGCCACCTCATAATTGATATCCTCCGCATGTGCCTTTAATTCCTCAATCTGCTCATCGGTAATCACAGGCTTTCCGTTGCGGCTCAGTCCCAGCTCCTTCTCCGTCTCCGCCAGTGCAATCCACAGGCGTCTCCAGGTGCGGAACTTCATGTCCTGCGAAAAGATATACTGCATCTGGCTGCTGGCATATCGCTCAGAAAGCGGGCTTACATATCTGTCTGTACTCATCCTTATTTCTCCTTCCTGCCGTTATGGCGTCCTGCACAGACTTCCGTCATACGTCTCGCGCAAAACACGGATATTATACCATGCGCGCAGAAAATCAAGCGACCCGAAGGGGCATTTGATTTTCAAGCCATGGACTGCCCGGTAGAATCAGCCACGCAGTGGCTGTCAGGCGGCGCAGGCCGCATGATTCTGCGCAGCAGAAACATTATACCATGCGCGCAGAAAATCAAACGACCCGAAGGGGCATTTGATTTTCAAGCCATGGACTGCCCGGTAGAATCAGCCACGCAGTGGCTGTCAGGCGGCGCAGGCCGCATGATTCTGCGCAGCAGAAACATTATACCTTAGCGAAATTCAGAAATCAATAGCAGAATCAAAGCGTTCCACCATATCCTGCACCTCCGCCGCATAGGCAGGATAGCGGTTCACGATATCCATAATCTCACGCTTTGCCGCACTGCCGACACCGTTATTGTAATCCAGCTGCTTGCGCAGCGCCTGTCTTCTGAGAATCAGCTCATGCCGGATTTCCACCATCTCCCGCTTATCCAGAAATGCTCCGGGACGTCCTACCCATCTTGCGGGGTCCGTCAGCCTGTAACACTTCAGTCGGCTCAGCATCTGATTCCGGTAATACTCCGTCTTCGCCTCCGCCTCGGCGTACTCCTTGCGCTCCTCCTTCTCCTGACAGTACTGCTGCCAGAGCCTTTCCAGCCGCGCAGCGCTGTCCGTGTCATACTTCATATAAAGGTATTCCAGCAGATTACGGTTGTTCACGTATCTGATTTTGACCTTGTTCTGTAACAGAATCAGCTTGTTGACGGCACCCTCCACGCGGCGCAGCTCCCGCTCACAGTCCGTGTACTTTACAACCAGCACCGTCACCGCGAGGCTCACCGCTCCCGTCGCGAGCAGATATCCGATTCGGGTATTCATCTCAAAGCAAAACTGCAAAATCAAAAGCAGCAGAATACACACGCCAAAGGCAGTCAGGAAAATCACGGACATTCCCCTCAGATTTCCCATGGATACCTCAAGCTCTCCCCGGCGGTACTCGTACGCATGCCTCTCCCTGTCCAGCTTCTGCAAATCCTGCTTTACCAGCTCGCCATAGTGCTCACACTCGGAGATTTTCCCTATCCCCTCCTGCACCTGCTCCTCCTGCTTTTTAATCTTATAGTAGTCGTCATCGTTCATGCGGTTCTTTCTGCCGAGATACCGCTCCTTCTCCTGCTCCAGCACAAGAAGCCTTCTGGCTATACCGTTAATCTCCTCCCGCTCCTGCTCCGGCAGTGCCTCAAGCTCCTCCATATCCGTCAGATAAGCAGTCACCAGAGAGTATTCCCCCGTCAGCAGCTTAAGCTCCTTAGACGCCTCCGCCATCTGCTCGAGACAGCCGGTGACATAGCGTCTTCTCTGCTCCTCGTCCTTAAAATTCACATCATCCCGCGCAAAGACAATGTTCTCCCAGTCATCCTGCAGGGCTTCCTGCCTGTTTCTTTTTTTGAAAATTTTATTCCAAAATCCCATCCTTTGCATTCCTTCCGTCAAACGCCCACACTGTCACGATAGCTTTCCTTCAGCTCCTGTGTGATTCTCTCGTTTTCCTCGTAGTAGCCCTGCATATCACCGTTCTGCTTTCCCTCCTGTCTGCGGTTCAGCTGCAGATATTCCGGTGTTTCCTCCCAGCGGGCGATAAGGCTCTCCACGTCCTTCTCCAGCTCTATTGCCTGAGTGTACATTTCCGTGTGCTCTGCCGCAAAGGCTATGTACTCTCCCTCGGTAAGCTCCATGCGCTTCGCCGCCAGATATGCCCTATAGTCCTCCGGGCTTTCACTTACCTGCCACGCCTCATGGAAGCTCTCAGCGGCCCTCTCATAGAGCATCAGCCCCGCCAGCGCAACTCCCCTGTTGTGGAGGATTGCCGCCAGACAGCTGACCGCCGGAAGAGCTTCTCCTTCCTTCTCCTGCTCCCGCCAAAGCTCCAGAAGCACGTCATACTCCCTGAGAGCCGCCATATACTTTTTCTTTTTCACCAGCTGATCTATCTGACTCTTTCTCTTTTCAATCCTGCTTAATCCCGCTCCCTGCTTTAAAATCTGCTCGACCCGTGCCACCGTCTCGCGGCTCCAGAAGCCCGTATCCTCCATGATTGTCACGACAAACGCACTCAGCGAGCCCCTTTTGTGCACAAGCGGATACAGCATTCCGGACAGCTCACGTCTGCCGCACTCCTCGTCCATCCAGCGCAAAAGAGTGTCATCCATAATGGAGGTGTCCAGTAAAAAAGCATTCTCCTTGAGCAGATAACACAGCTCCTCCATGCAGTAAGCCTTCACCCCAAGCCCCGGCACGCAATATGGAGTTTTCGCATAATTTCCCACACAAACACTGACGCTCATAGCTCCTCCTAATACAGCTCCAGGCTTTCCTTCCACACCCGCCCCGATGCCGGACGAATTTCACCCAGTCCCAAATCCGTGGTCTCAACTGCCAGCTGTCGCTCCGTCTCCATGTAAAAATGCCCTCTCATGCGCGCAACACTTCCCGGAAAGTCCTGCAGCACCACCGTCTCTGTTCTGGCATTTTTACCATTTAAAGGCGTAATCACAAGCTGCAGTCTGTTATCGCCCTGCATATAAAATTCCATGGTATGCTCTGCCTCGTACCAGTTAGTGCCCGCATCCAGCAGTGCATAGTAGGATTCCTCACCCTGTCTTAAAACCTTCATGCCGATATTTGCCTTGAGCTTTTCGTTTCCTAAAAAGACATAATCCTTCTCTGCACCGTCCCCTCCGAGTCTGCTTCTCATCCCGAGGCAGGCGCCCTTTCCGAACAGATTGTTCCCCTGAAAAACCCTGCGTCCACGACACAGATAGCGTAATGATTCCTTCATCCAGTCCTGCTCAAAGCCGTCTCCAATCAGAAATACGCTGCCTATCAGCCTGCCCTCGCAGCATTCCCTTGCAATGCGCAAAAGTGCTGCATCCGACTCCTCGCCCCGCACGCTGTGAGCGTTCTGCATCGGGTATACCTTCTCTCCGATAAATGCCACAATCGGCTTGGTTCGCCGGTTGCACTCCATCCGATATGCCCGTATACTGCTCTCATCATAATCCAGCAAAAGCACCTGATGCGCCCAAAGCTCCTGCGGCTGATGCATCATATAGTGATAAAAGCTCTCGGTATGGCTCTGAAAGCTTATTTTATCCGTCTTCAGGTGAAGTCCCGCCACCACGCGGTTAAGTACCTCCAGCATCCTGCCGTCCAGCACCCTGCAGGTAATCATCAGCGCGCTAAGCTTATCCGGTGAGCCGACCCGTGACAAAAGTCCCATGCTACGCTTGACAAACAGGGTAAGCAGCGCCACAGGGTCAAAGCTCTCGCCCTCTATCAGGATGGGCTCGCCATCCAACGCCTGCGCCAGCAGCTCCTGCACAAGTATCCCCTTTTGTTCCTCCCCGTAGCGCAGCGCCTCCTTTCCGTAAAACCACTGGTTCACGCCGCTTCGCTTGCAGAGGACTGCCGGAATGTTATATTTCTGCGTGCCCGCCACCTGAGACAGCGTCTCCGCATCCGCTTCTCCGGCAACGCAGTAGCTAATCTGACAGAATTCGTTGCCCAAGTCGTAGCCCACTATCAGTTTTTCACCGCTCAAAAAGCCCATACTCTCTCACCTTTTGCATCTATCTTAGCTCAAAGAGCTTTCCGCTTAAAAATTCCTTCTTTCTGTACTCCTCCAGAAGGCTGTCCATGGTACTGAAATCTTCCAGAGTCTTGCTGATTACGATATCGTTTATCAGCTGGTATCTGCTGTCACTCTCGCCTCCCCTGATATCGCTCTTCTGCAGGGTTCCGCTCTCAGTCAGCTGCTCCTCTCCGTCCTTTTCCTCCGTGATATAATACTGAAGCTTTTCGCCGAAGAAAAGGATGAACTCCTTGAAGCATACGCCGGAATAGACCTCGCGCATATACTCCGAGGTGTACTCATCAGCTTCTCCGTTTTCACGCAGGATGACATAATGAATACAGGCTCTTGCCCGGGGGGTTGCGCGGTATTCAATGATTGTCTTATCTGCAAGCTCCTGCCGGAGGCGGAAATTCCCGGAATATTCCCTAAAAAATTCCAGATGAATGCCCTCCGCCAAAAGCTCCGACAAAAATTCATCCGCAACGCTCAGAATCTGCTCCGTGCGCTCCTCCTTTTCCTCCGCGTAATGCTTCAGGAAGGCAAGCCTGCAGATTCTCTGCAGCTGTTCTCCCCTAAGATGCAGAATCAGCATCTCCTGAAAGACCTCACTCTCCATAATGCGTTCCCTGACAAAACAGTCATAGGCGCACTGTGCCAGAAACGCTTCCTCCACCCCGGGCGCTGCTCCTTTAGAAATATAATAGTGAAAAATCTCCATTCTTTCGCCTACATAAGCGCCTGTATACAGCATCTGTACCAGCAAAAACTCACTCAGCGCAAGGATATCCGTCTCCTGCTCCTGCCCTGCCTTCCATATATCCCGCATAAGCTTTGTACTTCCGCGGTAGTACATGGTGAGATAATTCAAAATCGTATTGTCGTATTTTCCCTTTGCAAACACGCGGAGCGCAGCTGCCGTCAAAATCGGAGTTTCCTGCATCTGTCCCTTTTCCATCAGCACGCTGACCAACCGCCCCAAGGTCTTTATATCCGGGAAATACGGTCCGTATGTGTTCAGCCACTCTGCCGCCAGCTCATACTGTCCGCGAAGCACCATGAACCTTAAGACAGTGCCTCTCTCCTCTGAATTCAGCTCCTCTGCCGGAAGCTGCTGCAAATACTCGTCAAGGCTTGACATATTGTCCGCGTCATAATAGTACTGTAGCACCTGCAGTATCAGCCTTCTGCGCACCTCGCTGCTGCACACTCCCTGATTCAGGGTACGAAGCAGCCTCTGCACCCTGTCCTCGCCGCTCTCCTGCAGGGCACTCTCGCTGCTGCAAAGATACAAATCCAGCTCCGGACAGTCACACGCAAACGGCAGAAGCAGTCGTAAGAATTTGCCCGGCAGCATCAGCTTTTCCATTGTGTAGTCCACATTCCTGATAAAGCGGTTATTCCAGGCATCCTCCAGCACGATGGTGCACTCGTTTCCGTATAGGGATATCCATGCTTCCCCCGCCGTCAGGGTGTACTCTCTCGGGCAGAGATTTCCCGGCTGATACACATACACCTTACGAATCCGTTCGTCCTCCACCCTTATCAGGTTTGCGAACAGCAGCAGCGCGAGCGACTTTGCCGTCTCCTCGTTTATCATCTCCGGCTGTAGAATCCGATTGTATAAATTCGCCAGATGGCGGTTAATGTGAAGCTTCTGGAGCTGCTCCAGGCAAAAGCGCTCCATCCTTGCACGATAGCTTTCACAGACATCCCTCAGCCTGTCCTCGTTCTTCAGCAGATAGTCATACAGATAGGCTGTGTGCTCGTAGTCCAGATTGTTCTGGTAGGAAAAGTACATCAGAACTATTTTGGGTATCTCCTGTTTCCTGTTCAGATTCAGGGACATCATATAGTGTTCGTATAGGTTGGTGATGCGCAGCTGGCTTTCCACACCTAAGCTGTACCACTCAAAATATTTCTCCCCTGCCTTGCCTCCCTTGATAAGCAGGGTACAGATTTCCTGCAAAATCCGCACATCGGCATTCTTCCGATAAAGGCTCTCCAGTATGCGGTACACCAGCGGATGATACTCTCTCAGCTTCACGGTCAGATAAAGCAGCTGCTCCACGACCTCCTGTTTTAGCAGCTCCTTGCGCACACCGTACCAGAGCACCTGAATCTCAAAGCTGCCAAGCCGCCTCAAAAGAGCCGGATTGTTGTTCATAAGAGCCAATGCCTCCACATACAGCATCGGGCTGCTGCAGCCGATATGATACTGCTTCTCAAGAAAAATCCATTTCCCCGTGACGGATTTATGATATTCCTCCGACAGATACAACAGCAGCCATGCCACGCGCCAGTCGGAATTATCCTTTCTGTAAATGCGCTCCACATCAGCCGACACCTGATTGACATACCGTTCATCCCTGTGGATAAGAGTAGTCAGGTAAAGGTAATACGCTAATAGGGTATCGTCTCCTGCGCCCTTTTCTAACAGCTCCGCCACGTGATCCAGAATCCAGCCTGCCTCGTTGTAGCGCTCCTCCGTAATCAGCAGCTGTGCCTGAAAAAGCCGCGCCGCGACATCGTTTTCATTCCTGCCAACCTGCTTTTCCACAAGCCTCCCCGTCTCCTTAAGCCATGTCGCCGTACTGATTTTTCTGGTTCTGAACGCCTGATAAAGCTCCATCAGCTGGACCGTATTACGTTTTTCAGACAGTCCGACCGCTCTTCCGGCGCTGCCTTCGCCCACTCTCACCGTCACCGGAACAGAAATCGAGACGTAGGAATTGTAAAGACAGATTCTGCCAAAGTTCTTTCCCCTCCGGCAGAGGGTGCTGTCAATGAATACCGGAAGTATGCAGCGGTTTCCCAGAAAGTCATCATCCGAGAGGAAATCCTTTTCCACAAAGAGAAAATCGCCGCTGCATTCCACATAAAGCCCCGTATAGCCCCAGCCGTTTCGCACCACGCTCAGTTCTCTCTCTATCACCGAATAAGCTGCCGCAGACACCTCCAGCAAAAGCTCCTTCTCCTCCAGCAGAAATTCTACCTTTTGTTTTTTGTTAATCTGAATCAGAAATTCCTCTACGTTCTGCTCATGCCCCTCCACTGCCGACAGGGCTCTGTAGTCATCCAGAAATTTTGCGTCACTGCCCTGAAAGAGGATATAGAATCCGGGGGAATAGAAAAGCTTCACCGCCTCCTGCCAGTTGCTCTTTGCAAGATTGGCAAAATGAAAAAGATTTTTGATGGAACCGATGGAAGAATTCAGAGTTGTATGCTCCACAGAAACCACGAACGGCAGGGCAAACTCACCCTGATTGCTGACAACAAAAAAGCTGCCCTTCACCACATCCCCTTCTTCCAGCTTCTCTCCATGGAAGGTAAAAAGGATTTTTTCATTGCAGCCGGCAAATTCCTCCGTCAGGCACTCCATGCGTAAATCAGAGCTTAGCACCGTTCCCTCGGTGAACTGTCCCTCCGGGGCGAGGATGTAAAAGAAGCCCTCGTAGCGCTCTCCCTTCTGCAGGGAAAGCTCAATTTTGGCACAGGAAAAGTCAAGAGTACCCTTTTCGTATTCAAATTTTCCCTCCAAAATCCTGTTGATTGTCCTCTGCATGTACCCTCACCTGCCTCGCGCCGAATGCTTTCCCCGCGACAAACGCTTTCTTTTCCTGCCGGCGGCGTCCGCCTGCCTCGCCTGCCTCGCCTGCCTCGCCTGCCTCGCCTGCCTCGCCTGCCTCGCGACGAACGCTCACCTCGAAATTACAAATTTCGAGGTGTCCGTTGCACTCACATGTCCGAGCCAAAAAAGCGGTATCGGTCTGCGAGCAGTCCGATACCGCTTTTTCTGCCCGGACGCGTTCGTCGCTTATACGCTCATTGTATCAAATCTTGGAACGCAGGGCAATCTGTTTGTAATTTATTTCTTCGATGAATTTTTCGATTTTTCGTCAATAGGCGGGGCTTTCCTTTATTCCATGTTCAGTCTTTTACTGGTAACAAGATAAGATGCCAGATAGAGAATTGCCGCCATGACAACGTTCTGTATTGCTCCGCTTAGTACGGATGCATTCATATAATTGTTCAGTGCAACCGTCTCCTCCGTCATGTTGCGCAAGCTCTGCATGGAAGTGGCACTCTGCACCACACTGCTGACAACCATGGAAAGAATCATAATCCCACCATAGCACACAATCGCCATCAGCACCCTGTGCCTGGTAAAGAGCTGACCGATAGAAATGGCTCCAAACAGGATTATCACGCCCCAGAAGGGTGCAAGCAGGAATGTAATCACCATCATTACAGTCCACTGTACCAGATTGACTCCCAAATCCTGCTTAAGTGATTCCACGATAATATCCCAGTTTTCCTCTACTACCTCCATGATTTCCTTCCATTTCAGGTCAGCGGGCATCACTGCTCCAATCATAAAGATAAGCAGACCGCACACAGACAGAAGCACTGCAATGCTCACAATCAGATTCCATATGCCGCTCACCAGAATTTTGCTGACAAGCAGCTGATTCTTCGTCACCGGGAGAGTATGGGTCAGATATCCCTCATCCGTGTACATCGTCCTGTAAAAGCGGACACCCAGATAAATAAGTATACCATATGTAACACCCACCAGCATTACCGCATACATAATCAGCGTTACAATACTCAGAACATCCAGCGTGCTGAGCGTTCCGTAATAGGTCTCATCGCTCAGCTGCTGCCACATGGGCGTCTGAAATGCCAGCCATCCGAAAAAGGTTACAGCTGCTATCAGTATCAGCATCAGAGCGCCTACCCTGCAGGTAGCCTTCCACTCGTACTTAAATAATTTTCCTAACATGCAAACACCTCCCTAAAATAAGCATCTACAGACTTTCCGTGCTGTTCCCTGATATTATCCACAGAGGTATACAGTACCATATGCCCGTAACGCATGAAAATCACCTCATCCAAAACCTGCTCAATGTCCCCAATCAGGTGCGTGGAAAGAATAACCGTCGCCTCCGGATTGTAGTTATTGATAATAGTGCGCAGAATATAATCCCTCGCCGCCGGGTCAACGCCTGCAATCGGCTCATCCAGCACATATAAATCCGCATTTCTGCTCATCACCAGAATCAGCTGCACCTTTTCCCTATTTCCCTTTGACAGCGTCTTAAGCTTCGTGTTCGGGTCTATATTCAGGCTTTTTAGCATCTCCAACGCCTTCTCGCGGGAAAAATCAGCGTAGAAGTCACTGAAATAATCCAGTATCGCACTAATCTTCTGACCTCCTGACAGATAGGTACGGTCAGGCAGATATGCCACATGTGCCTTCGTCTCCACTCCCACATACTTCCCGTTAATCATAATGCTACCCTGTGTGGGAGTCAGCAGCCCGTTAAGCATCTTAATCAGCGTTGTTTTGCCGCTCCCGTTCGGTCCCAGCAGACCGATTATCTTGCCCTTAGAAAGCGATAGCGTAACATTATTTACCGCTACATGCTTTGCATCATAAGACTTGGTAAGCCCTACAATTTCAACCAGTTCATTCATACCTTATTCCTCTCCCTCACAATCTTTCTGAAGCAGCTCCACCGCTTCCCTTCTCGCATACCCGAGCTCTCCCATCTTGGAAAAGTAGGTCTCCACGTGTTCCCTTGCCAGTCTGGACTTAATGTCACCAATCAGCTTTTCGTCCTCCGTCACGGTTCTGCCGTTTGTGCGCTGTGTAATAATCAGCCCGCTCCTCTCCAGCTCCGCAAACGCTTTCTGCATCGTGTTCGGATTAACGGCAGCCTCCGCCGCCAGCTCCCGCACGCTCGGCAGTCGCCCTCCCGGCGCATAGAAGCCTGAAACAATCTGCATCTGAATCCTCTCTACCAGCTGTGTGTAAATCGGTCTGTCAGCATCTAATTCCCATGCCATTCTCTCACCCTTTCTGTTTTGTATTGTTGTATCAACCATGTAATACAATGATACAACTCTTTTCTCATTCCGTCAATAGGTTTTTCACATTTTTTCAAAAAGTACATATAAATACTGTAACAGCATCCATGAGGTGATTTATGTCCACAGAAATCTTGTCCGAAAATCCGCCCTTTCCGGCAGAACCCCCCGGCGAAGCAGAAGCAGCAGGAGTGAATTCCTCCTCCGATTCAAATCCCTCCCCGGCAGAGGCAGCCCTGACCGCCGTGCAGGAGTCCGACAGCTCTGCCTATAACGGTTCCATAAAAATAAGTGTCGTCTCCGCGGTAGGTCTGCTCCCCGTGGCAGGCGCCGCCGTTGTCATCTCCTACACCGGAGACCCTGATTCTCCTCTCGAAATCATCACAACGGACAGCTCCGGCCAGACGCCCGCCATTGCTCTTCCCGCTCCGCCTCTGTCTCTTTCCTTAAGCCCGGAGACTACGCAGCAGCCCTACTCCGAATACAATATTTCCGTCACCGCCGCAGGCTACGAGCCCGTTCTCGTCTCCGGCTCTGAGGTTCTTTCCGGGCAGCTGTCCCTGCAGCCTATCCGCATGAATCCTCTGGCTGTCGCCGAAGCTGACACAAAAATCATCGTCATTCCGGCGCACACCCTGTTTGGTGAGTACCCGCCCAAGATACCGGAGGAGGAAATCAAGCCCATGGCGGAAAGCGGCGAAATCGTTTTAAGCCGCGTGGTGATTCCCGAATATATCATTGTTCACGACGGTGTCCCTCAGGATTCCACCGCTCCGAACTACTGGGTACGCTACAAGGATTACATCAAAAACGTCGCCTCCTGCGAAATCTACTCCACCTGGCCGGAGGCTTCCATCTACGCCAATATCCTTGCCATACAATCCTTCACCCTGAACAGGGTTTATACGGAGTGGTATCGCGGTCAGGGCTACGACTTTACCATCACCTCATCCACCGCCTACGACCAGAAATGGGTATACGGCAGGAATATATACGAAAATATTGATTATCTCGTGGACACCATTTTCGCCAACTATCTGTCCAGACCCGGTGTAAGACAGCCCATTTTTACGTCCTACTGCGACGGGCAGAGAGTTACCTGCAGCGGGCTCAGCCAGTGGGGCTCTAAGTATTTAAGCGACCAGGGCTACTCCGCCATCGAGATTATCCGCTACTATTTCGGGAACGATATGTATATCAACACAGCCGAGCTGATTTCCGGCGTACCCTCCTCCTACCCCGGCTATGCACTGGACATAGGCTCTTCCGGCGAGAAGGTGCGTCAGCTGCAAAATCAGCTGAATCGAATTGCCCGCAACTACCCTGCCATTCCTACCGTCACGCCGGATGGCATCTACGGCTCCGCCACGGCAGAAGCCGTCCGGATTTTCCAGGGTATCTTCAGCCTTCCGCAGACAGGCATCACGGACTATGCCACATGGTATGAGATTTCCGATATTTATGTAGGGGTCTCCCGCATTGCCGAGCCCGGCTGAAAATGCGCGCTGCACGACACCTCTCTCTCATATTGGGGTAAGCTTTTGCGCCGCAAATGCTGTCCTATCACAAGAAAGAATCCTGCCCGGAGGGCTTTTCATATCATAGAAGCATTACGGAGTAATTTCCTATGATATAAAGTAAGCTGTCGCTTAGCGAACTTTCATTCGTCCAAGCGACAGCTTAAATTATACGCTGCCTATGTCCGGCTCATCTCTCAGTGCTATCGTTCGTGCTACCTTGCCCTCCGTCTCAAACACGATCACCTCGTTCCTCCCCTTCTTCAAAAGGGGCGCAGGAACATACAGTCTCTTCTGCGGTCCGATTTCCCAGAATCTTCCTATGTTAAACCCGTTCACAAAGGCACAGCCCTTTCCCCAGCCATCCAGCTCCAGAAAGGTGTCTCCTATCTCCTCTGCCTGAAATTCAAAGCGGTAGAAGGCAGGCGTTTGTGGGAGATACTCTCCCGTAAAGTCCACCACTTCTATGTTCTCCAGCGGGAGCGGATATTGCTGCCAATGGTTCTGCATATGCCCGTTTATCTGGACACATTGGTCAATTCCCTTGCGCTGCTGCTCCATACGCGGGCCAAAGTTGACACGCCCCATGTTCTCTACCAGAATATCAAGCCGCGCTCCTTTTTCAGTCGCAAGCCCTACCTCATGCTCCTTTAGCAGCTCCCTGTCATAAAGCGTCAGCACCCGTTCATCATTCACCAGAATGTTTGCTCTGTCATTTGCACCCCAAAGCCTGATTTTTCCCAGATTTTCCTCCGTCTCCAGCGAAGTCCGATACAGAATATACCCATAATTCTGTCCCAGCTTTTCCATGGATTGCGGATAAATACTCTCCGTGCAGGCACTTATTTTCTCCAGTGTGGAGGTCAGGCTGACCTTATCCTTTACCTCCAGCGTTCCGTACGCTCTTCTTGTTATTTGGTTTGAAAGCTTTACCTCCGGCAGCTTCACATATCTGCCAATGACCTCCCTGTAGCGGCGGTATTTCTCGGTAATCTGCCCGTCCTCCGTAAGCACCGCATCATAATCATAGGAGGTAACATCCGGCGTGAGCTCATCATAGTAGTTGGAGCCGTTCATAAAGCCAAAATTGGTGCCGCCCTCAAACATATATATATTGACATGTCCAAGCTCCAGCATCTTGTCCAGATCCTTTACGCTCTCCTCCAGATTGCCGCGCATATGACCGCCGTTTCCCCAATGGTCAAACCATCCGACCCAGAACTCCGTACACATTAAGGGACCGCCGTCCGTATATTTTTTCAATACCTCAAAGCGCTCCTGTGTCCTTGAGCCGAAGTTTCCGGTCGGAAGCGCACCGTCGAGCCTTCCGGCATTCAGGCTCTCCGGGAAAGGGCCGTCCGAGGTCACAAGCGGCACCTCCACTCCGTTATCCGTCATCAGTCTGCGCATGGCTTCCAGATAGGTTCTGTCATTCGCATAATATCCATACTCGTTCTCCACCTGCATCAGTATGACAGGGCCTCCGTTCGTAATCTGCCACGGAAGAAGCCTCGGCATCAGCACCTCATAATATTCCTCCACATGCCTCATAAAGGGAGGATAATTCACGCGCAGCCTCATGCCGTCCTCACTGAGCAGCCATGCCGGGAGTCCGCCAAACTCCCATTCCGCACAGATATAGGGCGAGGGTCGGATAATCACATACAGTCCGAGGGCATCCGCCGTTTTGATAAAGCGCTCCACGTCCAGCATCCCCTCAAAATGAAATTCACCCTTCCTCGGCTCGTGCATATTCCACGGGATATAGGTTTCCACCGTGTTGCAGCCAAGTGCCTTCAGCTTTTCCAGTCTGTCCTGCCAGTACTCCGGCACTGTCCTGAAATAGTGAAATGCCCCTGAAATAATCTTGAACGGCTGACCGTCCAGATAAAAATTGTCCCTGATTTCAAAGGTTTTCATTTTCCACCTCCGCTTTCTGCGACACACAAGACCTCACAGGATGTTCTGCAGTATATGTTCCCGTGCAAGCGTCAGTGCCGCCGCCACGGCTGCCTCCCGCACCTTACTGCGGTTTCCTGCAAAATGATACTGTCTGACGGCAGTCCTTCCCCTGACACTGCAGGCGATATAGACAAGCCCTACCGGCTTTTCCTCCGTGCCGCCGTCTGGTCCGGCGATTCCCGTCACCGCGACCGCCACATCTGCCTCCGCAGCTGCTGCCGCTCCGAGCGCCATCTCCTCTGCCGTCTGAGCGCTGACTGCGCCACAGGTTTGCAACGTAGCCTCCCTCACTCCCAGAAACCGGCTTTTTGCCTCATTGCCATAGGTCACAAGCCCCACGCGGTACACATCGGAGGCTCCTGCCACATTGATTAATCTTGCTGAAAGCATTCCGCCGGTACAGGACTCCGCGCAAGTCACCGTCATTTGATTCTCACGCAGCAGCTCAAGCACTGCCGCCTCCAGCGTCACGTCATTCTCCGTGCTGTAAACCGCCTCTCCAAAGCGGCGCTGCAGTTCATCCACCACAGGCTCTATCAGCTCATTCGCCGCCTCTTCCGTCTCTGCGCCCGCCGTCACCCTGATATGCACCTCACCGGTCTTGGCATAGGTTGCAAGGGTCGGATTACTCTGAGCGTCAATCATATCCATAATCAAAGTTTCCGCACTGCTCTCGCCCACACCGCAGATTTTTACCGTCCGGGAACAAAGCGCACGCGGGGACAGCCCCGCCAGATAGGGGCGGGCGCACGCCTCAAACATGGGGCGCAGCTCACCGGGAGGTCCGGGTAGCAGTAATACTCTTGCCTGCTCTGTCTCGATAATTACTCCGGGAGCCGTTCCGTTAGGGTTTTCCATCACCAGACACCCCTCAGGAAGCATTGCCTGCTTCCAGTTGCTTTCTGCAGGCTCCATTCCCTTCTTTCTGAAATATCCTTCTATCGCAGCCCTGCTCGGCTCATGCAGCACGAGACGTTTTCCGCATACCTCTGCCACTGTCTCCTTCGTCAAGTCATCCTCTGTCGGTCCCAGACCACCCGACAGAATCACGATATCCGAACGCTCCATCGCCATCTTAAGCACAAGCTTAAGCCGTTCGCCGTTGTCTCCCACCACGCTCTGAAAAAAGCATGACAGCCCCAGTCCGGCGCACTGCTCCGCAAGATATGCTGCATTTGTATTGACAATATTGCCGAGCAGAAGCTCCGTTCCCACGGAAATAAGCTCAACCGTCATCACTTCTGCTCCTTCATTACATCCCTATTCTTTATCAGATAATCAAGCAACGAAATCACCGTCAGCGCCAGTGCAATCCACATCACGATATCCGTCACAAGCTGCATCCACGGAAACAGCCCGCCCAGATTGACAATCATCAGACATACCATAATCATCTGAAAGGTGGTTTTAAACTTTCCCCAATAGCTCGCCGCTATCACAACATTGTTGTCAGCTGCAATCAGGCGGAAGCCGCTGATGATAAATTCCCTGCTGATAATAACAATTACCACCCATGCGGGGATTCTCTTCATCTCAACCAGCGCAATCAGCGCCGCACAGACTAACAGCTTATCTGCCAGCGGATCCATAAATTTGCCGAAATTGGTTACAAGATTATACTTTCTTGCTATCTTTCCGTCAATCAAATCCGTCAGGCTTGCCACCACGAAAATGACCAGTGCCGCCAAATCAGGAATCAGTCGATTGGCTCCAAACCAGCCCGCCTCTCCCCCAAGCAGTACCATCACAAAGGGAAGAATCATAGCCATACGAAATATTGTCAGTTTATTCGGTATGTTCATTTTTGCCATATTTACTCCATTTCCGCGCCGTTCGGACGCTCCCTTTCTAACTCTCCCGTCAGGTCATACTCATTGGAACCGGTCACAGCCACCCTCACAAAATCGCCCGTCATGAGAGCCGCCGTCGTGTTCAGGAACAGATAGCCGTCCACTCCCGGTGCATCCCGGTAAGTTCTGGTGACATATACATCCTCGTCCGCCACCTTTCCCTCCACCATAACATCCAGAACTCTGCCTATCATATCCTCCGCCTTCTCAAAGGCGATTGCCTGCTGCAATTCCATCAGCTCCGCCCTGCGGCTGTTCTTGACCTCTTCCTCTATCTGATCCGGCATCACCGCAGCGGCAGTGTCCTCCTCCTGTGAATAGGGAAATACGCCCAGCCGGTCAAATTCCATCTCATTGACAAAGCGGTAAAGCTCTTCGTGGTCCTCCTGTGTTTCTCCGGGAAAGCCGCTAATCAGAGTGGTTCGCAGACAGATATCAGGAATCCTCTCCCTGAGCTTTTCAATTCGGCGACGCAGCTCCTGCTCGTTGGTCCGCCTTCCCATACGCTTCAGTACATTATCCGCGGCGTGCTGTATCGGGATGTCAAGATAATGACACACCTTCGGCTCTGTAGCCATTGTTTCTATCAGCTCCTCCGTGATTTCCTCCGGATAGCAGTACAAAACCCGCAGCCACCTGATACCCTCGACCTTTGCCAGTCTGCGCAGCAGCTTCGGCAGGCTCTTTTCCCCGTATAAGTCCAGACCGTAGAGGGTTGTCTCCTGCGCCACGAGAATCAGCTCCTTAACCCCCGCTTTGGCAAGCTGCTCTGCCTGCGCAATAAGCTCCTCCATGGGAACACTTCGGTAGTCACCTCTCACCTTTGGGATAATGCAGTAGGTACAACGCTTATTGCAGCCCTCTGCTATTTTCAGATACGCAAAATGCCCCCCTGTCGTCACCACTCTGTTATTGTAGGTGACAGGCGGTCGGTTCAGTTCTCTGTAATAATTGCAGCTGTTACCCGCCAGCGCGCCCTCCACTGCTGCCGCTATGTCATCAATCGCCATAGTGCCCAGAACAGCGTCCACTTCCGGAATCTCCTTCTGTATTTCCTCCTGATAACGCTGTGCCAGACAGCCTGTCACCAGAAGCGCCTTTATCTGTCCGCACTCCCGCAGCCTTGCCATCTCCAGGAGTGTGTTGATGCTCTCCTCCTTGGCATCGCCAATGAAGCAGCAGGTATTCACTATCACAATGTCTGCCTCAGTCTCATCATCGGTAAAGGTATAGCCCTTTTCCCGCAGCATACCGAGCATCATTTCCGTATCTACCAGATTTTTGTCACAGCCGAGAGAAATCACTAAAATTTTCATAGGTGCCTTCCCTTACAACCTAAAGTAGCTGGCATATCACCAGCTACTTCCATTTTTCTACTCTTCATCACCAAGAATTTTGATTTTGCCCTGATTCAGTTCATCGATTGCGACTGAAAGCGGCTTCTTATCCTTATTTTCTACCAGTGCCTCGTCGCCCGAGATAATCTGTCTCGCTCTCTTGGAGGTCGCCATCACGATGGAATACCGGCTGTTTACCACCGGCGCCTCACCGTGCTCAACCTCACTGTTTACTACTTTCATTAAGTCTGAATAAGATGGATGTAACATTATTCTGCTCCTTCCCTGAACCCCTTGAGTTCCTCTCTGATTTCTTTTATAAAGGTCTGACAGCGTACCGGCATCCTGCGGGCTGCCTTCACCAGTCCGTGAACTTCCTCCACACATTCCTCCAGGCTGTCATTTATCACTATATAATCATAGGCTTCCACGCCTTCTGATTCCTCTACTGCGCGCGCCAGACGCCTTGCTATGACCTCCGGTGCTTCCGTGCCTCTTCCCTCCAGCCTGCGCTTAAGCTCCTGCGCATCCGGCGGAGTCAGAAAAATGAGCAGGCTCTCCGGAAACTTCTCCTTTATCTTCAGTGCTCCCTGAATCTCTATCTCCAATATTACGTTTTTCCCGGCATCCATCTGCTCTTCCACATATGCCCGCGGCGTCCCGTAATAGTTGCCGCAGTAGGAGGCGTACTCCACCAGCCCGTCCTGTCTGATGTTCTCCTCAAAGCCCTCCCTGTCGGTGAAAAAGTACTCCACGCCATCCCGTTCTCCCGGTCTGGGCGCTCTCGTCGTCATGGAAACAGACAGTGCATAGCTGTCATACTTCTGTAAAAGTGCCTTCACCAGAGTGCCCTTTCCCGCTCCCGAAAAGCCGGAAATGACAATCAATAATCCCTTTCCCTCCATAGCTGATTACTCTCCATTCAACCTTACCGCAGTTTCGTCCGCACTCCGCATCCGACTGCCCGGCCCTGCGGTTTCCTTCTGCCTCCGCGCTCTGCGCCTTTTTCCGGATTACTCACGCGGCTCAGCCCTGCGGCAGTACTGCTTCCTCCGCCACAGGCTCCTGTCCCGCCTGCACACGTCCCGCAATCGTTTCCGGCAAAAGTGCCGACAGCACAACCTTGCTGCCCTCCATAATCAAAACCGCCTTGGTTCTGCGCCCCTGGGTGGCGTCAATCGCCATTCCCTGCTCTCTGGCGCTTTGCACCAGACGCTTGATGGGTGCCGAATCGGGACTCACGATGGCTATAATTTTATCCGTGTTTACGATATTTCCAAACCCGATATGGATTAACATATCTGCTTCCTTTCAGCCATGCCAATTCATAAATCGGCTTACGCCGCTTTATTTCATTGACGGCTTGCCCTGCTTCACTTCAGCCATGCCAATTCATAAATCGGCTTACGCCGCTTTATTTCATTGACGGCTTGCGCCGTATAGCCGCACACCCGCAGCATCCGCTCTGTGAGCAAGCTCCCACGCGGCTTTGCGGTCGTGTGGCTGCATGGCTTAATGCTATTCAACATTTTGGATTTGTTCGCGTACCTTTTCAATTTCTGTTTTGAGTTCAATCGCACAGTTGGATATTTCCAAGTCATTTGCCTTTGACAAAATGGTATTTGCCTCCCGGTTCATTTCCTGTGCGATAAAGTCCAGCTTTCTTCCGATAGAGCCTCCTGCCAGTAAGGTCTCCTTAGTCGTTTCTATATGGCTTCTCAATCTCACGATTTCCTCGTCCACACAGACCTTATCGGCAAAAATCGTCACCTCTGTCAGTAGCCGGCTTTCGTCCACTATTGCATCGCCCAGCAGTTCCTTCACCTTCTCCTCCAGCTTATGGCGATATTCAGTGACAATCTGGGGAGAACGCTCGTCTATAAAATCCACCAGCTCCAGCATCCAGTCCAGCTTTGCTATCAGGTCACTCCTCAGATGCTCTCCTTCCCGGATACGGGTTTCCACAAACATCTTCGCAGCCCCGTCTACCGCCTTCTGCAATTCCTTCCAGAGTTCCTCCTCGTCAACGCCCGCCTCTTCCGTTGTAAAAACCTCCGGATATTTGGAAAGCGTCGAAACCCGTATGTCATTATCCAGCCCGAATTCCTCCGCCATCTGGCGAAGATAGCCCAGATACTCCTGTGCAACCTCTCTGTGATAATGGAGCGCAGATTTGTTCTCCGAAAAGTCCTCATAAGAAATAAAGACATCCACCTTGCCGCGCGAAATGTAATTTTTCAATTCACTTCTGATTGCCGACTCAAAAAAATTCAGCGTCTTTGGCATCTTGATATTGACATCAAGATAACGGTGGTTCACTGCTTTCATCTCCACGGTAAATTTTCGGCTGTTCTCGATAATCTCACATCTTCCGAAGCCTGTCATGCTCTTTATCATCGGTTCTCCGTTCCGGGCATAATCACGCCCTTTCGTTCCTCTGCCGCACACCCTGCTTCATTATAGAATAATTTTCAAAAAGCGTCAAGGGTGAACACCGCCGGGGACAGCCGAAAGGCTCGGAACAAATTATCAGCGGCTGTACTTGGGACTAGCCGCCGCGTCGGCGACATGGTATAATGACTCTGCTGCGCAGAGTCCAATCTAGCTTGCGCTATCTTGCAGCCACAATGTGGCTGATTATACCCGGTGAGCCACAACTTGAAAATCAAATGACCCTTCGGGTCGCTTGATTTTCTGCGTATGCGGTATAATGTCAAAAGTGTTTAAAAAATAGAATCTCGGAAAGGTATTGATATTATCATGAGTGAAAAGAAATCCTTTGTTACAAAACCCTTAGGCATCGGTTTACTTGCATGTCTGTGTTGTCTGTTGTGGGGCAGTGCCACTCCAGCCATTAAAATCGGCTATAAATTGTTCGGCATCGATGCCGGAGATGTGGCATCGCGCATCCTCTTTGCAGGTATACGCTTTATCCTTGCAGGTATTCTCACTGCGATTTTCGGCAGCATCATTGCCCGCAGGCCGCTGTTTCCCAAGAAGAGCTCCTGGGGCATGGTATGCAGACTCGGTCTGGTACAGACTGTATTTCAGTACATCTTCTTCTATATGGGACTGGCTTACACCACAGGCGTAAAATCTGCAATTATCAATGGCTCGCAGACCTTTATTGCCATTATCATGGCATGTCTGCTTTTCCGTTATGAAAAGCTGACCCTGCAGAAATTTATCGGCTGCTTAATCGGCTTTGCAGGGGTTATTGTTATCAACTTTGACCCCAGCGGGCTGACAGATGGTTTTACTTTCCGTGGGGAAGGCGCTATTTTAATTGCTGCCATCGCTTACGCGCTTTCTTCCGCTCTGGTAAAAAAATATTCCCAAAAGGAAAGTCCTGTGGTATTAAGCGGCTATCAGTTCATCTTCGGTGGCATCATCATGACAATCTGCGGACTGTTCATGGGCGGGCAGCTGACCGGCTGGTGTTTAAAATCCATTATTCTATTGATTTACATGGCACTGATTTCTTCCGTAGCCTACTCCGTATGGGGCATCCTGCTGAAGAACAACCCTGTAGGCAAAGTTGCCGTGTACTCCTTTACCAATCCTATTTTCAGCGTACTCCTGTCCTTTGCCTTCTTGGGAGAAACCTCATCCTTCGGCTTGGAGCTGGTGTTTGCATTAGGGCTTGTATGCGCAGGAATTTATCTGGTTAATAAGGTGAATGTATAAAGCATTTACTCAAGGTGCGGGGATTTGCCTGATACTTTCGGACAGATTTCCCTCGCCATTTTCGTCAAATTATCGGGGTACTGTTTGAAACATTATTTTGCCAAAATACCAAATGACAATATCACCCTACTCCTTGATGCTCTCAACGGTCTGCTGCATGGCATCATCGTCACGCACTCCAAATGGGTGGTCGGGAAAGGGATTAAGCTCGTTTGTGGAAATGAATTTAATGGTTTCCGTCAGACACCTGTTTGTGCTGGGTTTTGCTTTAGCCTATTATAGCAGGGGCAACTATATAGCCCTTCCATTCAAAACGGCATGATACATACCCTATTCTTTACAAATACTTCTCTATTTCCTCCCTTGTCAGATGCGAATAATCCGAATTGGCAATCACGTTAGCATAAAGGTTATCTGCATCCGGGCAAAATTTTTTAAGGCTGGTAACTAGCGCATGTAATCCCTGCTCCAATCCCTGCTCAAAGCCATCCATTCTCTCCGCTTCTCGAAGCAGCGCCAGTTCCTTTTCTTCATCATATTCAAAAATGCTCACCTCTATCGCCTCCGCTCTGTTCTTCCTGAGAAAATCAGACAGAATGCCGTCATGAATGCACTCATTGACTGCTCTCTCCACTGCCTCGCCCAACGGCCTATCCATGGCATATCTCTGCACGCGTCCCACATACTCCGCATATTCTGCCAGAAGCGGGCACTTCTCCATTAGCTTCTTATTGTGACCGATTCCGATATTCAGCTGCACAACCTTCAGCTCCAATGCAGGGTCATCCACAGGAGTCATATAGGAATCCGACAGCTTCATTTCTTTCCGTTCCGGCTGTATGGCTGTTCCATTGTAAAACACCACGAAATACGGCGTCGGCAGCTTCACCTGTCTCGCCGAATACAGGCTGGTTTTATTTACCATACCCTGATATTCCTTTGTCACGTAAAACAAGTCCCTAATCGGCATATTGGGATTCACCGATGCCTGATGTTCATACAGACTCATACGGCAATCCACGATAAATGCCACGTCATTTTTCATATTCATGTAGATGGCATTTTCCAGTGTAACAATCTCAAGTGCCGAAGGGTCTTCATACTCCGTGTCATTCACCGCATTGTACAGCTTCAAAAGCTCCCCCGACTCCCGGAATATCATCCTGAACAAAGTATCCTTGTAGTTGCGCTCCGCCGTTACCGGTGTCTGTACAAAACTCCTGCTTCTATTCATTTGTCCTCCTTTGCAGGAGTATCTGAAATCTCCTGCTTTTATTGGTATGATTAAAAGCATAGATTTTCAGATTTGAAATAGAATATTAGAATTATCGAAAAAATGAAACTTATGCTTTGAAGGGAGTATAACATAAAAAGCACCGATAGGCAACTTAAAAATTATACAAGGTTTTTCGATTTTTTCACTCAGGTGCATCCGCAGCATGGCAGCGGTGAACTCGCTGACTGTGGTGGTAGAAACGAGATAGCCGCCCATGGCGATCCCCGGTAAAAACCGGGATAGCATCCCGCTGCACCCCAGCAAAATAAAGTTGACCGCTCCGGTGGTCAATGGCACAAGGCAGGTGTAGGTAAGCCACGATGCAAGATAGATAATGGTGTAGGTTGCAGCCTGTTTCCATTTTTTCGCACTGATGAACAGCACAGCGGGCATAAAGCAAAGAACGGAGACAAGAGGTTCTACGCTCTCGCCCCCGGCAGACCTCAAAACAAACAGGGCGATGTTAAACAGCATCAGCCGTTTTGTTCTGGGGTCAAGCACAAGTCCTCTGTTTTTTACGCTGGCCTGCAAAATGCCCGCCGCCATCAGGCGATGCCTGCCTTTACAAAGTGCTTTTTCAGCAGAGCCTTGCCCAGCAGCGCACCCAGCATACCGCACACAAAAGCGGCAATGACCAGGACAGGAGCAGTCCAGGGCTGCATGATGCTGGAAAGCGTATTGATGTATTCCGCACCAAAACTCTGGCGGGTGGAGAAATAGCCCACAGGATCAAGATACAGGGGCACATAGTTTCCAAAGATCAGCACACAGAAGGTACCGTAGCTGAGGACAGACTTTTTGGCGCTGGCGTAGCCGCCGCTTTTGGCGATGAGATCTGCAAGGAAGCCAAAGACAATGCTGAACAGAACCGGCCAGATGCCCATACCGGTGACGCATAGGAAAATACCCACAATGATGGCCAGAATGGAGAGCATGCCGAATTTTTTTGCCTTGGTGTAAAAGAGCATCATGGGAACACCCAAAACGATGGGGCCGATGACGCAGAGCATGGGCATCAGAATGGGAATGTAGCCCAGCATGGCGATGCACATCATAACGACGCAGTAAATGGCGGCATAAATGCCGATGTTAATCAGGTCTTTGCCTTTGAGTTTGTTGCTACTTTTCATATTGCCTTCCTCTTTCTTTTATACTTTCCATCCGACCGCAAGTTCTCTGGATTCCACGAAGCGGCGATAGATGCCGCCCTGCTGCATAAGCTGCTCATGTGTACCGCTCTGGGCAATCTTGCCGCCGTCAATTACAAGAATGTTATCGGCATGGCGAACGGTTTTCAGCCGATGGGCGATCATGATGATGGTTTTCTCTTTGGTCAGTGCTTCAATGGCATTGGTCAGCTCCTGTTCGCTCTCCGGGTCAACATTGGCGGTGGCCTCGTCCAGAATGATGATAGGCGCATCCTTCATGATGGCTCTGGCAATGGAAATGCGCTGCTTTTCGCCACCGGAAAGGTTTGTACCGCCCTCACCGATGACGGTTTCATAGCCATCAGGTAGTGCCATGATAAAATCATGACAGCAGGCTTTTTTCGCCGCTTCAATGACCTTTTCCATAGGAACATCCGGCTGACCAAAGCGGATATTGTTTGCAATGGTGTCCTGGAACAGATAGACGCTCTGGAACACAAAGCTGAAATTTTTCATCAGGCTGTCCATGCTGTATTCCTTCACGTCCACACCGCCCAGCTTCACACAGCCGCTGTCCACATCCCAGAAGCGGGAGAGCAGATGGCAGAGGGTGGTCTTACCGCCACCGGAGGGACCCACGATGGCAGTGGTGGTTTTCTCAGGGATATGTACCGAAATGCCGTCGATAATCTTTTTCTTATCATAGGAGAAAGAAACATTCTCTGCATCTAAACAAAAGCTTGCAGGAGTGATGTCCCGCCCGTCAATGTCCATTGTGGGCAATTCCAGAACAGAATTTGCCTTGCTCACATTCAGAGCAACATTTCGCAGTAGTGCCGAGTAGCTGCCTGCGCTGTCCAGTGCGCCAAACAGGATAAAGGCGGCTATGACCATGACTACGGCGTTCAGCAGTTCCATAGTGCCATTCAGATAAAATGCAACGGACGCACCCGCAATCA
>CAYZAU010000005.1:0-123283 GCA_964475665.1 uncultured Acetatifactor sp. | reverse complement strand
CTCCACGGGTCGCGTTATAAATCTTGATTCCGTGCGCATCGGCGTACTTTTTTGCTCTGCAATACGCCGCATATGTAGCATCATAATCGAATGAATACACAACTCCGTCCATTGCCTCCGTTTTTCCGTAAAAATGGTCACTGGCAGAATCAAAATTGGGCGAAAATTTGTAATCGCATCCCAAAAGATAAATCTCCGTAAATCCCATATATACCGCCAGTTGCAGACACGCATATACCACCGTCCTGCCGCTGTATATTCCTTCTGTAATATCTTCACTAAATCCGATAGTGTCTGCGTTCTGAATCTGTCTAAAACGATAGCAATTCTTGTCAGCGCAGTTTTCCCAATAGCGTAAATAGTTATCACTAAAAAATTTGATTACTCCGTTCAAATCTGCTTGCAATTTCCGCATTTTTGCATAATACCGCAACATATCTCCATCAGAAATCACATAATAATTCGGTCTCCATTTAGTTTGTTCAAAAATGTGATAAATCCGATTCACACTGATTGAGAGTTCGTTTTTCTGTGCCAAAAGTTCCAAGTCTGTCGCGTTCATACTCGGGCCTGTCGCAACAACGAAAATTCGTCCTCCCTGGTGGCAATTTTTAAACCTCTGCAGTTTCAGTTTCCACTCACTTTGAAAAAAATCGTTGATTAATCCATAGCTTACAAGTTTAGTCGTAGTCGCAGTGTGCTTTATATCTGCATTCTCCGCAATTAAATATGTCTCTTCGCCTTCCAACGCACCTTCAATACATTGTTTCACTGTCTTTCGTCCTATAAGTTGCTTAAGGCAATCGCTCTCCTTTATCAGGAAGCACACGTCAACTCCCATTTTTTCTAAGTACTCATATAAGTATATTCCAAACAAGTCAACTGTGCCGAGATAATATTTGCAGTTTCTATCTACCCGTAATATCTCCATCAAAGAACCGCTTTCAATCGCCAGAAAGGCATCAAGCATTATGGTGCTTTTGTTTTGTATAAGATATCTGATGCCATCCTTCGATATCTGCTCCTCGATATCATGATAATGCATCGGCGTTACAACAATGCAATATTGACGATACTTTTCCTTATATGTTTCGTAGTCAACAAGCGGTATTCCCTCATACACTTTCGCCGCTCGCTTTTCCTCGTTCGTTTCAATAATTGCAACAACATTTTCTTTTCCTATTGCATCAATCAGATTTTTGCCATTTATTCCCAGCCCCCATATAACTATTTCAAACTCAAATTTCATCTGTCTGAACCTTTCCTCCTCACACCCTCACCCTGCTCACCGGATGTACCTTTCTCTCTTCCTTCGGCGGCAGCTTTCTGTATTCCCCGAACTTAAAGCTCAGATAGCTGTCATAATCTTTGATTCCCTGAAAAATAATACCCTCAAACTCCGTATCCGCGCTATTTTCGTACCAGCATCTGTAATATCCCCATTCACTGTTTGGCGTAGGAAACATAAGGATGCGAACCATGCGGGTCTTCTTCCTGTTTGCCCTGTGTACCAGCTTCTGATAATAACTGAATACCTCCTGCTCAGGAATCCTGTCAAGAAGCCTGTAGGTCTGTCTTTTCCAGAAATTTTTCTCCGCGATTTTCCCCACCCGCGCCCAGAGTATCTTCCGCACACAAAAGCATTCAAAATTCTGAATACTTCTTAGGATGTAATTGTCCGGCACTCCGTCCAGCGGAAAAATGTCAATAAAAATCCCCTGCTCGTACGGCATATGCTCCTGATTCTCCCGCAGGAAAAGAGTTCCCTTCCTGCGCAGCTTGCCGTAGCCCCAGCGGTAGCCGTCGGTATTCCTGTGATCCTGAAAATAGAATCGGCTGCTGTCCAGCTCTGTGCTGCACACTCTGCGGAATTTCTCATACTCCGGCCGGAGCATCGCCACATCCGCATCATCATCCCAAGGGATATATCCCCCGTGTCTCACCGCTCCCAGCAGTGTTCCGGCAATGATATTGTAACGGATTTTGTGCTTTTTGCAAATACGGTCTACTTCAACAAGCATTTCCAGCTGTTTCAGCTGTATTTTCCGTAACAGTTCCTGGCTTAACGTTATCATTCTCTGTTCATCCACTCCATAGTGTAATAGCTATAGTATGTATCGGCTACCGTCCGTAAAATCCAGCAGCTCATGCAGGCTTTTGCTTCCATCCCATTCTTTCCCAAAATAGAGCACAATGGTGATGCAGGGTGAAAGCTTTCCGCCCTTGTAATTCCCTTTTCCCTTCTCACCGGTCTGCGCGCCGCGCGTGCCTGTCGCTCATACTCTGCCGCATCGTAAGCCATTGCACGAACCGGCATAAGGTAATGAACCTCCTCCTGAGGTAATGAACCTCCTCCTGATTTTCCACCCCAATCACCACAAAGCTCACACCAAACGCCGCTTTTTTAACAAGATCCCTGTTTAACTGCCGATAACAGCTCTTTTCTCCGGGAAGCCACGCTTCCCAGCCGGATGTCTGGGTATCCATTTCCTGCAAATCGCAGGAGCATCTAAAATCTCCCGCTTTTTCGTTACGATTGAAATAAGCATAGATTTTTAGATGTGTATCAGAATATTGAACTATCCCAAGAAATATAGAATTAAAAATTTATGCTTGCATACAGCTTAGCACATCGTTGTCGTTTTTTCAACACTTCTTTCACTTTTTCTCATAATTTTCCCTCGCTTTTTGCACGTCTTCTATTTCACAAGACGGGCAGCATAATATCCCGCTGTCTCTTCGCGTATGGCGTCCGCTCCATTCAAAAAGAAATCCAGCATGACGGGCAGCGAATATCCCTCATGCAGGCAGCCCGTAAAGCAGCTCCCACACTGCTCCTTTTCCCAGTGCAGTCTCCACTGCTTTCCGACCGTCTCCGCGGACAGTCTGCATGGTATTTTTTTGAGCAGCCTCAGCGTTTCATCCAGCAGCAGAAACGCTCCGTCATAGTATTCATAAGCGAGAATCCTTCCGTCCTGCAATCTTTTTACAAACTGATAGCCCGCTTTAAAATATGCCATGTATTCCGATGCATAGTCCTTTTTCCCGCAGGGAAAGCCCTCCGTAATTTCCTGAATTTCTCCGCTTTCCGCCTTCGGAATCACCAGCAGGCAGTCTGCTCGCTTAGGAAACGCGACCAGCTTTTCGCCGCAGTCTAAGAGAAACTCATACGGAGAAAACCTTGCCTCCGCCTTCTCTGTAACGTAAATCACCCGCGACTCTCCCGTCTCGCAGTTCCATCGGATAATCTCCTGGCCGTCATACGGCAGCAGCCAGACCCATGCGCCGTCCTTCACCATGTCGATAAACTGTCTCCCCGGCAGATTCATACGGCGAAGCGTCCAGCCGTCCGTGTCCATGTCAAGCTCCAGCCATGCATCGCATTTCGAGGCTGCCAGATACAGTCTGTTCTCCTCCTGCTCCACCGCCCAGACAAAGTAAGGTGCCCTTCTGTATTCCGGTGCAGCCATGGCATCCATTTCCCGTACCCAGCCGTCTATCAGCTGCATCCGGCCTGATGCCGTATGGTACTTAATGATTCCCGGGTAGTTTCGGGGAATCAGGTAAAGATATTCTCCATAGGGAATCGTCAGCGTGACAGCGCCACTCACGGGCTTTAGCAGATACTGCTTTTCAAAGCTTTTTTTCTTTAAATCATATTTCCAGATGCCGTCCGACTCATAAGGAGACAGCCAGACAGCATCCTCAGTCTTTACCAAATTTGCATAGCCTGTATAAAGCGCCGCCTCTTCCGGTATTTCAGCGACAATTTCCGGTCGAACGGCTTCCGCTTGGGCGCTTTTTGTTCGAGTAGCTTCCTGCTCTCCGTTTCTTTTTTCGGTGATTTTGTCAGCCTGCCCGCCGTGCAGCCGCAGCCTGCAGAGCAGACGTGTTCTGACGGGCACAAACCAGATTTCCATCCCGGCTTCGGTTTCCTCCACAGTCATCGCCCACAGGCTCGGTATGCACAGCTCCTCCTTCGTCGGAATCGGGTGATGCTCCCTGTCCAGACAGAGCACCGGCTTTCCCTGCACGGAAAACATGGCGCTCATCGGGTGTCCGGCAGTCATGATTCCGTCTGCCTCCACCGCTGCCTGATAAGGGTTGGGATTTTCATCATAAGCAACGATGCCTCTTTTCCCCAAGGACGCCACCAGCTCTTTATACTGTCCGTAAATTCCCTGATTCAGCTCAGAGGCTCTCGCGGGGATATCCTCATCCGGGCGAAGCACCAGCTCCACATCCGTCCTATTCTCCATGTATTGAAAAATGTCCCGCATCTTCCGAATCTGTTTCTCCGTCCCATAGAACAAATCTTCAAAGCTCACACAGTACAGCAGACGCTTTCGTCCGGCGTTCTGCTGCCCGTCATTCTGCTGCCCGGCATTCCGCTGCCCGGCAAGTCTGTGCAGATATTCCGAAATTCCGCTGGGAACAAGCTCCACCTTTCCGTCATATTCCGCATCCAGTGCATAGCGGGCACGCCCGTCCGACAAAAGGATGACATCTGCGTTCTTGTAGACCGCACAGCGCTTCATCCTGTCCGGCATCCAGTCCATATAGAGCATATGCGGAACATAAATCAGTCTGTCCGTACAAGCCTTCAGGCTGGCAGAATAATACGCCACATCCACTGTGTCCATGGGATTGGTATTGTCGTAAGGGTTATGGGTATAAATTCTGTCAAAGCCCCTGTCAAGCGAAAAGGTTCTGTAGTCGGCAGAAATTGCCCCCTCCGGCAGCTGCGTCAGTGCCTGCGGGCAAAAATGCTTTTTCTCAAAATTTGCTTCCTTTGTATCCATATCCCGCTCATAGCGCGGAACAAGAAGAACATAACACGTTACATTCTCCCTGCTGCACTCCTGTCTGCAAAGGCTGTCAAAGCAGCCCCACCATTCAGGTCTGTATACCACAAAAAGCACCGTCTCCTGCTTTGCCATTCTGTTCCTCATTTCCACGTCCCAATAACGAACGTTTATCACCGTCTACCGCTTTTTGCCGCCTTACCACTGTCTAAAGTCAGCGGGATTGCCCCAGTCACTTTCAAGTGTGCAGAGACTCCTCTTAACCGCCTGCAGTATCCTTTCCCCGCAGCTTCCGTCCATATGGGCAAGCCACTGTGAATACCTTCCCGTATTGCCCGCCAGCTCCCTCTCCTCTGACGTCAGCAGAAAGCTGAAATAGTCCTCGGGGCGGTGAAGCTCGTCCTCATACCATTCGCGGCCTGCGTTTCTCCTCAGAAAACGTTCCGCCCGAATTGCCCGCACACAGGAAGAGTTTCTCTCCTGCGTCACGGCACTCTCCGTCGCGCCCTGCCCTTTTTCTTCCGGTTCTGTGTATCCAAAGCTCTTCCACATCCGTCCGGACGCAGGCTCATACACCAGCGCTCCCTGTGCATTTTCCGGATAAAGCCAAAGCTGACCCTCCCGCAGCTTAAGCCCTGCATACGCTCTGCCCCTGATATACTCGCGCGCGGGTATCTTAAAGAGGGGCTTCAATTCCCCGCCCGCTTTTCTCTCCAGCACCCAGCCCGGCTCATCTAACAGGAAATATTCCGCTTCCTCACTCTTACAGCAGTCCGTGACGCTGTACTCCTCCCGCTTCTCAATACGCGGAATCTGCAGATTAAGGTAAAAGCATGGCTTCCCGGCGATTCCGAACATGGTAATCACGGAGGATGCCGCCTCTCCCAGATAGGCGTCACTAAGAGCCACCGTCACTCCGACATCCGGTGTTTTGTCCAGCACTCCGATTTTCTTCTCCAGAAAGTGCTCCTCCAGCAGCTGCAGCCGCTTTTCATATCTCTCTCCCAGCGATGCCGCCGCGGTATGTAACAGCGGATGCGGTCTCCAGATTAAAAGGATGCCCCTTATTTTTCCTGCCATTTCCAGCACATACTCAATCTTATCCAGAAATCTGTCTCTCTCCTGCATCAGCAGGGAAATGCTGGTGTTGAGCATCACCGTCCTGCAGCCGCCGAAGTCTTTTCCGTTCGGCAGCATACTCTTCCACTCCTCCGGGATGGGAGGCTTTTCCCTCTCCAGCCGGATAATCCTGTCCGCGATGGGACTTCCGAGAGGCAGAAACTTCTCCCGCGGAATACCCTCCGAAAAGGAAGCCGTCATGCTCTCACACTGTGTGACGATGAAATCCATATTCTCATAGGACGGCAGATATCGGTGAGTCACATACACCCCGCCGTTTACCACAAAATACGGAATATAAATCAGGCGCTTTGTCACCGTCCGCAATTTTTCCGAATAGAACTGCGGCAGCACGCTTGTCACCTTATTGGAACGGTCAAAGGGGTTGTGCACGAAAATCGCATCCGGCTGCAGCTCCTCCAGCGGTATCTGCCTGTAATCCGCAATCGGTACATAGGCAGGAAATCTGTCCCCCTCATAATGGCGTTCCCCCACCTGTCCGTCCTGTATGTCAAAGTAAGGGATCGGCATTACCGTCGCAGCGCAGCCTGCATCCGCACACGCAGCCTGCCACACACTCTCCATGCAGTCCCACATACTCGCCTTGTAGGGCAGAAAAACAATTTCCAGCTGCTCAGGAAGCTCCTGCAGTGCCTGCCGCGCCTCTCCAAGCAGCCTTTCCGGCTCTCTCGTCCGGTCGCAGACAGCCCCTGCCTCTATTTCCTGATTTGCCTGCCACAGCGCCTCGCAGTAGCACTCCAGAAGCCGCACGGGCTTCGTGCCTTCTCCCTCCGATGCCTCGATTCCATTTCCAACCGCCACGGCTGCCTCCTGCTGCCCTGCCAGCAGCTCCACCGCCTGCGACAGCTCTCCCGCCTCTACCGCACTATCCAGCAGTGCAAGCGCCTCCCGCATGGTATCCAGCAATTCCGTCAGTTGTCTCTTCGTCTGTCTGCGCATCCTGTCTTCCTTTGTCTAAATCATACCCAGATATTGTTCCGGCACGTTGGTAATAAAATCCGTAATTCCGGCTTCTCGCAGCCTGTTGAGGTCGAAGAGCACCATCGGCTTGTCCTGTCCGTAAAACGGCTCCTGTCCGTTCCATGCCCGCACTGTCTCCGCTCTCCCGACAGCCGCCGGTCTTCCTGCTTTCTCCGTCCTTCCGCCAGCTTCTGCCCCTCCGGCTTTCTCCGTAGCGCACTCCCGCAGCACGCTCTCCAGATTTGGATGCAGGGCGTCCGCGCGCGTCATCTCCATCAGCCTTCTGCAATCTGCAATGTCCGACTGCAAAATGCCTGTCTCCACGTCCGCGTTCAGCTCCTTCAGCTTTATCAGCGAGCGTGGATTAAAGGAGGAATACACCACATAAGACTCCATTCCGTACTCCGCGACAAGGGAAAGAATTTTTTCCTCCATCCCCTCGTAAGGAATCCTGCCGTTCTTTAACTCAATATTGATTCGTATCCCCTTCTCCTGTGCATAAGGCTTTACCAGCTCCAGCACCTGCCGCATGGAAGGAATTTGCGGTTCAAGCTCCTGAAGCTGCGCCCGGGTAAGGCTTCTCAGCTCCTGCTGCCGCCCCATGATTCTCTCCAGCGTTTCATCATGAAATACCACTATCTCTCCATCCGCAGAAAGCTGTATGTCCAGCTCGATTCCCGCAATCTGCGGCAGTCTGCACGCCGCCTCGAATGCCTGCAGCGTATTCTCCGGATAACGTCCGCTGCAGCCTCTGTGTGCCCATATTCCGACACCCGACTCCCTGTTTTTCACAAACAGCTGCCGTCTCTGCTCCTGCCTTTCCCCCATGAACCTCTCCACCACATCCGTCATGGCAATGGATTCCTCCTCCGTCAGACGCTCCGGGTGCTTATTTCTGCCGTTGATTCTGGAGACAAATTCACTGATTTCATACCGCAGCCCATCCCCCAAAAATTTCGGCGTATAGGTTTCTATCTGATTCGGATCCTCATACCTGACCTGAAATTTGCGTGTCAGCCACCATGGAGACTCTGCCAGAATATAGCCCTTTGTGCCGGAAATCAGCAGCTGTCCCTCCGACTTCACGCCGACACCCGTCTTAGAGGTTGCCATGCCGTGCGGATAATCCAAATATACCTTCGTATACAAATCAACACCGTTTTCCGCATGTATACTGCTGAATTTCACATTCTCGTAGTTTGGTCCCAGCAGCTTGATGACAGGCAGCAGCGTGTAGCTTCCAAATTCCAGAAAAGCACCGCCGTACTCTGCATCCGCCCTCTCCCGCAGATGCGGTGCAGTCAGCCGTGAGAAGCACGCCTCCACATCCACAATGTCACCGATTTTCCCGCTCTTTGCAACATTTATCAGCTGGGCAAAGCCCGGACAATAAGCCGTCTTAATTCCCTCCATCAGCACGACGCCCTTGTCCCGCGCCAGAGTAAACAGCTCCTTCGCCTCCTGCGTGGTAAAGGTCAGCGGCTTCTCACAGAGCACATGCTTCCCCCGCTGTATCGCCTTGCGGGTGTATACCGCGTGCGTGTCATGCGGAGTTGCAATATAGATGGCATCCACAGACTCCAGAAACTCCTCAAAAGCTCCGCTGTACGCCTCCAGCTCATGCTCTCCGGCAAATCTTTGCACACTCTCCTTGTTAGGATTATAAGCACTCTGCACATTCAGGCCGCTCACATACTTCGCCTCTGCCAGAAACCGCGGCGCTATACGCCCTGTTCCCACAATACCCAGCCTGACGATGGGAAACTTGGCGCTGCGCAGAATTGTGGAGGAAATATCGGGTGTCCGCTCCAGATACACCACCTCGCAATATTCCTTCAGATAGTCAAAGCTCCCCTTCCAGTCGGAGCCGAGAGTGAAAATATCCGCCTCATATTTCTGAATGTCCTCTATCTTCTGCCCCTCGTGATCCTCTATGATAATTTCATCGGCGAATCCGCTCTTTCTGACATTCTCAATCCGTTCCAGCAGAGAATCCACGATATTGATTTTTCCCCGCTGCTCATCGTAATGCTCCGTCGTCACTCCCACAATCAGGTAGTCGCCAAGTGCCTTTGCCCGCTTCAGGAGATTATAGTGCCCTTCATGAAATAAATCAAACGTCCCGTAGGTTATTACCTTCTTCATCGGTATCCTCGCTTCCCTGCGTCTGTCCCCGTTCTTTTCTCCCCAGGTATACCTGCCGAAATTTTCTCCGCAATAGACCGTGCGGTCTTCTCCCGCACCAAAACGGATAAAATTCAGGCACTCCTCACGCGTGTTAATCACCAGCACATCCCACAGCTCCTGTGAGACCATATGCAGCTTCCTGTAGTAGGTATGTGCGCCCTCCGGCTTTTTGTCCTCAAAGCACTCGCACTTCGAGCAGCCTATGGAGACAATGGGGAAGCCCTCCTGTAAGTCAATCTGGTCTGCGTGGTTATGTCCGTGAATAAACGCCATCAGCCTGTTGCCGCTTCTGCGCTGGTAGCGTCTCAGAATCGCCGTCAGACGCGCGCTCCCGCGTATTTCCCTGCTCCAGTAGTGCAGCCTTGCCACAGGCGGCACATGGCTGAATATTATTGTATGCCAGCTCTCATCAGTCTCCTCCAGGAGTATCTCCAGCCAGTCCAGCTCCCGCTCGGAAAAGCCATAGCGCACCTCCTCCGCCGGGTCGAAGGAGTCAAGAAAAATCATTCTCAGGGTATGTTCTGCATTGTCTACAGTATACCACAGCTTTTCATCCCCTGCACCGTTTATTTCCTGAAGTCCCGTCCTTTGCGTTCTCTCTGCTCTTTCCGTTCTCTCCGCATTGTTTATTTCCTGCGGATTTGCATTCCCGGAGTTTCCCTCTTTCCGCGGTTTGCCTGCCGCTCCGATGTAGAGTGCGTGCATTTCCGCACGTGTCATGCGCTCCGGGTTGTTTTTAAAATAATTGGAATCATGATTTCCGACGACGTAATACAGAGGCAGACCCATATCCGTGATGTCCTGTCGGATAGCGCGGACATACTCGCTGTTGACCGCCTTAGAGCCAAGTCCGTCCGTGGCGTCCCCCAGATGAATGCAGCCGTCTGCTCCCAGCTGTCTGTTGACGCTGTCCATGCAGAAAATGGTATCGCCCCATGTGCCACCCACGGCGTAGTGGGAATCCGACAGTAGAAAAAAACAAAGCCCGTCCTTCGGCGCAACGCGTTTTACCGTCTCTGCGGTTTTTACAATTTCTTCCGAAAACGTGCTCTGCCGGACGGGCACTCTCCCTTTTTTCTGCTCTTTCCCGTCAGCGAAAGCACACGCTTCGTCCTCCGATGTCCTCAGCACCCGTTCCAGAGCCTCCGTCCAAGTCGCCCACGCGCACTGCCCATCCTGCGAAGCACCCTCTTCCCGCGCGCACTTTCCTTTCCGCTCCCTGAGCATCACTCGGAAATATACCGTCTCCGTAAACACGGTCTGAGTCTGCCGCCATGCTTCCTCCGTCAGGTTGCCGCGATAGCGCGTCCAATTTTCCTCAGGACTGTATTCGTAAGTATAAATATACTTTTCATCCGGCAGGGAATCGTAGAGCGCAACCGCGTACTCGCAGTTCTCATCCCGCAGAATCAGTCTGTCTCCGGGCTCTGCGCGATAGAATCGCAAAGAAGCCGCCCGGTCTGCCTGCCGCAGAAGCCGCCCGCTGTCCGCGTCAATCCCGTATCCGCCCGTTATCTCCCAGGTGAACCGTCTCTCGTCCACATCAACCCCCATTTCTGAGCAGTCTGCCGTAAAGCTTCAGGTAAAGCTCCTCACCCTGTCAAAGCCATATTCCGCCAGGCATTCTGCACAAAGCACCGTTTTCTCATCCCGCTAGGTCTCCCGCGTGGTGGGGTTCAGCAGGCAAAGCTTCCGCCGACTCAGCTGTGCCGCCAGATAGCAGAAGGCACTGTTTGAAAGTATCATTCCCCTGCAAAGGCTCATCAGCTGCATATCGCGGTAATTTTCTCCCCGCACATTTCCTTCCACATACGTCACCCGCCGCAGCTGTGTCAGTCCCAAAGTCTCCGCATTCTTCCTGCACCACGCGATGTCATCCGAGAACACATAGCCCTCCCAGTCTCCCTCAAAGCAATCCAGAAACTGTGCAATCCAGCTCCGATATTGCTCCGCCTGTAATGCAAGGCCCAGCGTAACATAGTCACCCCTTCGCACGTGAATTGCCAGAGAGTCCGTCGCTAAAATATTCTT
This sequence comes from uncultured Acetatifactor sp., assembly GCA_964475665.1. GTDB lineage: Bacteria > Bacillota > Clostridia > Lachnospirales > Lachnospiraceae > Acetatifactor. The sequence continues at coordinate 112,160 of CAYZAU010000005.1, read as the reverse complement.
TGCATACTCTGCATTTTTCTCATCCTCTATCTTTGGGAAGGTCAGCTCCCGTAAAAAGACCTCCTCAAAACGCCGAAACCACCATTTATTAATCCAGTAGCCGTGGTAATAAACATCTCCCGGAAGCTCCTGCACTTTAGGCTGACAAAGATTTGTGGCAGTATTGATCACGTGCCCTGAAAAGGGATTAAAGCTCTTATATTCTTCTCCCACCTCGGAGAGCATATACATCCCGATGCCGTTCTCACACAGAATCTGCGGAACACTCTTCCCCTGACGCTTCTGCTCCAAAATATACGACCAGACCTCCTCATCGAAGCATTCACTGAGCATATGCGGCGTCACGCCGAATACCTTTCCCAGCTCGTAGCCGTTGTGAACCGTATTCAGCGCAAAGTAGGAATCATCCAGATACATCACCTCGCCCGGATGAGCCAGCTCATAGTGTCTCGCAAAGATGTACTGGAACGCCTGATTTGCCAGTCCGCCGTTTAAAAATTGTATCTTCAACCGTTTTCTCCTCCGTTGCTTTCCCCCGACATCGTTCTATACTCATATCGGCATATCAGGCGGTTTTGTAAAGCCGGGTGCCGGAATCTTTTCCGTGGCGGCATTTCCCGCGCAGCTGCGTCTTCCGCGTGCCTGAGTTTCCCGCGCAGTCCGCATATCAAAAGGGCATGACCCTTCGGCCATGCCCTCCTGACGCTTTTCCGGCTCTTTACTTTTCCTTTTCTCAGCCTGCCCGTCCGCTTACCAGATGCTGATGCTCTCTCCCTCACGGATAAGGTTCGGGTTCTTTATCTGAGGATTTTTCTGAATCAGGCTCTTCAAAGGCAGCTTATGCCTCTTTGCTATCGTGTAGAGGCTGTCTCCCGCCTTTACCACATAGCGCCCCTTCCACATAAGCTTCACAGGGTCGGTGGGCTGCTTATCCGTTACCGTCAGCAGATATCTGCCTCCCTGAGGGATTGCAAACATTGCCTGACCCTCCTTCGTCACGCGGAAGTAGCCGACGCATACCAGCTTGCCGTCCGTCTCATCGTAGCGGTAGAGAGCCGCATACTTTCCGGCACACTCTGCGCCCACGTTTACGTGCATGCTGACCGGAATCGGGAACACGCCCGTATCGGCGATAACATACTGTCTTGTCTTGATTGCCTTTCCTGCCTTCTGTGCCACGACTCCTGTCGGAATCACATTATCCGCATTCGTCACGGTCAAATCCACTGCTCCTGCAGGAAGGGAGCTTAAATCCTTTCCTTCGATGCTCATGGCAACGCCCTGTCCGTTGTAAATCATCAGGGCTGCATTGCTGCCTCTCAGGCTCTCCAGAACATATACCGGAACCTCCATTTTGCCGTTGCCTGTCACCTTGACGTTCTGTACGGCTCCTGTCGTGTTGCCGGAGGCAATAATCTGGTTATTTGCCGCCGTCCAGTCGGTCTCATCGGAGGTATCTTCTGTCCGGTCATCATCATCAGAGTCATCGGAGGCTGCTCCGTCTGCCGGAACGGTAAACTCCGGCAGGCTTGCGTTGTCGTCGTCATAATTTTCACCCGGCGCGGGTTCAGTGAAGGAAGCGTCGTAATAAACTCCCTTTTCCCACTGAAGCGTGGTAAGCGCCAGCTTTCCGGCTCCCGTGTAAGGCTTCACCTCCGTTGCCAAATCCGCTGCATCGTACAGATTATAATCGTCATAAGGCAGCTTCTCCACAAACGCCGCAGCGTCCGTCACCTTCAGCGTTTCGCCTTCCTTCTTGGTATTCACCTTCGGAACTGCCGCATATCTCGTTCCATCCACATAGTAGAGGGTGTTCTTTGCCGCAATGTAACCGGAGGGGCTGGAGCCGTTGCCGGAGTTTAAGGCGTTCCAGATGCCGTTGATGTAGCAGTTTTCCAGAAGCACCTCACCGTTACAGGTAGATGCCGCACCGTTACTTACAATCTTCTGCGCAATCTCCGGATTTGTGATGCTTCTTCTCACCTCTATAAGCTTCTGCGAATCCATGATACAGTTGTAAACATGTGCCGTACCAAAGCGCAGTCTGGGCATTCTGTCCATGGAGTTGAAATAGTAGTTGTTCGCAAAGGTTACCTTGAGGTTCACATTTGCCGCAGCCTCATCATTCTGCCCCAACAGATGTGTTTTCTTCTGTCCGTAAGCGTACCACCAAATCTGCTCCTTTGTCATTCCCTCCGAGAGCAGATGCTGATAATAAGGCATACTTTCCTTATTTGCATCCACATACTCCATCATCTCGTTAAAGAAGGTATTGTTTTTGCTGCCGGGCATGAACTCACACCATGAAATGGTGACATTCATGGGTGTTGCATACGAATCGGAGGTCTTGATGTCAATGATTCCGTCATATGCCTTGTAGAAGGTACAGTGGTCAACCCAGATGCCGTTGCTTCCGTTCTCGATGGTCATGTAGTCCCAGTCGTTAATGTCATAATCGCCCGCCTTGTTGCTTGCGTCGCCCTCGTCCCACTCCCAGAGCTCGTCAAAGCTGACGTTCCGGATAATAACGTTGTCCGCGTCGCTGATGGTAAATGCACCGTGCTTGATGGTTGCGCCGTTCTTGGAGAAAATCGTCAGGTTGCTCATCTGCTTGATGTATACCTTTGATACGCCGCTCGCCTTCAGTACCGGACTTGTCAAAGCCGGATTATGGGGTGCAACCACACCCGTGCCGTAAAGCTTTTCGTAGTCCTGGTTGATTTCGTTGATTCCCACCGCAATGCTCTCGCTCGTAATTTCAATCACGCTGGGAACGCCCTTCTTATCCTTGATTGCGCGCAGAGCTGCCAGGAATTCATCCCCGCTTGCAACCTTGTAATAATTCTCGTCCGTCTCCTTTAACAGTCCGCCGCCGGTTACGGTTGCGCTCTCTGCAAAGCCCTCCAGCTCGTACTTTCCAAGCCCTGTATCGTCACCCTCGTAAGGAGAGTAGGTGTTGGAGCTGTACGTCGAGGATACACTGCCCGTATTTGCCGCAGTCTGGATATTACCTACATATTTTGTGCCCAGTGTGGTCACGATGCTGTAAGGATTCCAGCCGAGTGAGCCTGTCGTGAGCATCTGTGCCGCAACAGCCGCACTAATCTGACGTCTGTTGACATTCACCGCATAGCCCGCACCGTAGGTGCCGCATTCCACATAATCCGTTGCCTCATACTGTGCAGCATCAGAGGAAAGCTCTGCACCGCCCCAGGTTGCATAGCCCCAATCCCTGTTCAGTACGCCTCCCATGTAGCAGTCAATGAATGCAACCGCCGTGCTTCCGTTATAAGGTCTTCCCAGATAATACTTTGCTCCGCCGCAGCTTGCCTCGCTGTAGAAGCGGCAGTTCTTATAAATTGCCTGTGAGTCGGGACCGTATGCGGTATAGTAGCCGGAGTTCTTATTTGCGTTGTAGCGCATCACGAGATCACAGTCCTCGTAGGTCATCGTGCCGCGCTGACCCCACATAAAGTCCACATTACCTGCAATGTAGCATCTCAGCAGATAAATATCGTTATCCTTGCTCTGTATGGTATCCTGATAGCTGAGCATACGGACGCCCACAAATACCGCGTCTGTCTTTTCCACATAAACCGCTTCCGCAGACTCATTGGAATAAGTGCCGTCGCCCAGATACTTCCAGGAGTTTTCAAAGGTCAGGTTTTCTGCCGTAAAGCCGGCTGCTCCGCTCTGAATGGAAACCGCATATCTGCTGTTGTCCGCTTCATTTCCCTTTGTTCCCTCGCACACGGCGTAATGAATTCGTGTCTTTTCGCTGTCCTCACCAATCAGCGAAACGTAAGGGGTGTTAATCACCAGCTTTTCGTTGTACTCTCCGTTACGGATGAAGATGACCTTTGTGCTGCCGTTTGCCGCACCCACTGCCGTGATTGCCTCCGCCACGGTTTTGTACTGGGGAATTCCGTTGCCGTCCGGTGTGCCTGCCGTTCCCGCAAAGGCGGCATCCACCACATAATCATAATTTGTCAGATATACGTAGTTGAAGGATTTCCTCACCTTCAGCCCATTGCCGTACTCCAGTACCAGCTCTACCGCATTGCGACCGCTTTCGATTGCCACATCGGCAAAGGAGAACGTTCCGTTTGCAGCTGCCACTGCCTGGCTTGCCTTCTCCGTACCGTTTACATAAAGTCTAACCGTTCCGGCTGCACCCACAACACCCTCCAGCTTGATTTTGTTCTCAAATACCGTATTGTAGGAACGCTCGGTAACATACAGTGCAACCTTCTCATCATAATCGCCGGAATGTCCTCCGGTAGGAAGCGTCCACGCCTCCTTGCTGAGCGGGCTGTAGTTGTTGGAGGAAACCGCCTTTATGCTGTAGTAGTAGGGCACCTCTGCCGTTACTGCCGTATCCGTGTAGGAGGTTTCTGTAACTGTCGCAATCTTTTCTGCCGTCTTTCCATCGTAGCTTCTGTATACTTCATAGCTTTCCGCTCCCGCAGAGGCTGTCCATGAAAGTACCACCTTTCCTGCCGCCGACACATACGGAAGGGTCAGCACCGGTGTCTGCAATGCCGCTTCAATCTCTGCCGTATTGGACACCGCATAGGTGTTTCTGTTGGCAAGGTTCTGGTCTGCCGCATTTCCCTTGGTGCCGCACACACGGAAGGTATACGCGCCGGACGCATCACTGCTCACCGCATACTCATAGCTCTTCTCCGTCAGCTCTGTGGCAACATCCTCCCAGTCGCCCGCACCGGGCTTCTTTACCTGCAGAACATATTTTGCATCGTACAGCGCATCATCCGCAGTCCATGTCACCGTAATCTTTGTTCTGTCTGCCGCCGCAACAGCCGTAACCGCACTGACAACAGGCACATCACCTATCGGGTCATAGTACTTGTTCTGGTCGTAGAGCACCGTGCCGTCTGCCGCCGTGTAAACCATGTTTTTCACCACTGCGTCAAGGTTAGCCGCCATCAGACCGTACCAGACCTCGCCTTCCGGGTTCAGAAAGGATTTCGTGGCACTGTACTTCGTTTCTTTTGTGACCGTATCCGTCCCCTGAGTCAGGTTGGTAAAGGTCTGGATAATCTTCGAGCCGTCTCTGGAAACGGTAATTCTTACCACATCGCCCGCTACCATGCTGGCACCGCTGAAAGAGTTCTTTCCCAAGACGGAGTTGTCCGCTTTCGACATCAGCTGTACGACCTCGCAGCTGCTGTTTCGGATTCCCGTCGTGATGGCACGGATTCCGTTGTCGTTATCCTTCACGGATTCGTTGAACAGTCCCATGAACACCACATTACTGTTACTTGTCGCACCGCTGCCCACAATAAGTTCCACGGACAGCGTATTGTTATCCGCAGTTGCCGGGAATGCATAAATTCCCAGACCGCTTGTCTTAAGATTAGTAGTCACTCCGCCACCGGTCGGGTTGGAAAGGGTTATGGTCTGTCCCACAACGTTCGCCTCTAATTTTCCCTTTTCCCAGTTAATCAGGGAAGGCAGGGTATAGCCCAGCTCCGGATGTGTCGCGCCCGTCGGAGCGGGAGGCAGCTCGTTTTTCGCAGCCACCTTACTTACATAGGAGGTTGCTCCCGTGAAGGTAAAGTGCAGTGTCGTTGCCTCACCCTCATAGCAAAAGGCTGCCGTAAAGGGGTTCTGAGATGAGGTGTCAGCGCTTGTCACTGCCTTTGTCGTATCACCGTCCACATAAACCGTACCCTTGTCTGCCGTTGCAGTAATACCCGTTGCCCCAAAGGAAGCACCGTAAACGGTTACCTTTGCGTTTCCCGCAACCTTCACGTCAAAGCTGTCACCCGCATTCATAACCGTTCCATACTGTGTGCCATGGTAGTATACATTGCCTGCGGAGCAGACCGCAAACAGTCCGTCCTCGGAGGAAAGCTTCCTCCCTGCTGCAAGCTTGCCTGTATGCAGGTCGGACACAATGCTTCCGTCAGAAAGATTATAGGTATTGGTCTTGCCGTCCTGCTTCGGTGTCACGGTCTTACCCAGCTCCCTGACCTCCAGCTCATAGCTCTCCGGAAGAGTGGTGGTGTCACTGTAGGTTACCGCTACCTTTTTCCCGTTTACAGTCACGCCGGAAAATCCTTCACCTGCGCTCACTGCGCCGGAAAGGGTTTTCCCATTAAGGTCTGCCCATACAACGGCTTTTTCCTTGCCTGCGATTTCCACGCTGCCGCTGCCGGAGGTGGCAGTAACGGTAAAGCTATTTCCTTCCGCCCCCCCTGCCTGCACTGTAAAGGCTGTATCGCCGATGGTTACCGTTCCGCTCTTTCCTGCCTGCCAGCTTTTTGCCGGGAGGTCCTGCACCTCGTAGGATACACCGTGTATGTATCCCTGACCGCTGGGTGTTACGGTAAGCTTCATCGTTACTGCAGAAGAGGTCTCATTTTCATAGGTAAAAGGAATCTCTGTATCCTCTCCCAGCTTCAGGCTCACGCTTTCGCCCGTGCTGCCGCCTGCCGTCATCACGGCGCTGCAGCTGGCATACTGACAGCCGATTACCTTAAATACACCCATGGTTTCTGCCGGAACAAGCACCTCAATCACGAGATTCTTTTTAAAGGTAAGTCCATGACCGTTTGTTGTTGCATCCCAGGTATCTTCCGCAGCCTTTGTTATCTTAATATACTTGTTTGCGGAAAATACGGTATCTTCCGCAAGGTCTGCAGGTGTCTTTCCGAAAATAGCGCTGGTATTTTTGAAATGGCACGTTTCCGCCGCCGTACCCACACTCATCGCCTGAAGGGACTCCGAGGGCGTAACTGCACCCTCCGTCTCCACAATTTTAATCAATCCTATTTTATTCTCGCCTACATTTGCGGTCAGCACCAGATTGCCATTCGTAAAATAGTCTGCGCTCAAAGTACCGCTCCACGTTTTATTCGTCGCGAAATTGTTAGGCTGTGCCACACCGCTCGCATCTGTCGCTTTCTGGTACACCGTAATACTGTTGGTGTCATTTCCCAGCGTCACACGTCTTGTACCATATGTAGCATCATCCGACCCTGTACCTGTCAGTGTAATCGTGACATCCACGCTGGCTGTTGTATTCTTCAACGGGATGGTTATGGAGCTGGTTCCATATGTTTTTCCATTCTGTTCGCCAAACATATCCAGAGACTCTTTCCATTTCACTGTTCCGGTAGAACCGATTACAATTCCAAGCGTCTCGCCTGTAGCTTTTGAGCCAGCGCTTTCTGTTGCCGTAAAATCCCATGTTGTGGTATTTCCATCAATCGTTCTTACCACCCCGGTCGTCGAGTCAGTTTCCGCGCCATTCTCTCCCAGCAGGGAAATTCCGGCATCTCCGCCGGAAACCGTCGTCACGTCATTTTCACTGCCGCCGGAGTTCTCCGCCGCAGAAGCCGGCATAACGCCCGTGCCCGCAAGAGTCATCGCTCCCACAAGCAGCCACGCCAGCACTCTGCTCCTTTGTCTTTGTTTCAAAAACCTTTTCAACATACTTCCTCCTTTTCCCCCTGCGTTGGTTTGTAAGCGCTTACATTTCAACCTTTAAAAAATAACAGCCCTCTGACATTCCGCCCCACTGTTTCAACGCATTCTGATACCATTTTAGCAAATTTTCCCGTCTTTTCAAGAGGTAACTTTGCATGGCTTTGTTATTTTTTACGTTTTTCACATTTAGAAGGAGTTTTCTTTGTGCAACTTTCAGCCTGATGGCTATGCTTATACCCCTATCAGGGCATCAAAGGTCCCCGCCACGTTCAGCCTGCCATAGCCCCATGCCCTGTTTGGGTAAGCAATATCCACGCTCCGGGAAGCCCCGCGGATAAAATAATTCTTAATTTCCCTGCTCTCCACGGCTTCATTATTTTTCTCCACTACCGCCCACTGCATAAACTGCGCCACTGCTCCGGCGGTGAGAGCTGCCGCGTAGGAGCTTCCGCTCTCCCTTCCGCGGATCGTTGAGACATTGACCCCGGGCGCGGCAAAATCCGGACTGATGCCTCCCGTTCTGGTAAAGCCTCGCCCCGACTCAATGTAAAAGCTGTTGTTTGCTGCATCATAAGCAGATACGCTGATAACATCCGATGCCATCGCAGGCTCTGTCAGTGTGACATCCGGATTCGGCGTCAGAAAGTAGACCTGAGTGTTGAGAAATGCCGTGAGCGGCAGCCACATATGAAAATCCCTTCCGGCAGTCCCGCCTGTCGATTCCACAAGAAAGCTCCAGATGCCCGTTGTGGGCTGCTGCACCCGCAGGGTAATCAGCTCCTCACCGGAGGCAGGCTCCACCAGCTCCCCCGCGACGGTGATTACCGTCCGCTCATAGATGAAGCCGTAGGTGATTGCATCCCTGATACCCAGACGGACGGGTGGAATCGTCTCTCCTCCGGGAGAACGCACGGAGACCGTAAGCACATCCGGCACACTGCCCCAAAGCTCCAGCAGAAAGCCGCGGGAATTCTCCCCCACACGCACCTCCACCGTCCGGGCATCCGCACTCTGTCCGCTGTTGCCCTGAAAATGATGGTCGGCATTCCCCTCATTCCCCCCGCACACCACGACCGCACGGCTTCTCTTTACCGCGATGGCATTCAGATATCTGGAGAGTGCAGAGCTGCCCGCATGGTCTCCGTAATTTGTCCCAATGCCAAGGCAGAATATCACCGGTCTGCGAAAGGTGTCCGCGAAGGTATCACCGTACTGCACCGCCAGCATGATGTCCGTCTCCTGAAAGGCAACCGCCTCAGGCGGCAGCAGATAAAAGTCTCTCAGGTACCGCTTGCACTCCTTAAGCTTTACCACCACGATATCCGCTCCCGGCGCTGCCCCCAGATAGGTATAGCCGTCCTGCAGCCTGCTGCCCGCAGCCACCCCGGCAACAGCGCTTCCGTGCCCGTTTTCATCCCTGCTTGGCACAATTTCGTAGGGGTTCTCCGACGCGAGAGCACGATTGATATCCTCGCCTGTATATTCCGTTCCGTAATAAAATCCCGCAGGCGGCAGTCCCGTCTGGATGGTCTGATCCCAGATCGCCAGGATGCGGCTGCTGCCGTCCTCCCTGCGAAAAACCTCGCTGGTGTAGTCGATGCCCGTATCTATCACCACAAGCACGCAGCCTGCGCCGTCCAGGCTTAAAGGCTCTCTCTGCACCTGAGTGATGCCGCTTGCAATCAGGCTCCCCGGGTCGAAGCCACCCGGCAGTCCGCCGGAGCGTCCCGGCTGTCCGCCGAGCCCCACCCTCTGCCCGCTGAAGCTCTCCTCCTGCATCAGCCCGTAGAGCTTTGGCAGGCTTCTGTGATTAAAGAAGTACTCTGCCGGATTTCCTGCCTGTTCCCTGTTCCAGTAGATAATGTCAAAAAGGTTTTCCACATTGACATAGCAAAGGTCCGCTCTCTCCGTGCGCTCCGGGCGCACCGGGAAATCCGTGATAATGTCGAAATATTCCTCGGAAAGTATTTTCTCCCTGCACTCTGCAACTGTCTCCGGCATAGAAAGGCGCTCCCTTACAGCTTCCGCAATCCGTCTCTGCTCTATCTTATGCGCCGCATGACAGCTTTGTGCCGGTTAGCTTTCCCGCGCGCTGCCCCCTGTCGCACACAGTATGCTTCTGCTGCACGCCATTGCTCTTCCGCTGCACGCCATTGTTCTTCCGCTGCACGCTATGATTTCGCCGTCCTGTCAGTCATGCCGCTCGTCGCTGTCGAAGGTTTCGCAGAACCTCGCCTGAAAGGAGGGCTCTTCCCCGCCCGCGTATAGGTGGGAAATGTCACCGAATGCCGTCATTCGGAAGGTTGCCGTTTTCTCCCTGCGCTCCTCCGTCACCACCGTCGTCACCGCAGAGGGTGCTGCGCAGGTATGATGCCACAGAAGCATTGGAGAAACGTTCATCAGGTGGGACAGCAGCACGCACTCCAGCCCAAAGTGGCAAAAGAACACCAGCGTATCACGGTTTGCCCGTTCTGCCCGGTATATCTCCCCGTCCCGCACATAGCCGTGCTCTGCAAGCAGCTTATCCAGCTCCTGCGTGACATGGCGGTATGCCGCAGCCACCCCGCCCTCCCGCATAATCTCTGTTTCGCACCAGCGTTTCCTGTCAAAGTAGGCAGGCTCTGCCGTCCAATCCTCCGGCAGCCAGTCCCATGCTATTTTTCTGCCGTTCGTAACGTCAGGACGCTTAATCTGGGGCGGAAACTCCCTGAGCCAGTCGCACTCCTTTGCCATCCGCCCCATTTTCCGTAAGGTCAGGGATGCCGTGTCCCTCGCCCTCCCGAGAGGCGATACATAGAAGTCCTTCACCTCCAGCCCTGCAATTCTTTCCGCCAGCAGCTCTGCCTCGCGCCAGCCCTTTTTTGTGAGTGAGTCCTTCTCGTAGTCCGGGTCTCCGTGCCGTATGATGATAAGCTTCATGCTGCCGCCTCCTGCTTTTGTGTCTCATCTGCTTTTGTGTCTCATCTGTTTTTATATCTCATCTGTTTTTATATCTCATCTGCTTTTATATCCCATTTGCCCCCGCAGCTCATTTTCTTTCGCTGCTTACCTGCTTTCATGCCTCATCCGCCTTCACGCCTCAGCCGCTTTCGCACCTCATCGCTTTCACGCCTCATCCGCTTTCGCTGCTCAGCCAAGGGCGATATCGAGCACCATCATCAGGGCGAAGCCGATTGCCACACCGATGGTTCCCAGATTGGAGTGTTCTCCCGCCTGCGACTCCGGTATCAGCTCCTCCACCACCACATATATCATGGCTCCCGCCGCAAAGGCAAGCAGGCAGGGCAGAACCGGCACTATCCGCGCCGCCAGAAGCAGGGTAAGCACTGAGCCAAGCGGCTCTACCAGTCCGGAAAGCACCCCGTAAGCGAATGCCTTTTTGCGGGATGCACCGGCTCCGCGCATGGGCATGGAAATAATGGCTCCCTCGGGAAAGTTCTGGATGGCAATTCCGACCGCCAGCACAAGTGCCCCCGCCATGGTGATTCCGCTATCCTCCATCAGTGCGCCCGCAAAGGTCACCCCGACCGCCATTCCCTCCGGTAGGTTGTGCAGCGTCACCGCCAGCACAAGCATGGTGGTCTTGCCCAGTCCTGCCCTTACGCCCTCCGGCTTTTCACTGTCCAGATGAAGATGGGGCACCAGACTGTCGAGCAGAAGAAGAAACCCCATGCCGAGCAGGAAGCCGCCTGCGGCAGGGAGCCATTTCACGCCACCCTGCTTCTCTGACATCTCGATTGCCGGAATCAGAAGCGACCAGACGGAGGCTGCAATCATCACGCCGGAGGCAAACCCCAAAAGCAGCTTCTCCAGCCTTCTATTCATTTCCCGTTTCACAAACAGCACCATGGCGGAGCCAAGCACCGTGCCCAGAAACGGAATCAGTATCACGACACTGTTTCTCACACAAATCCCTCCTTTGCATCTGCCTTATAGTATGCACCATGGGCTGTTCAAATTGCAACCGCATATTACACTTTAAAAGCTTTATTTTATGAAAGCTCCGTTTTACCCCTGCTGCCGAACCTTCAGGCAGCGGATTGCATTCAGCACGGCGAGCACCATCACGCCGACGTCGGCAAAGATCGCAAGCCACATCCCCGCAAGTCCCAGCGCGCCCAGAACCAGGCAGACCGCCTTGACCGTCAGTGCAAAGCTGATATTCTCATATACGATTCTCAAGCACTTTTTGGAAATGCGAATTGCCTGTGCGAGCTTTAGGGGATTGTCGTCCATCAGCACGATGTCTGCCGCCTCAATGGCAGCATCCGAGCCAAGAGCGCCCATCGCCACGCCGATATCGGCTCGGGAAAGCACGGGGGCATCGTTGATTCCGTCTCCCACAAAGACGAGCTTTTCCTTTCTGTCCTTTTTCTCCAGCAGCTGCTCCACGGCATCCACCTTGTCGCCGGGCAGAAGCTCACTTTTCACCTCGTCCAGCCCCAGTCTGTCTGCCACATATTCTGCCGCACCTTTAGCGTCTCCCGTAAGCATCACCGTTTTCTTCACGCCCGCCCTTTTCAGTGCGCGTATCGCCTCTGCCGACTGCTCCTTCACCACATCCGAAATCAGAAGATAGCCTGCATACCGCCCATTCAGCGCCACGTGTACCACCGTTCCGATATCCTCCGTCTCCGCACAGGAGATGCCGAGTCTTTTCATCAGTCTGGTGTTTCCCGCAGCTACACGGGTGTCGTCCACCAGCGCCGTCACGCCGTGTCCGCCGATTTCCTCCACCTCCGTGACAGTGTGCCGCTTTGCCCTGCCGTCTTCTTCCCCGCGCTCCCTCTGCGCCTTCCCGCACGCCTCGCGCAGGCTTTTGCTGATGGGATGACCTGAGTAGCTCTCCGCACAGGCGGCATATGTGAGAAGTCTGTATCCGGCTGCCTCTGCACCCGCCGATGCCCTGTCAGCCGTTTCAGCCACTCCGCCCGATGCCCCGTCCGGAGTGTCTTCCGCTGCAAGCCAGGGCTCCGGTGCCGCCTTCGTCACCTCAAACACGCCCTTTGTCAGCGTGCCCGTCTTGTCAAACACAACATATTTTGTCTGTGCCAGTGCCTCCAGATAGTTAGAGCCCTTCACCAGAATGCCGCAGGCAGACGCGCCGCCAATTCCTCCGAAGAAGCTTAAGGGAATGGAAATTACCAGCGCACAGGGACAGCTGATAACCAGAAAGGTCAGCGCCCGGATAATCCAGCTGCTAAAGCCCGCCGGATTCCCCAAGAGAAGATTGACAAACGGCGGAAGCAGCGCAAGTGCAAGTGCTCCATAGCAGACCGCAGGCGTGTAATACCTGGCAAACTTAGTGATAAAGTTCTCCGAGCGGGACTTCTTCATCCCCGAATTTTCCACCAAATCAAGAATCTTGGAGACCGTGGACTCACCGAAGGGCTTCGTGGTGCGCACCCGCAGCAGTCCCGTCAGATTCACACAGCCGCTGATGACCTCTCCTCCCTCTGTGACCTCTCTGGGGACACTCTCACCCGTCAGTGCCGCCGTATTCAGGGTCGAGCTTCCCTCCACAACCACACCGTCAATGGGAATCCTCTCGCCCGGCTGCACGACAATCACAGTACCCGGCTCCACCTCCTCCGGATCTGTCTGCTCCAGCCTGCCGTTTTCGTTTTCAAGATTTGCGTAGTCCGGCCGGATATCCATCAGCTCACTAATATTCCTGCGGCTCTTGCCCACTGCCACCGCCTGAAACAGCTCACCAATCTGATAAAAGAGCATAACCGCCACGCCCTCGGCAAATTCTCCCTCCGCGCCGTTTGCCTCCTGATACACGGCAAGCAGCATCGCGCCGACCGTCGCAACCGCCATCAGGAAATTCTCATCGAATACCTTTCCGTGAACAATGCCAAGCCCTGCCTTCCTCAGGATGTCATAGCCGATAATCAGGTAGGGAAGCAGATAAAGCGCAAACCGCAGATACCCGCTTACCGGCACAAAATGCAGCGCCATAAGAAGCAGTGCCGCAAGTATGATTCTGTATAAAACCTTTTTTTGCTTTTTTGTCATCATCGTCTCCGCCCTCACAGAAAGCCTTTTAGTCCAGATAAATCTCGCAGTCGTCCTCCACCCTCTTGCATGCCTTCACAACCGCCTGCATCACTCCGGCTTCCTGCGCACCCTCCGCAAACTCTACCTTCATTTTCTGCGTCATGAAATTAACGGTAGCATCCTGCACTCCCTCCACCTTCTTCGCAGCCTCCTCCATCTTCAGTGCACAGTTTGCGCAGTCTACCTCAATCTTATATGTTTTTTTCATTTTCCGTTCTCCTTCCATTTTTCGTATCTCGTTTTTACATATGAACCATTGTTCATATGTTTATATTACCACAAATTTCCGTACTGTCAACTACATTTTATCTTTTCCTCTCCCATTCCTCTCCGCTGCTGTTTTTTGCTTTTACTGCTACCTGCTTTCGCTTTTATCGGTTTCACTTTTATTTAGAAAAAGTTCACTTGTACTGTTTTCCCTTTTCCAGTATACTCTTATCAGATTATGATACTGCAAAATGCAGAATTTTGATGAAGAACAGGAGCAGAAAAATGTCTGATTTATATGATGATGAGAACGGCATCCTGCAGGATGCCGGGGACGATGCCGAAGACGGCACCTTGCTGGATACCGGGGACGATGCCGCGCAAAAGGTGCACTCCGATGCCTCTGCCACGCAGAAGGCAGGAAAAAGTGACAACAGCGAGTACGAGGATGTGTGCTTTATCTGCCGCAGACCGGAGCGGCGAACAGGGAAAATGTTTAAGCTTCCCAACAACATCGCAATCTGCAACGACTGTATGCATAAGACCATGGAGACCGTCAGCCAGTTTGATTATCAGGGAATGCTGAATCATCCCGGGCTTCAGGAGGAGCTCGACCGGATGACAAAGCAGGGCGGCTTCCCCCGAATCAGCTTCGTCAATCTCGCTGATTTACAGGGCGACGGCGGTATCCCCAACAAGCAGAAGCTGAAAAAGAAGCAGAAAAAGGAAGGCGCAGCACCCGCCTTAAGCATCCGCGATATTCCTGCGCCTCACAGGATTAAGGCAAGTCTGGATGAATATGTTGTCGGTCAGGAGCACGCAAAAAAGGTGATTTCCGTGGCAGTTTACAATCACTACAAGCGTGTTGCCACCAACACCATGGACAATATCGAGATTGAGAAATCAAATATTCTGATGATAGGACCGACCGGCTGTGGAAAAACCTATCTGGTAAAGACGCTTGCCAGACTGCTGGATGTACCGTTGGCAATCGCGGACGCCACCTCACTGACCGAGGCGGGATATATCGGGGACGACATTGAGTCCGTCGTATCAAAGCTGCTGGCTGCTGCCGACAATGATGTGGAGAAGGCAGAGCGGGGCATTATCTTTATCGATGAAATTGATAAAATTGCAAAGAAAAAGAACATCAACAGCCGTGATGTCAGCGGTGAAAGTGTTCAGCAGGGGATGCTAAAGCTCTTAGAGGGTGCAGAGGTGGAGGTTCCCGTGGGTGCCAACAGTAAAAACGCAATGGTTCCCCTCGCCACCGTCAACACCAGAAACATCCTCTTTATCTGCGGGGGTGCTTTCCCGGATTTGGACGGTATCATCAGGGAGCGTCTGACAAAGACGGCTTCCATCGGCTTTAACTCCGAGCTGAAGGACCGCTATGGCAGGGACGAGAACCTCCTGTCAAGGGTTACCGTGGAGGATATCAGGAAATTCGGCATGATTCCCGAGTTTATCGGCCGCCTGCCCATCCTCTGTACGCTGGAGGGACTCTCTCAGGAAATGATGGTCAGAATATTGCAGGAGCCCAGAAACGCCATCCTAAAGCAGTATCAGAAGCTGCTTGAGCTGGATGAGGTAAAGCTGGAATTTTCTCCTGACGCACTGGAAGCGATTGCAGAAAAAGCAATGGAGCGTAAGACCGGTGCCCGGGCTCTACGCTCCATCATTGAAGAATTTATGCTGGATATCATGTACGAAATTCCCAAGGATGACAACATCGGAAGAGTTGTCATCACAAGGGAATATATTCAGGGAACCGGAGGCCCCTTGATTGACATTCGCAACAGTCTGCTGCCGGACAATCCTCCCTCTTAAGGCTTTGCCCCCAGCGTAATCTCCAGATCCAGGCTCTCGTATGCGCTGTTGTTGAAACGCTTTACCGTGACAGTGGTGGTCTCCCCTGCCCTGTAATATCTAAGGGCACTTTTCAGCTCCGTGGACGAGGTCACCCGCTGTCCGTCCAGCTTTACGATAATATCGCCAACCTGAATCCCGGCAGCCTCCGCCGCACAGCCCTCCTCAACGGAATACACAAACACACCTGAGGGCATATTGTACATCTGCATTACCTGCTCCGTGATGTCCTGCAGGGTGATGCCCATATAGCCCATCTCGTCCTCCGACACCTTTTCCCTTGTCTGACGCTCCATCAGATCCGAAATAATGGGACTTGCCGCACTGATGGGAATTGCATAGCCCATCCCCTCCACTGAGGAGCCGCTTATCTTGCTGGAATTGATGCCGATTACCTCTCCGTTTATATTCAGCAGCGCACCGCCGGAATTTCCCTGGTTAATGGCTGCATTCGTCTGGATAAAGGTTCCCTTGGAGCCGTCCTCCATGGTGATTTCACGGTTCAGCGCACTGACGATGCCGTCCGTGACGGACTGTCCGTAGCCCAGCGCATTGCCGATGGCAATCACAGGCTCACCCAGTCTCAGGTTATCGCTGTCGCCCAGCTTTGCTATGGTAATTGCCGCCCGTGTCTCATCTGACATATTTTTAAGAGCCACTGCAATCACCGCCAAATCCATATCAGAATCCAGTCCCTTGATGCTTGCCGCCGCCGTCGTTCCGTCGGTAAAGGTAACCTCAAGATGGTTTGCTCCCTCCACCACATGATTATTCGACACAATCAAAAGCTCCTCCGCGTTCTTCGCCACGATGATGCCGGAGCCGCTTGCCGTGCCCTCCCTCTGGTAGCTCTGACCCCAGAAGTCTGTTGTGGTCGCGGTATAGGTGTTGACAATGGAGACCATCGCCGGCATCACGTCCGCTACCACCTCAGAGATGCTGTCGTTCTGCACATAGACCACCTGTGTTCCGGCGGGAGTCTGAGTCTGGTTCTCCGCCTCCACGGCCGGCAGCTTCGGCAGCTCGTTTACGACCTCCATATCCGCATCGTTCTCCTGCGTCTGCCCTGCCGTCAGCTGTCCCGTCGCATACTGTACCGCATAAAAGCCCGCACCTGCAAAGAGTCCGAAGCAGAGTCCCAGGCTGACGCTTGCCAGAATTTTACGGGGCATACCGTGCTTTTTCCGCGCCCTGCGGGCACGGCGCGCCTGCTTTGCCGCCTGTCTCTCTGCCCGTTTACGCTTTTTTTGCTCCTCCTTGGAAACGCTCGCCCTTCTCTCCAGCTCCTCCGTCGGACAGGCGGTATAGTCAAAATATTCTCCCGACCTGTTCGCGGCATTGTTTCCCGTAGAGCCACTGTTTACCGAGCTGTTACCGAAAGAATTTTCATTTTCGTACATATAGATTACCTCTTTTCCTTTCCAATGCTTCTTCTGCACTGTCTCCTGTATCTTTATGCACTTAGTATATCGGCAAAATGTGATGAAATTGTGTTTACATTATTAAAAAAACGGTAATATTCGCTTTGCGTGAATCACAAAACGGTTTCCTTCCGTGGAGCAGGTCGAGAGAGTCAGTATCTTATCCTCCGCACTCACCTCCACACCCGTGTCATAGTAAGCACGCCTCTGCATACTCTCTAACAGCTTCGCAAAGCCCTCATCCGGCGTATACCATACCGTGTAAATGTCACTGTATTCTGCCACGTCGTAGCAGGCAAAAATCTGATAAACATAGGTCTCCTGAGCCGTATAGATACGGAAAAGCTCATTGCCCGCATAAAAGTCCTCCCTTTTGTAGCTGCGGAGGCTGCCGAACATGGAACGGTTCTTCATGTTGTGACCGTACAGGATGGTATGTGCATCCTCCCAGTCGTCGTGGTTGATAACGTCCGCATAAATACTTCCCGCGGAATTCTTCTCCCCCGAAAAGGTATGGCTTAAATAATACTCATTATCCGTGCCCTGCATGACGGGATAGCTGATATCCGGATTTTCAAAGACAATCCAGCCGATGACATCCTCATTATCCTGCATCAGCTGCGCCACCGCACTTTGAACTGCCTTTTCCGCCTCCGTTGTCTCCGTGTCGGAAATCCTCTCACCGGGCACAAGCCCATCGGCTTCCTCTCCCTGTCTGAGTGCTTCCGCCTCCGCGAAAACCTCCTGCTTTAGCAGCGTATATTCCCGTTCGCCTAAACGGTACTCCAAAAGTGTTTTTCCCAGATAGCAGCCTGCGCCTGCCATCAGCACCACAGCCAGAAGCCTCAGCGCCGGGCGCAGCATATCCTTCTGTTGCTTTTTCACGATATCCGCCAAGAGCCAGCAGACCACAGCCATGATGAAGACAGTCAGCAGCACCGCAATTCCCGTCGGCTTTTCCAGCGCATCCGCCACTGATGCCATATGCGGCAGATAGAATACCACTCTTCCGATAATTCTGTCCGGGGCAACCGGCTCCGGGTCTATGCTGTTATTCGCATCTCCCTTTGTCAGAAATGCTCCTGTCGCGGCATCTGTTCCGACGATTCTGTGAGTCATCACATAGTCTGCTCCGCTGCCGAGCCGGAAGGTTATCACATCCCCGGTCTGCAGCCCGTCTGCGTCACATTGCCGCACATACACCACGCCGCCCGTAGCGTATTCCGGCTCCATGCTTCCCGTAAGTACCCCATACACTTTTATCCCTGCCAGCTTTGGCAGGGATAAAGGTAATACCGCGGCAATCACGGACAGCACCAGCATGATGCCGATTCCGTTTATGATTCGCGCCAATATTTTGTTTCTACTCATTTTACGGTTATGTCTAATCCTCTTGTTTCGTATGTGCCAGTGTTGAATCCATCAGCTTCAGCATCTCCAAAGCACTGCGGAAATGCTCCTTCTTCTGTGCCTCAATCCAGGTAATTGTCCCCTGCCAGCTGTGATTCTCCTGACCTTCTATCTCAACCACAAAACTCTGCTTCATGCCAATCCCCTTTTCGAGAACTTCCTTTGTCCGAGGTTCCTGCTTATTCTGCGGGAGCCACATAGGTCTCCGCTACAATCGCCGTGCCGTCACTGTAGGTCCATGCCGTAATCATACCATCCGCATTAACGGTGGGTGCAAAATTATCAGCCTGAATTGCCTCTGCGGTCACGTCCAGATGTATGGATACGTTTGCAAACTCATTGCCCCATGTCTCGGGAATTCCCACTTCACTAAAGAATACAACCTCGTCTCCTGCCGTCAGCTTACTCTTGTAATAGTAGTAGCCGTCTGCTCCCGGAAACCACTGCGTG
This sequence comes from uncultured Acetatifactor sp., assembly GCA_964475665.1. Classification (GTDB taxonomy): domain Bacteria; phylum Bacillota; class Clostridia; order Lachnospirales; family Lachnospiraceae; genus Acetatifactor. The sequence goes on along the minus strand of CAYZAU010000005.1, from coordinate 93,285 downwards.
CCGTCAATGTTAATCCTTGCCAGCAGTGCGCTCTTCTGCGTCTCATCCAGTCCGTCAAATGCAAGCTTTGTGCGGACATAGCAATCCTCCGAGTCCTCTGCGACGGTAATGGTGGGGTCCTTTGTAATCACGTCACCCGGGAGCACATCCTTCAGCTCGTTGTTCTCATCTCCGTCAAAATTAGGCTCATCCAGCTCAATATCCACCTTGCCCATGGTAAGCACATTCTCTGCGGTGGCATTATCCGTAAAGTATGCCAGCGTCGCGCCTACTCCAATCAGAGCTATCGTTGCCAGCGAAAGTGCCAGCAGTGCAATCTTCTTTTTCATTTTCTTTCCTCACCCTTGTTTTCTGTCATTGCCATTGTTAAAGCATTTCTGTGAGCCGTCCCGCCTCACTGCACCAAAGAAGCAGTTTCCTCCGCACATGAGCTTCGGGAAGGCAATCGGTATCTTACTGCGCCTTTGCGCCCAGCATTCCAAGTGCAGTCTTAGCAGCATCTGCGTCAGCACAGCTGTCCGCCTGTACTGCTGCTGCCTTGATTACGATGTCTGCAAAGGTGGTCTCAGCGTTTACCTGTGTGCCGACGGAAACTGTCTCAAATACATCCTCAAGAACTGCATCTGCCGCGCTCTTTGCCACTACCTTAAAGGAATCGCCCGTCTCAACGTCTCCGGTTGCCTTTGCGCCCTGATAAACATAGTAAACGGTATTCGCTGCTGCGGTCAGCCCGTAGGTTGCAGGGTCTACCTCTGCCCACGCGGTCGTGTTCAAATCGTCGATGGCAAGAACGGCTTCTGCGTTCGCGTTTTCAACGCTTACAAATACGTTACAGTTCAGAGAGCTTGCCTTTACCGTAACGGTAGGGTCCTTATCGATTACCATGCCGGGAATGATGTTGTCGTAGTCCTGACCCTCAGAGGTTCTCTCGTTGGTTGCCTTATTATTGTCGTCAACAACGGCCTCATCCAACGCAATCGCAATGCCTGCCTCCGTGAAGGTAAAGGTATTTCTTACCTCGCTGCTGGCTGACATATATGCCAGCGTTGCTCCGACACCCAATGCCCCAACCAGTGCCAGGGCTCCAACCATTGTTACCAGACTTTTCTTCTTCATCTTAATCTCCTATTCCTTTCCTTTTTCAAAATTGAAATCTTCCGTATTATCGCTTTGTCTTACGCTACCACCTTACCAGAGGCAAGTCACACGCCGGTCATACCGCCGTAAGTTTTTTCAGTTTTCTTTTCCGGTCTCTGCCGCCTTCTCCTCCGGCTTCTTTTCCTTCCCGTCAAAAATACCGGGCAGGCAGTACAGAATCACTATCACCATGGCAACACCGCAGAGCGCCGCAATGCCCACGGGCGTCTTAATATACATACTGACATATCCCAGAAGCGGAACGTGAAAGGCAACGCGTCCTATAATTTTGTCAAATGGCACCGGGGTCGCATCCTCGGCTTCATTGGCATCTCCCTTTGTAATAACGTTCTTTTCCTCCGGGTGAAGCTCCATGATGCGGTGTGTCACTACAGCTGACTCACTCAGGTGATAGGTGATAATGTCCCCCTCCTCCAGCTCTGTGGAATCCGTCTCTCTGACATAGACAATTTCTCCTACCCCGATTGTCGGAGTCATACTGCCGCTGAGCACCGCAAAGCTCTTAAAACCAAACAGCGACGGCAAAAGCAGCAGCCCTGCCATTATCATCAGTACTGCCGCGATTACCGTCAGCAGCGTGTTACATACCTTCTGAAGCATTTTTTCTTCCTCTGTCCTTATTCTCCGTCGACTGCATTTTCATATACCGCCCAGACCCTTGCAGCCTTTTCCGAATCATACCCTCCGTCCTTATCCAGCACGGAAATCATGCCTGCCGTCTTTGAATCGTACACCTCAGACTGAACGGACTCTTCATACACCGTTACCTCAAAGGTGGTAATTCCCAGCGAAGTCCAGTCGACCCCTTCCTTCAGTGCCACACCCTCAAACAGCCATGTGGTATAGGAGGCTTCTCCTGCGGGCAGCACCGCTTCATAATACACAAAGCCGTCGCCGTTTTCCCATTCCTCCCAGTTCCAGTTTTCTCCCTTATCCGTAAGCACGATTGCCGAGGCAGCCTCTGCCGGTGAGATAGTCACCCTTGCCCTCACAACGCAGTCGCTCTTACCCGTATTTCTGATACGGCTCTTCTTCACCGTACCGCTTCCCTCTTCCACAATTTCCGTAGTGACGCCTCCCGCCTCAAACGTGTTTGTTACCTTCTTCGCGCCCGTCTGCAGTATGGCGACCGTCACTCCCGCCGCAGTCACTGCCAGAAGAGCCGCGGACAGTAAAGCGCCCAGCTTCAGATATTTTCCCTTCATGAAATCCGTGCTCTCCTTTCTAACGATTCTGCAGCGTATCTGCCGTCCAGCTGATTGTTGCGTCTGCACCGATTACAAAGCTGTTTACTACCACATCGGTGTCAGAGAAGTTATTGTCGTTGTTCTTTGTATTGGTAAAGGCTGCCTTCGCCTCAGCCGGCCTTATCGCTCCGTCCGCGCCGGTAACCATTCCCATTTCAAACAGCGCCGCGCCGTCCTTCGTGCTCGCGCTGACCGTACCGCCTGCAGTTACCTCACTCAGCTCATAGCGCATTGTTTCAGCTTCCTCTACGGAATACGTTCCCTTTGCAAGTCCCTCCAGTACAGCCACCGTCACCTCATTCCTGCCTGCATCCAGCATCGCCTTCGTGAAACGCACGGTGCAATAGCCGTAAAATCTTCCGTCCTTCGTTATCTTAAAGGTAAAGACGGGGTCGCCCTGCGTAAAGTCAATGTCGGAGGTATCCAGCTTCTTTGTGATTGTCAGCTTTCCCGCAACGACATTCACTGTATATACTCCTTCGTCCCAGACGCTTCCCGCCGTCTGTTCCATCTCGGGAGCCTTGTAGTCTGCGCCGATAATTTCTGCTCTTTCCGCCTCGGTATACGCCGTATAGCTGACCGTCAGCGTGTACCTCTCAACTGCCTCGCCGACACGGTCTGCCGTGTGGTTCTTCCAGTCTGCAGCCTGCGAAAGGGTGTAGGTGAACGTACCCATTTCATCTTCCGCGCCGCCGTAGGTCACACTCTGGGTTTTCTCCTCCAGAAGCTCTGCCAGCTCCTCCCCGCTCAGCACGGGAGCATCCTGCAGAGCAACTGCCTCATCCTCAATGGAAAGCACCTGAAGCGTCCCCTTCAGCTCGGTCAGATAATCACCCGGCTTCACCTCTTCGCCGAGGAACAGGGTTATCTCCTTATCCTCCAGCTGAAGATTTAAAAGCTTCACGTTGACAGTCGGCTTCTCAAAGGGATAAAGCTCCTCCCCGACAATCACGCCGGAATCAGGTCCGTTTGTGGGAATCATGTTTCCGCCGATAAACTCTTCCCTTGCCCTTACATAAAGCTCCGCACTCCAGCCCGCGCTGTTGTCCTCGCCCTTCGGTGCAACGGTAACCTCCGTCCATTCAACATACCAGTTTTCGTCTGCATCCTTCTTTAGAGAGCCGTTCACGCCGGCATTGTCCCTGATTTCCGCACCCGCTGCCAGCTCATTTCCCGCAGCATCCGTTACCACAAACCTCGCGTCAATATAATCCACTACATCTGCCGTAACAGACAGCTTTTCTCCTTCACCCGTCTGCGCATTCTTTCGCGTGCTCTCCGTCAGGGAGGTTGCCGTCAGGGTCAGTCTGTATATTCTGGCATCCCAGTCTACAGGGTGCGCCGTCTTAGACTGCTCCAGTCTTATCTGCGGCTTATCCTTGGTATTTTCTATGGTATAAACGCCGTCTGATGCATTCAGCGTCTCACCGGTCACACTGTCCTTTACCTCTGCAATGCTGTGTACCGTCCTTGTCTGGCTTTCTCCGGTAGTGCTCTGCGCCGTTACAAGCACCGTCCACGGTCCTGCCTCCAGATAGCCCTCGGGCGCCGTCTCGCTCAGGGTGTAGATGCCTTCCGTCAGCCCGCTGAAGCTTACCTTTCCGTTTGCATCCGTTGAAAGTGTCTGCCGGTATCCGTTGCCGTCCGTCAGGGTAAAGGAAACTCCCGCCATTACACTGCCGTCCGACGCATCCTTCTTGCTCAGCTGGAGGGCTGCCTTCGTGACAGTGGAAACCACTGCTGACTCCGCTGCTATATTGGGCATGACAAACGCCATGTTACAGTTAGACTGGTTGCTGCCTCTCTCCATGAAAAGCACCGTCACTGTGTGTGCCCTGTTAGCGTTGGCAGCATCACTCACATAGTCAATCTTCTCCTGCAGGGTATAGTCTGCCTTTCCGAGCAGCGCCGACCACACGTCCACGGAGCCGGGCGCATAGGATACCTCATTGCTTTTCCCCTGCCTGCCGCTGACAGCAGGATAAGCATCATGGATACCGCCGAGGTCAAGAATAACCTCTCCGTCCAGGCAAACCCATAAATCATCGTCTCCCACAAAGCTGTAGGTCATATCTCCCACATAGTCACCCGTCGTGAAGGAAAAGTCATACCGCATCCCAAAGAAATCGCTCCCCACAGGGAAGAAGCTCGATAAGTCGGAGCAGACTACCTCATCGTCCTTCCATACCTTCACCAGCTCATAATTCATACCGTTTCGGTTAAACTCCAGAGAGTAGCCGTTTAGGATTCTTTTCCCCGCCTTTGCGTCCATGCTGAAAAATCCGGGGTCATCATAAGCAAACTCCACCACGTCATACACGGAGCTGCCCTCGCTTTTGGATAAGCCCTTAAGCAAGCCTGTCAGGATAGGGAACTGTGCCCGATAGTCCTTTGAGGTATCCTTTCTCCATGCGCCGTTTCTCTGCCTTACATAGTTGTATCTGTAATAGTCATTGATATTGAAATGATAGGTTTTTCCGGAGGAATCCTGCATTTCTATCAGCGTCTCGTAGCTGTCCCTCGTTCCGATTGTTCCCATACGGGTTCTGCTGGTGCTCTCCGCCGAATAGTTGCCGGAATAGCTGATGGATGAGGAATCACCCGTCCAGCTCCAGCCGTTGTCATAGTCAATCATGCTGGTCTCATTCCGGTAAGTGCCAAAGGTCTCCTGATAGTACACGTCGACCACTGCCTCTTTTACCGCAGCACCCAGCTTCAGCTCAAAGCCTCCGTCCTTTTCCTCCGCCTCGTTTCCATCGACCTTTACACTGCTCACCGTATAATACTCACCGGACCTTGCAACGCTGACGGTATCTCCGTTCTTAACCGTCATGGCAGAGGGGGCAAACAGCATCGTACTCTCCCCGTTCTTTGTCAGATAATGATTTATTGTCAGCTCTACCTCCTGCTTTCCCGCAACGGGAACAGCAGCCGCAAGCGGTACTGCCGTCTCACTGATTGCAAGAATACCGCTTCCCGCAGCTGCATTTCCATCAGAGACCGTAGCTGATGCGTTATCCTCTGCGGGTGCAGTGCTTCCCGCGTCTGCGCCGGAAACCGTAGCGACTGTTCCAATGGAATTCTCATCGGTTGCCAGTGCGGTCAGATTGCTCACATCCAATAATGTCAGACACAGCACAACCGCCAGAGTCCTTTTGAAAAAATTTCTTTTCATCCTTTTCCTCCAAATCACCGTCTATCGCAAGAGCGGACTGCCTGCTGCAATCCGTCCGTACCCAGTCCTTCTGATACAGAACTTCATTCTTCATAAGCAATATAGCAACCGGCAGTCACAAGGCGGTCACAGCAAAAAAAGTCACCCGCACATGTTTTCACATGGCGGATGACCTTACAATCTCTATCAGCTCCAGCACGTCATTGTACGCCGCGAGCATTTCTCCTTCTCCCGTCAGGACAACCCCCTGCCAGGTGGCGTGTCTGCGGGACTGTATCAGCACATTAAATGTCGCCCGTCTGCCCGTGTGCTGCACGAGCTCCTCATATCCTCTGACTGCCCGGGGCATTCCGCCGTAACGGTTATCCTCCGGCTTTACCGTCTTGAACGACCTCGCCTCCAGAAACGCCTGCGGGTAGCCGTGTCTGTTAAAAAGCCTGTCTGCCTTCAGGAGAAATTCCTCAAAGCCGCGAAAGCTAATCTGTCGTTCATCCATGGGCGAATAAAAGCTTCCACGGGCATCCTCATCGCTGATTTCATCAATGCAAAGGCGCAGACCGTTCAGGGGAAAATACTTTTTATCATTCATGCGGCTTCTTCCCCCTGTCACTCATAATCTCTTCTTCCGCGGCAGTTACCTCTTCTATATGGTACTCTGCCCGATATTTCCGGTTCTTGGCTTCCTTCTCAAACCTGCCGATGATTCTTCCTGCTATCATCTGTCCCGCCTCATAGGTGCAGGCAGGCAGCAGCACCAGATACTGTGAGTCGCTGTATCTGGAAGCCACATCACCGATGCGCAGGGATTCCCTCAGGACACTCTCCATCCTGTCCATCGCCCGGTTCAGCATATAGCGCTGTGCTCTCTCTGCCACCGCCTCTCCCAGCCGCAGAGACAGATTCAGCATAAGAACATACTCCGACATCCCCATCCGTCCGACTCTTCTCGCCTCAATGCGGTACAGCTCCCTGAATACCGCATAACCGCAAAAGTACGCGCCCTCGGGAGCAGCTCCCTCCTGCACGTCCTGACTGATTTCCTCCGTCGGCACGGTTTCGGATACCTTCTTCATGGAAAGAATCTGTTCGTATATCCCCTTCAGCTTCGGCAGCTCCCTGATGCCCAGCGCCTCATAAAAAAGCTTTACGGTTTCCTCGTAGTGGGACAGTGCCAGATTCTGCTTCTGCTCCTTCACCAGCGCAAGGAGGAGAAAATAGTGGATTTCCTCGTCTAAATTGTCATACCGGAGTGCCCTCATGCAGACCGCCTCCAGCTCTGCGTAACGCTCTTCTTTCTCATACAGCCCGGCAAGCGTTTTTACGCCCGATAAAAACAGGGAATGATAATACGCGGACAGCGGTACCACCCACTGCTCCGAGCAGTGCTTATCCAGATAGCGTCCCTGATAAAGCTGCATTGCCCGCTCGTAATGTGCAATGCCCTCTTGTTTATCCTCCGTTTCCCTTGCCGCCTTTATCTCCGCCTCAAATTCCTGCGCATCCGACCAGACGGCAATCTCACTGTTCCAGCAGTAGGCGCTCAGATTGGTCTGAACAAGCTGCTCCTGCGTATGGTAGGTTTTCTTTAAGACATTGCGCAGTCTGTAGACCAGATTTTTTAATGCCCCCGCCGGATTATCCGAGGCTCCTTCCTCTCCCCACAGCATATCCGACAGCTCCCTCACCGTCAGAATCCGCCCGTTATGCTGCAATATGTACGCCAGAAGCTTTGTCACCATCTCGGAATGAATCGCATCCTCCGTCAATTCAATTCCGTCATAGAAAATTCTAAACTGTCCGAAAAAATAGGCCTTTATTGCCCTTTTCCCCTCAATCATGCTCTTATTTCCCCTTAATTTCCGCGCCGTCTTTCACGATTCCCAAAAAAGAGGTTCACCTTTTTGTAAACCTCTTTTCGTCCGCAGCCCTTCCGCATTTTCTTCGCGGCATTCCGCAACTATTTTGTTTTATCTTCCGTATTGCTGCCGTCTGCCGGTCCGGCGTGTCTGTTATACTGAAGCCAGACAGCTCCCACCGCAATCAGCAGTGCCGCCGCCAGACCCACGCCCAGGTAGATGCCTTTGTTTCCCCCTTCTTCAAAGAAGCTGCTCAAAGCCGTCTGCTCCTCTTCAATCACAACCACATCCTCGTAGGAGTCTGAGTCCCTGTCCCGGCTGTTCTCTGTCGCGCCTTCCTCACTGTCTTCGTCAATACCGCCCTGAAGAGGTACGTCCTCCTCGTCAATATTGGCTATTTCATCGTCCGGCTCGTTCGGTGTCTCCTGCTGGTTGGGTGCCAGCACCGCTCCCGTGCCGCCCTGTGCGGGCACATTCACGGTCTGCGTCACAACCACCGTATCGCCTTCCTCATATTCCGTGATTTCATTCACCTCCACTGTCGCCGGCTCTGCCCCGTAGGTAAAGGTCAGCACATTCTCTGCGCTGTTCCTTGAGAGAATCAGCCCCTGCCTCGCTGCACCCTGAAGGTAATATCCGGCTGCTCCGCTGACGGTAACTGTCGCCGGTGCGGTTATCTCCACCGTGTCACCCACATTTCCGTAAGCTACCGCAACAGGGGCGACCTGTGTTCCGCTGACGGCATCCACATATTTCACCGTATATTCCACGCCGTCCACCAGCTTACCGTAATCCACCACGTAATCTACATTTTTGATGACGGCTTCATCTGCCTCAGCACCCCACTGCGATGCATTCCTGACAAAGTACCCCGCCTCGGTCTGCACATAGCCTGCCGCAGGAGCTACGGGAACTGCTGCCCCCTTGTTGACAGTCAGCCTGATTGCCCCGTTTTCAGTGACCTGTATCTGCGTCACCTCTTCATTTCCCGCATAAAGCAGCTTGGCCACTTCCTCTGCCATTGCCTTCTTTTCTGTTTTTTCCGTTCCCGTCACCGCAAAACAGCCCACGTTTCCGGCACGGTACGTCACCGTATATGTTGCCTGGGAAGCCTCCGCCCTCATGCCCGGCTCAGCCAACAGCAGCATCGCCCCCGTCAGCAGGGCAGCCCAGATTTTCCTTCCGAAATTTTTCTGCCGCATACTCAGCCCTCCGCTCTCTTCTTACCGGTCAGAGCAAACAGTACGATGCCCGCCGCCAAAACCGCCAGACCACCAAAAATCATGGCACCGTCACCTGTTTTCGCCGCAAGCGGAAGCCTTTCCTCCACAATACGGGTCACATACTTCGTCTCGCCCTTTTCGGTAACCACCCTGTCCTCTCTGATTACTCCGGTCGCATCCTGATATCCGACCTTGAAGTCAAAGCTGACCTTACCCATTGTATCCGAGTAATCGGCAGCTCCACCGCTGCCGTCCATTGCCTCACCGTCGAAATGTATCTGTAAGGTTACCTCTGCGGATTCTCCCCTGCCCAGCGTTGCCACCAGCACATCGCCGTTTAAGGCACTGTCGTTGAGTGCTTTCAGTCCTTCTCTGCTTCCGTCTGCATCCTCAGCTCCGTAGCCGCCCAGTCTGGAGTTGTAAAGCTCAATGCCTGCCGCCGTCAGAACTACGTCATAGCCTGCACCTGCCGCCTGCTCCCTGCTCTCCTCCAGCGCCTGAAGCACGGAGGTGCTCATATAAAAGTCTGCCGTCTGTCCGTTGGCGTTGAAAAGCGTAATCGTCTGCGTTCTGGTCTCTCCGGGTGCCACTCCCTCAAAGGCTGCTCCCAAATCCACCTCGCCGCCGTTTGTCGTCACGCCGCTGTACACAAGCTCCTTCTCCCCGGTAAAGGTAAGGGTTGCGCCCTCCGCCGACGCGGTTATGGAAGTGCCTGCCAGAGCAGTCATCATCAGTATAACAGCAAAAAACCTTTTACTCATCTCTCTGTCACTAACCTTTCTGTTCCATTCTTTTCATCCAGCCGTTACTCAGATATGGATACAAGGCATCCGTTCTCATCAAACTCAGGGTAAACACCCCACTCAGCCACGATTGCATCCTGTGCGGCAATCTTCTGTACCGCATCGACCTCAAACTCCAGAAGCACCTCCGCACCCGCGTAGGCGTTATCCGTATTTTCATCGATTGCCAGGGCTGAAAGCACCTCCGCGCTCGCCTCGCCGGGTGCAAGGGGCAGCCTGTAATACAGCACCGTCTGCTCCTCATCCTGATACCAGAGAATCCACCCGGCTTCCCTGATTGCCTCTGCATTTTCTGCGATGAGTTCTTTTTCTCCCAGATAAAGATGAATTTTATCAGCCTCTAAGCCGTCACGGTTCCACCTTTTATAGATGGTTACTCTGGTATAGAGGTCATATCCCTCTTCCTCACTGTTAATGATGTTTCTGGAGAAGCTCACGGTATCACCCGGCTTCGCCGTCTTCTCCAGACGCACCTCCTGCTTTTCTTCCTGAATTTCTATACTTAAGCTCTTTGTGGTAATCTGCGCAACACCCTTCTGCTGCGCCTCTGTGTTGAACCCCGCCAGCGTTCCTCCTACGGTAGCAGCAGCGACAAGCACAGCCGCCAGACATAAAAGAATAAGTTTTTTCTTCACAATCGCACCTCTCTGTCAGCCCATAATACGGTCTCATTATAAGAGGCGTTTGTCACACCGCAGTCACACAGCCGCAAAAATTTCCTACGCGTTACTCTACCGTCACCGACTTTGCCAGATTTCTGGGCTTATCCACATCACAGCCTCTTCCCACTGCCACATAGTAGGCAAACAGCTGCAGGGGTATGATTGCAAGAGAATTTGCAAAGTAGGGGCTGGTCTCCGGAATATACAGCACATAGTCGGATGCCTTTTCCATCTCCCTGTTGGTCTCCGTCGTCACCGCCATGACGAATGCACCGCGCGCCTTCACCTCTACGATATTGCTTATTGTTTTCTGGAACAGCTCCGGCTGGGTAGCCAGTGCCACCACCAGCGTTCCCTCCTCAATCAGGGAAATTGTGCCGTGCTTGAGCTCGCCCGCCGCATATGCCTCGGAGTGAATGTAGGAAATCTCCTTCAGCTTCAGTGAGCCCTCCAGCGAAATGGCATAGTCAATTCCTCTTCCGATAAAGAAGATATCCCTCGCCCCAAGATAGCGGTTTGCAAAATGCTGTACCTTCTCCCGCTGCCCCAGTAGCAGCTCAATCTGGTCAGGCAGGCATCTCAAATCCTCGAGAAGAGCGCTAAACTGCTTCTCATCCAGACTGCCGCGCACCTTTGCCAGCTTCATGGCAAGCAGATAAAGCGCCGTCAGCTGCGCGCTGTATGCCTTGGTGGTCGCAACCGCAATCTCCGGTCCCGCCCATGTATACAGGCAGGCATCCGCCTCCCGCGCGATGGAGCTTCCTACCACGTTCACAATACCCAGCACCTTAAAGCCCCTTGCCCTGGATTCCCTCAGAGCCGCAAGGGTATCCGCCGTCTCACCGGACTGGCTGATAACGATTACCATGCTGCCCTCCTCCAGAATGGGGTTGCGGTAGCGGAATTCACTGGCAACATCCACCTCGACGGGGATTCTTGCAAGCGCCTCCAGCACATATTTCCCCGTGACACCCGTATGATACGCAGAGCCGCAGGCTACTATATGTATCTTTCGGATTGCCCTAAGCTCCTCGTCACTCATATTCAGCTCTTCTATCACGATGTCATTGTCCTTGATTCTGGGGGAAATCGTGTCGGTAACGGTCTTAGGCTGCTCGTACATCTCCTTCAGCATGAAATGCTCATAGCCCGCCTTCTCTGCCGCATCGGCATCCCAGTCAATCCTGACCTCCTCCTTTTTCAGCTCCTCCTCATCCACAGAGTAAAAGCGCAGTCCGTCCCTGCGGAGCACGGCAACCTCCTGGTTATCCATATAGTAGACCGTTCTGGTGTATTTTAAGATGGCGGGAACGTCCGACGCAATAAAGCAGCCGCTCCCGTTCTTCCCTACAATCAGCGGACTGTCCTTGCGCGCCGCATAAATCTCATCCGGGCAGTCTGCAAACAGAATCCCCAGCGCATAGGAGCCCTCCACGCGGTGAAGCACCTTCGTAATCGCCTCCAGAGGATTTCCCCTGTAATAATAGTCCAGCAGATGTGCCAGAACCTCCGTGTCCGTCTCAGACTGGAAGATATAGCCCTTATCCGTCAGCTTCTTTTTCAGGGCTATGTAGTTTTCGATGATACCGTTGTGAACCACCGCAATGGTTCCCTCACGGTTAGTGTGGGGGTGCGCATTCACATCGCTGGGAGCGCCATGGGTCGCCCACCTGGTATGACCGATGCCTGCCGTTCCGGGCATGGTCTCGCCTCCCTTTGTCAGATTTTCCAGCACCTTCAGTCTGCCCACTGCCTTGCGGGTCGCAATGCTTTTCCCGTCAAAGACTGCCATTCCCGCCGAATCATATCCCCTGTATTCCAGCTTTGCAAGCCCATCCAGAACGATGGGAGCCGCCTGCTGCTCTCCGATATAGCCTACAATACCGCACATACTGACTAACCTCCGTGTTTTTTATTTCCAATACTCTTTGTTTGTTGTGATGGCAAGCACCCATCCCTTGGGAAGGTGCCTGTAGTTCTTTCCCAGCAGAAAGCCCGCATACCGAAAGCCGCACTGCACACAGAAGCCCGGAAAACGATAGAGCTTTCCCTTCTTTCGCAGATATTTCCATGCCGCCGATATCAGCCTTCCTCCCTCTGCCTCCGAGTGCACGCCCGCAAACACCTCCGGATGCTCCGCCTGCGAGACGCCTAAATCAAAGTTGCGTCGAAGCTGCTGCCGCCATGTATAATCATGGGAATGTATCACTCTTGCCTCCGCCTCGTAGGAGACGCAATACCCCGCCCGCACCGCTGCCGAGGCGTAAATCATATCCTCATTAAATATGGTATGTCTGGTAAAGCCGCCCAATTCATCGTAAATACCCCGTCTGTACGCTGCGCACACATTAGAGCAGAAAAAGGTCTTAATGCCCAGCCGTGGCAAATCCTCCGCTGATTTCACGCAGGAAGCAGGCGGATAGTTAAAGTATCTGGAGAGCTTTTCCAGCTCGTCAGCATTTCCCTCCGGCAGCTGTCTGGCGTAAGCAACCGCGACATCGCCCTTCAAATGCTCCGTCAGCCTCTCCACCAGAAATTCATCCGTCGGCATGGCGTCCTGCGTCATGGTGATAAAAATTTCCGCATCGGAATACTGCACGCCCCTGTGTCTGGTTCCGCCATGGTCAAATTCCCTCTTGGAGAGATGATGTACTTCCAAGTTGGAGCAGCTTTCCATAAAGGCACTTCCGAACATCAGCTCCTCAAAATATTTTTCCTCGGTGTTCATCAGGATAATCTTCTGTACCGGAACCGTCTGCTCCCGCAGTCTCGCCAGCAGCGTCAGCAATTCCTTCCCCGGTCTGTATACGGGGATGATGACATCTACCCTCAATATTCCTCCCCTTCTGCCAAAAGAGGGAGCTGTTTAAGCTCCCTCTCAAAAGCTGCCTATCTGCCGACATAACTTTTTGTATCATTCGTTATCTTGTCGCTGTACTCGCGGACACTGTCTGTCACGCTGTAGTTTGCATCGCCAAACAAAAATTCATGCAGCCATACTACGTTGTCCTCCAGACTGACAGGCACGATACAGTTGCCGGGAGCTCCGATGTCGCCCGTCCAGCGCAGCGATGCCTGAGGGAAGCCGTCCTCGTCCACAATCTTGTAGTTGGCAATGTTTCCTATCAGCTCCAGTATGGTATCCGAATCGATACTGGTATATACGCAGCCCGCCACCTCGTTATACGCATCCAGCAGCTGGCTTAAGCTTGCCTTCTTTGCCTGCTCCTCTATTGCCTTGAGCACCTCACGCTGTCGGGAGGCACGCTTAAAGTCATCTCCCTTGGTATAACGGATACGGCAGTACGCCGTTGCCTGTAATCCGTCCAGCAGCTGATAGCCGGTATTCGTAACCTTATTATAATCGCACTTGAGCACGTCTGCAATACCAATCTGATAATTGTTGATATGCTTCAGCTCCTCGCTGTCCACGTCAATGTAAACTCCGCCGAGAGCATCAATCAGCTTGCTCACACCCTCATAGCCCACCGCCACGAAGTCTGTCATGGCAAGATCCAGATTCGTATTCAGCATCTTTACAGCCTGCTGTGCCCCGCCGTAGGAATAGGCAGCATTGCACTTTTCGTACTTATCCGTTCCGAGGTTCATATAGGTATCGCGGTAGACGCTGACAAGCTTGATGTCGCCCGTATCCATGTTGATGCTTGCTATCATAATGCTGTCACTTCGGCTGCCCTTGTAAAGCTGCTTCTCCGTCTGAGCATCCACACCGAACAGCGCCACGTTCATGTAGCCCTTCTTTTCGGTCTTCGTCTCTCCCGTCGCGCCATCACCCTGGTCGTCATTCGCCATTTTTTCCTCCACTCCCTCGTTGATTCCGAGGTCATTCTTATCCAGCTCCACTACCTTTGCATCCGGCGTCCGCATAACCCACCAGAGCACCACCAGCATCAGCAGAATGACTACCAGCTCTATGGCGAAAACAATCGCCTTCTTGTTTTGTCCGTCCATCGTGATACCTTCTCCTTAATCTGTAAATGTTAATACGCATTCTTATTGATAAAGCCTGTAAAAAAGGTCATAAAAATAATCTTGATGTCAAGCCACGGTGTCCAGTTTTCGATGTAGTAAATATCGTACTCGATACGCCTTCTGATGGAGGTGTCCCCTCTCAGGCCGTTGACCTGTGCCCAGCCGGTCAGTCCCGGGCGCACCTGATGCTTCACCATATATCTCGGAATCTCTTCCCTGAACTTTTCCACAAAAAGCGGTCTCTCAGGTCTGGGACCCACCAGACTCATATCGCCTTTTAGGATGTTAAAAAGCTGCGGCAGCTCGTCTAAGCTTGTCCGCCGTAAAATCCTTCCCACTCCCGTCACTCTCGGATCGTTCTTAACCGTCCACGCGCGCCGCTCCTCCTTCGGAGACTGCTGCTCCATGCTTCTGAACTTGTACATATAAAAGGACTTGTTGTGAAGCCCCACCCTTTCCTGCTTAAAAATAACAGGTCCCGGGCTGGAAATCTTTACCAGCAGCGCCGAAAGCAGCATAATCGGCGAGGTGACGACAATCCCGAAGAGCGCCCCACAGACATCCATCGCCCGCTTCAGCACCATGTTGCCCGTGTTTGTCAGGGGAACATAGCGGATGTTGATGACAGGCAGTCCCTGTAAGTCCTCCGTGTAGGGGCGGCTGGGAATCAGGCTGTTGTAATCAGGGATAAACTTAGTATGCACACCTGACTTCTCACAGATACCCACGATATCCTCCAGATAGTCATAATCCTTCAGGGAAAGTGCGATGGCAATTTCGTCCAGCTTGTTTTCCGGCAGAATAATCTCCAGATTCCCAAGGCTTCCCAGCACCTTTACTCCACGATAGCTGGTTCCCGCAGGAATGCTGTTATCCAGAATGCCGCACGCCACATAGCCCCACTGCGGATTATCCGTCAGTCTGTCAATGTACTCCTCCGCTGCCCGCGAATAGCCGACAATCAATATGTGCTTGAGATTGTAGCCCTTTCTCCTGATGGTTCGCAGCCCCTTGCGGAGTGCAAGCCGAAAGCCCGAGGTCAGGCCAATGTTAAAAGCATAGAAGAACGCCATGACCGAACGGGATACGTTAAACTCCCGCACAATCATGTACAGCCCGATGATCAGCGCAACAATTCCGACGGTATTCGCCTTGAGAATACCGAAAACCTCAAAGCGCCTGCGTATCGTCCGCTTCGGGGTATAGACCCCGCACACGGAATAAATCAGAATATACGCGGGAACGATGAACACCAGCAGTCTCAGGTAGTCCGTGACCGGAAGCACACCGATGCCGGGACCGTCGTTCAAAATATAAAACTTGAAAAAATAGGCTGACATAAAGGACGCCGCTGTAATCGCGGCATCTATTATTACCATTAATCGGTTGAATACTTTCTGGTTATCCTTAATCATAAATTATACCTCAACCGCTCTGCACTGTTTATTATAAAAGAAACAATTTATGATTTTATGAAGTCGTTTCTTAATTTTTCTTAAGAAAGCGAAAGGTATTTATATAGAGCTGTCCCTGTATCGCAAGGTAATTCTTCAGGTTCGACAGCCGAAAGCGCACCCGCGCCTGCCTTCCCCTTTCGGAGAAAAGCTTTAAAAAGCCCTGTCCGATGCCCTTCAGATACAGTCCTCCCATTCCCCTTTTACAAAAGAACAAAAACTTTATCAAAAAGCCCGCAAGCAGAAACGGGAGATTCCAAAGCCGCTGCAGCAGAGGCATATTCTTACCGACCACATAAAGGTTGTTCGCTGCCGCATAAACCGTTTTAAAGGAATTATAGCGGGAGCCGCTGGAAGCGCTTCCGTAGTGAACCACCTCTGCGCGGGGTTCATAATAATTCTGATAGCCGTAAATCCGGGCTCTGTATCCGATATCCAAATCCTCCAGATAGGCAAAATGCGCCTCATCGAAGCAGCCAATTCTCTCAAAAATCTCCCGCCTGTAAATCGCAGCTCCGGCACAGGCAGAGAAAACCCTGCAGGAAGCAGCATACCGCTCTGCCGGCTTCCCCTTTCCGCGCCCGTACGCCCAGCCCAAGACACAGTATCTGTCACCCGCCGAATCCACCAGCTCCTGTCTGTCCCACATCAGCATTTTCGCTCCCACGGAAAACGCGTCCGGTCTGGCTTCTATCGCCTCATAAAGGGCTTTGACAAAGCCCGCCCTCACCTTTGTGTCATTGTTGAGCAGCAGCACGTATTCCGCTTCAGACTGTCGGATACCTACGTTGACCGCATGGCAGAAGCCGGTATTTTCCGGCAGTGCCGTCAGACGTACCTGCGGAAAACGCTCCTCTATCAGCTCGCAGCTGCCGTCCTCAGAGCCGTTATCCACCACCAGAATTGTATATTCTGGGGTGTCCGCCTCCTGCTGCAGCAGTGCCGTCAGGCATTCCTCCAAGAACCGGATTCCGTTGTAGTTTGGGATGACAACCGTTATTTTTTCCATTTCGCCCACTTTCTCTGCGTTTCTTCGCGCAGGGTCAGGTCTGAAGCTCACTAAGGCTTCGGGCTTCTGCGTCCGCCGCTCTTTCGGATAACCGTCCTCTCCTCCGGCAGATACAGCAGCTTATAGCCCGCCCGGCGGATTTCCCGGCTCACCGCAAGACTCTTTGCAGTCTGGTCTGCGTCGTCTCCCGGTGCTGTCTTCCGCCGCTTTTCAGCCTCCGTTTTCTCCTGTAGCGGCTGCTGCTTTTCACATGGAAGCAGCTCCTGCAGCCCCCCGCGCACCCGCATATTCCGTATGTCCAGTGCCTCTGCCTGCTGCGCCAGCACAGCCCTGTGCAGATATCCGCTGTAGGATGCCGGTAGTCCCCGGTAAAATATCTCTCCCTCCGCCGTCATCCTGCCGCCCACAATCCTGCCGCGGCAAAGCACCGGTCCTCCTATCGCACCGATTTCCGGACGCTGCCCGAAAATATCCCCGTCATAATCCACCCGGTAAAAGCCCAGATGCTTTGTATGCTCCACCCGTGCTTTCCAGCCCTTTCTGTCCACGAACGCCTGTACCGCGCGCCGGCCCGCCTCATAGGCATAGAGCTTGCTCTGCGGGTTTTCTGCCGTGGAGCCGCCATGGCATCTCCAGTGATAGAGAACCCTGGGAATATGCACAATATCTGCTTCTCGCCCGTCCAGCTCGTATACCGCACGCAGCACCAAATCAAAGTCCTGTGCCCCGTCATACTCTCTTCTAAGCTCCAGCCTCTGTATCAGCTCCCGCTTCATTACCAGAAAATGACAGATATAGTTATTGCACAGCAGCAAATCCTGATTAAAGTCCTCCTTCAGGTTCGGCTCGTAGTATTTTGTTCTGTCACCATTGCACTTATCCTCATCCGAATAGAGAAGCTGCGGTGTTATCCCCTGCTTTTTTGCCTCCTCAATTCCGCGCGCCATCTCAAAAAGGGCATCAGCCGTCAGCACATCATCATGATCAAGCAGCCCCACGTAATCTCCCGTTGCCAGCCGCAATCCCTCGTTGGTGTTATCAGATATGCCCCTGTTTTCCGAAAGTCTGACATAGCGAATCCTGTCATCCGAAAACTGCTCCGCCATCCGCTTCACGCCATCGTCCCCGGAGGCATCCGCCAGAATCAGTTCAAAGCCGCCGTAGGTCTGTGCCAGCACAGACTCCAGCAGCTCCCTCAGATACTGCTTAGGCGTGCGGTATGTCGGCACTACAATGCTGAAGCGCAGCGCGGAAAAGCCAGCGGAAAACTGCTCCCGCTGGCTCTGCAGCCGGGTCTCCGAAGCCGGCTCCCACTGATATGCCGGCCCGCCCGAGTCTCTCAGCCGCTCCGAAGCCGCACTGATTGTGCTTCGGAGTCCGTTTCTTTTCATGTAATACATTGTCTTTTTCAGATTAGACAGACTTATTTTCCCCATATTTCCTACAGTAGTGCCTTCAAATCCTCCGTCAGTTGTTCAAGACGCTTTTGCGCGTCCTCAAGCCCTGTTCCCCTGACGCCCATGTAAAACTTAATCTTGGGCTCTGTACCGGAGGGACGGGCACAACACCACTCATCGTCCGGCAGTTCAAAATAGAGCACGTTTGATTTAGGAAGCCCTGTTACGCTCTCCTCTCCGGATTCCATGTCAACCACTCTGTCCGTATCATAATCCCTGAATTTCAGAACCCTTCTCGCACCAAACGCCTTGGGAGGATTCTGTCTGAGCTTATCCATGAGCCGGGCGATTTCTCTCGCACCGTCAATTCCCTTCATGGTGATGGTATACTGGCTCTCCTTGAAATAGCCGTATTTCTCATACAGCTCCAGCATCATGTCCCAGAGCGTCCTTCCCTGCTTTTTACAGTAAGCCGCCACCTCGCAAAGGCACATGACTGCCACGATGGCATCCTTGTCTCTCGCATGGGTACCTGCCAGACAGCCGTAGCTCTCCTCCAGCCCGAACACGTAATTATTGGAGCCGGTCTGCTCGAACAGCTTAATCTGCTCGCCGATAAACTTAAAGCCCGTCAAAACCTCAATCAGCTTTACATCGTAAGCCGCCGTGATGGGACGCGTCATGTTTGTGGTGACAATGGTAGTCACAAGCGCCGGATTCTCAGGCATTGTTCCCGTAGCTGCTCTCTCCCGCAGGATATACTCCGCAATCAGCATACCCGACATATTTCCCGTGAAGGAAACATACTCGCCCGTTTTGGTATCCTTCGCGTAAACTCCCAGTCTGTCCGCATCCGGGTCTGTCGCCAGCACGATGTCCGCATCCTTCTCCTTTGCCAGGCGGAGCGCATAGGTAAATGCCTTCGGGTCCTCCGGGTTGGGATAATCCAGTGTGGTAAAATCAGGGTCCGGCTTTTCCTGCTCGGGAACCACATATACATTCTTAAAGCCAAGCTCCTCCAGCACGCGCCGCACCGGTATGTTTCCCGTTCCGCAAAGCGGTGTGTAGACTATTTTCATATCCTCCGCCATCTCCCTGATGACATCGGGATGAATAATCTGCTTTTTCAGCTCCTCCATATATTTATCGTCAATTTCCCTGCCGATAACCTCATAAAGGCCTGCAGCAGCTGCCGCTTCCTTTTCCATCGTCTTACAGGTATGGAAATCCTTAATCGCCTTCACCTCGTCGATAATCTGTCTGTCCTTCGGTGCAGTTACCTGTGCGCCATCCTCCCAGTAAACCTTATAGCCGTTGTACTCCGGCGGATTGTGACTTGCAGTCACCACAATGCCCGCAGTACATCCCAGCGTGCGCAGTGCAAAGGAAAGCTCCGGTGTCGGTCTCAAAGCTTCAAAAACGTAAGCCTTAATTCCGTTAGCGGCAAGGCACAGACCTGCCACGTCGGCAAACTCGGGTGACATTCTTCTGGAGTCATACGCGATGGCAACGCCCTTCTCCTGCGTTCCCTGCTTCAGGATGAAATTTGCCAGTCCCTGAGTCGCCTTTCGGACGGTGTAGACATTCATGCGGTTCAGTCCCGCACCAATCACGCCTCTCAGCCCGCCGGTGCCGAATTCCAGCTCCTTGTAAAAACGTTCCTCAATCTCCTTTTCATTGTCGCGAATCGACAACAGCTCCTGCTTTGTATTCCGGTCGAAATAATCATCCTCCAGCCAGAAACGAAACTCCTCCATATAACCCATTGTACCATCCTCCTCTTCCTCGTGCGACGCGCTGATAAGCTCATTGTACCGCGTGCGCAGGAAATCAGGCGCCCCAAGGGGCATTGATTTTCAGGCCGCGGATTGCCTGGTAGAATCAGCCACGCAGTGGCTGTCAGGCGGTATAAGCCGCATCAGTTCTGCGTCAGCAGAATTATTGTACCACATTTAACAAGCTATGGAAATACAGTTTTTCCTCACTCGTTTTCATTTTTTATCTTCAGCGAAAAGTCGCTCCTGTCCAGAGAAAAGTTGGGATTATAGTAAGGGTCTCCCTGCTCCAGCTGCGTCTTCCATTTCTCACGGAAGCGTGCCGCCTCCCGATTGTAGCGCTCTGCCCTTTCGCCGCTGTCATCCATGCCGCGGGAAGCCGACTCGTGATGGTACAGCTCGGCAAAGGGAGTAAATACGTTCAATAATCCTCTCTCACGCAGCTTCAGGCAGAAATCCACGTCATTGAGTGATACTTCAAAATCCTCCGCAAGGCCTCCCACGGCATCATACAGACTTTTCTTTACCATGAGACATGCCCCCGTGACGGCAGTGACATCCTGTGCATAGCAAAGGCGTCCCATATAGCCGAGATTCTGGCGGTGCTGCCTGTAATGTGTATGTCCCGCCGTCCTGTGCGCGCCCAGCCCAATCACGATGCCCGCGTGCTGAATGGTTTTATCGCCATAGTAGAGCTTAGCTCCCACCGCACCCACATCCTCTCGCTGGGCGTACATCAGAAGCTCCTCCAGCCAGTTGACGGTAATCACCTCCGTGTCATTGTTCAGCAGCAGAAGATACTCGCCTGTTGCGTTTCTGACGCCCAGATTATTGATTGCCGAATAGTTAAACGCTCCGTCAAAGGTAACTACTGTTATTTTCCCATCCTCGCTCCGCTGCGCCACGCCCGGCTGATAGGCACATCCCAGAAGCTCCGTATAATAGTCTCTGATTGCCGCAGTCGTGCTGTTGTTTTCCACAATCACAATCTCGTAATTGTCATAGGTGGATTTTTCCAAAATGGAGCTGACACACCGCTTTAAGTCTTCCGCATGGTCCTTGTTGGGAATCACAATGGAAATCTTCGGAGTGCCGGCAATCTGGTAGCGGATGCGGAAAATCGTCTCAAACGCCCTTGTGCTCTCAATTTTGAAATGCTCATAGCCATGCTTTCGCAGATGCTCCGCCACTGCCCCCTTCGCCGCCTCTATGGCGTATGGCTTTGCCCCGATGCCTGAGGCAACACTGCCGGAATGGCATCTCCAGTAGTACATCAGTCTCGGAACATGGACAATTTTTCGGGCATTGTCCGTCAGCCGCAGAATCATGTCATGATCCTGACTGCCGTCATATTTAGTGCGAAACAGCTCATTCCCCTCCAGCAGGCTGCGCTTAAACACGCTAAAATGACAGATGTAATTATTCGCGCGCAGATTATCCGGTGCATAATCCGGCTTGAAGTGCATCGTCAGCATACGGTTGATATCACCGCTTCGGAAGGTGGTCTCGTCGCAATAAAGGTAGTCTGCCCCCTGCTCATTAATCGCCTTCACATATTCATACAGGACACTCGGGTGCAAAATGTCATCCTGATCCAGAAGTCCTACATATTCTCCCGTAGCCATCGCCAGACAGGCATTCGTATTCCCCGCAATCCCCCCGTTTTTCTCCAGCTGACGGTATACAATCCGTCCGTCTGCCTTCGCGGCATATTCCCGGCAGATTTCTCCGATATAGGCATACTCCCCGTCCGAGCCGTCTGCCAGACAAAGCTCCCAGTTCCGGTATGTCTGGTTCATGACTGAATCCAGCATCTCAAGCTGAAATTCCCTCTTATTATTCCAGAGCGGCACAAGAATGCTGATTTTTACCATGTTTGGAAAAACCGCACTTCTCTCCCTCTCTGCCTGAGCGGCATCCGGGAAGCTTGCCGTACCGAACTGCTGCATGGCGGTACGCTCACGCTTTTTATAGTCCAGCTTGTGCAGGATGCCTCCCATACCTCCACAGTTTTTCAATCTGTCCTTCTGTCTGATTGCCCAGTGCACACAGCTTCTTGCAGGCTTGCTCGCCTTCCAGAGCGGATTCTTTTTGATGCGGTTCAGCTTCCACTCCAGCTCTTCGTTTCTCGCCTCCAGATCTGCAATCCTCCCTGCAAGGTCAGCACATTTCAAATGCTCCTGCTCATATGCCTCTCTGTAATCCGTATTTTCCATGCTTCCTCCAACCACCTATATTTCGTTCGTGTGCCGTCATTTTCCCTCAATCCGCACTTTTTTGCACACTGCACTGCAGTATGCCCGCATTTTTTCATCTTTCTACTTTTCTTCACGTCGTCCGGCTGTACTATAATTCCAGATAACGGTTGCTCCATGTAAGCAGCTTCAGGCCCGTGACCCGGTTTCGTGCCAGCATACCAGCCCGATAGCTCCCCGCCGGAACAGCCTCCCGACCAAGCCGCAGCCAGAATCCGCTCAGCGCCACGTTCCTCTGGTCGCCGAGGTTTTCCTCCAAATCCGGCCGGTACTGCCCGTCTGTGCTCACCCCGTAAACTGCCCCGTCTGCCGCCTTTAATAGAATTGATTTCTCATAACATGCGTTATTGTCTCCCAGTACAACTCCGTAGCCCGTCATTTCTCGCTCTCTGAAATCCTCTATGCGAAGCATCAGGCAGGCATCCTCCCTGCAGCCCCTCAGGCGCATTTTCTTCAGCCCTTTCTCTTCCTCCTGCACCCTGTTTTTAGCCGTCACATACGCGGGGGCAATCCTCGTATCCAGTCCGCGGCAGCTTAGATGCTCCGAATAGTACGGATCAGCCCCCTCCAGTGCAGGATGACGTTCATAGAGTCTGCCTCTCTCCTCCAGAAGGCGCAAAAGCTTTTCTGCCGACTCATCCGCTCCGCGGCTTAAGGATTCATGATGAAAGGCATACCTGTCGTTCAGGCACACATTAAAGTAGCCCAGCTCATGCAGGCGAAAGCAGAGAGCCACATCGTTAAAGGCTACCCGCAGCTCCTCCGGGAAGCCGCCTGCCTCCTTAAACCGCGTTTTTTTCACCATCAGGCAGGCTGCCGTCACCGCCAGCACATTGCGGCGACAGCAGTTTGCACGCCCGTAATACGGTTCACCGTCCGCACAAAACTGCAGCTTGTGAACCGGACCCATCGGCAGATTAGTAATACCCGCATGCTGAATCCGCCCGGAATCAGGATACAGAAGCTTCATCCCCACCGCTCCCGTATAATCCCTTTCTGCCAATGCTGCCATCTCCGTAATACTTCCCGGCAGCTTGAGCGTCACGTCGTCATTTAAAAATAACAGCAGTTCTCCTTTTGCCGCTTCTGCCCCGAGGTTGCACATCCGCGAAAAATTAAACGTCATCGGCTCATAGATATAGCGGCAGGAAACAGTTTTATCGCCAACCTCCCTCAGCAGCTTTTCCGCTCTCTCCCTGTTTTCCCTGCTGCTGCCGTTGTCCACCACCAGGATTTCACAGGGGCATCCCCCGCTGCATCGGATAATTCCCTCAATACACTCCCGCAGGACATCCGGCTGGTCTTTGGACGGAATAATAACGGAGACCGGCTGCCGTGTTTCGTGCGTACTCTTTGCCTCTGGCTGCTTTTCCTGTTTTCGCAGGAAATGTTCCTGCAGCTTTGTGCTCTCTGCATGAAAGAGTATCTGCGGGATATGACCCACCAGCCGGCTTCCTCTTATGTAAGCCCCCTCGGTCAGCTCCCTAATCAGACGCTCATATACGCTTAGATTTTTTACCGCGCAGCTGCCTGCCACTTCAGACACCTCTTCCGTCAGACCGGGCAGCCTCTGCTCCCACCAGCTTCGCCGTACTGCCACCAGACTGCCAAAGTAAAAGCAGCTGTCAAAAAAGTCCGGCGACCAGTCCGGCTTAAACCATGGCTGCCGCGCCACGCCCTCCGCATTCTGTATATCCTCATCTCCATAGACAATCACAGTCTCAGGATTTTCCGCAAAATAACGTGCGATATTTTTCCTCGTATAAAAGGCCGGAGCTCCTTCCGAAACGAAAAACAGGACAAAGTCATTATCAGCCGTCTCATCAGCCTTTGGCAATTCCCGCGTCCATACCTTCTCCTGCGCTCTGAGCCATGCCTCGTAGCCCGTCCGCCGGCCTGACAGACACCGTCCGTAGCGTTTATTCTCATGTTCCGTCAGCATCTGCTTTATCAGACCCTTGATTCCCACCGCGACTTCTCCTCCCGGGACATTCTGTCCCTTTTTCGCGCGGACTGCCCTTACAGCTGTCCTTCTTCTACAGTTGTCCTGCCTCTACAGCAGCTTCTTGACTGCATTTGCCATATCCTGTGCCATCGCAAGAGGCAGACGCACAATCTCCATCCGTATCCGCAGGGTGTTTTCCGGCTGTCGGTTCAGCTCGCTCAGCACAATATTGATGTTGGGGTCTTCTGTGGGAAACACCAGTGTTGCAGGCTTTGCAATCCGCCCGTTCACCAAAAGCACCTTCTTCCTGTCAAGGGGAACCGCTTCCCCGTTAAAGGTCAGCTCCTCTATCCGCACCATACAGCTTGTAAACGCCGGGTCAATCCGCAGCAGCTGTACGTCTCCGCTCACTGCCAGCTCCATTTCGATGAGATTTTCTCCCCGGTAGGCGTCCCTGACAAAGTACGACTCCTCCTCACTGCAGCCGTTTCCCCTGTCCTCATATATCTGTACCCTGTTCAGCCCCGCAGAGCCCTGATAGGCATCAATCCATTTCCCCGGGGTCATCACACTGTAACCGATGCGCTCCCTCATCTGAGCCATGGCAAGCCTGTCTCCTGTGACAAACCTCTGGAAGCTTCTCTCCTGTTCACGGAAATTCTCCGCGTCCTCCTCCGTGATGCCAAGCTCCTGCAATATCATATCCAGATTTAATCTGTTTCGCTTCTCATCCTCCAGCAGATAGCAGTAAATCGCACGAAACGCCAGCTCCCTGGTGTCCATGGGCTTTCCGAAGGTCCACTCATAATCAATCAGCGTCCACTTATCCTTATCCACCAGAATATTTGCAAAAATCAAATCAAAATCAGAAACGGGAAAATCCCCGTTATAGCCCGTTCGCTCCACATACTCCCTGAAATAGTCGTGAAATGCCTCCATATCCTTCTTTTCAAGGCAGCTGTCCATCAGCTCTGAGAGAGGAACGCCTCTCACAAACTCGAATTCGGCATAAAGCTCCTCATCCCGTTCCACCAGCTGACATTTGTTTACCTCCAGCCTTCCGCCGCGATACCTCTCCGCAAGGCTTTCATAAGCCACTGCCATTCCCTTAACATGCTCTCTTGCCGCCTCCTGCAGCGGATACTTTCTGACGGCAATTTTTCCGGCACTGTCCCGGCTGATTTGCGTCCTGATGGCGTACTCCGGCGCTCTGTCATTGGAGTACTTCACATACTTCGTCTCAAAGGGCCTGCCGATAATCGCTACAAAGGAATTTGAGAACACCGAGAAAAGCCCGTCCTCCACAACCCCGTCAAAGGCATTTTTTTCATCAAAAAGAAGCATCCTGTCTCTGTCAAAGTTTCTCAGGTTATTGGACAGCTCCCCCTTCCCCGGCAGATACGCATCGCTGTAAAGTGTTGTCATAAATTTGTAATCAGGATAAGGATAATAAAAGCAAAAATCCTTCACGCCGCAGTGCTTAAAAATTCTCTCCAGCCCTCTTCTGCTGAAGGTACGCACTCCGCCGCCCTCGGCATAATTCTCTATGCCGGAGAAATAGGTTCCCAGATGATCCTCCTTGCAGCCTGCAAAGTATTTCATCCCATATTTATTTTCTATGGCAATGATAATCCTTCCACCCTCAGCCAGATGCGGAAGCAAAAGCTTTAAAAAGTCCTCAAAGGGTGTATTCCCGCCGATATAGCTCTGTCCGTACTCAAAGACACCAATCAGGCAGATATAATCAAAGTCCTTTGGCAGCTTTGGCTCAATATCCTTGAAATTTCCCACATGAATCGTCACATTGTCGCACTCACTGTGCCGATAGGCGTTAATCATGCTTCGCTTCTTGGACAGCTCCACACAGGTCACGCTCCCTGCCTTTCTCGCAAGAGCTCCGGTAGTCGCACCACACCCGCTGCCCACCTCCAGCACCCTGCTCTCACGGCTCATGGGAATCCAGTCTACGATATTTTCTCTCAGCGGAGAAAGATGGTAAAGAATCGGCCAGCTTGCCCGTTCCTCTATAACCTTCGCATACTCTACAGGTGACAGGTCCCTTACAATTTCCAAAAGCTCGTCCTCTACCGCACCGTCACAGTAAAGGTCTTCTCCGGAGTATTCGCTGTAATCAAGTGTCACACTGCCCTTCTTTTCTGTCATATATCCTCCTTGCTCCTGCGCGGCTTTCCTGCCGCGCTTTCCGCCCTGCAGTTCTGCCTTCCGCCTCTGCCGCGCTTTCCGCCCTGCAGTTCTGCCTTCCGCCTCTGCCGCACTTTCCGTCAGGCATCCGTGACGCTCACCGCGGATTCCATATCATAGTATCCCACCGTATTTTTATCAGACACGACTGTAATATTCAGCACATCGTAAAGTCTGTGATACACCTCAAAGGTATCACCGTTATACCCGGTAACGCCCAGTGAAATCAGATATTCCCCTCCCTGCAGATTC
Source organism: uncultured Acetatifactor sp. (assembly GCA_964475665.1). GTDB lineage: Bacteria > Bacillota > Clostridia > Lachnospirales > Lachnospiraceae > Acetatifactor. The sequence continues at coordinate 66,879 of CAYZAU010000005.1, read as the reverse complement.
ATCCGCTGGGTAAAGGTAATCGCCTTTTTTTGTCCCGGCCGCACACTCTCCAGAAACGCCTTCTCTATCATGGAATTAGTACCCGTAATCTCCGTCCCGATTGCGTTTTTTAAGGAAAAGGCAAAGATGGGTGCGGGTATTGCCTCCGCAAATTCCACCTGCATATGCAGGGTAAATTCACTTCCCTTTATCAGCGCCGTGGTACGCACTCCCCTGTCATCCGTCACATAGTATTCCGTGATTTTTGCCTGCCCTGTTCCATATTCCAGCGCACCGGGGTTGACGCCGGCAGATACGGCTGACCGCGTGCTTTTTGCAGCCGCCTGTCTCAGCTCCCCGTCGTCCAGAAGCCTGTCCTCCTGCCTGTCAGGCTCTTCGTACTGCCCCACCAGTACGCGTTTATAGGCATCTATCATCTCCTTGGGCTTTCCTTCCCCCAGAAGAACTCCCTTATTCAGCAGAAAAACCCTGTCGCAGTACTTGCTGACGCTGCTTAAGTCATGGCTGACAAATACAATGGTCTTTCCCAGCTTTTTGAACTCCTCAAACTTATGATAGCACTTCGCCTGAAAAAAGACGTCTCCCACCGACAGAGCCTCATCGACAATCAGTATTTCCGGCTCAATGTTGATGGCAACGGCGAACGCCAGACGCACAAACATCCCGCTGGAATACGTTTTTACCGGCTGCTGCACATAATCCCCGATATCCGCAAAGGCAAGAATCTCCGGCAGCTTTTCATCAATCTCCTTCTCGGAAAAGCCCATCATGGTGCCATTCAGATATATATTTTCAATTCCGTTGTATTCCTGATTAAAGCCGGCACCAAGCTCCAGCAGGGCTGAAATCCTGCCGTCCACGATGACCTCACCGGAGGTTGGATTAAGAACACCTGTTATTATTTTTAGAATGGTAGACTTTCCGGAACCGTTTGTACCGATAATTCCCACGGTTTCACCCTTATAGATATTCAGGCTCACCCCGTTGAGCGCATAATGAAGCCTATGGCTTTGCTTTCTGCCAAAGCCGAACGCCTCCTTCATCCTGTCCCTGGGTTTGTCATACAGCTTATAGATTTTTACGACATCCTTTACCTCGATTGCAGGAATTTCCACCTCCTGCACCGTCATTTGCTTTTCTCTCATAATACTCCGTGTTTACTCCGCATCTTTTTCCGGGCATACAACACTTTCCAGCCCGTACCAGTTTGCAACCGCTCTGTTCTGCTCTGCCTCCGGGTTATCCGAAAGCTCAGAGGAGCACAAAAACCACGGGCGGTAATGATACGGCTCTACCGTCACATTCCGCGCCCCGCTTTGAAACAGCTCCACGCGTTTCAGATATTCCTGATGAAAATTATATGCCTCCTCGGTATGCACATAATAGTATGCCCCGTATGCCGAATAGGTTCCCGCCTGATTGGATGTCGTGCAAAAAATGCACAGCATCAGCACGCCCACCGCCGGATAGAACCACCAGCACACCCTTCCGTCCCCAGGCTGCCTTTTTCTATCCGCAAGGAGCTGCCGCAGCCATCCCAGAAGATAAACCTCATTGAAAAACAAGAGCATCATGTAGGTAATCTTGACGGCATTCAGGGTTCTGGAAAGTCCTGCGTGTCCGAGCGAATACAGACTTGGTGTGAAGCCGGTCGCATACAGGCAAAAGGACCACAAAAGCACCAGCCCCGGATAACGAAAGCGAAGGCTCTGTTTTCCCACCAGCTGCCAGATTAACGGCAAAAGCAGCACGAGAACCGCCAGCCCAATCCAGCCGGTAAACTCCCAGAGGTGCTTCCACGCCTCCACAAAGGAATAAAGCACCGCCTTAACCGGAGAATATCCCCAGCCCACGTACTCCGCTGACCTCACCGAATTGCCGGGCGCCGCGATATTCCTGTAAAATCCAAAGCCATAGGCAGCAAGCGGCAAAAGCAGCAGACAGCCCTTTCTCCGCTTTGTCAGAAATGCCAGCAGCGTCAGGGTAAGCATAACCAGCAGCCCCTGTAAGCAGGTCACAAAATTACTTCCTGCCGTCACCAGTGCCAGCAGGAGGCTCAGCACCAGAAATCCAATCCGTTCCCCGCACTTCTGTGCCTGCATCAGTCTGATGCCCGCAGCCACAAGCATCATACCGAAGCCGTGCATCCCGACGTAATGCAGCCCCCCGTTATACCAGTAAAAGCCGCCCTGCGCCGTATAAATCAGCATAAAAACAGCCGCCGTCATCAGCGCCTGTAAGGCAACACAGGTGCAGCCGTCCGTCCGCAGCACGTGCCGCAGCAGAGTCTGTATCAGAAAAAAGCAGCCCAAAAGCAGCAGTGCCATGATAAACAGCGGTCCTAAAAAGTAGTATTCCTCTCCCCACACCATCGGGACCAGTGCCATCAGAAAGACCGAGGAATAAGTTCCCTGATAGGCATACCATTCCGTTTTGGTGCAGTACAGCGCTCCCTTTAAGGCGCCAGACAGGCTGTACTCCTCCGCCAGAAAGCTCTTGACAAACCTTCCGTAGAGATAGTCGTCATACCATGGCACCGCGTAAAAGGCAAGCCGCACAAGAGGAATCAGGGTAAGCAGCAGCACCACTGCCGCCCCCGCCGCGACCAGCCTTTTATCTATCTTGTATCCGAGCAGTTTCTTCACAGTCTGCATGACAGCTTCTCCTTTACAGCACATCGGCAAAATGAACCTTCAGCCGTTTAAAGATTACCGCACTGATTCCAAACAGAACCACCGTCACAATCCAGAAATACATGGTGGAAAAGAAATCCTGCCAGAACCACTGCCTCTCATAAATGGCACTGCGATAGCCATTCACAATATACACCAGAGGATTTAGCTTCAGGATAAATACCCAGTTCCCGCTCAGCCCGTTGATGTCCCACAGAATCGGTGTCGCCCACATGCCAATCTGCAGGGCAATCCCGATAATCTGCGACAAATCCCGGAAAAATACCACTATGGCGCAGGTGGTATAGCACAGCGCCAGCACAAAGATAAAGAGACAGGCGCTGTAATAGAAAATCTGTAGTGTATAAACCGTCGGATAATACCCGTAAATGGCAGCCACCAGCAGCAGTATGCATACAAAAAAGGCATGGATAAAGGTTGCCGCGATAATCTTAATAATCGGCAGAATGCTGATTTTGAACACCACCTGCTTGACCAGATAATGATACTCCAGCAGTGCGTTTGTACCGTTGTTGAGCGCCTCGCTGAAAAAGAACCAGGGAACCAGCCCTGCGGTCAGAAACAGTACAAAGGGAATTCCCTCCCCGCCTCTGCTCACCGTATTCCCCATAATTTTATCAAACACCACATAGTACATGGCAACCGTCACCACCGGCTGCAGCAACGCCCACATCGCCCCTAAGTAAGAGCCTGCATAGCGCTTTCTAAAATCGTTCTTTGCCAGCTTCCAAATCAGATGTCTGTTTTGAAAAAGCTCTGCCGGAAGTGTGGTGATTTTGTCGTACCATCTGGCAAACACAAGGCATGCGGCAAAAATCACCAGACAGGAAAGCAGCTTCTTAAAAAGCTCCTCCTGCGGATTTGCCATCGGTCCCGGATTTTCGTGAAGGAGGATGATAAGCGCCATCAGAAATCCCAAAAGAGAAAATATGGCAATTCCGCCTTTTTTGCTTATTTTCATGTATCCATTCCCCTTGTTACTTTCTCAGGCCGTCGATGCCGCCCCACTTGGTGTCCCTCTCGGACATAATCAGCTCCATTCCCTCAGGGATAGGCCACTTCACGCCGATTGCAGGGTCATTATAGATGATACCGCCCTCATCACCCGGATGGTAATAATCCGTCACCTTGTAGCAAAATTCCGCATAATCGGAAAGCACCAGAAATCCGTGTGCAAAATTCTTCGGAACAAAAAACTGCTTTTTGTTCTCCTCGGACAGCAGAACGCCGTACCACTGTCCATAGGTCTTAGAGCCTTCTCTTAAGTCAACCGCCACGTCAAACACCTCGCCGCGGATAACCCTGACCAGCTTTGCCTGCGGATGGTCAATCTGGAAGTGCAGCCCGCGCAGAACGCCCCGTCTGGATGCCGACTGGTTGTCCTGCACAAACACCTCCGGGATACCGGCTGCCCTGTAATCCTCATACTGATAAGTCTCGCAAAAATAACCTCTCGCGTCGCCGAACACCGTTGGCGTGATAATTTTCAGACCTTCTATCTCACACGTCTCTACTGAAATCTTCCCCATGGCTAATCTCCTTTTTCATCTTCCATATCCTTCGCGCTCTCCCCGCACATTTCCCGTCTGTCAGCGCCCGAGATAGCTGATATTCATGTCCACGTTCCCGTCTATCCCGTCAATTCTGCCCTTTGAGGTGTACTGCCACATCCTGTAATAGCCCTGATACAGCGGCACGCCACGGTACTCGGCAAGCCATATGACGTAGTTCTCCAGCCTTTCCGTATACAGATTATTGTTATACCAGTTCCGGCTTGCATACACGCCCGCGTCATATCCGGCATTCTCAATGGTACGGCAGAACGCCTCACACACAAGCGTCCTTGTCTCCGGGTCAAGAGCATCCGCCCTGCCGGCGCCGCCCGCACCCTCGGTATCAATAAACACGGGGTAATCTATCTTATAGTCCCGAATCAGGCTTAAGACCACGGATGCCTCCTCCACAGCCTCCACCTCATTGACAGCCTGCGTAAAGAAGTAAATCCCGACCGGCATACCACTTGCCGCCGCCCCCTTCATGTTCGCCGCAAAAAGCGGGTCCTCCACAAGGCTTCCCGACTTCGAGCCGCGGTAGCCTGCCCGCACGATGGCGTACTCCACTCCCGCATTTTTAACCTTATCCCAGTCAATCTCACCATTCCACTTTGATACATCAATGCCCACTTTTGAATTTGCCGTGGTGTTCTGCAGCCGCTGTATCTCCGTCTTGTCCGCATCGGCGAGCGCATCCGCTATCTCAGTGTCCTCCGCCTCAGCGTCAATTTCCTCCTCGGTCTTAATTAACAGGGAAATGTCGTCAATGGCAAGATACTCGACCTTGTCCTTGACCCGCACCCTTGTCTCATTTAAGGGAACCGTATAGCCTTCCACAGGCAGCAGCTCCACATAATACTCCCCCGCTGCGAGGTCACCGATATAGATGATGCCGTCCCTGTCCAAATCCTTGTATTCACCCAGTCCGTCCAGTGCCACGTAAAAGCTCTCACCCGTCACGGGGCTTCCCTGCGTGTCCACAATCTGAATCCGCAAATCCTTTTCCACTGAGGTCACTATCAGGGACAGCCTCGACGCGTTTCTCGCCGCCTCCAGAATGGGATTTTCCTCGCTGTCAAAAAAGGTACTGTCCCGCAAAAATGCGGACAAATCATTTCCCACTCTGCCGTCCTCAGCAGCCCCGGCTGCGTCTGTCCTTCCGGCATCCGCAGAAGCAGACGTCCGTATCGTGCCTGCCGTATCGGAGGGCTTTCCTCCCTTTTCCTGAATTCTGTTGCCGTAGACCACTAACAGCATCACCAGCAAAACCGCCGAGAGAGAGCACAGGATTGCCATTCTTCGCAGTTTAGAGTCCATTCGCTACCTCTACCAGATATTTTCCATAGTTCGTTTTCATCAGAGGCTCCGCCAGCTTCAGCAGCTGCTCCTTGTCTATAAAGCCTCTCTTAAAGGCAATCTCCTCAATACAGGAAATGTAAAGCCCCTGGCGCTTCTGAAAAGCGGCAACAAAGTCCGATGCGTCCAGCAGAGCGTCATGATTTCCCGTATCCAGCCATGCAAAGCCTCTTCCCAGCGTCTCCACACGAAGCGTTCCCCTTTGCAGATACTCGTTATTCACGCTGGTAATCTCAATCTCTCCCCGCGCGGAGGGCTTTACATTTTTCGCAATCTCCACCACGTCGTTGTCGTAGAAATAAAGCCCGGGCACTGCATAATTGCTCTTGGGCTGCTCCGGCTTCTCCTCGATGGAAAGAGCCCTGCCGTTTTCATCAAACTCCACCACTCCGTACTCTCTGGGGTCTCTCACATAATAGCCGAAAATCGTCGCACCGCTCTCCCGCGCTGCCACCTCCCGCAAAACCTTTGAAAAGCTCTGTCCGTAGAAAATGTTATCTCCGAGAACCAATGCCACCCTGTCACTTCCGATAAAGCTCTCCCCGATGATGAACGCATCGGCAAGGCCTCTGGGAGTTTCCTGTACCGCATAGGAAAGCTCCGTGCCAAGCTGGTGTCCGTCACCCAGCAGCTCCTCAAACACGGGTAAATCCCTGGGGGTAGAAATAATCAGTATCTCCCGAATCCCCGCCAGCATCAGGGTTGACAGCGGATAATAAATCATAGGTTTGTCATACACAGGCATAATCTGCTTGGAAATCGCCTTTGTCAACGGATACAGCCTTGTCCCGGAGCCTCCTGCCAGAATAATTCCCTTCATAAAATCAGCCTCTCTTTCCCGCGCCTCTTTGCACGCCGAATGGGAACGACATCCATCGTTCCCATTTACACACTCTCCTTTTACTTTTCATACATCTCCGTGTAGTATTTCTGATACTCGCCGCTTGTCACATTCTTCATCCAGTCCTCATGCTCAAAGAACCACTGAATCGTCTTCCTGATTCCTTCCCTGAACATGGTCTCCGGCTCCCATCCGATTTCCTTCTTAATCTTGTCCGGCGCAATTGCATATCTGCGGTCGTGACCCTTGCGGTCCTCCACATAGGTAATCAAATCCGGGGTCACATAAGCCTTTCTGGGGTCGGAGTCCGGCAGCATCTCCTGCAGTGTTTCCAGGATGATACGGATAATCTCGATATTCTGTTTTTCATTATGTCCGCCGATATTGTAGGTCTGGAAAAGCCGTCCCTTCTCCTGCACCATGTCAATCGCCTTCGCGTGGTCCTCCACAAACAGCCAGTCACGGACATTTTTCCCGTCCCCATACACGGGCAGCTTCTTGCCCTGCAGCGCATTATTGATAATCAGGGGTATCAGCTTCTCCGGGAACTGGTAAGGACCGTAATTATTGGAGCAGTTCGTGATGTTCGCCGGAAAATGGTATGTGTCCATATATGCCTTCACCAGCATATCCGAGCTCGCCTTACTGGCAGAATAGGGACTGTGCGGGTCATAGGGCGTTGTCTCATAGAAGAACGCCGTATCGTCATCCGGCAGAGAGCCATAGACCTCATCCGTGGACACGTGCAGAAACTTCTTTCCCTCCCTGAAGCTGCCGTCCGGAAGCTCCCATGCTGCCTTGGCACAGTTTAGCATCACCGCCGTCCCCAGCACATTCGTCTGCACAAACACCTCGGGATTACGGATGCTCCTGTCCACATGACTTTCCGCCGCGAAATGAACAACCCTGTCAATCTCATTCTCCGCAAATATCCCTGCAATGGCATCCTTGTCACAGATATCCGCCCTGACAAACGTATAATTTTCCCTGTTCTCGACATCCTTCAGGTTCTCCAGATTTCCCGCATAGGTCAGAGCATCCACGTTGATGATGCGGATGGTATCACCGTACTTTTTGAACATATAGTGAATGTAATTTGAGCCGATAAAGCCGGCACCTCCCGTTACCAGGTAAGTTCTCATTTCTTTTCCCTCCATGCTTCCATAATACGTTCACTTATAGACTAAGCATAGCACATTTTTCCGGACATTCCAAATGGATTATTCTTAATTAATGCATAAGAAAATTCTTAATATCCCAAATAACTGATGTTTAAGTCCACACCGCCGCTGATACCGGTAACGCTTCCGTTGGAGCGGTACTGCCATAAATCGTATCTGCCCGTATAGGTGGGCGTTGCCGCATACTGTGCCAGCCAGATTTTGTAGGCGCTTAGCGCTCCTGCGTCCAGCTTTGTCTCCAGCCACGTCTTATTTGCGTAGATGCCCGCCACATACCCTTCGCTCTGAATGGTCTTGCAGAACGCCTCGCAGACTGCCGTTCTCGTCTCTCTGCTGATGGAATCCGCGCGTCCGCCGCTCGCCTCCACATCAAGAAAAATCGGATAGGAAATCCTGTAGTTCTTCACCAGCTCCAGCACCATGGATGCTTCCTCGACAGCCTCTCTTTCGTCCACTGCCTGTGTGAAGAAGTAAACCCCCACCTTCAGTCCTGCTGCCGTCGCGCCCTTGATGTTTGCCTCATACTTCGGATCTTCAATCAGGCTGCCCTGAGAAGAGCCCCTGTAACCGCAGCGGATAATCGCATAGCTGATGCCCGAGTTCTTGACCGCGTTCCAGTCAACCGTTCCGTTCCACTTGGATACGTCAATTCCGTTTGTGCCGCTTCCCACTACCAGAGAGCCGTCACTTGCAAAATTGTATTTTGCTCCCTGAATGACCTGCTCTCCTGTCACCTTATTGCCGTCAGCGGTGAAGTAATACACCTTACCGCTTAAGGTCTGCCAGCCGGAATACTTGGTCGCACCCTTGACATAAAATCTGTCATATTTGAAATAGTCAGCATAGGTTGCTTCTTTATAGGTCCCGTTATCGTTAATATAGAGCAGATTACCGCCGGCATCCTTAAGGCGGGTCGTCGTATCATTCTTGGGATGATTCTTCACGGTGACCGCACAGGCAGCCGTCACCTCTTCTCCGTTTTCCGTAAACTTCACCGTAACGATACAGCTTCCTGCATTTACTCCCTCGATTGTAACTGCCAGCTTATCCACGGAAACCTTTGCCACATTGCTGTCAGAGGATTCCGCCGTCACAGTCGGCTCTCCCGCATCTGCATTGCCGACGGTCGCGTTGATGGTCTGCGGCTCGGTGATAAACACCGTCAGGGATGTTTTATCCAGAGAAACCGACTTGTTTGCGACCTTCACGCTAATCGTTGCCGTTGCCGCCGTCGACTGTCCCGCCACGGGATTTCGATAGTCCGCCGTCACGGTTATCTTTGTCTCTCCGTCCGCAACCCCTGTTATCGTCAGCTTTCCCGCCGTATCCACCGCCACCGTCGCAATCCTCGTGTTTGCCGAGCCTGCCGTATAAAGCAGCTCCTTCCCCGCCGTAAAGCCGGAAACGGTTGCCTGCACGGTTGCCGTCTTCTTTGCAGAAACCGTCACCGAGGACTTATCCACACTGATGCTTCCCTTTGCAAGCGCAGCGACCGGACTCGCCGTGGGTGTCGGAGTCGCCGTGGGCGCTGCCGTCGGGCTCGCCGTAGGCGCAGGCGTCGCCGTGGGTGCCACCGTCGGACTTTTCGTCGGTTCCGGCGTCGCCGTGGGTACTGCCGTCGGGCTCTGCGTCGGTGCCGCAGTCGGTGTCTGCGCAGGGGCGGCTGTCGGAGTCTCTGCCGGCTCCGGGGTTGGCGTTTCCACAGGCTCCGGGGTCGGTGTCTGTGCAGGCTCGGGAGTCGGTGTCTCCACAGGTGCGCTCGTCGGCTCCGCCTCCGGCGTGGCTGTCGGCTCAGTGCCCGCTCCGCCCGAGCCATCCGTGCCGCCGCCCGTCATCCTCATAAAGCTCTTATTCAGCACCAGCGTCAGCGGATTGGGAATACTGCTCTTGGAAATCTCGTCGTAGTTGGCGGAAATCACCTTGCTCTCCACCCATGCTACGGTATCCTGCAGGGCAGATTCCACTACCGTCTCATTCTTCTTCGTATCCTCCTTGGCAGCATTCACCTGATTCTCTGCCTTTACCTCATTTGCCACATCAACCTTCTGATAGGCGATCTCCTTGCGAACCTCCACCGGCTTTGCTTCCGTAGAGATAATGTAGTCCTTATACTTTTCATCCGACAATGCCTCCATCGCCACCCTGTAGGTTCCCGGAGTGATGTCCTTCTTGTAAATAATGCCGTCCATGTCGTCGTCAGACCAGATGGAGGAGCTTCCTCCCGGCTCTGTCACCGTCACGGCAAAGGGTACATTTGCCACCAGCTTTCCCGTCTTCTGGCTGGTAAACTTAATCTTCAAATCCTTCTGGATAGAGGTCATCGCCAATACGACCGTGATTTCCTTCTCATATGCCTCTTCCTCATAGTGAACCTCATTATCCTCCACGACAGAGGATGCCGCTATCCTCGCCAGCTGCGCATCCGCAACCGCGAGAAGCCCCTTCTCTCCAATCGTGCCGATATCCTCCAGCTGTCTGCCCACATTCACGAAGTCCGACACCTGCTTATCCACAATACGGGCGCTGATAAGTGCGCCGCCCGTTATCAGGAAAAGCACCAGCACTGCCACTCCTGTCAGGGCAATCAGCCTGTCCATGGCAGTCATACCTGCAAACCATGTCAGAATGTCCTTCTTTTCGCGTTTTGCGCCGTCCCGCTTTTCAGTCCGGCCTCCGACATAGTAGGCATTTCCCTCCGCGTAGTAGTCCTCTTCTCCGACGGCTTCCTCCTCCGCGTAGTAGCCCTCTTCTCCGACAGCTTCCTCCTCCGCGTAATAGCCTTCCTCGACGGCTTCCTCCTCCGCGTAATAGCCCTCTTCTCCGACGGCTTCCTCCTCCGCGTAATAGCCCTCTTCTCCGACGGCTTCCTCCTCCGCGTAATAGCCCTCTTCCTCTATGTTCTCCTCATCTGCGTAGTAAGCGTCCTCTTCGACGCTGTCCCAATCATATTCGCTCTCGTCATAGCCTTCCCATTCCTGCTGCGGCCGCCTTGTATGATTGAACAACCTTTTCATTTTCAAATCCTTTCTAAGTCCCTGCATAATACCCCGATTTAACAATTCCGTAACATTATAGCATCGTCAGAGGCTCTCTTCAAGTTTCTCGTTCATTTCTTCATAATTTCTTAAATTTTCCTGAATCTGTGCCCATGTATGGACTTTTGCGGGGAATTTATAGTACAATCGTATACAGAACCGCTCCCGCGGCAAAGCTTTATGAAGCGAATATCAACATGGAGGATTCGTGTGAAATTCAGGCAGGAATGCAGATTTTTCGCGACGGGTCGCTCAGAAACGGGGATTTCTATGAAAAGGCTGATTGATAACGATATAGATATGATAGATTTAGATGCTGAGGCTTCCCGGGAGGCAGACTCAGGCGCTGACGGTACTTCCGGCGCAGAGACTGACGGTACTTCCGGGGCTGCGGCTGACGGTACTTTCGGGGCTGCGGCTGAAGGAATTTCCCGTGCAACGGCTGACAAGGCTTCCGGCACAGCAGCCAGGGCAAGGTCCAGAAAGCGCTTCCGCATCAACATTCACCTCGTGCTTCTGCTGGTTGTAATTCTCTTTATCAGCTTAGTATGCTACCGCTTTTTTAACTGGGGAGAAAGGATTGACCTTGAGGAGATTTTCAAGGACGGACCCGGAACCTATGAGGACACGGATGATTTGTTTCTTCCGCTGCTGGACGAGGACTGGAATAAAATTCCCACAGACTACAGCGACGGACTCACCATCGTTGCCTTTGGCAATTATCCCTTCTCCGATGACAGAGACTCCAAGGACGGTCTGCTGAACATGATAGCCCAAAAGACTGATGCCACTGTATACAACTGCTCTGTCAGCGGCAGCTATCTGGCAACCCACTGGGATTATCTGAACACCGACGATTCCCCCATGGATGTCTATTCCCTCTACTGGCTGAGTGCAGTCGCTGCAGGCGTGGACATGGAAGGGCATTACAGGGATGCTGCCATGCAGCTGGGCGACAGTCTTCCGCCCGATGCACAGGAGGCATACGACACGCTGGTTTCCATTGATTTTGACACGGTGGACGTCATCACCATCATGTATGACGCAACGGATTATCTGATGGGAAACGGCATCTACAGCTTTGATAATCCGACCGACATCACGCAGACCGCCGGAAATCTGGAGGCAGCCATTGAATACTTCCAGATGACATACCCGCATATCCGTATTATCGTTATGAGCCCTACCTATGCTTATGCAGTTGACGAAAACGGCGATTACGTCAGCAGCAGTCTGGTGTCCTACAATGTGGAGAATTCAGACTATGTTCTCTCCCTCTATTCCAAGATGGAGTGGAATACCTGCTCCATGCGCAGTGTCTCCTATGTCGACCATCTCCGCGGAACCTTCAACGAGGAGGGCGCCGAACGCTATCTGGAGGACAATCTGCACCTGAACAAAAAGGGACGCGAGCTGGTGGCTGACCGTTTTCTGGAAGCCCTGTACTCCTTCGGGCAGGAAGCTGACGCGGAATAGAGCAGAATAAAATCTGACGGACCGAAATCTGAAATAAAAATCAGAATATCTCAAGAGGAATATCCATATCCCTGTATATGACATATTCCTCTGTTTCTCCGTACCACGCCCAGTTATATTCTTCTGTCCGACCGGACATTTCCTTATCCTTTCTCAGAATAATATAATGACAGCCCTCCTCCTTTGCCAGAGGAGCAAGCAGCGCAAGGTCAATTTTCTCCGCCTCCATGGCATCGCACAAATCACTCAGATGATTCCATGTCGACACTGTAATTTCACGTCCGTACGGCATACAGACCACGGGAGAATACTGCCGCACGTATTGCAGCAGCTCAATCGGAAAAACCGCCATGACCTCCCGCCCCTCCACCTCGATTGCATCGCAGATGTCAACCACACTCTCCGGCACATGATAGCCGTTCTCGGCTCTGCTAAAGAAGGGATTCTCGTAGATATAGCTCCCCGATACCATCATCAGCGCCGCTGCCGCGAGTGCCCAAAGCCCCCTTTGTACGCCCTTTAGCTCCCCGTAAATCTGTACACAGGCAAAGGCAATCACGACAGTTATGGGAAGCAGCCAGATAATCCGATAGTAAATCTCATTTCCTATCACTCCGTACAAAAGCTCCGCAAACAGCGGGTTGAAGTACAAAAGTAAAATCACAAGCGGTACATAGATAAAAAGGATTCGGAAAGGCTTTCTCTTTTCCTTCACATACAGATAAATCAGTGAAAGCAGATACCATATTACAATCAGTCCCGTTCCCATGTAATTTCGGAACAGTTCAACCACATCTCTCCACATAGTTGCCTCCTCAGTCAAAGAAAAGATACAGCAGGGCATAGCAGACACAGGGAACGCAGCAGCCCGCCATGGGCAGAAGAATCCGCTTCTCCCGGTAGCACAGTGCACCAAGAAGCCCGGTAATTCCTATCAGCATACAGATTAACATTGCACCCAGTGTGCTGCACAGGCATCCGGTGATGGCCGCCGCTCCAAGCAGCAGATAGTAAAAGCCGTCTGCCCTCTCCTTTTCCTGAAGCTTCTGCAGCAATACCAGAAGCAGATACAGAATAAAGGGAATCACAATGCTTCCGAGAGCCGCCTTCCCCTGTCGGCTTCTGGCTATCATAAAATTTTCCACCGTCGAAAAGGAATAATCGCCGAACAGTACCAGGATTTCCGTAAAAATCAAAAACAGCGGAAGTCTGCCGTCCCTCTCCGTAAACAGCCGCCTTCCCAGGAGATAAAAAATTGCATAGGTCATGGAAATCAGCACCACAGGCAGCACCACGTGTGCCACCGACACGGCAGGCATGCCTGACATCCTCGCCAGAAACGAAATCCAGATGGGAAACGGTGCCAGCCCGTGTCTTACATCCAGCTCGGTGGTTCCACCCGTATACGCCTGCTTCTGATACATGGTTTCCGCATTTTCCGTGATGGCAGAGACAGCTACATAATACGCGTCATCTCCATCCGCGTAGGTAAGCCTGACCGCCTGAATCAGCTGAAAGGCAAGCAGCCCCGCAAACAGCAGCCAGAGCAGGAAATCACCGCCTCCCCTTATGCCGTCAGCATCCTTCGGCAGGCGAAAAGACATCCTCCTCGCCCTCCTTCGGATACTCATTGCGGCAGCCATAATCAGAAGCGCAAGTATAAACAGCACATACATAAGAACCACCGTTGCGAATTCCTCCTGCTTCAGCACCAGAGGTACGCAAATCAGCTGAAAGCCCGCCCAGAGCAGAAACTGTCCGCCTACCCAGCGCAGCACGGGGCCTCCGTCTGTCCTCTCTCCCATCCCGTCTGCCAGGATACCTCCCACTGCCAGCGGCACTGCTCCCAGCAGCACCGCGAGAATCAAAATCTGCATCATCACAATCCGCTGTCCTTTCTCATCACACAAAGGGTATCCTGATAGGGGCTCTCACAAAGCCATTCTCCGTCCGCTAACAGAAAGCCATATTCCTCCGTCAGCCAGTCCAATACCTGTCCTGCATCCACACCTGCCTTTATCAGTACCACTATCTCTTCCTTCTCTTCAATGCTTTTCCTGTCCACTCTCCCCTTAAGCTCCTCCCATGTCAGCAGCAGGGTTTCGCTATAATGCGTAAATTCCTTCAGATTTTCATAGTAGCCGACACCCGTATACACACAGATACACGGCTTGTCCCCATACTCCCGTGCAAAAGCCTCCTGCTCACGATAGCCTGTGTACAGATAGCTCCCGTCATACTGCAAGAGCTTTCCTGCCTGCAAAAGGAGCACGGCGCAACACAGTACACCCGCAAGAGCCCTGCCCCGGTCCCTCGGGCAGTACCGACTGCACAGCGCGTACAATCCTGCCGCCAGGGTCACTCCCGCCAGAATCACAAAGGGAAATACCGGCATCATATATCTGTCCACCAGATAGGGTGACATTCTTGCCGCCAGCAGAAAATACCCCGCGGCAGGAATAAACAGCATGGCTCCTGCCGCCAGCGGACCTCTTCGGTTCTCCGTCCGCTCCTGCTCCTTTAACTCCCCGCCTTCCCGCTTTCGTAGCCTGTTTCCTATCGGAAGCAGCGCCATAATCAAAAGCATTAACCAGCACCACCCGGAAAAGGTTCTGTCGGTCAGCAGCCTGCCGAAAGCAGCCAGCCTCGTCCCGTAACCGGAAAGTCCTGCCGAAAGGTTTTCCAATGCCTCAACACCCCTGCCGCTGGAGAAGACGTCCGAGACGGCAAACGGAAACAGGACAACACCCAGAAGAGCCGCAAGCAGCATGGCGCGCACGAAGCCGCCAAGCTCCTTAAGCCTCTTACTCCGCAGCAGCACCGCCGCCGTTACTCCCGCCAGCAGCAGACAGTAAAACAGAAAAAAGTACTGCGTCCAGAAGCCGCATGCCGTCACCAGAATCAGCCCTGCGTTACGGCAGCCAAGCTCTCCCTTCCGCCACTTCTTCAAAATCAGGTAAAAGTACGCGACACACCACATGGTCAGCATACCGTACATACGAATCAGCAGAGTGGTTGCCACCGCTCCCGTGGAGCAGCCGTACAGCAGTGCACAGGCAAGCCCCATTCCCCTGCCCTGCCCGGGCAGTCCAAGACACTCCCCCAACAGCCTTCCCGTCTTTATCAGAAGCCATAGCGTAACTGCCATCGCCGCCAGGTTGATGGCGCACCCCATCCATGCCTCTGCCCTTCCCCGGAAAACGGAGGAAACCAGATGCAGCAGCATAAAGTGCAGCGGCGGGTGATTATCATCCTTCACGTTGAAATAGACCGACGAGAGCCGGAACGCATCCTCCTCTCCCACCGTAATATAGTCCGTAAACTGCTCTGACGTAATCCACACCGGTTCCCCGTAGACGTCCGCCTGATACGTCAGAAGCTTACTGCTTCCCCGGTTCTGAAGCACGTCGCGAATCTCCCGCAGCAGGTTGGCAATCGTCTCTCCCGCAGAATCTGCCGCTATCTCGTTGTGAACAAATTTTGCCAGTCTGCCCTCCGGCTGCGTGGGCACAATCCACGGGTTGTATTCCGCGTTGGAAAGCTCAAAGCTTAGCAGCTCATCCATGTGAAAGCCCTCCTTTGCGCCGACAAAGCCGCAAAGCACCGCCAGACAGCCCAGTATCACCGCCAGCTCAAGCACGTTTCTTTTGATTGCCAGTCCTATTTTTTTCATGCAGTTTCTCATTGCTCCTTCACCCGGTACACATAAATGCGGTAATAGCTTTCCTGCGTTTCAAATGGCTCTTCCCGCATCAGCTGCAGTCCCTGCTCCTGTGCATTCTCTATATATGCCGCCGCAAAAAGATAGTCCGCACCCAGCCGGGCAAGCGCCCCCGTATTCAGTCTGTAATCCTGAAAATAGAAGCCGCCCTTTTCTATGGTATAATAGCCCGGGCACTCCGAGCTGAACAGATAGCATCTGTTTCCCCATTCGTCAAAGTATGCCCTCAAATACTCGTTCCGCTCCAGCTCCGGCTCTAACACCTCCCTGAACGCATGCTTGTATTCCAGGGAATAATTGTTGGAATAGCCGTCCAGACAGTAAAAGCCCGCATAAAGTGCCGCCGCCGGGTCGATGCCCAGACTCACGACGCGGTATTCCTCCTTTTCCTGTCCCGTCGTCTCCCGCAGATATGTCTCCACCTGCTCCATCACTCCAAGGGCATAATACTCCCGAAAGCTCATAATCCCGTAATCAGGGTTTCTCAGCTTCTGCACGTTCAGCTTCACGTCACCGTCTAAGAGCATCCGACCGCCCGTTACCAGCGCGGCAAGCGTCAGAACACCCGCGAGCGTTTTCCCCGCCATGCGGATACCCTTACCCGCGTTCTCTCCGACACAGCTCTCCCTGCACAGGCTCAGCCCGCAGGCAAAGAGCAGATACCAGAAGCACGGTGCAATCCAGAGCAGTCTGTCCAGCTGAAAGGCTCCAAGCGCAGACAGCCTTCCCCGCAGGAATACCCCGGGGGTGCTGTTCCAGAGGGCGGACGTAAGCGCAAAGAATATATTCCATCCAAGGCAGACGGCAATCGCCCGCTGCAGTCCCGCCGTCTTTTTCGTCCCTCTGAAAAAGCCCAAAAGTCCTGCCGCCAGCGCGAAAGCCGACAAAAGCAGATGATAGTCCTCACTGTGCTGCCCGCCCTTTGTCAGATACTGTATCAGTGTGTCCCGGAAGGGGGCTGCCGTAAGCGCATACTCCTCCTTATGGGAAGCTGCTCCCTTCCCGCTGCCGAAAAGCTCCGTCAGAAGCCGGAGGTTTTCCGCCACATAAACCGCAAAAAGCAGCAGCCACGCGCACAGACTGCGCCGAAGGCTCTCTCTCTCCCTCCATGCACACCATACCAGCAGGAGCACTCCCATCCCCAGCAGTCCGAAGCCCACCAGAACCAGCGAGGAGGTCAGTCCGAAAAGAAGCGTATACAGATACACTCCCACCGTGTGACGCCCCTTTCGCAGCTGCAGGGCACCCCAGAAAAGCAGCGGAATTCCAAACTGCGACAGCCCGTAAACCGGAAGGAAGGGCAGCCATGCAAACAAAACCCCCGTCAGCACCGCCGCCTTGTAGTCCTTAGTCACCTCTCCCGCCAGCAGAGCCATTCCCACATACCCTGTCAGACGTCCCGCCACCAGCATCACCGTCAGTCCAAAGCAGGCGTCCTGCGTCATAAACAGAAGCACGCACGCCGGTGCAGGCATTGTCAGTGCCGTCTTGGAGGCGCCGTTCATAAATTCAGGCAGCGTGCCGCCCTGAAAGAGGTGTCTCGCCTGAAGACAGTAGGCAATCACCTCCCCGTCCAGCTGGTCGTGATAGGGAAAAATGGCATCCTGCCCCAGCAGCACCACGGGCAGCACCGAGGCAAGCACTGCCAGTATACCTGCCCAAAACCATATTCTATTTCGCTTTTTCTGCCACAGACCGTCCTCTTTCATGCGTCTCTTCCTCCCGCATCGCCGTCAGCGCCCAAATCAGCCAGATACTGCTGACTGCAAAGCTCTTTCTGTAATCCATGATGCCTGAGCCCTGCAGGGTATACCACAGTACTACCGCTCCGGCAGAAAGCCCGCAGACAAAAATTCCCTTCAGGCTGTTCTTCCATGGAAAGCCTCCTGCCCCGCAAAAGGTCTGTCTGCCGATTATAAGCGTCAGGCTAAGGAGCAGGGCTGTTACAGAAAAGCAGCCAAACCATCTGCAGCTGTACGCCACATACAGCCCTGTCCACACCGGCGCATGGTTTCTCATAATCTCATAATTTCTGCCGGAGTAAGAATCATAGCCTGCTCCCTCGAGCTGCCTTTGCAGAATTAGCGGTGTCGCCGCATAGCCCGCCATATCCCAGCGCATCTGGGACAGTATCGCCGTCTTTCGGTGTTCCCAGGAATTTTTTGCCATATACCTGTAGTAGGCTTTCGCCTGTTCCTCGCCGAAGCGCTCCTCCATCAGAGGCTTCATTATCCTGTCCATGTTGTCAGGTGCAAGGGAAATCTCATACACATGGTCTTCCTCCTCCATCACCTGCTGCAGCTCGTCAGGCCAGCCGTAATGGTCGGCACGGATAGAATACCACACCGTCCTGCACGCCAGCGCAAAGGACACACTCCTCTCCTCTATGCCGGAAGCTGCCCGTGCCGCCGTCCCTGCCCCAATCGCCAGCCCGGCAGCAGCAAGTGTCAGTAGAAGCTCCTGCCACAGCCTTTTCTTTTCCCTGACGCCCTTCCCAAAGGCTTCTTCCTCTCCGGGATTTTCTCCACGGGAGGGCTTTCTCCAAAGCTGCTGCCCCATGTGCAGCAAAACGGCAAGTACCGCCGGAATACCGCCAAGCAGCCTGTACTCCGGAAGAAACACGGCAAGCAGCGGCCAGCAGCCTGACAGCCCCGCAAGGGCAAAATTTCTGCCGGACCTCTCCCTCTTTTGCAGCAGCTCTATCACAAAGGACCACTCCAGCAGCAGCAGTGAACCGGCAAAGGACCATGGCAGCAGCGCCAGATGACACTGCATCGCCATGGGAAAGGTCAAAAGCACCACTGTTCCCCAGACCCGCCACTTAACTCCCTCACGGCGGATTGCTCCAAGAATCCGCCAGTCCGCAAAAGCCGCAGCACTAAGCTGAAGCAGATACATAAGCGGTGCGCAGTCTCCCGTCAGAAGGCAGAGCGCATCATAAGCAGCACTCTTCTCCGGCGCAAATTCCTGAACGGCAGTAAAATTCAAACACATCCAGACAAGTCCCATGACTGCCTGGATGCTGAACCCTATAAAAAGTATTCCCTTTAAAACGGCACACAGATGCCCTGCCACTTTCCTACGCATAAAACCTCTTAATGACCTCACAAATGTCGTCCACCTGCTCCAGTCTCAGACCATAGTACATGGGCAGTCTGGTCAGCCGGTCACTCTCTCTGGTCGTGTATCTGTCCTCCCCGTGGAATCTGCCGAATTTCTTTCCTGCCGGAGCGGTGTGCAGCGGTACATAATGGAATACGGACCTGATTCCGTTTTCCTCCATATATGCGATAAACCTCTCGCGCTCCTCCAGATTTGCCGTCTTGATATAGAACATATGCGCATTGTGTACGCAGTCCTCCGGCACGGTCGGCAGTTCTATCTTTCCCCTCTCCGCCAACGGGGTCAGTCTCTCACGGTATCTCTCCCAGATTGCCAGTCTCGCCTCGTTTATCTCATCCGCCTGCTCCAGCTGGGCATAAAGATACGCTGCATTCATATCGCTGGGCAGATAGGAGGAGCCATAGTTCAGCCATCTGTATTTGTCCACCTGACCACGATAATATTTGCTGCGGTCAGTTCCCTTCTCGCGGATAATTTCTGCCGCCTCTATGTCCTTCTCGTCGCGAATCAGCAGTGCGCCGCCCTCACCCATGCTGTAGTTTTTTGTCTCGTGGAAGCTGAAGCAGCCGAAATTGCCCATCGTCCCCAGCGCCCTTCCCTTATAGGAGGACATGATGCCCTGCGCTGCATCCTCGATGACAAACAGCTGATGTCTCGCTGCAATATCCAATATGGTATCCATCTCACAGGAAACTCCCGCGTAATGTACGGGAACAATTCCTCTTGTCTTTTCCGTTACCGCTGCCTCAATCAGCTTTTCGTCGATATTCATGGTATCCGGCCGGATGTCCACAAACACCGGAACAGCTCCCCGCAGCACAAAGGCGTCTGCCGTGGAGACAAAGGTAAACGCCGGCATGATGACCTCATCGCCGGGATGAAGATCCGTCAGCAATGCTGCCAGCTCTGTAGCGTGGGTACAGGAGGTGGTCAGAAGACACTTCTTCGTTCCCGTGCGCTTCTCTATCCACTCGCTGCACTTCTTTGTATAGGCACCATCACCGCATATTTTCTGGTTGCGCACGCATTCCTGAATGTATTCCATTGCCTTGTCCGCACAGGGCGGCACGTTAAAGTTTATCATCTTGTTCTCCTCCATGTTCCCACCACCTCGCCGGTGATGTTGTCCGTCACCCGGCTGATAATGTATTTGGGGCGTCCCTTGACCTCCTCATAAATTCTTGCAATATAATGTCCGATGACACCGAGGCTCAGCATCAGAAAGCCGCCGATAATCAGAATCAGCAGAATGACGGTGGTAAAGCCCTCCACTGCATTTCCCGCCAGAAACCGCACAAGCGTCTGTACGGCGAGCACCGCGCTGAAAAGAAGCGATACCAGCCCCATGACCGTAACAAGCTGCAGGGGAAGCGTGCTAAAGGATGTCGCATTTGTAACGGCATAGCGCATCAGACTCCAAAAGGACCACTTGCTTGTGCCAAACTGTCTCTCCTGCACCTCGTAATGCACCTGTTCCGTGCGAAAGCCCGCCCAGAAGCTCAGCGCCCTGAAAAAGGTATTTCTCTCGGGAAGCGCCAGCAGCACATCCACAACCTTCCTATCCAGCAGCTTAAAGTCCGACGAGGCACTCATGTCCATGCGAATCAGCCTGCTCATCACCCTGTAAAAGAGGCCCGCAGAGAGCTTATAGCCCAGACTCTCCTTTCCGCGGTCAGACTTGATGCCCTCCACCACCTCGGCGCCGTTCTGCCACAGCTCCCACATCTGCAAAATCACATGGGGCGGATGCTGCAGGTCACAGTCCATCACAACGACAGCATCTCCCGAGGCAAGCTCCAGCCCGGCAAAGATACCCGCCTCCTTACCGAAGTTGCGCGAAAATTCTGCTCCCCTGATTCTGGGATTGTGCTCCGCCGCCCTTTGGATTTCCCAAAAGGTTTTATCCTTCGAGCCGTCACTGATAAACACCAGCTCATAATCTATCCCGTGCTCCTCTAGAAGTCCTTCCAGGACAGCCGCCGTATTCGCTATATTCTGCTCCTCGTTATAAGCAGGTAATACTATTGACAGCAGTGCCATTTTTACCCTCAATTCCGAGAACGTTCCTTTTTCATCATCACCTGTCTGTGACGTTCTCGGCACAGACAGCCCTGCGAAGCAATCAGCTTATCAGCCCGCTACTCTTCGCGGTCGGCATTCTCCGTCTTGATGTACATAACCCCGTCTATAATCTGAACGGAGTTTTCCCCGGGGAAGCTGTCCATCTCAACGTATCTCTCATCATAGTACATTTCCTGCATATCCTCCACAGACAGAATATTCAGAGTGGCTCCCAGATAATGCTGCATGAATTTTCGGTAATTTTCACCGGTATACAGGAGAAAATCTCCGCTCAGCCCTATCATACCGCCCGTCACGTCCAGCGTGATGTCCGTCACCGGATACGGGTCATCGCCCACAACACCCACCATGGCTATGGGAATCCCCTGATAGTAGCCCTCCGTCTGCTCTATCCTGTCCAAAAGTCTCACACAGTAGGCATAGGTTTTTTCATATTTGCGCTGCAGATTGGTGTAGGCGATATTGTCTGCAACACCGTAAAAGCAGACCAGCACAAGCGCCGCACACAATGCTGCCCATTCCGCCACGACGGCTCGTGTCTCTTCTCCCGCGTACCTTGAGACAAAGGCGACCGCTTCAATCAGATAGAGCACCCACTGATACCGCATCAGCAGATGATAGTTCACCTCAGGCGAAATCAGCAGTATCACATTACTCGCCGGCGGAAGCACCAATGCCGTCCCCACAATTATAACGAAAAAGAGCGGATTCTTCCACCACTTTTTACGGTAAATCAGCATCACCCCGACAGCAGCTGCCGTACAGATTAAAAGCATCAGCGCTGCGAGAGATATTCCGTTCTGCCAGAGAACGTTTCCCTTTCCGGTAAACACCGCAAAATCCGCATACAGCTTCTTCAGTGTAGAGAGAAGCCCACTGCCTGCACCTGCTGCCATTGTATCAATTCCCTGATAGGAGGCAAGCCGCTTTCCCTGCAGCTTCAAAAGGAGCTGCAAAATCACATAGTACGCCGTCACGCCGATGATACCCATATACAGATAGTGCAGCATTCCCTTCAGCTTCTCCCTGACCGCCTGCCCGGTCGCAAAAAGCATCAGGATGGAAAACACGGAAAGGAGCATGGCAAAAGGAAGATACGCCTGATAAATTCCCATGCTGAAGGCGAGGCAAATTCCTCCCGCCACAAAGCCTTTCGGATACTTCTTTGTAAAAAGGACTGCGAGCACCGCAAGCAGCAGGGCGAGCATATAGCCGTCCAGTGTGTAGACATAGGCAAACGTGGTTGCCAGTGCCGGAAACGCTGCCAGCAGACCACTGCAAAGGACAATCGCCCAGCCCTTTTTTATCTCCAGAATTTCCGTCATTGCGGCAGCTGCAAAGCCAAGAAGGGCAATCCCGATAAGACCGATAACCCATGGTATCGTGTAGAAGGAAGAAAAGCCGCAGGCAACCATCAGAAACCATCTTCCGGAGGTAATCATGTTCTGGTCAAAATACATGCTGTCCAGCCCGTCATGATTCGGAATATCAGATAACAGCACGGGCATATGCACCAGCAGTCCCACCGCCACAACCGACCAAAACG
Organism: uncultured Acetatifactor sp.; assembly: GCA_964475665.1. Classification (GTDB taxonomy): domain Bacteria; phylum Bacillota; class Clostridia; order Lachnospirales; family Lachnospiraceae; genus Acetatifactor. Next base: position 44,272 of record CAYZAU010000005.1, on the reverse strand, counting down.
CCAGACGCCACTCCCTCTTTATCTTCACATATAAGCTCTTTAATACCACTGCGGGTGATTTCATAACAGCTCAAGCTCCATTTCTTCTTATTTCTGCAAAAAAGCGGCAATCCTTTCCGCCATCAGCCTTCTTCCCTCCTCGTTGGGGTGCAGACCGTCCCGGGTATACAGCTCCCAGTCCTCCCACTCCTCATGAGGGAAAAAATCATGGTACAAATCTATCACCTCTACGCCAAACTCCTCCGCCACCTCCATCTCCGCCTGCACATATGTCTCCTGATTGCCATAGCCTGCATTGTACTCCTCACAGGTCAGCATTCCCTGTCTGTACCACGTGTAGGTCGGTGTCACCAGCACAATCCGGGCATTCGGGCAGACAGTCTGTAAAATTGACAGTGATGTTCGCAGTGCCCCCGTAAAGGTATACTCATCATAGGGATTTTCCGCGTTGGCAATCGGAATCCCCGAATAGAAGTCATTCAGTCCGTGCTGCAGCAGCACCAGCTCTGTACCTGAAAAATCCAACCGCTCCAGCCCGTCTATCACGTCCTCGAAATATTCTGTATTGCTTTCCCGGATACGGACTGTCTGCTGCACGCCAAAGTTTCCCTCCTGCAGGGATTTCATCAGCCCCACCAGCGAAAGTGAGTCCTTTGCATAATCCAGCCGATGCTCCAAATCACCGCGCGCCGCCTGCGTGCCGCCCATGGCAGCATTATAGCAGCTCACATCCAGAAGCGCCGCTACCTGTGCCGGGACTGCCGTCTCATCCCGCACCTCACCAAACACGCTGTCTCCAAAGGTGACAAGCTCTGCCTCAGCCGCCTCCTCGCAGTCTTTAAGGAGGGTCGGCAGAAGCATCAGCAAAAACAGCAGAACGGCTGCGATTCCATATGGAATTTTTCCTCTATTTTTCCGCAGAATTTCCACTTACAATCTCCTTCGCAAGACGCTCTGCGCCTTTTCCGTCCGTCAGGGTCAGCTCCCTTTCATGGTAAGCCTGCCGCAGCGCTGCATCCTCCGTCAGCGACTCAAACAGCTCTCTTACGGTCTCCAGTGTTTCCGATGCCGCCCTGTGATATGCCCCTGCAAAGCCAGCGATGCCCTTCCTTCCGATATATTCCGTCAGCGCCTCCTGATTTTCCGCGTAAGAAAAGCAGATAAAGGGAATCCCCAGCGCCGCCAGCTCATAGATGGTACTGCCTCCCGCCGTCACGGCAATATCCGTGCGGGACATCAGTCCTGCCATATCCGTCACATTACTGTGCAGGGTGATGCCACCGTGTGTATCTGCCACCCTTTTAAGCTCAGCGTAAGAGGGGTTGAACTGCCCCACCACCAGATGAAACCTCAGGCTCTCTCTGTAGAGACTTGTCAGAAGCTGCCCCGCGATATTCTCCCCGTCACCGCCTCCGGTGGTAATCAGTACTTCTCTGACCTCTTCTGCAATTTTATAGGTCCTTTTTCCAAACTGCTCCCTGAGCGGAGCATACCGGCTTCCAATCAAAAGCCGCGTGCCTGTTCCCTCATACAGCCTTCTGTAGCCTTCCGGGTCAGCGGGGGCATTGTAGTTAATAACCATATCCGCCGGGTACACTCTCTTCCCAAAATCCTCCAGCAGAATGACCGGCCCGTACCCTCTCAGCTTCTTTAGGTACGCATCCGTCACATAATAGCTGTCCACCAGAAGTCCGCAAACGGGCTTTCCACGCAAAAGCCGCTCCCATGCGGGAAGCTCCGATTCCATATCCCTATAATCCGTTCCCAGCACCAGCGCCTCAAAGCCATGCCGGCACACCAGCTCTGCCGACTGTCCGTCCGCGCACACAAAGGCTATGTCTCCCCTGCCTGCTGCCGCCAGCCGTGCCAGCTGCTCTGCTATGGTCAGGCAGCGCATGAGATGACCCGCCCCGATTTTCGCATTTCCGTCCGCACGAAAGAAAAACATAGCGCCTCCTATGACTGAAAGTCCACCAAATCCCAGCTCATGGGAGTACCCAGCTTCGCATCCCTCACAATCCGTTTCCCGAGAAGCTCCTCATAATACCTTGTGTGCAGCCCGTCAGCGGGTCGCACGGAGCGGAGATTCTCCGGTGTAAATACCTCGCCTGCCTTCATATCCTTCGCCACAAAGAGAGACCGGGAATGTTCCCGCTCCCTTGCCGCCTTCGGCGTCAGCTCATATGTTACCCTTCCGAGGGCAAGCTCAATCCTGCGGATGTCCTCCACCATCTCCTTAAACTCCTGCGGCTCCATGGAAAAGGCAGAGTCAGCTCCGCCGTCTGCCCTGCACAGCGTCAGATGCTTCTCCACCACTCTTGCGCCCAGCGCAACGGCAGCTCCTGCCACCGCGCCTCCCATGGTATGATCCGAGAGCCCGGTAAGGCATCCGAAGGTGTCCCGCATGGAGGGAATCGTCCGCAGATTCACATCCTCGTAGGGTGCCGGGTACGCCGAGGTGCACTTTAACAGCACCACATCTTCATTCCCCGCCTCACGACAGGTCTGCAGGGCAAGCTCTATGTCTGATAAATGTGCAATCCCCGTCGCCATGATAATCGGCTTTCCCAAGCCAGCCACCTTCCTGATAAGCGGAATGTCATTGATTTCAAAGGATGCTATCTTATAGGCAGGCACATTCATCTCCTCCAGGAAGTCCACCGCCGTCAGGTCAAAGGGAGAAGAGAAAAACTCAAGCCCCAGCTCCTGTGCCATCCTCTGAAGCTTTGGCTGCCACTCCCACGGAGTGTATGCCGTCTCATACAGCTTATGCAGGGTCATTCCGTCCCACAGTGTTCCCTGCGTAATCTGGAAGCACGGGTCGTCGCAGTCCAGTGTGATGGTATCTGCGGTATAGGTCTGAATCTTTACCGCATCCGCTCCCGCCTCCTTCGCGGCGCGCATAATGGCAACCGCCCGGTCAAAGTCCATATTGTGATTGGCGGACATCTCCGCAATGATAAAGGTCGGGCTGCTCTCGTTTATGATATGTCCGCCTATCCGAATTTCCCTGTTCATACGCTTACTCCTATTCCTTCCTGCGGCTTTCCTGCACTCCCGCTTTCCTTTTCTTCCTACGGCTTTCCCTGCACTCCTGCTTCCCTTTTCTTCCTGCGGCTTTCCCCGCACTCCCTGCGCTTCCGCTTTCCTTTTCTTCCTGCGGCTTTGCGGAAGGCTCGCGCTATGCGAAGTCGATGTGTTCATAATGCTTTGTATCCCGAAGCTCTTTCCAGCGCTCTGCGGTCATACGCATGAAGGTTACATCATACAGGATTCCCTCCTTGCACACATGCCCCTTCTTTTCCTCCACAACCTCGCAGCCGCAAAGCTTATGAAGCTGAATCACACCCTTATTCAGGGTGAAGATATCTCCATACACCGCCCTCTTATGCAGTACGTCAAAGGCATAATCATACAGGCTCATCTCCAGTGCCAGCGCCGTCTGGATACTTCGCAGCCGCTTCTCGCCCACATAGTAGGCCCAGCCGAGGTCTCCCTCCGGGTTGTTAAGCCCTGTGAGGTTGATTACCCCCGCCGGCTCTCCATCCACCAGAATCATCCGATAGAGTACATCTGTGTTTTCCTGCACCGCCGCAAACCACCTCTTCTGTCCCTCCGGAGTCAGCTTGGGATTGGTGTTCATGTATCTTGTGATGTCAGGAGCCATTCTCCATACCATGATGGTCTCCAGGTCATCTTCTCTTATTTCCCGCAGCGTTACACTCATCTGAATCCATGCCCTTCCTTCCCGCCTCTGCCGCCCTCTCCGGCTTGCCATGCTTATCTGCTGCCCTCTCCGGCTTGCCGCACTTACCAGCTCGCGGCTTTCCTGCCCTCTCCGGCTTGCCGCGCTTATCTGCTCACGGCTTTCCCACCCTCTCCGGCTTGCCGCACTTATCTGCTCACAGTGCTCCCGCCTTTTCCAGCAGCTCCCGCACGCCCTTCAGCTCCACGGCATCCTCCAGCGGAATGGTTATGCCGAGCTTCTCCTCCAGTTCCCCGATGAGCATCACATGTGCCAGAGAGTCCCACTCCTCCACATCACTCATCATTGTATCCTCCGTGATGGTACCCGCCTCCACATTCAGCACCTCTTCCATCAACGCAATGATTTTTTCCTTCATTTCTTCCCTTGTGCTCCTTTCCCGCTTCCTTCTGCGGTTTTATTGACATCCTGCACTCTTATTGCCCCGTCCCGCTGTTTCCCGCGCTATTGTTTCTCACTCCGCAGCGTTGCCCGATAGCTGCGGGGCGGCGCTTCAGACAGCTCCAGCACATACCTCTGTTGCGTTACAGTCTCCGACCGGGCGCCCTCCGCCGCAATGCCGTCCGACCCGACACCGGCAGCCTCAATGCCAGCCAACCCGGCAGCATCCGCCACAATGCCGTCCGACCCGGCATCTCCCGTCTGCAGCATCCGCCGATAGCCCAGACTGTCATACAGCTCTGCCACGGGACGGTTCTTCCCTGTCGGGACATAAACTCCCGTCAGGCTCTTAAGTCCCAGCCCGCGCAAATCCTTCTCAACATCCTCCATGACGGCATACTCAATCCGTTTTCCCATCACGCGGCAGCTCATCACGAACTCTTCCACAACAGCTTCCTTCAAATCTACTATCACCGCAGCCACAACGCCATTGTCGCCAAAGCGGTCAGCCACGCTGTAAAGATAAACCTTTCTTTCCCCGTCCTCCAAAAGCTCCGCCAGCTGATTCCGGGTATACCGCCTCGTCGTCAGATTAAACTGGTTCGTTTTGTTTACCAGCTGCGTCAGCCGCTCCAAATGCTTCCCGGGGCTGACACGGGTCACCATAATTTCCAGCTGCTCCAGATATTCCTCAAAGCTTAAGGCACTCTCCTCCATACGGCGTCTTGCGGCATTTGCGGCGTATTGCGCCGTTTTCCCTTTGTCCTCCGGCGTTATCACCGGCTTTTTGAAATACCTCCCGTAAATCTCTGCCATGGCAGCTGCCAGCTCCTCAGGTCTGTCCGGAAACTCCGGCACCGTCACCTCCGGCAGCAGCTGCCTCACCAGCTCTCTCTCCGTCGGGTTATCATCCCAGAACACAAAGGAATCCGTTCCCAGATTCAGCTCCTTGGCTATCTCACTGATATTTTCGTGCTTTTGCTGCCAGTTAATCCGCATTGTCACAAAGGCATCCCTGCGCAGCACCATATGCGGATGCTCCTCTATCAGCCTCAGGGCATCCTGCTCATTGTTTTTGGAGACAATGGCAAGCAGCACCCCCTGCCGCTGCATTTGCAGAAGCACCCGCTGAAGATTCTTATAGGCTAATCCCGAATGCTCCTCTGAAAGCACAATCGGCGTTATCTCATGCTCCCCCGCCAGTCCGCCCCAGAGTGTGTTATCCAAATCCAGCACAAGCAGCTTCTTGGGAGTTCGCCGCTCCGCCTCCAGTCTGTCCAGAAGCAGTCCGCACAGCCGTCTCTGTGCCTCGTTGCTCAGCAGAACCCTCCCCAGATACCACATTTTTGCGGAGAAGGCAGCCTCCTCCCCCAGCTGTTCCACAAGATGCCTGTAGGGCAGAATCCTGACATTGGAATGTCTTTCGCAAATCGCCTCCAGCTCCTGCTGCCAGAGCTGCTCCAGTGCCGCCTTTCTGCCGCCGTCAATGAGTACTTCCAGCTCGGCTCCGTAAAGATAGGCGTCCGAGACATAATAGACCGCTTCGCCGCACAGCGTATGCTCCAGAGCTGAAAACCATTTTCCTATCCGCGCTCCGGCATCCTCCTTCTCCAAATCATGCTCCAGAAGCTCCATCAAATCCATGACAAGAAAGGTGTACTCCGGTGCAAAGCCGTGATAGGAGGAAGCCGGATTCATCAGTATTCCCAGCTCATTACCGTACCCTTCCGCTTCGTAGACCTCCGCTTCCTTTTTCAGCATTCGGATAACCATATTCATATTTACATTCGACAATACCGCTACCCTTGCCTTCTCCATACAGCCCTCACTTACTCTCTTTCCTTACTTTCTTTCCTTACTTTCTTTCCTTACTTTCTTTCCTTACTCTCTTCCCTTTGCTCCCTGCTTCCGCTCCAGCATCAGGCGGTATTTCATCTCCGCGACTTCCCAGTCCGTCTGATTATCAATATCCTGTACCTCCATCTCAGAGAGCACCATGGGCAGCACTTTTCCCACCCAGAATTTTCCGTTTCGGTCAAATGCCTCCGTCCGAAAGACACCGAACTGTCCTGCGTCGTGATAGTGCGGCTCCAAATCCTGAGAGCGTGTGTCCATATACTGAGGAAATTCAAACACCAGCTGTTCCTCCCGCACAACCAGCCCCCGCTGAGGCGGGAAGGAAAAAGGAACCACGGACATCAGTGTATCCGCATCGCTCCCCAACAGCCGATTCATGGCATCCTTCAGCTTTTCGCCCGTCACAAAGGGTGCCGTGGGAAATATGAATGCAGCCACTTCAAAATGTTCTCCCCGCTTTCCATACTCCGCCAGCACCTCCCGCACAACATCCGGCGTTGTCGCATAGTCGTTTGCGGTTTCCTGACTGCGCAGGAAGGGAACATCCGCGCCGTACTGTCGCGCAATTTCGGCGATTTCCTCATCATCCGTCGAAACCATCACCGTATCAAAGACACCGGAGGCAATCGCAGCCTCCACGGAATACGCCAGAATGGGCTTTCCACAAAACTCCCTGATATTCTTGCGGGGAATCCGCTTGCTGCCTCCCCTCGCCGTGATAATCGCCAGTTTTTTCATGTCCTCTTACGCCTCCAAAGTCTATAGTAACCAAAAGCAGCCACACCTGCAAGTATGCTGATTGCCTCCGCCATTCTCCAGTACCACATGCCGCCATACCGAATTTCTATTTCTCCTGAAAAGTTTGCGGGCAGCTGTACCCTTATGTCTCCATTGTCTCCCTTTTCCACGGGCAGCGCACTTCCCGTCTCTGCCACCTCGGCATGATACCCCTTGTAGTAGAGCATGGGGAATTCCGCATATCCCTCTCCTGCCGTTGTCGCATACGCACTCACGGACAGTCCGTCTTTTTCATAAGCCTCCAGCGAAACTCCTTCCGAAAGCACCGGACTGTGGTAGCTCATATGACCTATTTCCACTCCCAGCGGCAGATATTCCGCCCCCAAAACTCCCGTTGTGCCCATATTCTGTGCAGAATAGAGTCTTACAAATTCACTTCTTGTCATCAGTATATCGTTCAGCTGATAATTTCCGAACAAAATTGCCAGCGCCGCTACCAGTGTCAGCAGCATTCTGCCGGACAAAAATCCCATGCCTTCGCGCAACGCCCACATCCCCATGACACACGCCACGAAAACTCCCAGAACGGATACCACTGCAGTAATTCTGGTTGGAAACTGAAGAGAGCCCACCAGCGTTGCAAATACTTTGTTGCAGGAGCTCAAAAGATCCCACGGAAAATAGCATGTGCTCATGAATAATGCCAGCACAAGCATCACCATTGCCACATCCGCCGCCCGTCTTTCCGCTCTCTGCCGTAAATCGACCGGCTTTTTGTGTGTATGCCGCATGAAAAGCCATAAGCCTGTACACAGCAGCAGTGCCGCGCCCAGTCCGATAGGCTCGGTATCCAGCATACCGTTTTCCACAAACCGGGAAGAGCTTCCTCCTGCCTGAAGCGTATAGAAAATCTGCGCCGGATAGATTCCTCTGCTCTGAATAAACACATTCGCATTGTGGCTGAAATAGTAACTGTCAGCCGTCATCAAATCCAAAAAGGGCACCAGAAACCAGGCATTGATAAGCACTGTCATGAGTACCGTACTCAAAAGCACAGTAAAAGTACGCTTCCGAAACGTCTTCTTCCATAACACCAGACACAGAAATACCACAAAAAACCCTGCCAACTCACAGGTCAGCGTGTGGGATTGAATGATGCCGGAAAATCCGATGGCCGGAATCACCCAATTCCGGGAATATTTTTCTTCTTCTACATCCTCCGTGTATATCCTGTAAAATCCCCACACCAGCAGAGGAAGAAAAATCATTGCCGTCACCTCTCCCACTGCGGCACGATTATACATATTATACACCCGATAGGGTGCCAGTGTATACAAGGTACAGCCAAATACTCCGATACTACGATTCCTAAAGATTCCGGAAAAGCTGATATACGCTATCACCGCCGTGACAAGATTAATGCTTACCATAAACAGGCTGTAGGCACTTTCCGGCGAAAACCCAATGATGCGCAGTAAAGCCGGCAGTGCCAGAAAGGTATCGCAGTAAAACAGAGAGCCTGCATAACCGTGCCCGCACAGCCAGTAGGAGGAAATCCTGACCGGCAGCTCACCGTTTCGGATACTGTCCGTCAGAGCCTCTATACGCAGTATGTGATACATCATATCTGCCCCCATAATGTTGTAATCAACAAAACAGGGGATGGAGGCTGTCAGTGCAAGTGCAGGAACTCCGAAAATCGCGAGCCTCTTTTCCCTCGAAAGGGGATATTTCCCGTGATACATAGAAAGCATCAGTACCGCATCCACAAGAAGACTTCCAAGTATCACCCAGAAAAGAAAAATCCGGCTGCCCTTCGCGGTAGCTGTCACCTCCAGCGCTTTTACCGTCACGTCAGGGTCTGCATCGACCACCGCCCTCAGATTCTTTACGCTGTCTCTTAAGTAAAAGTCACACTCTTTCTGTGTTAAACCGGCATACAGGGGCACTCCGTTGGTCAGCAGGCTTTTATACATGGCATCTTCCACTTCAACGCCAAAGCTACCTACCTCCAGCCCCTGCAGCTCTGTCTCATAATAGATTCGCAGCGTATATACTCCCGCCGGCAGTGCCACTCCCTCTTCCTGCAGCAACGCAGTGCTTTCTCTTCCCACAACGACACCGGTTTTTCCAAACAGCCCCGCAAAGCCAATCAACAGCAATAACAGCTCAATGCTCAAAAGGATTTGAATTTTTCGGTTTAAAAAGAACTCAGACTTCTTTAACACTCTTTCGTCTCCTTATAATCCACAGTCCTACACAGGCACACAGACTCAGCACGGAAACCGCCTCGCTCAGTCTCCATACTGCCGATTCCTGCGTGATAAGCAGAAGCTCTACCCTGCTCAGGCTCTCAAGCTCCTCCTGTCTGGCAAAGCTCCTGCCCGTCAATATGCTTCCCAGCAAAAACTGCGTTACAAAAAATGACACAGCCGCCACTGCCAGCAGCAGACCCTGATAAGCTTTTGGGGCTGAAGCTGAGGCTTCGCTCCTTTTGAGCTCCTCCAGTGTCAGACAGGCAAGCAGCACCATGCCTGCACCCGCGACAATCCCAAGCTTTGCCGGAGTATACATCAGTGCCAGCAGCGCCGAGAAAAGCAGATTTCTGTTCTGCATCAAATCCCAGGGGAAGTAATAAGTGCTGAGCAGCACCAGCAGCGCTCTCCTGAACACAGCCTTTTCTTTCTCTTCCCGGTCCTTTTTCACTCTTCCGAGCACTCCTGTCACAGTTCCCCACAGATATAAAAGCACCAGTGCAGTCACGGCAATTCCCGGGCTCATTGCCTGTGCCTCCAAAAGTCCGTTTTCCCCCAGATTCACACCGGACTTACCTTTTGAAAAAACCGTAAAATACTGTGAAATATACATTCCCATGCTTCGCACATCTGCCACCAGCATAGCTCCTACCGCCTCTGCATCTGTCATTCTTGCCAGCAGGGGAATGAGAAACCATGCATTCACCAGTGCCGTCATTCCAACCGTCTTCCCAAAATTTTTCATTATACTTCTGCTTATTGTTTTTCTCCACAAAAGTATCAGGATTAGAGCGGTCAGAACAGCCTCTCCGAAAAACAGCACCGTGGAGGACAGGAGCGTCAGGCTATACCCCCACACCAGAGTCACCCATGCGTTTTTGTGTTTCCGGGTATCCTCGTTTTCTGCATACAGGCGGTACAGTCCGAGCAGCACAATCGGCACAAAGCACCACGCTGCCAGCTCGCCCAGGTCTCCCGTCAGGTACATCTCACTGCACCTATATGGGCTCCACGTATACAGCAGACTCCCGATAAGCCCGATTGTTCTGTCCTTTGTGCACCTTTCAAAACAGCTGCAGGCGATAACCGCGGTTGCAGCATTGCACAGAAAAACCGCCCATTTATACGCCCCCCCCTATTTTCATTCCCAGCAGATGTAGAAATGCCGGAATCAGGTAGAAAAGATTTCCCTGTAGCGACGCTGCACTGTATCCGTAATCCATGCTTCCCAAAGGGCCTACTCGAATGGGGAAATTCTTTCCAAGCCCCTGGCTGATTACCCTTATCTGACTCAGGGTAGCAGACAGATTACTTCCCATAATCACATAATCCGTCATCAGCGGCACTGATGCCACCCCTGCAATGAGCAAAAGACACCAGAATTTCCTCTTCATGTCGTTTTACCGCCCTTTTCCATTCTCTTTTTCCTTTGGTACAAAGACGTCATCAGCATCCCGGCAAGCACCGCGACAGAAATAGCCTCTCCCAGTCTCCAATACCACGGACTGACAAAGCTTACCTTCACTATACCGTCAAAGCCTGCGGGAATATCCACCGTTACCTCAAAATTTTCTCCTGCATGGCAGCTCAATTCCCGTCCCGTTACTGCATCATGCGCGCGATACCCTTTATAATACAAAAGTGCAAATGCCGCCTGCTCCACCGCTATCCCCGGATTGGTCAAGTGCACCGTTGCTCCCAGAGACTCTTTTTCATATCCGTCTGCCTGCAGCCTCCCGCTACACACAGGGTCATGGTACAAAAACAGCTGCGGATTCGCTCCGTATGGCAGATACTCTCCGCCGGATATGGCTCCCGTTCCCATACCGCCTGCATTATATACTTTAACCGGCTGCGCTTTCTCCATCAAATCCTCTGTCAGGTACACGCTGCCCGCAGCCAAAAGAAGCAGCATACCGCCGAACCAGCAGACCTGTATCCGTCTTTCCTTATGAATTATAAGATATTTTGCCATCACTCCCGCCACGGTCGTCAATCCCACATTTGCAATCGTGAGGAAACGGTTAGGAAACTGGATACTGGACACCAGCGTCGCGGCAAAATCTCCCATTGCCTGTATCCTATCCCACGGAAAAACGCTCAGGCTCATAAGCAGTGCCAGTACGGAAAAAGCACTGCACACACCGCCAAGCCTTCTCTCCTCTTTCCCCAATTCTCTCTGTTTTCCCGTAAAGCACAGACATGCAAAGCTGATGAGTGCCACAAAAAGTACAATTCCCACTCCCGTGGCCGGACTGTCATACATACCGCTCTCATCAAAGAACACCGTCTCACCGTTGCGGAAAAAGGTAAGCAGCAGATGTGCCGGATATAAGCCTCTGTATTGGATTGTTCTGCCGGACACATGCTGAATCACAAAATCTCCGGTTATCATATAATCTGCAAACGGTATCAAAAACCATGCGCTGAGCAGCGCACTGTAAATGACTGTCTTTGCCAGTACCGCAAACGTTCTCGGACGAATCACCCTTCTCCAGAATATAAGGCAAAGCAGAACGGTAAATACTCCAACCATTTCGCCCGTCAGTAAATGCGACTGCAGCAGCAGGGTAAAGCCCACCGTCAGAGGTATCCAGCTTCTCCGATAGCTCTCCTCATGAATATCCTGTCCAAGCACCCGCCAAAAACCGTACACAAACAATGGCAGAAGCATAATTCCCAGCATCTCTCCCCATGAGCCGCAGGAATAGGTTTTATAAATACGGTAAATGGACATGGAATAGAGCGCACTGCAGAACAAACCAATGTACGCTTCCCGGAATATGCGCTTAAAGCAGTGGTACGCAATGAGCACCGTTCCTGCCAATACGCACAGCATATACAGACGACAGCTGGTCGTCACGGTAAACCCTATCAGCCGAAGCAACGCCGCCGGATAAAGAAGTGTCTCACCGTAAAAAACAGGAGACGCATATCCATATCCCTGCTGCCATTCCGGAGAAATACGCACAGGAAAGCGCCCTGCCAGAATACTGTCCCTAATACCCTCCACCCGCATCAGGTGATAAATCAAATCTCCGCCGCCCACCAGATAGTCCATGGTCAGAGGCATTCCCGCAAACAGCATGATAACACCCAGCCCGAATGTAATGGTTTTATTTTTTATCGGAATCCGATACTGTCTGTCATAGCAAACATAGCAGCAGACTATATTTATCAGTGTAAATACACAAATCATGCAAAACAGCGCTATGCGGTTCCATGCGCCCGTTTCCCGAATCGTCAGCCCCTGCACTCCCAAGCTTCCCGTTCCGCTGTAATAAGCGCCTATCTTCAGCCCGTCAGTGCTCCGCAACAGCCACATATCAAAGCTCGTTTGCGACAGTCCCTCAAACAGCTGCCCTGAATTGACACGGAGCGCCCGCCGTGTCAGAGTGTCATCCGACACCTCGCACAGATTCAGTGCATTTGTGTCCGTAAAATAGCTGAGCTGCACCTGATAGGTACCCGCCGGCAGGCTGATTTCCGTAAACTCCACCATACTTCCTTCTGGTGCATCCTGTCCGCACGTCACGGCACCAAGCTCCTCTGAATAAGCTCCAAGCAATAGGACGGCATCCTCGACACGATACTCATATACCTTCCTTTCGCCAAACAGACCTGCAATTCCCAAAATCAGCAGCAACAGCTCTACAGCCAGCAGGATGCGAAAGCTCCTTCTCCGCCCGATATGCAGCTCTTTTACTTTTGAATAGTTTTCCATCTTCATCTGCCTTTCAGCTTCCAGACCAGATTTTTGCAGCGATAGAGAACCCAAAAAAGGAAATCCGACTTTTCCTGAAGAGAAATAAAATTCTGCTCTGCCTCTCCCGTCATCTGCCTGTAGTATCGGTTTGCCCTGAATCCGGGAAACCGTTTCTCCACTCCCTCCCGAAGCTCCCTGATAAAGGAAAGCTTAGGATGCTTCACTCCCTGCATATAAGAAAAGAGGGTAATCACATAATAAAGCTCCGCAAAGCGGTACTCTATCTCCTCCCTGTACTCCTCCATAAAGCCTCTTTCCGTACATTCCCGGTAAAAAAGCTCAAGGGCACGCATCCTGTCCCTGCACCGCTCCTGTGTGATATGGTGCACGGTAGAGACTTCATGCTGATAATAATAGTACAGCGGCTCCTCCACCCGCTCAAAATGCCGGAAGCAGAGCGACCAGAGCGGAGCTGCACAATTATCCTCGTAAAAAATGCCCTCCGGGAAGCACAGCTGATTTTCCCTGATAACGCTGTGGCGATATATTTTGATGACCATGCTGCCGGGACGTATCAGCAGCTTTGCATGCTTTTCCCGGTCAAGCACGCCTGTCTGCTCCTTAGAATTGTTCTGTACCGTCTGCCCTGTCGCAAAGGTGTGCTCCGTCACCAGACTGTAATCACAGCCCACCACATCCGCCCCTGTTTCCTCCGCTCGCCGCAGAAGCTTTTCATAGCAGTCGCGGGCAACCCAGTCGTCGCTGTCCACAAACCCTATCCATTCTCCGGACGCCGCCTTAAGGCCCTCGTTTCTGGCACCTCCCTGACGTCTGTTACTCTCATTGCGAAAAACCTTCACCGTCTCCGGATATCTCCTTGCATATTCCCGCAGGATGACCGGCGACTCATCCGTGGAAGCATCGTCCACGGCAATCACCTCATATTCCGAAGCTGCCAGTGTCTGTCCCAGCAGGGAATCCATGCAGAAATTCAGTTTTTTGTCTGCCGCCATATTGTAGACCGGCACAATGATACTCAGCTTCATCTCAGACACTGCCTCTCTCCACGGTTACCTTCCCGTTCTCCACACGGTACACAATATCGCATTTCTCGATTGTCTGGAGTCTGTGGGCAATGATAATCAGTGTTTTCCTGCCATGGAATCTGTTGATGGACTCCATGATTGCCTTTTCCGTATCATTATCCAGTGCAGAGGTCGCCTCGTCCAGCACCAGCACCTCCGGGTCGTGATATAGGGCTCTGGCAATGCCGATGCGCTGTCTCTGTCCTCCGGAAAGCCGGATTCCCCGTTCCCCGATTCCCGTGTCCGCTCCATCCGGCAGGCTTCTCACAAACTCATCCAGCTGCGCCTCCCTGAGTACCTCCCAGAGTCTTACTTCATCAATCTTTTCCTCCGGAATTCCAAATGCCACATTTTTTCTGATGGAATCGTCCAGCATAAAAATCATCTGCGGAATGTATCCGATATTTTTCAGCCAGCTTCTGTAATTCGTCCTGACGTCTGCGCCGTCCGCACGGATTGTACCCTCCCTGACCTCCAGAAGACCAAGAAGAATGTCTACGACGGTACTCTTTCCGGCACCCGATGTACCTACAATTCCCACCGACGTGCCAATCGGTATCCTCATGTCCGCATGGTCAAAAATCAGTCTGTCCGTATTCGGATACGCATAGGTTATGTTTTTCAGCTCAATACAGTCGGTGATTGGCAGCTTTTCCTCTGTATCCGTCGCAAAGGACATATCCACCTTCTCACCGTTAATCTCATCCTGCAGATTGTCACTGACTCCCATGAAAAACGGCTCAAAGTAAGCTATTGAATTAATCTGGTTATTGATGCGGTTGACGCAGGGAAGAAGCACAAACGCCGCTGCTGCAATGGTACTGAGCGTCTCAATCATATCTCCCGCCGGCTTTCCTGAAGCCGTCAGAACAATCATGTAGCCCATCATCACGGCAACGCATGCCGTTTCCAGCAAAAGCTTCGGAATGTTATTGTAAAGGCTGTACTTCTGCACTGCATTTACATAGCCCTTACCGCATTTGCGGTATTCCTCCACAAAGTACTGCTCCTTGCCCGTCACCTTTACTTCCTTGATTCCCTGTACCGTCTGGGAAATCCACTTAAACAGACCGCTGTAGTAATCCTGATTATCCTTACCCGCCCTGTACATAACCGGCTTGAGAATCTTCTTGAGCGCAAGCATCAGAAGCAGCATCACCAGCGCAAGAAGCAGTGTCATGCCGCCGCTCTGGGAAAGGCAGTACGCCACGACAAACGCCGACACCACGCCGTCCGACATCAGCTGCAGCAGTGCCAGAATCAGCGCGTACATATTGTTTACATCCGAGGTGATGCTTCTCTGCACCACCGCCGTATCCGCATTCAGATAAAATTCATAGCCTCTGCGCAGATAATTGCGCATCATCCGCTCAGAGGTCCTGAACTGATTGGTATACACAAAGGCAAAGGTCAGCTTCTGCTGCACATACAGGAATAGATTCTTCACCACAAACACCACTGCCAGCAGCGCCATGACCAGAATGGAAAAGCTGCCGTAATCGGAAAAGCCCAGAAGGTCGTACAGGCTCTTTACCGGTCCGCTCTTCTGCGCCGCCTGCGGGTCGATGACCACCGCAACCACCTGCACCAGCATACCCACTCCCGCCGTCTGCAGGGCTGCTCCTATAATCATCAGCAGCATCAGACCGCCCATGGCGCGCTTCTGTCTGCCGTCCAGCAATACACTTAGCTTTTTTATTATCTGTTTCATTCCTTATCCTCTATATCTGTTCATTCTGCCTGTGAATCAGCGGATCCTCATAGGCATCCATGAAGTCCTCCCCCAGCCTTACGACTTCATCGGCAAAGCGGATTGCCTTAATCTCCGTCAGCACGGCTACCGCCTTTTTAAAGTGCAGTCCCGGGAAGAAATTCAAAAGCTCCATGGGAACCGTGGCATCAAACTGCGGATATTCCCCGAAGAGTCTTCTGTAGTCCAGCACGTCTCTGGGATGCGGCTTTAAAAAGACCGTTCCCTCCTTCTCGTAGGTTCGGATAATGTCCCTGAAAATCCTCTCCCTTACCTCCAGCGTACAGAGCGGGTCCGTGAGAACCAGAATTTTATCCCCCACCTTTCCGCTCTCCACAATCTGGCGCTCCAGTCCCTCCTTATCGCGGATAAATGCCCGCAATATCAGGTCCTTGTCCTCTGCGCTCAGCCGCTCCACCAGCTCCTGCCTTGACTGCTGGATATATCTCGGGCAGGGGTAGCGGATCAGCGAAATATCATTGACCTCCATGTCCATGCAATATTTCCCGTAACCGTTCTGGACAAAAATCAGGTTCAGGTACATGGACAGAAAAGCCTTCAGTTTAAAATGCCCCCTGTTGTCATATCTCGCCGCGTCAAAGTTCTTCAGACAGTTCAGCCCGTCCTCCAGCGCATGATACCTGATTTTTTTCCGGTTCAGATAATAGCCGATGGGGTCTGAGTCGCAGTAAACATAAATATCCCGATACTCCTTAAAATCCACCGGTACATAAGACTCCTCCAGCTCGGCATAACGCCTTGTAAACCGAATGCGGTTTCTTAGGTTCCCCAGGAAGCTTCCCGTATCCTTCCTGTATGCCGCAAGCTCCGGGAAAAAGTCCTCCCGCTTCTCGTCAAACTCCAGCACCCGCTCAAACAGCCCTGTGCTCTCCACCCGCTCCTTCAGCTTCTCAAAATCGTTGGAAAGGCTCGAGAGCATCAAATCTGCCCTTTCCTTCTCGCCCTCACTTCTTCTCTTCAGCTCCTTTAAGAAGGTGACATATACATGATAGTAGGTATGGCACACATAGATTCGTGAATGCATAAGCGCTGCTCCTTTAGCCTGTTGCTTTATCATCATAGCACAATTTCCCCCGCCCGTGAAACAGCGCTGGGATTCTTAAAAAATATTAAGAAAAACTACAAAAACAGCTAGTATCGGCGGTAGCAGACCACCTCCGCATCCCGTCCAAGCTCCTCGTAGCCTGCTTCCGCACACAGGCGGTCAATCTCTCCCCCGGAAACCGTCAGAAGGAAGCGGCTCTCCAGAGCAGTCAGATTTTCTTTCACATAGTCCGGCATACAGCAGCTGATGCCAAAGCCCTCCGGCAGGGCATACAGCACCTGCCATGCCGTGTTGACACTCCCGGTCTGCGTCTCATCACTGAACACCCAGATAACCACATTGTCAAAGCACGGTGCCCCTTCCGTATTCAGCTCAAGCTGCTTTTCCAAGACAGTCTGCCAGCTCTCCAGCTGTTCGCACCGCTCCTTGCGGCAGAAGGGCACCTGATAGTCATAGGGGTCTGTCGCTTTATAGGAATACAGATAGGCAAAGGTTAGCCCTATCAGCACAGCCTTCTTAAGGTAACGTGTCTCCAGCATCGGGACGACAAACACTCCCGCCGCCAGAAAGGTCAGCAGATGCTTGCTGCCCTCTGTCAGCTTATACATCAGCAGAAGGGCAAAGAGCATCGCCACAAAGCTGAAGGCAAGGTGTGCCTCGATGGAAAACAGCAGTCCCTCCCTTCCTCCGCCTTCCGTCTGCTTCGCCTTCCCGTCTCTCTCCTCCTGCCGGTGCAAAAGCCAAAGCTTCCGCCCGTCCGCAGCCGTCTGCCCCGCCAGAACCAGCAGCATCACCAGATATCCTCCGAAGAAGGCACCGGAGGCAAGCCCCGTCCGAAAGCCCTGCACGGTATGGGAAAGAAAGCCCTTCCCCATATAATAGAGCTTGGAAGCCGTATAGCGGATTCCCCCGAAAACGCCCTGTTCAAAAAACGCACTCACCCAGTCCGTAAAAAACAGCGGGGCAAAGTATTCCGCTCCCAGATAGTGCTTGATGGCGGCATAAACCCCCAGCACTGCCGCAAAGACCAGCGCCGAGCCCACAATGCCCTTCCATCTGCTCCTTTTTACCCAGAAGAACGCCGGGAGCAGCAGAAAGAGCAGCGCATAGGGACGCATCAGCGTCATCAGTCCCGACAGGACGAACAGACAAACCAGCTTCCATACACACTCCCGTCTCCTATAGCTGATGGCAAGCCCATAGAACAGAATCACCAGAAAGAAGCATATCACCTCCGGCATCGTGGAGAGCATATAGCGCACAAAGGGCGTGTAAAGGCAAAAAAGCAGGGTCAGAAGCCCAAGCTGCCTCCATGTGGGCTTTGTCAGCCATACAAACAGGAAGCAGGCAAGCGTCATCAGAAGAATATTACAGAAGACAGGCGACATGAGCTGCCACCCGAACAAAAGTCCCCAGAGAATCCACGGAAAGACCAGCACCGGACTCCACGCGGCAAAAGAAAGCTTCAGTGCATGGCTCTCGTTAAAGCCGAAATACCCCTGCGGATACCCGTAGTTCACGATGCCCTCAACCTGTTTGAAATAAAAAAGCTCGTCGTTCCACTCCGACTCCGGCAGATAAACCTGACCGATGCTTTTACCCTGCGCGGCACAGTATATGAGGCAGCAGATAACAGGCAGCGCTCCGAGAAGCACCGCCTTACACAAAGTCAGATACCGTTTATCCCTCTTCCACCATGCAACAAAATTCTTCATTCCTTTCTTCATTCCTTCTTACCTGCTTCGTCTTCCTCAAAATTCACCTTTTCCCGAATTACATACTGCGGAGAGTTGTTCAGGCTGATATAAATTCTGCCGATATATTCTCCCACAAGTCCCAGAATCAGCATAATCATTCCGCCGAAAAAGACCTGTGCCGACATCATGGAGCTAAAGCCCATGGGCACATTGGGATTTACAAAATACTTGATGATGGTGTAAATGCCATACAGGAAGCCGATAATGGCGCTTCCCGCTCCCACCACGGTTGCGATACGCAGCGGCTTCACCGAAAATGCCGTAAACCCGTTGAACCACAGCCCCAGAAGCTTTTTCAGGGTATAGCCGGAGCTTCCCTCCTCCCTCTCCCGGTGGTTCACTGATACATTGGTGACATTCCCTGTGGCTCGCAGCACCAGCCCGATGACATACGGATAGGAATTCCCATAGCGAATCATATCCTCCACCACAAAGCGCTTCACCGCAAAATAGCTTGAGACATAAAGCTCTGCCGGCTTCCCAAGCATCATGCGGGTCATCCGCTCATTGACCCTGCTTCCGAAATTGCGGAAGGCGGAATGCTGCTTATGCTCATACTTCGCATACACCGCATCGTACCCCTCCTCCAGCTTGCTCAAAAGCCTGTCCACCTCGTTGGCGGGTGTCTGCCCGTCATCGTCCAGACATACCACATAATCCCCGTCAGAGCAGCGCAGTCCCGCCATCAGGGCGGCATGCTGACCGAAATTCTTCGCAAAGCTGATTCCCCTGATATGGGCGTGCTCCCTGCACAGCTGCCGGATTACGCCAAAGGTATTGTCCGGCGAGCAGTCATTCACCAGAAAAATATCATGCTCATACTCCGGCATGGTCTTCATCTTCTCTTCAATTTCTGCAATCACATGGGGCAGCGTATGCTCCGAGCGGTAGCAGGGTATCACAAAGCTGATCCTTTTCCTGTTGTCCTTCATCCAATTCCTCATTTCTAAGCGGCTTATCGCGAAGCTGCGTGCTATCGGGCAATTTGTTTTCGCTCAGGAACAAACCGCCGGGAAGCTTTAGAATCACCTCGCGGGATTCAAAATCCCCATCAGTACTATGTCTCGGTATTTCCCGTCAATGCAGACATCGTCCTTAAGCAGTGCCTCCCGTGTAAAGCCCGCCTTTTCGTAGCTGCGGATTGCCTGCGTATTGGTAGAAAGGACTCTCAAAAAAACCCTGTGCAGCCCCTCCTCCTCAAAGCAGTAGCGCAGCATCAGCTTTGCCGCTGCCGTTCCGATGCCCCGCCCTCTTGCCGAAGCCTCTCCGATAAAGATACCGTATTCCGCCTTACCGTGTTGTCTGTCAATATCCCTGATGTAGACAGAGCCTAACGGCTCATCCAAGGCAAGCCCGCAGATAATCATCTGTATGACCCTTCCGGTCTCCACCATTGTATGAATCCAGTTTTCGTGGCTCTCACGGGTAAACTGTGCCTGATAGATAAAGTTTTTCCTCACGGCATCGCTGTTTCTCCACGCCACGATTCTGTCCGTATCCCCATATGTCATCCGCCGCAGATAAATCCCCGCCGCCTCATCCCTGTAGCTCTTCATTTTTCTCCTCTTTCCTGACCCGTGCGGCGGACAGTACAAAGGGAAACGCCGCCATGACGGGATAGATATAGCGCAGCTGCACCGCAGGTCCTAATAAAAGCGTCGCAAAATATCCTCCCACCAGCGCCAGCGGGATGCACTGCAGGTAGCGCCTCTGCATCACCAGATACGCCAGCAGAAACAGATACAGCCAGAGCCACACTCCGGGCACAAACAAATACTTTAACACGGGGAGGCTCAGATAGGCATTCTCATCCGCCCACCGCTCCAGTCTGTCATAAAGTCCCTCCCAGCAGGAAGCCTTACAGATGCCGCGGGCATTCATGGTGTCCTCCTCCCAGTAGGTCTGGACGTACCCTCTGCCCACCCTGTCATCCGTCACGTTAATATAAGCATGCGTCGTGTCCCCCGGGTAGAGATAGCCCGCATTTACCGCCAGCGCCGCATTCAGATAGTCCCCCGGATACTGTGCAAGCAGCCGCAGATAGGTTGTCAGGAAATCCTTCGCCCGGTATCTGACAACGTAGGTATTGGTATTGCTTTTAACCGGGTCAGAGATATCCGGTCGGTAGCTTCTATAGCTCTCATTCAGCAGAAAGGCATTCACCAGCTCCCTGTCTGCCCCGCTCATGGTATTGTCATCCTCCGGAAGCTCTCCCACGCCTCCGTGATACAGCATGGTTCGCGCAAGCTGCTGTATCGGCATACTGAGCATCTCCCGCCTGTCCCCCTGCTCTGCCTTAGAAAGCCGGAAGATTGCAGCAAGCGCCAGAGTTCCTGTCAGGAAAGCCCCTGCCGACCACAGAAACAGCCTTCCGAGATACCGCCTGTCCGTTTTTCCTGCGGCAAACGCGACCAGAAGCACCAGAAGCAGCACCAGAAAGGCATACTTTCCGTTATTGCGAAACAACAGCATCCCCACCGTAGACGCGAAAAAGCCAAGCTCCTTCCACAGCCTGTCCTTCTCCTTCCCTGCATCCGTCAGTCCGCACAGGCACAGCAGCTGCAGGACAAAAAAGCCCGTAAAAACCGTATCCTTTGTAATGCTGACGCTCATATACCAGTGGAAGGGATAAAACATACACCAGCCCTGCACCAGAAGCAGTGCCGTTCTGCCCGTCCCCCTGCGGTAGAGCAGTGTCACACCGCACGCAAACGCTGCCGCCAGAAACAAAAGCTGCAGCAGGGCAAAAATGCCAATGCCCCACGTCACGCTGCCCAGAGCCTTTTCCCCCAGCTGCATAAAGCATTTCAGCAAAAAGGTATGGGCAATCGGGTGATGATCGATATAGTAATTCTCCACGGCCTGCCCTGTCTGAATCGGCATATCGTAGGAGCAGACAGCCGGAAAATACGCCAGATAAGCCGGAAGCCATGACACGACAGTCAGAAGCAGGCTTATCCAAAACAGCCTCCCTGCTCCAAGCTTCCAGCACTCACAGGCAGCCTTTGCCGTCCTTTTGCGTTTTCCTGCCGCCGAGCACAGGACACAGAGCGCTCCTCCCAGCGCCCCACCGCCCAGCAGGCTTGCCGCCAGCGTCCGGACTGTATAGGCTCCCGTCCACACGAGATTTCCCCGCTTCGCCAGTCCGCTGCCCGTCAGGCAGCAGAACACCAGCAATGCCCCTGTCAGGCAGAACAGGAAAAACGCAGTTGGTCTGATTCTCTTTCCCTGCCTCCACATAGCTTCACGCATTTCCCGACTTACTTCCTTTTCTCTCTTTTTTCCGCGCTGATTTTTGCCAGACGGTATTCAAAATCACGTCTGTCCTTCGCCGCCAGCACATCCAGAATCATTCCCGCAAAAAACGCCTGTATTCCTGCCAGCGCCATAAATCCGCAGACAATCAGAGTGGGGAATCTGGGCACAAGCCCGGTCTGAAGGTACTCGTTCAGCACGGGGAGCATTAAAAGCAGCGCCAGCAGTATCAGCAGAACACACAGCGCGCCGAAAAAGCGCATCGGTCTGTAGTTCCTATACAGCTGCAGCATCTTGCGGATAACACGCATTCCGTCCCGGTAGGTGTTCAGCTTCGAGACACTGCCCTCCGGTCTGTCACGGTACTCCACCACGACATTCTCCACCTGCATACTGTAATTCACCGCGTGAATCGTCATCTCCGTCTCTATTTCAAAGCCCTTGGAAAACACCGGAAATGTCTTGACAAATTCGTAGCTGAAGGCTCTGTAGCCTGTCATGATATCCTTGATGTCGGAATGGAACAGCCTGTTGATGCCCGCCCGCATTAAGCTGTTTCCGAAGTTATGAAAGGGGCGCTTATTCTCCGTAAAATATGTGGAGGAAAGCCTGTCCCCCACCACCATGTCCGCATTGTGCGTCAGCACCCTGTCCGTCAGCTCCCCGGCGCATTCCAGCGGATATGTGTCGTCCCCGTCCAGCATCAGATAGCATTCCGCATCAATCTCCCTGAACATCCGCCGGATGACATTGCCCTTGCCCTGTGCATACTCGTAGCGTATCCGTGCTCCCGCCGTCTGTGCAAGCTCCACGGTTTTGTCCGTGGAATTGTTATCATAGACATATACCACCGCCTCCGGCAGGGCATTTCGCACATCGTGTACTACCTTGGCTATTGTCTGTTCCTCGTTATAGCAGGGAATCAGAACAGCGATTTTATCCATCCCGTAAATTCCTTTCTGTCCATAATCTTTTTAATTGTATCACGAATAATCCGTCCATTCCACTGTTTTTACAAAATAAATTGTGATACAATATGCGTATAAGCGACGGACGAAGTCTGGAAGGAGATTATCTATGCGCGTATTCACTCAAAAGCTGTATACCCTTGCCTGCCGCTTCATGCAGGTCTTTGGCTCGCTGCTGTTTGGTCTGCTTTTTCTGGGGTCTTTTCTGTTTACCTGCTACAGTCTGGACATGACCTCACAGCTGGTGCTGACCGGGTGGGACAACCCGCTCTTAAGCCTTTTGGGGCTTTCTGCCCTCTGCGCGGCAGCCTTCGGCATTTCCCGCCTTTTCGCAGGGAGACGGCTGCGCGCCCTCACCGTAGCCGTCATGGTATGGTATCTTATCGGCGGTGCTCTTCTCGTGGTGTTCGGCAAAACAGTTCCCGCCGCAGATGCCATGTCAGTGTACTCCTGTGCGGAGGCGCTCTCTTTTGGTGACACATCTGTCATATCTTCTCCGGAGTCCTATCTCTCCTACTACCCGCAGCAGGTCGGACTGATGGCGTTCCTGGAGATATTCTTCCGCCTTTACCATCTTCTGCCCGCTGCAATCTCCGAGGGGCTGCCCGCCTATCATACGATAAAGTGTCTTTATGTGCTGCTTGCATGTATCACCATATTGTTCCAGAAAAAGACCGTACAGCTTCTCTGGGAGGATGACACCGCAGCCTGCCTCTACCTTGTGCTGGCAGGGCTTAATCTGCCCTTTTTAATGTATACCTCCTTCGTCTACGGGGAGATTCCCTCCTTTACCGCGGTCAGTCTCGGCTTTTATCTGCTCGCCGTGCTCTGGAGGGGTAAGAAGCTGACCCGCAAAAAATCCGTCCTGTCAGCGCTTGCCGCCCTGCTTTTCCTTGCCTTGAGCGTCATGCTTAGAAAGAACAGTCTGATTCTGATTATCGCGGTTCTGCTCGTGGTCGTTTTCCAGTGGCTTAAGGACAGACACCGTCTTTTGCTCCTCTGGGGCATCCTCTGCGGGCTCTGCTGCCTGTTTATTCTGCCCGCCACCCAGAAATACTACGAGCACCGTGCGGGAGCCTCCCTTTCGTCCGGCGTGACTGCCACCTCCTACTTTGCCATGGGGATGCAGGAATCTTCCCGGGCAAACGGCTGGTATAACGGCTTTAACTTTAACACCTACCGCGACACCGGGCGGGACAGTGCCGCCACCAACACCATCAGCAGGGCGGCAATCAGGGAGCGGCTGGATTACTTTTCCGCACACCCCGGCTACACCGCACGCTTTTATCTGCAAAAGCAGCTTTCACAGTGGGCGGACGGAACCTACGCCTCCCGTCAGGCAACCCTCGCCACCTTCGGCGGAAGAAGCTCCTTCTTCGATTCTCTTTATACGGGAAACGCAAGTCACTTCTTCATCGGATACTGCAACCTCCATCAGCTGCTTGTATATCTGGGGGCGTTTTCCTTTGCCCTGTCCGAGTGGAGGAAAAAGGAAAACGCGCTTCCCGTCTGGCTGGGTCTCATCGGAGTGACAGGCGGATTTCTGTTCCATATTATCTGGGAAGCAAATGCCAGATACATCTTTGTCTACAGCCTGCTGCTGATGCCCTATGCCGCGAGAGGGCTCTCCCTTCTCAAAGAAGCCTGCCGGACGGGAATACATAAGCGTTTAGCCTAATCCCCTGCTTCGCTTCCTCGAGCGGAAAGGAACGTTCTCGAAACAGGAAACTGAAATGCTCGCAGACAGCCGCAAAAAGGCGGGATGCCTCAATAGTACATCCCGCCGGTCAAAAACGTCCTGAAATAAAAAAGTCCGCAAACCAGATGACACAGATATGCCAGCCACTGCGCTCCCAGCAGCAGGCGGTTTCTTTTTTCCCCTGCCCCGAAGGTTGCCTTTAGCAGCACCAGCAGTGCTCCCATGTGGCAGAAAAAAATCCCGTACATATATCCCCATGAAAAGTTAAAATCCGGCTTGCGGAAGCCCTTTTCGTACAGGAAAAACGCCATTGCAAGGCTCATCAGATAAAGCTGCCAGGAAAAACGGTACAGGCTGTTCCGGTTCAGCTCCCGCCAATTCAGCACAAGCACCAGCAGGGGAAAGCCGATGGCAAGGCAGATTGCAAGCGGAAGGTTTGTACAGTAGTACCCCCAGACCTCCCCGAAGCAGAAGCCGATACCGCCCTCCGCCCCCTGCTCGGGCACAAACACTCCCTGAAACTGATAGAGCAAATCCAGAAAGGTAGGAAGAAAGCACAGTCCCAGGCGCACCGTGGGCAGAAAATTTCTTCCCCTGCTACGCACCAGCCGATACAGCATTAAAAGCCCTGCCGCTCCCGCCAGCACAATGGTAAAGCTGGGCTTAGTCATCGTTGCCAGCAGCAAAAAGAGCGAAAACAGCAGATAATCGCGGACACTGCCCTTTCCCTCCTCGTAGACCGGCAGCAGCCGCACAAACCATAAAAACGCCAAAATGGTAAACGGGCGCGCCGCCATATAGGTCGCATTGTGAAACGGATTCGCCGTAAAAACGCCCAGATATTTAAAGGAAATTCCCGGCAGATAAATTCCCTTCGGCGGATAAAGCATGGAGATAAAAAACAGAGAGACAGCCAGCAGGCTCAGAAGCAGCCGCACGCCGACAGTACTCTTCCCTGTCATGGCCTCACGCCCTGCATTTCCTTTTTCTCCAAGCACCTGACGGTTGAACGCCAGCTTCGTGATTACCATTCCCAGACTGTTTAAAAGCATCGTCGCCAGCGCAACCGCCAGCTCCGGCGTTGTAAACAGATGCAGGAATGCAGACAGCTTAAAGAAAATCGGATAAGGAAAGCTATAGCCGCTGTCCAGCCCCTGCATCTCCAGAATATACGCCTTCATGTCGGAATGATACCGCTCCGGGCTTCCGGTGGTCTGCCGGTAAAACAGCAGCAGCGTCACGGCGGATGCCGCCGCCAGCAGTATCACAAAGAAAGCACCGTCCAGTATTCTGCTGTAATCCTTATTTTTCTTCGATAAACGCTGTGACATAGCCCTACTTCCTATAATGCTCCACTACCTTCTTCACTGCATGAATGACGTCCTCCACATCCTCATCCGTGAGGGAATAGTACAGCGGAATACTCATCACTTCCTCGTAATACTTCTCCGCATTGGGGCATAAGCCCCTCCGATAGCCCAGCTTCTCATAATAGGAATGCCAGTAAACCGGCAGATAGTGTACCTGCGGACAGGTGTTCTCCGCGTAAAGCGCATCGAAGAACTGTCTTCTGTCACAGCTAAGCCTCTCCGGATTCAGCCGGAGAATATAGAGATGCCTTGTGGTATCCGACTCCGGGATTTCCCGCTGTACCTTAATTTCCGGCATATCCGCAAACGCCCTGTCGTATTTCTCCACAATTTCCTTCCTGCGGGCAGAAAATTTCTCCAGCTTGTTCAGCTGGCTCAAGATAAGTGCCGCCTGAAAGTCGGTGATGCGGTAATTATACCCCAGCTCTACCTGCTCGTTATACCACAGTGCATCAGTGGGATGCACCATCTCCTCCGGATTCCGGGTAATTCCGTGTGTGCGCAGACGAACCAGGCGGCGGTAAAGCTGCTCATCATTCGTTGTGACGGCTCCACCCTCGCCTCCTGTCACCGTCTTTACGGGATGGAAGCTGAAGCAGGTCATGTCCGCTATGCTTCCCACCGGCTGCCCCTTATATTTCGTTCCGATGGCATGTGCCGCATCCTCAATCAGCATCAGGTTATGCTCCCTGCATATCTCGCGCAGGGCATCATGCTCCACCGCCTGTCCGGTGAAATCCACCGCCACAAGCCCCTTTGTTTTAGGAGTAATCAGGCTTCTGACCGATTCAGGGTCAATATTATAGGTGTCCGGTCTGATGTCCGCAAACACAGGCGTTGCACCGCAGTAGCGCACACAGTTGGCGGATGCCGCAAAGGTAATGGAGCTGACAATCACCTCATCACCCTCTCCAAAGCCTGCTGCCATCGCCGCCAGATGCAGGGCTGCCGTGCCGTTTGCAACGACGACTGCATAGCGTGCCCCCGTCACCTCACACAGTCTTTTCTCCAGCGCCGCCGTACGCGGTCCGCAGGTAATCAGGTCACTCTTTAGCGCCTCTGCCACGGCATCTATGTCATCCTGCCCGATACACTGTCTTCCATAGTAAATTGCTTCCTCCCTCACGGGAGCTCCGCCAAAAATCGCCAGCTTTTCCATACTGCTCTCTCCCTTCGTACTGATTGCCATTCCGAGAATATGCCTTCCCGCTCACTTTTTGCCGTCAAAGCCTGACTCTCCCATCAGTTTAGCAGGAAAGTACGACTCCTACAATTAATTTTTCCTTAATCTTGAGTTTTTTCCATATATCGACTATGATAATACTATCTGATATGCGAAAGGATTTTCCCATGAACAGCAATATCTCTCAAAGCAACCGTACTTTTTTTCAGACCGTTTCTCAGGCAGCCGTTAGGATAGCTGCCTGTATCGGCGTGGCAATTACCCTCTTTCTGTCCCTTTTCTCCTGTGTCTACACCGTAGTGATGTATACCGCAGATGAATCCTCACATGTCCTCAGGGATTCTTTTCTGCAGAATATATTCTTTTTTATTCTTTTCCTTTTTCTGTCAGCTCTGCCATACCGCTTTCTGCGGCTGAGCGGTGAAGCCGTTCACCGGCTTGCACTGTTCTTTTCCTTTTTGTTATTTTGGTCTGCGTTGCATTGATACATGGATCGAATACTTATTCTGTGTCTGACCAGCTTCATGTTTATCTCGCCGCCAAAAGTCTCTGCGAAAAAAATTTTTCCGTTGCAGATTACGGTTACTACTTCGTTGCCTACCCTTTCCAGCTAGGGCTTGCACATGTGTACGCCTTTCTATTTACGCTCTTTCATTCCTCTGCTCCTCAGGTTGTCGAATATATGCAGGCCATTTCCCTTGGCATCAGTTTCTATACAGGATTCCGCATTACACGGGAGCTATTTGGGGATTCCCGTCTTGACCTTCTTTATCTGGTGTGCTCCCTGCCCTTTATTCCTATGTATCTCTATACTCTCTTTCTATACGGGGAAAGCTTCGGGGTCTGTGGCGCGATGCTTTCTATCCGGTTTTTTCTTTTGTTCACGCGCCACAGAGCACACGCCTCCCGGCGCTCTATACCGTTTCTTGCCCTCAGTGCCCTGTTCCTGTTGTTCGCAGTTCTTGTCCGCAGTGTCTTGCTCATTGTCGGAATTGCACTGCTCATCGTTCAGCTCCTGTTATCACTGCAGGAGCACAAGGTCTCTCCACTTTTGTCTGTGGCTGCAATGCTACTGATTGTACTGCTTGGCAAGGATCTGATTCTGGGTCTTGCAGAAGCAGATGCCGGTCTTGAGCGTGGTCAGGGTGCTCCCTTTTCTCTCTGGCTCGTCATGGGACTTCAGAACAACGACATGGGACCCGGATACTACAACGGCTACAACGTTGACACCTTCACAGCTTTTGACTATAATGCCAGGCTTTCCAATGAGCAGGGCATAAAGGATCTCACAGCCCTTTTGAGCAACCACTTACAGCATCCGAAAGACTTCGCTCTCTTTCTCAAGGACAAGGGGCTTTATCAATGGTGTGAGCCCTCTTATGCCTCTTTCACCGTAACGCGCTTTATGACCGAACCAAAGGAATGGATTTATCAGCTCTATTGGAGCGGGGCACACGACACCGCCTATCAGTTTCTGAATCACTATCAGAGTGCCATTTATTTACTGCTTCTCGCCACATTCCTATATGCCCTTCGCAAAAAGGAGAAGCCCATTTTCCTTCTCATGGGGCTTCCCTTCATCGGCGGTTTTCTGTTCAGTCTTATCTGGGAGGGAAAAAGTCGATATGTCTATCCCTACGTCGCACTTATTACGCCCTGCCTCGCCAAGGGGATACAGCTCTATATTCTCTCCATCCGTCACTTACTCAAATACGGGCTCTCCCGGCTGTTTAAACGCAAGCACTGAGTTTTGTACCCTCTCAGCGAATCCAGCCCCAGGATATGGAGAGAAATTCTCCCAGAAGGTACATCCCGCGCAGCCAGATAAACACACCGATTCCCGCCATCGCCGTCCGACAGGCTGCCGTATCCTTCGTTCGCAGAATCTGCTCTGACTGGGAAAAAATTACGCACAGCAGAAGGCTCATCGTGCCGAATGCCGCCCTGTCAGGATAGTGCGGCGACAATACCATCGCCCCCCAGGACAGCGCCGCCCCGAACAGCAGTAGCACCTCGCTTCTTCCCGGTCTGTTTCCCAGCACGCACACGTTGACAAACAGCACCGCCGCCGTCACCAGAAGCACAGGAAACAGATACTCCCAGGCTCCCCTACAGACTCCGTAGATTCTCAAGAACAGCTGCCAGAGTGTTCCATAGGCAGTATCTGCCACCTCCGCACTCCGCACCCTGTTTCCGGGTGCCGCTATCATCAGCGCGCTTCCCAGAAGACAGCACACATTTCCGCTCACCATCCATAGGGGAATATGCCGTTTTTTTTGTTTTTCCAAAGCTATCACCACAAGCGACACTACCCAGACGGCGGGACCCATGTTCTCATTGCTCCAGCCTGCCACAAGCCCTAAAAGTGCACTCAGCAGTGCCCTGCCCGGCAGCTTACTCTCCGTATTTTCCAAGGAGTGTTCCGGCCTCTCCTTCAAATACATTCCCAAAAATCCCAGCACAAAAAGAGTCGTATACAGATAGTTACACGCTCCGGTCTGCCAGTACATACTCATTTTCCAGTTTGCATTGAGCGCATGCAGAAAGCCCGTGGCAAGGACGAGCATTGCAAATCTCCTGCTGCCCCGCGCTTTAGCAAAGCCGGTAAGCATCCAAGCCAGCGCCACAATAGCTGCAGTATTCAGTATATCCGCCGCGCCCTCACTTAAGTAATGCAGAATCAGCTGCGCCAGCGTGTGGGCAACCGTCCGGCCTCCCCAGTTACAGTAATGCCACACCTGTGCCCTGAAAATATCCTTCAGGGACGAAAGCTCCCGCTCCTCAAAGAGAAGCGTGCCGTACCATTCATCGTCCATCATCACCGGAACTGCCCGCTGTGTCATCCAGATGCACAGCATGCTCACGCCGAACAGCACCCCCCAGCACAGGGAATGCCTTGATATTCTGCTGCCGCTTCCGCTTTTCTTACTCATCTCTGCCGTGCCCAACCGCTCCTCCATTCTAATCTCCATTCCGCCGCAGGCGACTCGAATCATTGTGCATAACGCTGCTCTTTCGTTTTCGCACTAACGCTGCCATGAGCAATCAGTACTCCTTTTTACACTAATGCTGCTTATAGGTACGTCCCGTTGGAATGAGTGTTTCCGTATCCGCGGCATCCCCCGTCTGCACGTACTCCTCCATCGCATCCCTGTCCCACAGTTCAAACCACAGATATCTCCGCTCCCGATTGTCGCCCTCCTGCCAGTCAAACACCTCCGAGCTGTCCTTACCGTCCAGCAGCCGGATATACGCCTCCTGATAGTCCTCCTGTGAAATCGGAGCCTGCGAGGTCTGCATACTCTCATGCTTCTCCCCGATGCCCTTGACGAGCAGGGCGGCATGCTGTCTGTTGTCCGGGTAGACGCTGTCCGGTTCCGCGCAATTATACCCGTGATCCGATAGAATCATAATCGCCGTGTTGTCATATACCTCACTGTCCTTCAGTGCCTGCAGATAGGCATCCAGTATCGTCATGGTTGCCTCGAGGCCCGAGTCGTAGGTCGCGTTTTCTATCACATTGACATCCTTGTCATAGCGAAACGGCACGTGCGGTCCTTCGATGTGAATCAGCCGAAAGCACTTTTCATCGCTCAGTGTAACTCCATCCTCCCGTATATTGTCATAAAACTGTACGTTGGAATCGTCAAACACAACCCGCTCGATGTCGTCCCTGCGTTCCCGTAGCGCCGGAATTTCCTCCGGCAGCATCATACAGAACTGCTTTAAATCATACGGCGCATACTTCAGCCCCACCATCCGCAGCTCCAGCTTAACAAAATCTGTCACGGATTCAAATTTTCCGTTATCGACCACCACGTTTTCAAATCGAAACATACTGCTGTCCGTCAGGGGTGCCTCCCCGACATAGAGTCCCATGCGGTAGCCCCTCTCCTCCAGCTCCTGAAACAGGGAGGCATCCCTGTACGCGTTTGCTGTATAAGGTGCAATCCATTCATCACACTCAAACCAGTCTCCCGAAAGAAGGTAGGGCACTGCAAACATCGTATACGGATAACATGCCATGGTATTTTCATAGCTGGTAAAATCCTGAAATATCTCCTTATATTCCGGCCGTTCCTCCATCATTTCGGACAGCCGTGTCCCATCCACCGAGTCCATTATCAGGATAACAAAATTCTTGTCTGTTGACATCTCCAGCTCGTACTTTGTCGTCATGGACATATCCTTCTTCTCTTCCAGTCCGTCCGTCTCAACGCAAACCGTCACCATCGTCACAAGCAAAACCAGAGTAATACCGCCTCCCAGATAACGTACCCCGCTCAGAAATCGCGGCAGCTTTGCCAGCCTGGCAGCCGTCAGCACAAGCACCGTCACGACAATCCACAGGATAATCGTATACCATCTCTGGTAGTCGTAAGCCGCCCACGCAACCGGAGTTCCATCCTGCGGCGGCAGATGCCCGACCAGATAATTTCCCTGCACATAAGTCGCAAGAAACAATATCGTATAGCCCACAACCGCAACCCGGTACAGCTTTTCATTCACCAGACAGCAAATACCGAACGCCACTGCGCTCAACAGGAAAATACCCAGAAACATAAGCAGTGTGACCGGCAGCAGCAGATACAGGTCATACCAGAATTCATTCCTGTTATGAAAATACAGCACGACCGGCTCATAAATGCCAAGCATAAAGCCCATGGCGGCAGACAAAAGGAGCCCCGGCGAAAGCCTTTTGAAAAATCCGCTTATCTTTTTTGTACTCATTATCTATTCCTTCTCTCAATCAAAAATTTCCGCCTTTCGGATTGTAAAGCAGCCGCCTGCAGCTCTGCCAGATAAGCACGGACTGCCAGAAGCCATTCCAGTACGAATACTGCAGCACAGACGGACAGATAAAGCTTCACCGGCTTTGTCTGCATATGTCCGCGGTATACGATGCTGGAAAGCGGTGCAATATCCCCCAGCGGCACGCCGTTTAAGCACATCGCCCCGTATTCCGCCTGAGGCTTTTCTCCCTCCGGTGTCACAAGAATGTAAAGCCCGTCAGGATTATCCGTCAGCGATACCCGCAGCAAATACTGTTTTCCCGCCTTAAGCCTCCAGTCCACCAGCTGTGTCGAAAGGACTGAATTTTCATACTCCGCTACCGGTACTGCCATTTCAGCGCAGACCCCGTCTTCATCCCACAGCTCCAGCCGAAGCTCTCCGTCCGCGGATGCCTCCGTGCGGAAAAGAAGGCTGAAGCCCTTGATACATTCCACGGCGGGCGTAAATTCCACCTCCAGCGTTTCTCCCTCTGACAGGAGCAGCTCCGCGTTGTCGCCGCCGTTTATCGACGTCCTGTCTTCCTTCGCCAGTCGGGAGGTACATATTCCTACCACCATACAGGCAGCAAAGAGAGCCGCTCTTTTCAGATAAGTCCGGACAGTCTCCCGCGTCCTCTGACCCGTGTCCGTGGCGCTGCAGACAAAGAGCATGAAGCCAAGCAGGGATGCCGCATTATTTCTATAGGTAAACAGATGATGCCATGCGGTATGAGTATTCACGATAATGTACCATGCCGGACCGGTCAGCGTTACCGCAGCCATGATAATGTTTTCCCGCCCAATCTTTATATTTCCTTTGAAAAATCTGTAGAGGAAAATTCCCATCCAGCCTGCAATAACGACGACAAACGCAGGATACAGATAATGCCGGAAATTATTGTAGAGGGAATCTATTCTGCAATAATTCTGGTGCAGCAGGCTGTAATCCTCGGCAACATTGCTGATGTGCTCCACAACAAAGTCCAGTCCGTTGAAATAATTTCCATTCCCGCAGACAATAGCCTGAACAATCCATTTTGCGAAAAAGAAGCCGCCGTATCCGGCTAAAAAGGAGACTCCGCCGCCAAACAGAAGCGCCATCTGCGATTTCATATCTTCCTTTTTCCCCGCTGCCACCATGAGCCAGCAGAAGGGAAACCCAAAGCATACTAACGGATAGGTCAGAAAATCAAAATAGCAGGTGGCAATTCCCAAAAACAAAAACAGATAGTATCTTCTGTTTTTCTGCAAAATCCAGTCTGCCTTCAGCAGGCAGAACAGACTCCCGAGCATGGAAATGTAAAAGCACGGCGAATACTGCAGCGACATTCCCGTCGCGGCAGGTGTCAGAAAAACGCAACAGGAAAAGAAGGCAAGCAGGTATCTCTTCTTTCCCGTCACCTTATATACCCCATATCCGACGCACCCCATCAAAAGCAGCTGCAAAAAGCTGTTAATCAGCAGCCAGTCCCAGTAATCCACAAAGTAAAGGATAGGTCGCAGCACGGCAACGTAGCCGTGCCAGTATCTGCTGTAGCCATTCATATACGCTGCACGTTTAATCGCAGAGCCTTCTCCCTCATCAAAGCACTTGTTCAGAATAATGCTGTCTGTCGTATCATCCAGAATTCCCGGCTCGTAAGAAGTAAAAAAGGAGGTGTACTGTGCATAGCGGTTATTCACAGGGGGCGCCCAGCCCATCGCATAGCTGTATTCCAGCGATGCTTCCTTTGTCTCCCGGTTGACCGGAAGCAGATAGCTGACTGTCAGAAGCAGGATGCCCGCCAGCGCCATAGCCGCCAGAATTCCAAGGTATTTTACCGCGAACCCTAAAAAGGTTTTCAACATACGCACCGGTCGGATGCCGTTTTCTTTTGTTTTCATAAAAAGCTCCATTTCTGCGCATGCTCTTTGCGCATTCCGAGTTTGTGTCAAGTTTACGCAGACACCTCACGGCATCGGCGATTCCGTCCTATTACCGCACACAAAAAATCAGGAAGCTGCGCTTTCCGTAAGCTGAGGGTGCATGACAAAAAACACCAGTGCCAGAATCAGCTGCCCGGGATTCCACACCACCTCTACAAGCCCATAGCCGAAATAAACCAGACAGATAATCAGCGGCAGCATCGCATAGCTGTCCGTCCTTATCTCTTTCGCTTTTCTGATTACCTTAAGCAGGACGAGTGCAATCAGTATCAGCAGCAGGATGCCCGCCGGATAGCCAAAGTAATATACAACCTGAATCCAAAGATTCTGTCCGTGCCAAATGTATATCCTTGACTTCTCAAAAATGTAGTGCCCGTCCTCCGCGGGATGTCCCAGCCACGTCGAATGCTCCCAATAGGTTTTGAAAAAGACTTTTCGGATGGACATGCTGTTGCTTCGCCAGTCATAGTCCGGCTCCGGCACAATATCCGCTTCATTTTCTGCGTATACGTGAAGTACAAGCGGGTTTTGGGCACTAACCATTCGCAGCACCTGACGAATCCGTCCCAATGCTTCATCGAGAAATTCATCCATATCCGTATATTTTTCCGAATCCGGCGGATCCCATGAGCATACACTGTTCTCGCTCCATTCGCCCTCGTACCAGACAGGATGCGGATGAATCGTCGGCAGCCACCGAACCGTTCCGAATACCAGCGGGAATATGAGCACAGCCGTTAACGTAAGAATTCCTCCCCGCAGAATCAGCTTCCGTATACTGTCGCCCCAGACCTTTCTCAAAACCACCCAGCCATAGCATATGGTGACGATTATGGAGCATAGCCAGGACGTTCGGCATATTGTCAGGAACTGAAATCCAAGCAGACCTGCCGCGCCGATAAAGTAGAAAAGCTTCCACCCCCACTTTGCTTTTCGGATATGCAGAAGATGGATTTTAAAAAGAACGACACAATACACAATCAGATAGTACAGCGCCATCATATTAGAATTAGAAAATGCTCCCCTGTATCTCAGCTCATCGAAGGGACGGAATAAATACGCATAGCACTGAATGATGAAAAAGGAAGCAATCGTGCCGTCTATCAGTGCCTCAAGCAGAGCCGTTTTATCCTCCTCGCTAAAGCGTACAAGGTAGAAAGCGCCGAACATCAGAAGATACCAGACCGGCCACCATCTGCCTGCCACACTAATCAGACTCCACAACACCAGAAGTATCCATGTCCAGCCCAGTGCACCGATGCGTATTCCGAATTTCTTTTCTTTAACCGCCTTACGCAAAAAGTAAACAAGTACTAAGCCCAGCCACCAGATGTTCATGATTGCCGTAGCCATCTGACCAAAAGAGTATTCCCCGATATGATGCGTCCAGTGGCAATAGGTACCCCCGATTGCCGCAAGACATACTATGGTATAAGCATACACCGCAGGACGCAAAAAACGCTTTATCGGCAGCTGGCTGAAAATAATGAGCATCATAACAAAGCCCGTGCAGTTTGCCGCCGGCTTCCATATAGCTCCCGTCTGAGTTGAGCGCAAAAACTCAATCAGACTTAGTGCCATAAAGCAAAGAAAATATAGTGTGTATTTACTGCGAAGCTTTTTCATACCTGTTGGCATTCCTTCCCCCTCTCAGCACAAACTGTTTTTCAGTCTCCCGCCGGAATTTTTATCTCTTCCCAAGCATGTCCGCATGTCTGATTTTCCCGCAGATGCCGAAGTCAGGAGGTCTACTCCACGACAATGCCTCCCAACAGCGCAATCTCCTGACGCTTCAAAAGCTCCAGCTCCTGTTCAATTTCCTTGTATAAGGTGGAACCCGCCTTCTCCACCAGCACTGCGCACCTTGCCTCCGCCAGCTGTGCCATAGCAGCAGCATCGTACAAAACATTATTTAAAATAATTACCTGTAGCCTGTCTGCTTCCAGCTTCTCCTTCAATAGCTCGCAAACCTGCATGGAATGTTCCTTTAAATCACAGCCAAGCAGATATACCGTACTCATGGAAAGCCTGCATGCCGCCATCTTTGCCGCAACTGCTGCCAGCTCCAATGCCTCCGTTTCCGCAAATTTCCGCCTGTTCCGATCTCTGATTGCCAATATCCATTGATCCACAAAGCCAAACAGCCTCTTCCCCTCCTGTTCGGAAGGAATCTGTCCCAGCTGCTCTATTCCGTAAAGCTCCTGCAGATTTTCCGTTGCCCGCACCGTGTTATTAAATAGATATTGCAAAAAGATTGCAAACACATACACAAATGCTGCCAGAAGTATGCCCGGAACGATATATTGAAGCCTGATTCCCGCAGTTACATTCACTCCCTCTGCCAACAGCTTTTCCAGAGCTGCGATTTCGTCCTCCAAGGCCAGCTGTGGTTCACCATCCGCATCGGTCTTGTCTGCCTTCGCCTCTTCCGCTTCAATTTCCGCAATTTTCCTTTCGCTCAGCTCCGTCAGTTGTCCGTTTTTCCTGATGTCGTAATATCTCCACTCCAGCCTGCCGAATGTTTTTTGATTCGTCAGCACCGTATTCCGCATGGAAAGAAGATCCGTCTGATGGCTTTTCTGATGACTCAGCACCGCGGTATCGCTGACGGCAGTAAGTGATTGCTCCAGCAAGGTAATCTCATGTCTGCCCGCGCTCTTTTCAAGCTCCTCATGTCTGGCGTCAATGTAAGCAATCACTCCCTCCGCCATTTTCTGACAGGAGTTCTCGTCCGAATGCCTGACATAAAGCTGCAGCGTATCAGCGCCTTCAATCGTACTATAAGAGCTTCTTTCCAGTCCCACCAGCTCTGCAATCACGGCAGGCTTGGTATCCAGCTCCTGTGCCAGCTTTTCCATCAGGGAACCGCTGACAGCGATGTCCTCATACAGCTTCTCCAGATTATAGGTTTTTTCCATATCCTCCGACGTAATGTGAAAGGTAAGCTCCGCCTTGAATATCTGATTGGGATTCATCTGCATCAATACAGAGCTTTCCGTATAAGCCAGCTCCTCCTCATAGAGCTTCTCATAGGTCAATACATAATCCACATTGTAAATCTGGTTTTCCGTCATCTGGTTTTCCGTCATCTGCCTTTCCAATGCTCTTAAAGCCCCCCTGGCAGCTTCCGTTTTTCCTGCCTGCAGAGCATTCTGGTTATCCTGCCCGCTCTCTGCCTGCACTTCCGCTTCCTGCTTTTCCCGCTCCTCCAACAGCTTCTCCAGCTTCATCGCTGCCTCATCCACTTCTGCCTTCCTGTCTGCCACTACCTTAGCGGACTGTGCATAACCAAGACCTGCAAAAAGCAGTGCTCCCACCAGCATGCATACCACAATCCTACGCCAGCGGAGTAATATCTCCACCAGAAAATCCACCAGGCTAATTTCCCTTTCCTTCATCAAAGCTTCCTCCAAACCATCTTAACACTGTATTTCGCTCCCATTGCCGCCAGGGACGATAGGGTAATCAATATTTTCGGAGCACAACCCGCTGTTATTATACCCGCGTGGAGAGAAAATGTAAACCTTCTATTCGCCAAGGCAAATGTCCCCCCGTTTCGTCGTCAGTCATATCTGCCCTTCCCCTTGCAGCACTTCTTAAACTTCCTACCGCTGCCGCAGGGACAGGGGTCGTTCGCACCAACCTTTGGATGCGCTCTTGTCACGGTTACTGCCTTCCCGGTCGGCGGCATAAGATACTCAAACAGATTGTTTTCCTGAAGTCCGCATACTACCGCCTTATTCCCGGTATACTCAAACCATCTGCCCGTCTCCCCGGATTCCTTCAGCATACCGAAAAAGCTCTCTTCCACCTCTCTGCTCTTCGGGAATCTCAGTAGAAGCGTGTATGCCCTGTCCACCGTCTTTCTCGGAATTGTCGCTTTATATTGCTCCGTATATGCCGTCTCCCAAAGCTCGATTGCTTTCGCCGCCAGAAGCTCATTGTCCGGGTAGCGTTCCAGAAGCGCATCCACCCTTTCAAGGTACTCAGCCGTCTGCTCATCCGTCACGGAAGCATCAAAGCCGACCTTTAGCGCTTCCGCCCCTGCCAAAAGACCCGCGAAATCAGAAATCATCATATTGCTTTCTATTTCTTCCAACAGCTCGTCTATCCATCGAAGCGCCAGACTGCCCACGCCGCCCATAAAGGAGCATATCGCAAGCGTTTCCGTGCTTATCAGCTTTGCGTGCAAATAATAGTAATGCACCTTGTCATTAAAGTATATTCCGCTCTGACCGCTGCCGTAAGCCTCCGCATAATCCTGCAGCGCATCCGTGAACAGTAACAGCTCTTCGCCCTTCCATTGCATTGTGTTTTTGCATTCTACCGCTCCGGAAAACATAATGTACGCATACAGCTCCGACTGGCGTTCATTTTCACATTTGATTTTCCGACGTAATTCCCCGCAGTTTTTCCCTATTACATCCCACCTTTTGTAATATACATCCAGGACCATGCTTTCCCGCTGAAGGCTCAGATAAAGCTCCTCTTTTTCCTCCGTTTCCGGCAGTCTGTCAAGCACTGTCCCTGCCTGCTCCATCACCTTTTCAGCACTTTCCATGCAATTCTTTTCCACCAGATAGTGTACAAACTCGAGTAAATACTTCACCTTCGTGGCATCCTGCTCTCCCGCACCGCCATACGCTGCCAGCAGCTCTATTGCCTCAAGGGCTTCCTTCCTGGACCAGCCAAACAGCTGCCTCACACTCAGATATAAGCCCTGCAGACATATCCACGCCCTCTCCTCCGCGACCGGTGCCTGTTTCCAGTACTCGTATTCCTCCAGGTCGCGCTGAAGGAAATATCTGCCTTCCTCCTTTGACGTAATGATTTTGAATGCCAGCAGCGACTGTCTTACAAGCATTGCATTCCCGTTGGTATAGTCCGCCGATTCCTCACGAATCAGCTCTGCCAGCACGTCCTCATGCTGAAAATCGGTCAGACATCTGTCTAAAAACGCATTGTACTCCGTCGGTGCCGCGCCCCAGAGGTCCTTGGACACTTCTTTCATGTCTTGCACATCCAAATAATGCAAAAACATATATTCCTTGATGATGTCCGGATAAAGAACGTTCAGCCTTTCCGTTCCCGTCAGCACGTCCTGCGCCACATCCTTCAGAAATCCCGTCACGAAGTCCGTCCTCTGTACCCCTGACACAGACCGCGTCTTTACAAACGTGTAAATTACATTCCACTCCTTCGGATAGCGCTTACTGATGTCCGCGAGGCATATCCCATCCGTGATGCCGGAAAGTATGATTACCCGGATGAGGGCATTGAACACCTCCGCATCTCCGTCCACCAGCATCAATATCCGCTCCTGCTCCCGATTTACCACATTTGACAGAAGGTCTTTATAGTGATTATATTCCACCGCCAGACAGCCATTGCCAATCCACGCTTCCACATACATCTGAATAAAAAGCGGCCGATATTTCAGCTGCTCAAATTTTGCGGCATACTCCTGCCTGAGCCTTCTGTTCCGATACGCATCCTCAGGCAGCAGACCTTTCTCGCAGATGCTGCCAATCAGTGCTTCCACGGCAGCCTCATCCAAATCGTCCAGATACAGAAAACGATGCCTTCTTGTACTCAGCTCCAGATTATACTCACCGGCATTCAGCTGCATCCTGTAATACGTGCCGAGCGCTGTGCTCAGGGTATGATACCACGAGCCGAATTGTGTTGTATTTTCTCTTTCCACAAACAGGATTCTCAGCTTATAAGGCAGCACTGAAAACTTATCCAGCAGCACTGCCATAATATCTGCAATCCGCCTCTCGTTTCCCCTGACATAATCCACAATCACAGCCGTATCGCGAAAGGGCTGAAAGCCTTTTACCCATTCCGTTTCCACCGCGCAATTTAGAAAGAAGCCGAAAAAGCAGTCTGCACTTTCCTGCATAAATTCCAATGCCAGCCTGCTTTTTCCCGCGCCCGCCTGACCCGTAATTGCCCACCAGAGAAACCTTCTGTCCGCTTCCAGAAAGTTTCGCAGACGCGCAAGCTCCACTTTCCGCCCGCAAAATGCCAGGCATTGCCGCGAATAGTGATATTCCGCCAGTCCGTAAGCATCCTGCCCGGCATGGGTATACGCAGTCCGCAGAATCATCGGATTACTCTCAATTTTTGCCTGCAGGCGTGCCTGCACCACATCCTCCAGAAAGCACGTCAAATCATCATACTCATCCCCGTAGGAAACCGCTTTTATAAACGGCGGCAGTCCTGCCGGCTTCTCGCCCTCTTTATACAGAAAGTAATAATTACGCTGTATATGCAGCTCCTCATTCGCAAATCGGATAAACCGTGCGACGTTTGCATCCTCCGTCGTCTGACCGCAGCCCACAAAAATCAGTGTTCTCGTCCCCAGCAGCTGCTGTATAAACTGTGCCCCGCCATTTAGCAATATCGCATCATACTGCTCCCCGTCGGCAACAATATTGTCTGCCCTGTTTGCAGAGTCATACAGCCCATGAATGTGAAGAACCGCCTCGCTCCGGCGGCTGTCAAGCATGAGAAACGCCTGATTTGTCTCCTCATAGGAAAGAGCAGGCAATCCCGTTGCCCGCTCCAATAGCAAATCATAATTTGTAGTTGCAAGCACATCCTGTGTCACTAACAGCTTCCGCAGTGTTTCCTTCAGGGAATCGTTGACAATCTCCTGTCCTTCAAACGAAGCCTGCATCCACTTAGGATAGGTTCCCTCCCGCTTCGTCACCTCAAGCACGGTTGCCACATTCTTCAGCAGATTGGTTGTCGAGCTGTCGCGCTTTATGGATGTGCGAATGTTCTCTGCCGAAACGGAATCCGCAAAATATTCCGTTCCGTCCAGAATCCATTTCTTCCAGGAATAGTCTTTACCCGTTAAAGCTGCAGAAATCCCCGTTCCAAAAAGATATACCAGCTCGTCTTTTCGGATGGCATCATAAAAATCACTGTAATCTGCCGGCTTGTTCTTCACATTAATCTCCTATCAGGTGTTTGCTTCGGTCGCACTACTGCTTTCCCGGCTCTACCGCCTTCAGCAGCTCTTTTATCTCTTCTGCCGTCAGCCACTCCGTGTTGTTGTCAGAGCTGTACGAAAAAATTTGGTTAAAAACGGCAATCGTTCCGGTATTTCCTTCATTAAAGCTTTCTCCAGACCATCTTATTCACAATGCCCGTATAGCTTTGAATGATCTTCACTACCTTGGTACTGACATTCTCTTCCACATAGTCCGGCACCGGAATACCGTATTCTCCGGCACGATTCAGCTCCACAGCTGTATCCACCGCCTGCAGCAGAGAATTTTCATCGATTCCGGCAATCACAAAGCATGCCTTGTCAATCGCCTCCGGACGCTCCGTGGAGGTTCGGATACATACTGCCGGAAAGGGATGTCCCACTGAAGTAAAGAAGCTGGACTCCTCCGGCAACGTACCGGAATCCGACACCACTGCAAAGGCATTCATCTGCAGACAGTTATAATCATGGAAGCCTAACGGCTCATGCCGGATAACACGGGAATCCAGCGTAAACCCTGAGGATTCCAGACGTTTTCTGGAACGGGGATGACAGCTGTACAAAATAGGCATATCATACTTTTCTGCCATTTTGTTGATTGCCGTAAACAAGGACTCAAAATTCTTATCCGTGTCGATATTTTCCTCTCTATGTGCGGAAAGCAGGATATATTTGCCTTTTTCCAACCCCAATCTTTCATGAATATCAGAAGCCTCTATCTTGGCGAGATTATTATGAAGCACCTCTGCCATGGGAGAGCCTGTCACATAGGTACGCTCCTTAGGGAGTCCGCAATCAGCAAGATATCTGCGGGCATGCTCGGAATAAGCCATATTTACATCACTGATGATATCCACAATTCTGCGGTTGGTTTCCTCCGGGAGGCACTCATCCTTACATCTGTTTCCCGCTTCCATATGGAAAATGGGAATGTGCAGTCTTTTCGCACCAATCACGGACAGACAGGAATTGGTATCGCCCAGCACCAGCACTGCATCCGGCTGAAGTTCCACCATCAGCTGATAGGATTTGGCGATAATATTGCCCATGGTCTCTCCCAAGTCCTTCCCTACGGCATTGAGATATACTTCCGGGTCATCCAGTTCCAGATCATGAAAAAAAACGCCATTCAGATTATAATCATAATTCTGACCGGTATGTGCCAGAATCGTATCGAAATAAATCCTACATTTTTTTATGACTGCTGCAAGGCGAATAATCTCAGGTCGCGTGCCCACGATGATTAACAGCTTCAGTTTCCCATTGTTTTTAAATCCTGCCATGTTATTTCCTTTCTTCCTGCACCACGGGCTCATATATCGTATCCGCGTTGTCAGGGTCAAAACACTCATTGCACCACATCAGGGTTACCAAATCCGTATCTCCTACATTGCTGATGGAATGTGTATAGCCTGTAGGAATATCCACCACTTCCAGTTTCTCACCGCTCACATAATATTCCAGCACCTCATCCGTGCCATGCTTGCGAAATCGAATCAAACCCTTTCCGCTTACCACAACAAATTTCTCATTCTTGGTATGATGCCAATGGTTTCCCTTAACAATTCCCGGTTTGGAAATATTAATTGAAACCTGTCCGCGTTCTGCACTTTTTAATATCTCCGTAAAGCTTCCTCTGGCGTCCTCATGCATCAGCAGCGGATAAGAAAAACCATCCTCCGGAAGATAGCTTAGATAAGTGCTGTACAGC
Organism: uncultured Acetatifactor sp.; assembly: GCA_964475665.1. Lineage (GTDB taxonomy): Bacteria > Bacillota > Clostridia > Lachnospirales > Lachnospiraceae > Acetatifactor. The sequence goes on along the minus strand of CAYZAU010000005.1, from coordinate 2,024 downwards.
TTCTTTCCGAAACTGCCCTCCGGCATATTCGGAATCACAAGGTTCTTCCTGCTCTCCCTGAAGCTATATAACAGCTCCACTATCTCCCCCAAAGTCACTTCATGCACTGTCGGAACATAACAATATCCATCCGAATTCATATGGGGATGACTTTCAAACGCCTGCATCAGCTCCCCAACTACATCATCAATATAAACCAGATGCATTACCGTGCTTCTGTCGTTGACCTGTATGGGAAGTCCATTCGCTATATTATTACAAAAGGTTGCTACCACACTATTATAATTAGGTCTGCACCATTTACCAAATACATTGGGAAACCGGTAAACATATACAGATACGCCTGTCTCCTTGGCATAAGCAAACATCATATCCTCGCCGGCTTTCTTACTTTTGCCATAAGGATTGTCCAATGATGCCTGTATGGAGGATGCGTTCATGACGGAACATTTATTGCCATATTTTTTCAAGGTCTCCAACAGCGTTGTGGCAAAGCCGAAATTTCCCTTTACAAATTCTTCTGCATTCTCCGGTCGATTCACGCCTGCAAGATTGTACACGAAATCGCAATCCCGGCAATACTCCTCTAATAACTCAGCGGGAGTATCTACATCGAAGGGAAGCACCTCTATTTCCTCCCGTCTCTCCAATTCAGATATGAGATTTTTACCGATAAATCCGTTTGCTCCGGTTACTAATATTTTCATTCCTCTGTCAACTCCGCAATCATTTATGCAGCAATTAATTTCAATTCTTCCAATATCTTTTCAATCGCAGCCCTTCAGCCTGTCTCTTTATCGTATTTCCTCTTTGTAATTAATCATATTGTCGAAACGTATGTTTTGTAAACTGCCTTTACATTTACTTCTCCCACTTTGCGATTTCATCCCGAATATAGGACAATGTCAGCAGCTTCTCCTTCACCTGCTCCACCGTCATCAATTCCGTATTGTTAGAATTAAACTCAGCCAATTCCGCACGCTTTAAATTGCCGTCTGTAAAATACTTGTCGTAATTCAATCCGCGCTTGTCCGCAGGCACACGATAAAAATTGCCCATATCAATGGCATTGGCACATTCTTCATTGGTCAGCAGCGTTTCATACATCTTCTCACCATGGCGGATACCAATGACCCTAATCTCATTTTCTGCATGGAAAAGCTCCTTTACCGCCTCTGCCAATACTCCTATGGTGCAGGCAGGTGCCTTCTGCACCATGATATCTCCGCTCTGCGCATTTTGGAACGCATACACCACCAATTCAACAGCTTCCTCTAAACTCATCACAAATCTGGTCATGGAAGGCTCCGTAATCGTCAGGGGCTTTCCTTCCTTAATCTGGCTGATAAACAAAGGCACTACAGAGCCTCTGGAGCAGAGCACATTCCCATAGCGGGTACAGCAAATCGTAGTCTCCTCGGGGTCAATAGTACGGGACTTTGCTACGATCACCTTCTCCATCATTGCCTTAGAGGTTCCCATGGCATTTACAGGATATGCTGCCTTGTCTGTTGACAGACAGATCACCTTCTTCACACCCGCATCAATCGCACACTGTAATACGTTCTCCGTTCCCAGCACATTGGTCTTCACCGCTTCAATCGGGAAAAATTCACAGGAAGGGACCTGCTTCAATGCAGCTGCATGGAAAATAAAATCCACACCATGCATTGCCTTTGCAATACTCTGAGGGTCACGCACATCTCCGATGTAGAATTTCAATTTATTGCTGTATTCCGGATATTCCCGCTGATAGTAATGCCGCATATCGTCCTGCTTTAACTCATCACGGGAGAAAATACGGATCTCCCCGATATCCGTTGCCAAAAATCTGTTCAATACTGCATTACCGAAGGAACCTGTGCCTCCGGTGATCAATAACGTTTTGTCTGTAAACATCTTCTATTCTCCTTTAATTCTCCTTTAATACATATCCTCTAATGTAATCAGCTTCACTTCTCCTTTATCCCCTAACTCTTTTAACCCTTCCGTAAATCCTCCTTTAGAAAAAATGTAATAATGAT
>CAYZAU010000004.1:0-124275 GCA_964475665.1 uncultured Acetatifactor sp. | reverse complement strand
AAAAAGCTGAAGCCTCAGAAAGCTCCTTTTCTGAGGCTTCTCTACCTATATCGTTCAGAAGCCCGGCAACCTCCTTGTAAGGTGTGGCAAATTTCTGCGACAGATAGCGCATACTTGCTGCCAGTTCTCCGTCCGGTCCGCCGAACTGTGAGATGATGGTCTGTGCCAGCTTGGCATTGGGTTTCTTGATGCTTACGGGAAACTGTAATCTTTTTTCATAAATCCACATTCTATTCACACGCTCCTTCCCACGGAAGAGGAGCATCGCCCCATCTCCATTCTTTGCCGCTCTCTGCCGCATCCATGGTGAGCGGATAATGCTTAACGTTAAATTCGCGCACCATCTGCTGACGGATGCGGCTATAATGATTGAAATACTCTATAGCGCTGCGGTCGAAGGGATGGGTGTCGAGGTAGAGCCCTAAGTCCACCAGCACGAAGCTGACAATGTTAATGTCGTTTAAAAGCTGTTCCCGGCTGCTCATGATACGCATCTCCTTCCTGTAAAAGGCTTATTCAGCTCGGGGAAAACGGTTCCACAGTGATACGCCTTTTCTAAATCGTCATACAGTTTGTCGAATTTCTGCCATGGAACATACGCCATGGCAATGGGAAATCTGTCAATGTTTGTTTCGTACAAGTAATCCTGCATCTTGATTCCTTTCAAACCTTATTTGTTAGTATCATATGGTGGCTGATAAAAATGGTGATAGAAGTGCTTACGGGTATGCCTGTATAACAAACAAGACAGAAAAGTGCCTGGCGAGGGGAATCCCAGGGCGGGGAAGGGGGGTGGAGAGAAAAAATTCTGAGCGTGAGAAGGCAGGGCAGATGTCGGGACAGGCAGGGCAGATGTCGGGACAGGCAGGGCAGATGTCGGGACAGGCAGGGCAGGTGTCGGGACAGGCAGGGAAGTATCGGAACAGGGAGGATAAAGCGGTTGACAGTGAAGAAAAGATGGCATAATATTGAGTATATTGCTGATAAAAGCGGATAAAGGCAGGACAGAGATACAGCCGAGAAGAAAGGATAATAGAGAGATGTTTTGTGCAAATTGCGGAAAAGAACTGGAGACGGGAAGCGTGTTTTGCCCGGAGTGTGGGATGCCGGTGGGGCAGCCGGCTGACCCAGCACAGCTTGAGGGAAAGCCTGAGCAGCTTGTGGAGCCGCCTGTGCAGCAGATGACTGCTCCGAGCCGTGAGATGAACACGCAGGGACAGCCCGCGCATAAGAAAAAATCCGGAAGGGCGGGTTTGATTGCGGTGGCCGCAGCATTTGTACTTGTAGTGGCGGCAGGGGTGGCAGGAGCAGCTTATTATCTGAGCCCTGAGCAGAAGTATAACAGAGCCATGAACAGGGCAGATGAGCTGATGAGTGAGGATGCCTATTCAGAGGCGATTGCCGAGTACGAGAAGGCACTGGATATCCAGAAGTCCAAAGAGGTAAAGAAGGCGCTGGTTAAGGCTTATGTTGCATATGCAGGCGAGCTGAACGGCAAGAAAGAGTATTCCGATGCGGTAGATGCAGTGGAAAAGGCGTTTAAGTACGACGAGGACAACGCGGATGCACAGGAGGAGCTGCTGACGGCGTACCTTGGAATGGGCAGACAAAGTTTAAAGAGCGGTGCCTATGAGGAGGCAGAGGTGCTGTTTGACAAGGTGATGACGCTTGATGGCGATAATGCAGATGCCATGGAGGGGCTGAAGGAGTGCTACATAGACTACGCAGAGGCGGCTGCTGAAATTGGGGACTATACAAATGCGATGTCCTATTACAGGCAGGTGCAGGAATGGGACGATACAAATGCGGCTGCTTACCGCGGAATCGCACACCTGACGGCACTGCAGGGAGACCCGCTTGGGGCGATGAGCATTTTGGAAGAGGGGCTGATGTACAACGACGGGGATGCCGCCCTGTTAGAGGAGCAGAATTATCTGCTGGAGCATACGGTTAAGCTCTCCTGCGAGACGAGCTATGCAGACGGAGTCAGGTCGTATTATGAGTGCGACGCGGAAGGGGTTATTCTGCACTCCTGGGGATACGATGCGAACGGACAGCTGAATGATGAGGCTGTGTACAATTCGGATGGAAATTGTGTATCCAGTAAGAACTACTGGAACGGCAAGCTGACTTATGAATCGTCATGCGAGTATGACGGACAGGGAAATCTGAAGCGTTATTACGAGTATTCTTCTAATGGTACTTATGTGCGGAACAGCCAGACGGATTACAGCTATGATGATAAAAGTAATCTCGTATGGCAGCGTACTGTCTATAACGGCAACGAAGATTATTATAGTGAAACAAACAACTCATATGACGTGGAAGGGAAACTGATTTCCTCGAACTATGAGTACTGTGACCCGACCACCCAGTACTATGAGTCCTACGCTTATACATATCAGTACAACGAACACGGGGATATAACCGAAGAGTATTGGAGGGATGCATACAGCGACGCATTCACATCCTCTGAGTATACGTATCAGTATGATGACAGAGGCAGGATGGTCTTTAAATCGTGCCATTCGGAGGGGCAAGACGCGTGGAGCTATGGCGATTCGAAAGACTATTATACCTATGACGATGAGGACAGGGTAATTGAGAGCAGGGAATACTGGAGCGATGTGTGGGGAGATTCAGGCGAGTGGCACACCCAGACTGAGTATTATGCGGATGATACGGTTTCGCGGCGGTATACGACGGGAACTGACGGTTATCGGAGCGAAACGTATTACAATGAACAGGGTAATCTGATATCGTCCGAGACGACCTACGACGGCGGTAATTCTGTTACTTATACTACGGTGGAGTATGACGAACACGGCCATGAGGTAAGAAGAAGCGTGCGAAGTAATGATAAAACTACGGACTATGCCTACGTCAGGAGCTATAATGTCTTTGGCGATCTGGTTGAGAACTATGACAGCTACTACGGGAAACGGACGCGCTACAGCTACACCTATGGGCTTGCAGAGTGAGCAGGAGTGGCTATAAAGGGACAGCTGCACTGCCTGCTGTCCCTCGGGGGCTGCTGAATACGGAGAGACTGAGATGATAAGGATTCTGATAGCGGAGGACGAGGAACCGATTGCGAATCTGATACGGATGAATCTGCGCAGAGCAGGGTATGACTGCGTATGGGCATCAGACGGAGAAAGGGCGGCTGACCTGATGGAGGAGGAAAGGTTTGACCTTGTCCTGCTTGACATCATGCTGCCGGGCGTCGATGGCTATGAGCTGATGGAATATGCACGGACGCTTGAGCTGCCGGTGATATTCCTGACGGCGCTGGGAACTACGGAAAATAAAGTAAAGGGGCTTAAGATGGGGGCGGATGACTACCTGACAAAGCCCTTTGAGATTGTAGAGCTGCTTGCGCGGGTGGAGGCGGTGCTTCGCCGTTATCATAAGGCAGAGACTCTGATAAAGGTATTTGGCGTGGCGATAGACACCTCCTCGCGCTCCGTGAGCAGGGACGGGCAGCCGATTCCTCTTACCATGAAGGAGTTTGAGCTGCTTTTGCTGCTTGCGAGGAATCGGAATATTGCCCTGTACAGAGAGACAATTTACGAAAACGTCTGGGGCGGGGAGTATCTGGGACAGTCCAGGACGGTAGATTTGCATATTCAGCGGCTGAAGAAAAAGCTGGGCTGGGATAATGAGATAACCGCGGTGTACAAGGTCGGCTACCGTCTGGAGGAAGAAGAGGGCTTAGTAGGGCACGGTAAGGCTTGAGGGAGGATGCTGCGTGAAATTCGCAAACAAAATGTTTCTGGCAATCACGGCGCTGCTCACCCTGATTTTTACGCTGTTTGGCATATGGCTGCTGCATTCTAATTTCGCAGGACTTCTGGACAGGGAGCTGGAGCGGGGCAACAGCGAGAGCAGCACCTTTGAATTTCTGTTTGAGATGGGGTATCGTGCCACAGAGAGCTACGGAGAGGAATATGCCGTGGCAAGGACACTGGAAAGCATCACGGACAGGGTGGAGCAGGATGGCAGTCATCTCTTTGTGATGCGCGTGGATGGCAGCTATTATGCCGGAGAAGAGTTCCTCGAAGAAATGGGGTTTTTGGAGGAAACGGCTGCCTTTGTCTCAATGCTGAGGGAAGCATGGGAAACGACGGGAGAAAATTCCGGCTACTGTATGAGGCAGTCTGGCGGCAGATATTTTATGCTGACGGCAGCACTGCTGAAAAGGGGAGGGGAACCGCTGTATCTGGGACTGTGCCGGGAGATAACCGGTATCTATGAGGACAGGCAGCGGCTTGTGAGGCAGTACGGAATTGCCCTGCTGGTGCTGCTTACAGTCGGCGGGGGCTGCATCTATGTGCTCACGCAGTATATGACGAAATCCGTCCGTGAGCTGGAGCGGGTGGCAAAAAGGATTGCCGCCGGGCATCCGGGGGTACGTTCCCGCAATCAGAGTGCAGACGAGGTGGGAGAGCTGGCCAGAAGCTTTAATCTTATGGCGGACAGGCTGGTGGAGCAGGCAGAGGAAAAGCAGAGAGAGGCGAAGGACAAGGAGGATTTTACCGCTGCCTTTGCCCATGAATTGAAAACTCCGCTCACCTCCATCATCGGGTATGCGGATATGCTCAATTCCATGAAGCTGACGGAGGAGGAGAGGGCAGAGGCAGCCTTCTATATTTACAGTCAGGGTAAGCGGCTGGAGAGCCTTTCACATAAGCTTTTGGAGCTGGTGAGCATGGATAAGTCGCCGCTTGATGAAAAGCCGGTTCAGACAAAGCGTCTGGAGGAGAACCTTCGGGCAACCGTCCGTCCCGTCTGGGAGCAGCGTGGGATTCAGGGAAAGATTGAATTTGACAGAGGTATACTCTTCGGCGATGAAGAGCTGCTGCTGTCGTTGTTTTATAACCTTTTAGACAATGCCGCCAAGGCAATGGACGGGCGGGAAGGGGGCTTTATCCTGCTTAAAGGGACGAGGCTTCCGAAGGAGGGGTACGAGGTTAAGGTGGTGGATAACGGCAGAGGAATCCCGCAAGAAGAAATAGGCCGTATCACAGAGGCGTTTTACATGGTAGATAAGTCGCGCTCCAGAAGGGAGGGCGGCGCAGGCATCGGCATGGCGCTCTGCCATAAAATCATCCGGCTTCACGGAGGCAGCCTGCAGATTGACAGCAGATTGGGAGAGGGAACGGTAATAAGGGTACTGTTTCCCGAAAAGAAGTAATGAAAAAGCAGAATGAGGGAAGAAGGAACAGACAGATAAGGCTTTATGCGGCGGGGATGGCGGCACTCGTCCTGTTGGTGGCGGCAGCCCTTTTTCTGCCGCGTATGGTGTTTAGGATACAGGATGCCTGTCAGTGCAGAGGGTATCAGCTTAGTGTGCGTAAGGAGCAGGATATCACTCTTCTTAGCACCTCCTATGAGCCGTCTCTGTACCAGCGCCTGCTGCATTATGCGGAGGACATACAGACGGGAAGAGAAATCTATGTAACCTCCAGAGAGCTGGAGCCGAATCAGGAGCTGTCCGATTTTTTGGACTCAAGCATCGGACTTAAGCAGGATGCGGTTGCCGTGTTGGCGGACATGGACATAGTTCCCTATTCGATGATTTACGATTCAAGGGTCAGTACCTGGACTCAGCATGTCATTTACAACGACAGCTATGCGGGAGGAGTCAACTTCATTCTCTGGGCTGTCGAGCTTCAGACGAAGGACGGATCGCGTTTCAGGCTGCTGCTGGACGCAGAAACGGGCTCAGTCTATGGGGTGAGTGCCAAGTGGCAGGAGAAGAATGAGAAGAAGCAGGAAAAGGGCAATACTTCCCTGACGGCGCTCTTTGACGTAACGTCGGAGGAGGCATGGTTTATGCTGGCTTATCTTTATGGTGCGTTCGCTGCGGACAGTCTGGAATGGTATGATATCGGAAACTACGAGATAAAAGGAACGGAGGAGGGCTATTCGGTGGAGACGGTTCTGGAGTCGGGCGAGTCTGTGGCGGTGTGGGAGTCCGGGGAGAACGGCGAAGAAATCTACAGAGCTGTATTTCCGTACGGAAATTACGGCTTGGAATTCCGGGTTGGCATGACGGGAGAAGGCAGAATACTGGCAGGTTTTCCTCAAATTTATGAACAGATTCCCGGCTTTGCGGATTTTGAAACAGAATAAGACATAACAACCCCCCGGTGGCGATATATTTTAGAAAAGCTGCGGGGGTTTTTGCATGAACGGATGGTTGGAGCGGCTGGATGACCTGGTGTGGGGACCATGGCTGCTGATGCTTCTGACGGGAACCGGAATTTATCTGCTGCTAAAGCTGCGTTTCCTTCCCTTCAGAAATCTCGGGAAAGCGCTGCGCTACGCTCTTGGAGGTGAGGCGCGGTGTAAAGCGAAGGGAAAGAGCGGGGCGGGAGGAGGACAGATTTCCTCTTTTTCTGCCCTGACGACAGAGCTGGCCGCAACGATAGGAACGGGGAATATTGTAGGTGTTGCGACGGCAATGCTGCTGGGCGGACCTGGAGCCCTGTTCTGGATGATTCTAAGCAGCCTTGCGGGGATGTCCGTTAAGCTGGTTGAGAGCAGTCTGTCGGTGAAATACAGGGGGACTAATGCTGCAGGAGAGCGGGTGGGAGGACCGATGTACACCTGCATAAGCGGACTTTCAGGAAAAAGGGCAGGAAAAGCTCTGGGAACGCTTTTTGCTGTTTTTGCCGTGCTGGCGTCCTTTGGAATGGGGAATATGACACAATCAAATTCCATAGCGGATGCCCTTGCCGTGTCCTTCGGCATCGGAAGAGCTAAGACCGGGCTTGTAGTCTGTGTGCTGACCGTTCTGGCTGTGCTCGGAGGTATCGGAAGCATTGCGTTAGTGACACGGTATCTGGTGCCCTTTATGGGGATATTTTATCTGTTAGGAACGATGCTTGTTATTCTGAGACACTGGAGAAGCCTGCCGGAGGCTCTTTTTGGAATCGTGAAGGCAGCCTTCTGCCCGACGGCTGTATCGGGCGGGATTCTGGGAAGTATAGCCGTGAATACCGCGACGGCATTCAGATGGGGAGTCTCCAGAGGGATTTTTTCCAATGAAGCAGGGCTTGGCGCTGCCGGAATAACCGCTGCCGCTGCGGACACAGAGGACTATATCAGGCAGGGCTACATCAGTATGACAGGAGTATTCTTAGACACGGTGATTATGTGTACGCTGACAGGTCTGGCACTTGGCGTTTCGGGAGTTTTGGAGGGCATCAGCCTGCAGTCGGCAGACGGCGTCGGCGGCGCGGAAGTGATACTTGCAGTGTTTCGGACGGTCTTTGGAAAAGGGGGAGACGGCTTTGTCTGTATCAGCATGGTTCTCTTTGCCTTTGCGACGATTATCGGCTGGGCTTATCAGGGCGAAAAAGCATTTGAATTTCTGATGGGCGGGCAGACAGGATGGAATTGCTGGTATCGTTTTGCCTACGGCCTGGCAGCTTACGCAGGCTGCATTCTTTCACTGGATGCGGTTTGGACCTTCTCGGATATCTGTAACGGACTGATGGCTGTGCCGAACCTGATTTGTGTGCTTCTTCTCTCGAAAGGAATCTGCGCTGAAATCCGGCAGCGAGGATAGCCTTTTTCAGATGGACATTCAAGGGAGGATTTGTTACAATAAGGGATATTCAGATATAAGGGAAAGGGGCACGAAAGGTATGTCAAAGACGATTGAAAACTTTTTGAATTATGTGAAGATAGACACACAGTCAGACGAGACTACAGGCACAACACCGAGCACGGAGAAGCAGCATGAGCTGGCCAGGCTTCTGGTGCGACAGCTGAAGGAAATGGGTGCCGGAGAGATAACCTATGACGAGGAAAACTGCTATGTGTATGCGTCCGTTCCTGCCTCAGAGGGCTGTGAAGAGGCTGCGGTGCTGGGCTTTATTGCACATATGGATACGTCTCCGGCGGTGACGGACACGGATGTAAAGCCCCGGCGTATAGAGCATTACGACGGAAAGGATATTGTGCTGAATGAGTCTGAAAATATCGTGCTCAGAGTGGCAGACTTCCCGGAAATCCGGCGGCTGGAGGGAAAGGATTTGATAGTGACGGATGGAACGACCCTTCTAGGCGCTGATGATAAGGCAGGTGTTGCAGAGATTATGGCAGCTGCCGAGTATCTTTTGCGGCATCCGGAAATCCGGCACGGAAAAATCAGAATCGGCTTTACGCCGGACGAAGAGATAGGCGAAGGCGCAGACCATTTTAATGTACGGCTCTTTGGCGCGGATTTTGCCTATACCGTGGACGGCGGCGCACTGGGCGAGCTGGAGGATGAGACCTTTAATGCCGCGGGGGCAAAGCTTTACGTACATGGAAGGAGCGTGCATCCCGGAAGCGCGAAGGGAAAGATGATAAATGCAATTCTGGTAGCGCAGGAGTTCCAGAGCCTTTTGCCGGCTTTCCAGAATCCGATGTATACGGAGGGCTACGAGGGCTTCTTTCATCTGGACGGCATTTCAGGAAATGTGGAGGAAACCACGGCGGATTACATTATCAGAGACCATGACAGGGCGCTCTTTGAGCAGAAAAAGGAGCTTTTTCGCCGATGCGTGGCATTTTTAAATGAAAAATACGGTGAGGGTACCGTTGAGGCGGATATCAGGGACTCTTACTACAATATGAAGGAGATTCTGCTGCCGCATATGCACCTGATGGAAAACGCGGCAGATTTGCTCCGCGAGCTTGGTGTCACCCCGCTGGTTTCCCCTGTCAGAGGCGGAACGGATGGCGCGAGACTTTCTTACATGGGACTTCCCTGTCCGAATCTGTGCACGGGTGGCGCGAACTACCATAGCCGCTACGAATATGCCTGTGTGCAGGAGATGGAGACGGTGACACAGCTTCTGGTACGGCTGGCGGAACGCTATGTGGATTACAGAATCTAAAGGCGGCATACGGCACTTTTGCGGGAAGAGCGGGAAAGGAACAGAGGACAGTGAGAGAGGAAATTGCATTGGACGAGATAGATTTGAGCGTGGCGGCACCTGAGGAGGAGACGGCGAGACAGTACTACTTTATGGCAAAGGCGCGAAAGTATGTGCGGGCGTTGGAGGAGAAGCTTCGGCGCGTGCCCACCTGTTGTGTGACTACCTTCGGCTGCCAGATGAATGCGCGTGATTCCGAGAAGCTGGCAGGCATTCTGGAGAAGACAGGCTATCGGATGGTTGAGAGCGAGAATGCAGATTTTGTGATTTTTAACACCTGTACCGTTCGTGATAATGCGAATCAGAAGGTGTATGGAAGGCTGGGAGAGCTGCACGGCTATAAGCGTAAGAATCCCGGAATGAAGATTGCACTATGCGGCTGTATGATGCAGGAGCCGTCCGTTATCGAAAAAATAAGGAAAAGCTATCCCTTTGTGGACCTTATTTTCGGTACGCACAATATTTTCAAATTTGCAGAGCTTTTATGTGAGTCCTTTGAAAATGAGGGGATGCTGGTTGACATATGGCAGGATACGGACAAGATAGTGGAAAATCTGCCGGTGGAGCGGAAGTATTCCTTTAAATCGGGCATCAACATTATGTTTGGGTGTAATAACTTTTGCAGCTATTGCATCGTACCTTATGTGCGGGGAAGGGAGAGAAGCAGGAGACATGAGGAAATCCTGAGGGAAATCCGCGAGCTGGTAGCTGACGGCGTGGTGGAAATCATGCTGCTGGGTCAGAATGTAAATTCCTATGGAAAAAATCTGGAGCAGCCGATGACCTTTGCGCAGCTTCTGCGTGAGGTGGAAAAGATAGAAGGCTTAAAGAGAATCCGCTTTATGACCTCACACCCAAAGGATTTGTCAGAGGAGCTGATTCAGGTGATGAAGGAATCCAAAAAAATCTGCCGTCATCTGCATCTGCCGTTGCAGTCCGGCTCTACGGAAATCCTGAAAAAAATGAACAGACGCTATACGAAGGAGCAGTATCTTGAGCTGGCGGAGCGCATCAGAAGAGAGATTCCGGACATTGCCATCACGACGGATATTATTGTGGGATTCCCCGGAGAAACTGCTGAGGATGTTGAGGAGACGATTGATGTCATCCGCAGGGTGAGATATGACAACGCCTTTACCTTTATTTACTCCAAGAGGACGGGGACATCTGCCGCGGCAATGGAAAATCAGGTTCCTGAGGCGGCGGTGAAGGAGAACTTTAACCGGGTGCTTGCGGCGGTGCAGCAAACGGCAAGGGAGCAGGCAGCGCGATGGCAGGGCAGGGTGATGGAGGTGCTTGTGGAGGAGGTCGACGAAAATGCGACAGGGCTTCTTACGGGCAGACTTTCCAACAATACCGTTGTTCACTTTCCGGGCAGCCCGGAGCTGATTGGACAGCTGGTACAGGTTTCGCTGGATGAATGTCATGGGTTTTATTATGTGGGAACAAGAAAGGGATGACCGTCCGGTCATCCCTTTTTATTGGATAAATGCAGGAAGCCTGCCACCTTATATACCCGTTCCCTGGGGAGAAGAAGATTGATAAGAAGGGCAATGACGACACCGATTCCGGTGTCCAGCATACGGTTTATGGAATAGGAGATATAGGTGTCCACGGGTGTGTTAAACAGGATGATGCAAAGGACAACCCCACCCGGCTGGATGGCACCGGGCCAGCGGAAAAACAGGCTGACCAGAATCATGAGGACAACGCCCACAAACAGGAAAATCAGCATTAGGGGATGCGTCTTTCCGTCCGGACAAAAGATGATATAAAGTCGGAAAAGTCCCATCCCTAGAAAGCCGCCGATGATTGTACCGAAGAGACGGTTGCCGCCGTTGAGCTTGGAATTATCCATATCGCTTCCCGTGCCGAAGATGGCACCAATGCAGGCAAAGGTGGGATTTCGACCGAAAGGGAAGTACAGCAGGGCGCAGAGGGTTGCCGCAAGCGCCGTTTTTAAGTTTCGCATACCGATGTGAAAACGAAACCTGTTTTCGTTTGCCTGTTCTTTCATGAGATTGATTTCCTTTAACAGAGAATTCTTCTGGCTTCGTAAAAACCGCCAATTCAAAAATATATAATGGAATCCGTGAAAAGTCAAATGCTTTATGAAAAACAGCAGAAAAACGAGGCAAAAAAGGAAGTGTGAGAAGCAAAATGAAGAGAGAGGAAGCGAAGGAAGGGGAAAATCGGGGCGGGCTTAGAGATTTACAACAACAATATTTTGTGGTAAAATACGCTGGAATGTGCAAGTGATTGTATGAATATGCGGGTACTGCACGAAAGCGGAAAAACAGGAGTGAAGGTTCATGTCAGAACAGATAGCGGTGGAAGACCTGACACCCATGATGCAGCAATACATGGAAACAAAAAAGCAGTATGCCGACTGTATTCTCTTTTACAGGCTCGGAGACTTCTATGAAATGTTTTTTGAAGATGCTCTGACGGCTTCTAAGGAGCTTGAGATTACCCTGACGGGTAAGGCGTGCGGGCTGGAGGAGAGGGCACCCATGTGCGGGATTCCCTATCATGCAGTGGAGGGCTATCTGACCAGATTAGTCAATAAAGGGTATAAGGTCGCCATCTGTGAACAGCTGGAGGACCCGAAGCTGGCGAAGGGGCTTGTAAAGCGGGATGTGACGAGAATCGTGACACCCGGAACCAACCTTAACGTGCAGTCGCTGGAGGCATCCAAAAACAATTTCCTGATGTGTATTACCTATATGCCTGCAAAGATAGGTGTTTCCGTTGCAGATGTAACCACCGGGGATTATTATCTGACAGAGGTGGAGGATATCAGAAAGCTGAATGATGAGCTGATGAAATATGAGCCGTCAGAGATTATCTGCAACGAAGCGTTTCTGGTCAGTGGGTATGATGTGGACTTTTTAAAGAACAGGTACGGTATTTCCGTCAATGCGCTGGAGGCACACTTATTTGATGATGAGGGCTGCAAGCGCGTTCTGCTGCGGCATTTTAAGGTCAATACGCTGATTGGACTCGGAATTGAGGAGTTTTCGGTGGGCATGATTGCGGCGGGAGCCCTGTTACAGTATCTCTATGAGACACAGAAGACGGAGCTTGCGCATTTTACGCACATTTACCCCTATCTGACAAGCAAATATATGCTTTTGGACAGCTCTACAAGAAGGAATCTGGAGCTGACGGAAACTCTTCGGGATAAGCAAAAAAAGGGTTCCCTTCTCTGGGTGTTAGACAAGACGAAAACAGCCATGGGAGGACGGCTTCTGCGCAGCATGCTGGAGCAGCCGCTGATTGAGCGCGCAGAGATGGAAAAAAGACTTGATGCCGTGGAGGAGCTGAACAGGGACAGTGTCTCAAGGGATGAGCTGAGAGAATATCTGAATCCCATTTACGATTTGGAGAGGCTCTTAAGCAAGGTGACCTATAAGACGGCAAATCCCAGGGACTTTATCGCTTTCCGAAATTCACTGGAAATGCTTCCGGCAATTAAGACGGTGTTAAAAAGCTTTTCCTGTGAGGAGCTGACAGCCGTTGAGCGGGATATGGACGGGCTGCAGGATATCTATGAACTGATTCGTGCTGCCATCGAGGAGGAACCTCCCATTTCCGTTCGCGAGGGCGGAATGATTCGGGACGGCTTCGACGAAACCATTGATATGCTTCGGAATGCGAAGCGGGACGGAAAGCAGTGGCTTGCCCGTCTGGAGGAGGAGGACAGGGAGCGAACCGGCATTAAGAATCTGAAAATTAAATATAACAAGGTGTTTGGCTACTATTTTGAGGTCACGAATTCTTACAGGGATATGGTGCCGGAGGATTATGTGAGAAAGCAGACGCTTGCCAATGCGGAGAGATACACAACCCCGAGGCTAAAGGAGCTGGAGGACACAATCCTAAATGCGGAGGATAAGCTGACAACCCTGGAGTATGATGTTTTCTGTAAAATCAGAGAGTCCATCGCCATGGAGCTGGAGCGGATTCAGAAAACGGCAAAGGCGGTAGCAAGACTGGATGTCTATGCCTCCCTTTCGCTGGTGGCGGAGCGTAATCGTTATGTGCGGCCAAAGCTGAACGAAAAGGGCGTTATTGATATCCGTGACGGAAGGCATCCGGTGGTAGAGCAGATGATTACAAACGATATGTTCATCGCGAATGATACCTTTCTTGATAACGGAAATCACTGTATCAGCATTATTACGGGCCCGAATATGGCGGGTAAGTCTACCTATATGCGGCAGACGGCACTGATTGTGCTAATGGCGCAGGTTGGTTGCTTTGTCCCCGCAAAGAGTGCAAACATCGGTATCGTGGATAGAATTTTCACACGGGTAGGGGCTTCTGATGACCTTGCCAGCGGACAGTCCACATTTATGGTCGAGATGAATGAGGTGGCAAACATTTTGCGGAATGCAACCTCCGACAGCCTGCTGATACTGGACGAAATCGGTAGGGGAACCTCGACCTTTGACGGCTTAAGCATTGCATGGGCAGTGATTGAGCACATCAGCAACCGTAAGCTGCTTGGCGCAAAGACGCTTTTTGCCACGCACTACCATGAGCTGACGGAGCTGGAAGGGAAAATGAGCAATGTGAATAATTACTGCATCGCCGTGAAGGAGTGCGGGGACGATATTGTTTTCCTGAGAAAAATCATAAAGGGAGGTGCTGACCGCAGCTACGGGATACAGGTGGCGAAGCTGGCAGGCGTGCCGGACATGGTGACTGACAGAGCCAGGGAGATTGTCGAGCAGCTGACGGACAATGACATTATTGAAAAGATTCAGAGCATCACGGTGGACGTAAAGGGAGACGCGAAGACGAAAAAGCAGCAGAAGCTGGACGAGGTGGATTTAGCTCAGATGTCTTTGTTCGACACGGTGACGGACGAGGATATCCTGAAGGAGCTGATGGACGTGGAGGTCAATACCATGTCCCCCCTGGATGCCCTGAACACCCTGTACAGACTGCAAAATAAGCTGAAGAACCGTTGGCAAGTGTGAAAAGAACTTCTAATCACTCAGAGCGGCGCTCTTTCGTGAAGAAGTTTTATGTTTCACACGCGAAAAACGCAAGAACAGCGTTTTGAATAAGTGCTTGTGCTGCCAGCCAAGGGCGGCGACATGGGAGATTAATATGGCACAGATACATATTCTGGACTCGGAGACAATAGACAAAATCGCTGCAGGCGAGGTGGTAGAGCGCCCGGCAAGTGTGGTGAAGGAGTTGGTGGAAAATGCTATTGATGCCGGAGCAACTGCCGTCACGGTGGAGGCGAGGGAGGGAGGAATTGAGTTCATCCGGGTGACGGATAACGGTTCCGGTATGGAGCGGGAGCAGCTGCGAACCGCCTTCCTGCGTCACGCAACCAGCAAGATAGAAAATGCTTCAGACCTGATGCGAATAACAAGTCTCGGCTTTCGCGGGGAGGCGTTGTCGAGTATTGCGGCAGTGGCAAAGGTTGAGCTGATTACCAAGACGGCAGACAGCATGACGGGCAGCCGCATCCAGCTGGAGGGCGCACGGGAAATCTGCCTGGAGGAGGTCGGCGCCCCTGAGGGAACGACCTTTCTGGTGCGGAATCTGTTTTTTAATACACCGGTCAGGAGAAAATTTTTGAAGCAGCCTGCTACGGAGGGCGGCTACATTGCAGAGCTGATGGAGCACCTTGCGCTTTCAAGACC
Source organism: uncultured Acetatifactor sp. (assembly GCA_964475665.1). Lineage (GTDB taxonomy): Bacteria > Bacillota > Clostridia > Lachnospirales > Lachnospiraceae > Acetatifactor. Next base: position 109,670 of record CAYZAU010000004.1, on the reverse strand, counting down.
GGATATTTCCTTTAAGCTGGTGCTGGGGAATCAGCTTAGGTTTCATACCTCCGGGAACGGCGATTTGCGCGAGGTGATTTACCGAATCTATGGAAGAGAGGTGGCAGAAGCCCTCGTGCCGATTCAGCAGGAGAAGAATGGCGTGCGGATAGAGGGGTATCTCGGCAAGCCTGTCTGCGTGCGCTCCAACAGAAACCATGAAATATATTTTATCAACGGCAGATATATCAGAAGCAGTGTGGTTGCAAGGGCTGTAGAGGAGGGCTACAGGGAGTACCTGATGCAGCACAGATTTCCCTTCTGTGTTCTGCATCTTACCATGGATACGTCAAGAGTGGATGTAAATGTCCATCCAACCAAGATGGATGTCCGATTTACGGATGTGGCAGGGTTTAGTATGCTTTTGTGCGACGCAGTGCGGGATGCCCTGAAGGAGAGGGAGATGATTCCGGCGGCTGCGCTTTCGACGCAGAAGGAGCAGCGGACGAAACAGAGACAGGAGCAGCCGGAGACCGGAAAGGGGCACATGCCGGAGCCGTTTGAGCAGCGGCGCAGTAATGCTTACCGCGTTATGGAAGAGATGAAATACGAAGGGCAGCGGCTCAAAATGCAGGAAGTGATTCAAAATCCTGTGTGGACAAGGGTGAAATCCCCGGGAAATGCGGATGAATTGTCTGAAAAAGGAAGAAAAATGACGGAAAATCCATCAAACATGCAGGAGAGCGGGGCGGAAGCGGAGGAGTTCTTTGTGGAAACTGCAGAGCCTGCAAGGGCAGTTTTGCCTGTGCAGGATGAAGCTCTGCCGGATACGGTTTCCATGCAGGAGAGCGCTGCGAGGAATGAGCCTGAAGAAGAGGCTCCCCGCCAGCTGAATCTGTTTGAGGAAAAGCTGCTGACGGAGGAAAACAGAAAAAAATTCCGCATTATAGGTCAGGTGTTTGAAACTTACTGGCTGATTGCCTTCGAGGACAGGCTTTTGATGATTGACCAGCACGCGGCGCATGAGAAGGTAAATTTTGAACGTCTGATGCGGCAGTACCATGAAAAGACGGTGGTATCGCAGCGCCTGATGCCGCCGGTAATTGTAAGCCTGTCAGGGCGGGAAGAATCGGTGCTTGCGGAGTACAGGGAGACCTTTCAGGCTCTGGGCTTTGAGGTGGAGGCATTCGGTGGCAGTGAGTATGCCCTGCGCAGCGTGCCCACAGACTTGTACGGCTGTGACGAGAAGAGGATGTTTCTGGAGGTGCTTGACCAGCTGGCGGATGGAGGAAGCTTTGGCGATATCCGTGTCGTGGAGGAAAAGATTGCCTCCATGTCCTGCAAGGCGGCGGTGAAGGGCAACCGGCTGCTGCGCCCGGAGGAGGCGGAGCGCCTGATTGATGAACTTCTGACGCTGGAAAACCCGTATACCTGCCCACACGGCAGACCGACCATCGTTGCCATGACAAAGACAGAGATGGATAAAAAGTTTAAGAGGATAGTAAATTGAAAAAGCCCATGATTGTGCTGACCGGCCCTACGGCGGTGGGAAAGACAAGGCTTTCCCTCGCGCTGGCAGAGGCGATAGGCGGCGAGATTATTTCGGCAGATTCCATGCAGGTCTACAGGCATATGGATATCGGCTCTGCAAAGATCAGCAAAACCGATATGCGTGGCATTCCGCATCACATGATTGATATTTTAGAGCCATGGGAGTCGTTTAATGTGGTTACTTTTCAGGAAAAATGTGAGGAGTGCCTTGAGGGAATCTATGAGCGCGGTCACATTCCCATTGTGGCGGGAGGTACCGGATTTTATATTCAGGCGTTGCTTAAGGGAATTGATTTTACGGAAAACGAAGAGGATACCCGCTACAGGAAAGAGCTGGAGAAAAGAGCAAGGGAGCAGGGAGCGGAGGCACTCCATGAGCTGCTTTTGAAGGTTGACCCGGAGTCAGCGCGCGCAATCCATGTCAATAATATCAGACGTACCATACGGGCACTGGAATATTACCACCTGACGGGTGAGCCGATTTCAAAGCATAATGAAGAGGAAAAAAAGAAGGGGAGTGCCTATAACTCCTGTTATTTTGTGCTGAATGATGAACGGCAAAGACTTTACGAAGGCATTGAGCGCCGTGTGGACGAGATGCTAAAGCAGGGACTTGTGGACGAGGTGCGGCAGCTGAAGAAGATGGGATGTCATCGGGGCATGGTTTCCATGCAGGGACTCGGATATAAGGAAATTCTTGCCTTCCTGGAGGGGGAGCTGACCTACGGGGAGGCGGTGGAAATCTTAAAGCGGGACACGAGACATTTTGCGAAGAGACAGCTGACCTGGTTTCGCAGGGAATCGGATGTCATCTGGGTGGACAAGCAAGACTTTCACTATGACGAGGAGAAAATACTGTCCTATCTGCTGGAGGTCATCGGTGAAAAAATGAATATTCACAAAAAAACAGGATAATCCGTGGATTTCACAGGCATTCAGAATATCAGAAGAGAGGAAAGCAAAAAGGATGAGCCGGATAGAAGAAATGTATGCTTCCCTTGGCATCGGAAGGGAGACTTATGAATACGGAGAGGAAATTTTGGAAAAGCTGGATACGCGGTTTCGGAAAATTGACGAGATTGCGGAATACAATCAGCTCAAGGTTGTAAAGGCGATGCAGGAGTGCCAGGTCAGTGAAGCGTGTCTGCTGGGAACGACGGGGTATGGCTATAATGATCTGGGGCGCGATACGCTGGAGGCAGTTTACGCGAAGGTTTTTCACACGGAGGATGCTCTGGTCAGACCGCAGATTACCTGTGGCACACATGCGCTGGCACTGGCGCTGATGAGTAATTTGAGACCGGGCGACGAGCTGCTTTCTCCGGTCGGAAAGCCCTATGACACGCTGGAGGAGGTAATCGGCATCAGGCCTTCCAGGGGCTCGCTGGCAGAATACGGCGTAACCTATAGACAGGTGGACTTGCTGCCGGATGGCTCGTTTGACTATGAGAATATCAGAAAGAGCATCCATGAAAAGACAAGACTGGTGACAATTCAGCGCTCCAAGGGATACCAGACACGTCCGACCCTGTCCGTGACAAGGATAGGCGAGCTGATTTCTTTTATAAAGGGAATCAAGCCGGATGTCATCTGCATGGTAGACAACTGCTATGGGGAGTTTGTGGAGAGAGTGGAGCCGGGCGAGGTAGGAGCAGATATGGTGGTCGGCTCCCTGATTAAAAATCCGGGCGGAGGACTGGCACCCATAGGCGGATATATAGCGGGAAAAAAGGAATGCGTGGAGAACGCCGCCTTCCGTCTGACCTCTCCCGGGTTGGGCAAGGAGGTCGGAGCCTCCCTTGGCGTGCTGAAGGACTTTTACCAGGGACTTTTCCTTGCACCAACGGTGACCGCCTCCGCCCTCAAGGGAGCTATCTTTGCGGCGAAGCTCTACGAGGAGCTGGGCTTTTCGGTGATTCCAAACGGCAGCGAGAGCAGGCACGACATCATTCAGGCAATCACCTTCGGGACCCCGGAGGGGGTTATTGCATTTTGTCAGGGAATTCAGGCTGCGGCATCCGTGGACAGTCATGTCACGCCGGAGCCGTGGGATATGCCGGGGTATGACGCTCCTGTGATTATGGCGGCAGGTGCCTTTGTTTCCGGCTCCTCTATCGAGCTGTCCGCAGACGGTCCGATAAAGCCTCCCTATGCCGTGTACTTTCAGGGAGGGCTGACCTGGCAGCATGCCAAGTTCGGAATTTTAAAGTCCCTGCAGGCGCTGGCGGACAGGGGACTGGTCGACTACGGTCGAAAAAGCGCAAAATAAATTCTATGATTTTTGTGTACAGTTTTTGCCTTTTGTGATACCATATAAAGATGTAAAAACCTAAGTGAATGAGAATACGAAAGAAAGTTTGAGGAAACGGTTTGAAGAGAGTAAACTGGGTGCTGGTTTTTCTGATTTTGGCAGGCTTCGTAATCGGCGGCTTTATAGGAACCTATTTTGACGGAACCTTTTTAAATTACGGGCAGACCTTCGGCTTAAGTTCGCCCCTGGTACTGAATCTCGGGTTCTTTGTGTTGACTTTCGGGCTTACGATTCACATCACCATTGCAAGCGTGCTGGGCGTTGTGATTTCCCTGCTTTTGTGGAGGGTGTTGCGTTAGGCGTTATCTTGTATCTTATCTGCGTCGGAGAAGGTAAAGGAGACGCGTGAAGGAAAAGAAAAATCAGGGAGGCTTGCTTCCCTACGAGAGATTTTTGAGGTTTGGTCCGGAAAATCTCACGGAGGCAGAGCTGCTGGCAATTATCATCAGAACCGGAACAAGACAGCAGAGTGCGCTACAGCTTGCAGAGCAGGTGCTTTCTCTCGCCGGTTACCCGCGGAAGGGGCTGCTGGGACTGCATCATGTGACGCTTGAGGAGCTGGAGGGCATTAACGGTATCGGTGAGGTGAAGGCGGTCAAGCTCAAGTGTATTGCAGAGCTGTCCATGAGAATGAGCATGGCGAGAGCCGGTGGTGGAACGATGTTCACAAGTTCCGGTCAGGTGGCGGCATATTTTATGGAGCAGCTCAGACACAGGACGACGGAGTGTGTCATTCTGGTCTGTCTGGACGCAAAGGGAAAGCTGTTGGCGGAGAAAAAGCTGTCTGAGGGCAGTGTCAGGATGTCCCTGATTACACCGAGGGAGATTTTTCTGACGGCGCTGGAAAAGCGGGCAGTCAACATTATTCTGGTGCATAACCATCCCAGCGGTGACCCTTCTCCGAGCAGGGAGGACAAACGTCTGACGGCGTATGTCAGGGAGCTGGGAGAAAAGCTGGATATACCGCTGCTGGATCATGTGGTGATAGGCGATAATCAGTATGTGAGCTTCAAGGAGCAGGACTGGTTTCTGCAGGAGGCCTTTTGACAAAATACGGAGAGAAGGGGGTTGTCGGTTTGGCAAACAACGCATTCGGTATCGATTTGGGTACCAACAATATTAAAATTTACAGCAGAGGCGAGGATAATATTCTGGTGGAGAAGAATATGATTGCCATAGAGAACAAGAATACCCTGTTCGCCTATGGTGACTCTGCGTTTGAAATGTATGAGAAGGCTCCCAGCAATATTCATATTTCCTATCCGCTCTCCAATGGCGTCATCGCGGATATCAAGAATATGGAAACGCTGGTAAAGTATTTCATTGCTGATTTACAGAAGGGAAATACAAAGCCTGCGGACTTCTATATTGCGGTACCAACGGACGTGACCGAGGTGGAGAAGAGAGCCTTTTATGACCTGATTAAGGATGCCGGAGTAAAGGCGCGTAAGATTATGGTTGTGGAGAAGGCGGTTGCCGACGGACTGGGACTCGACATTGACGTGAAAAATTCACAGGGCGTTCTGGTAGTGAATGTAGGATATGAAACCACGGAGATTTCCATTCTGTCTCTGGGAGGTATCGTCTTAAGCCGGCTGATTAAAAACGGTGGCTTGAAGTTCGACGAGGCAATCCGTGCGGCAGTCAGGAAGGAGTTCAGTCTGATTATCGGCGGGAAGACGGCTGAAACGGTCAAGATTGCCCTGAAGGAGCTGGAGCAGGAGGGCAAGGGAGCCGTTGTCTACGGCAGGGATATTGTGACGGGGCTTCCGGTTGAGAGGGAAATCCCCACGAAGCTTGTAGATGAGTGCCTTGAAGAGCATTTTAATTCGATTATTGATAACGTAAAGGTGATTTTGGAGAGAACGCCGCCCGAGCTGGCAGCGGATATATACCGTCACGGTATTTACCTCACGGGAGGAGCGTCTCAGGTAAGCCATCTGGCAGAGCGTCTGGCGCTTGGAACAGGTCTGAAGGTGAACCAGTCCGAAAATCCGGGGGTAAGTGTCTGTATGGGACTTGCAAAGATTATCAAGGACGACAATTATAAATCCGTAGCCTATGCAATCGAAGGGATGAGTAAATGAGCCCAGTGATAAAACGAAAAGGGGAGAGGTTTACTTTACCGAGTAAATATCTCCTCTTAATTTTAACAATTCTATGTACGCTGATGATGCTGATTACCTTCGGCACGGATGTGTTCAACCGTCCCTTAAATACCGTGGTGGGCTATGTGGTAGTACCCTTTCAGCAGGGAATCGGAAGGCTGGGAGGCTGGCTCTCCAACCGTTCTGAGGAGCTGGTACAGATTCGGACGCTCTTGGATGAAAACGCCCGACTGAAGGAGGAAATTGCCACACTGACGGAGGAAAACACACTGCTGCAGCAGGATAAGTATGAGCTGAATACCCTGAGACAGCTGGTGGAGCTGGGGGAGCAGTACGGAGAATACAACAAGGTCGGTGCAAGAATCATCAGCAGGGATTCCGGAAACTGGTATTCCTCCTTTATCATTGACAAGGGGAGCGATGACGGGCTTGATGTGGATATGAATGTGATTGCGGGCGGAGGACTTGTCGGAAGGCTCACCGCGGTGGGACCGAACTGGTCGCGGGTTACTGCTATCATATCTGACAGCAGCAACGTCAGCGGAATGACGCTTTCCACCCAGGACAATCTGATTGTGTCGGGAGATTTGAAGCTGATGGCGGACGGCTGCATCACCTTCAGCCAGCTTGTGGACAGCCGGAATCTGGTGGTGGAGGGAGACAAGGTCGTCACCTCGGACATCAGCGACAAGTTTCTGCCGAATCTGCTGATTGGTTACATAAGCAGTATTGACAGGGATGCCAACAACCTGACAAAATCCGGGCTGATTGTGCCCGCAGTGGACTTTGAGCATTTGGGTGAGGTGCTGGTAATAACGGATTTGAAACAGACCATCAACGAGGATTAGTGTATAAAATATGCTTAGAAAAGTTGTAGTGACAATATTTGTGCTTGTCTGCTTTTTGCTGCAGTGCAGCGTTTTTGACAAGCTTGCCTTTGCAGGAATCATACCGAATCTCATGATTGTGCTGACTGCTTCCTTCGGCTTTATGCGCGGAGAGAAGGAGGGGCTGCTGATTGGCTTCTTCTGTGGTCTGCTCAGCGACATCTTTTTTGGTAATTTTCTTGGATTTTATGCGCTGATTCTGATGTACATAGGCTATTTAAACGGGAAGTTCAGCCGACTTTTTTATCCCGAGGATATCAAGCTGCCGCTGGCACTGATTATCACCAGCGATTTGTCCTACGGAATACTGTGCTATCTGCTGCTGTTTATGCTGCGCGGCAAATTCCGTTTCGGATATTATTTCACCCATATCATTCTTCCGGAGGCGTTATATACCACGGTTGTCACCATGTTTCTTTATCCTGTAATCCTCAAGGTAAACGGAAGGCTGGAGGCAAGGGAAAAAAGGAGAGCGCAGAAATTTGTTTGATGAGTTAAGAGACAAAATAATCAGCATAGTTACCAGCCGGCTGACTGTATTCAGCATTGTTTTCCTGCTACTGGGCGGAATCCTGATTTATCGCTGCTTTGAGCTTCAGATAGTAAAGGGTGAGGAATATCTGCAGGATTTTGTACTGCAAACGGAGAAAACAAGGGACATCGCCAGCACCAGAGGGAAAATATATGACAGATACGGGAATGTGCTGGCATATAATGAGCTTGCTTATTCCGTGAAAATCGAGGACGTGTTTGAATCCGGCAGCTCAAAGAATAAAAATCTGAACAACACGGTCAGTCGTCTGATAGAGCTGATTGAAAAAAACGGCGACAGTGTTATCACTGACTTCCGCATATACGTGGATGAGGACGGTGAGTTCGCCTACACGGTGGAAGGAACGGCACTGCTGCGTTTCTTGGCGGATGTGTACGGACGTACTACAATAGACAAGCTGGCGGATGACGAGCGGACTGCGACGGCAAAGGAGGTAATGGAGTATCTGAGCCGTAAGAGCGGTTCAGGCTTTGCCATCGGTGAGTATGAGGAACCTGATAACAGTAAGTCTGAATTTATTCCGGGAAAGGGCTATAGCAATGACGAATGGCTGAAAATGGTGACAATACGGTATGCCATGAATCTCACCTCGTACAGGAAGTACATAGGAACTACCGTGGCTACCAATGTCAGCGAGAGAACCGTTGCGGTGATTATGGAGAACTCGGAGGAGCTTCCCGGTGTCAGCATTGTGGAGGATACCATCAGACGGTATGTGGACAGCAAATATTTTGCGCATGTGCTGGGCTATACGGGAAAAATTTCTTCGGATGAGCTTACCTCGCTGAATGAGGAAATGGAGGCGGCAGGGAAGGGAGAAGACAGCTACAGCATCAATGACGTGGTGGGTAAGAGCGGCATTGAGTCCTATCTGGAGACTACATTGCAGGGCACGAAGGGCTACGAGAAGGTTGTCGTGGATGTCATGGGAAAGGTTATCTCCGTTCAGGAGCGGAAAGAGGCACAGGCGGGACAGGATGTCTATCTGACAATAGATGCGGAGTTCACAAAGGCAGTCTACAACATCATGGAGCAGAAGCTTGCGGGCATGGTTTCCAGCAAGCTTGTCAACACAAAAGAATATAAAACCACAGAGAACTCCAACAGCTCCTCAGATATCAAGATTCCGATTTATGATGTCTACTATGCGATGTTTAACAACTCCATTCTGGACATTAAGCATCTGGCTGCGGAGGATGCCGGAGAGACGGAAAAGGCAATATATGCAGCCTATCTGGAGTACAAGGAAGCAGTGTATGAAAAGCTTCGCCATGAGCTGACGGAGGGACTGACCCCCTATAAAAAGCTCTCCAAGGAATATCAGGTATATCAGAGCAATATTGTCAGCCTGTTGAACAGGAACGGCATCATTATGACGGAGCTTGTGGATGCCTCTGACCCGATCCAGACGGCATGGGCAACGGAGGAGGTTATCAGCCTGAACGAATATCTGAAATACTGCATTGCCCAAAACTGGATTGACGTAAGCAAGCTGAATCTGGATGACAAGTATTCGGACTCTGCGGAAATATACGAGAAGCTTCTGGATTACACCATTTCTGCGGTAGAAAAAAATACGGAATTCCAGAAAAAGTTTTATAAGTATATGCTTCTGTCGGATGTCATAAGCGGCAGACAGGTCTGCCAGGCACTCTGTGAGCAGAAGCAGATAGAGATTCCCGTGGAGGACGAGGATGCACTGTTTGCGGGAAAGCTGAGCGCTTACCAGTTCATGAAAAACAGGATTGATAATCTGGACATTACACCTGCACAGCTGGCACTGGACCCCTGTAACGCGTCCGTGGTGATAACGGATGTCAATTCCGGTGATGTGCTGGCGATGGTTTCTTATCCGGGATATGATAACAATAAGATGGCAAACTCAATCGATGCCGCATACTTTGCAAAGCTTAACGCGGATAAATCCATGCCGCAGTACAATTTTGCGACACAGTCCACGCTGGCTCCCGGCTCCACCTTTAAGATGGTGTCTGCAACGGCGGGGCTGATGGAGGGCGTTATCAGTTTAAACAGCCGGACAAACTGTACCGGTACGTTCATGGAGATTACACCCTCACCCAGATGCTGGAGGCGTACAGGACACGGAAATGAAACGCTGAGTACGGCAATCAGGGATTCCTGTAACTATTATTTTTACAATGTGGGCTACATGCTTTCTACCAGAAACGGTGTCTACAATGAGACGGAGGGCTTAAATACCCTGTATGAATATGCAGATATGTACGGACTGACGGAGAAGTCGGGAGTGGAGATTGCAGAGGCGTCCCCCATCGTATCCACGGAGGATCCGGTGCGTTCCGCAATCGGACAGGCTTCCAACAGCTTCACAACGGTCGGACTGGCAAGATATGTCACCACTGTGGCAAACAGCGGAACCTGCTATAACCTGACGCTGTTAGATAAGCTTACAAGCCCTGACGGAACCATAATCAGTGAGTTTACCCCGGATGTGCGAAATGTGATTGAAATGCCGGAGGAGTACTGGGATGCCATCCACACGGGTATGCGTCAGGTGGTACAGAACAAATCCTACTTTAGCGACCTTGCGGTTGAAGTGGCGGGCAAGACAGGTACGGCTGAGCAGATTAAATCCAGGGCAAACCATGCGCTTTTTGTGTGTTATGCTCCCTATGAGACGCCGGAAATTGCCATTGCAACCCGGATTCCTTACGGATATTCCTCTGACTATGCTGCGCAGGCAACAAGGGATATCATCAAGTACTATTACGGTCTTGCGGAGGAGGAGGAGTTGATTACCGGTGTCGCGGATGAGCCGGAGGGAGGCATTTCCAACGAGCTGTAGACAGGCAGGGGAGAGGGCTGCCCGATAATAAATGCTTTTGACAAATATATTGTTTCCGGGAGGAAGACGGATATGAAGGATGCGGTTTTAATCAAGAGCTTTCCCAACGGTATAGCGCTTCATCTGGATGCGGAGGTATCCTTTGAAAGGCTGCTGGAGGAAATATCCTATAAATTTTCAGAGGCACGCAGCTTCTTTGGGCACGCCTCGATGGCACTCTCCATGGAGGGACGTGAGGTATCCGGTACGGAGGAGATTCTGATACTGGATGCCATAAAAAGCAACAGTGATTTGAATATCATCTGCATTGTGGGAAAGGACGAGTCCGTAAACAGGAATTACATCAAGGCACTTGCCCATGTAGAGAGGAAGCTCGGCGGTGGTGAGGACGGGCAGTTTTTGAAGGGAAGCTTAAAGAACAGGGAGGTTCTGGAAACGGAAAACAGCATTGTCATCCTCGGTGACGTGTATCCCGGGTGTGCGGTCATCAGCGCAAGGAATATCATCGTTCTGGGCGGGCTTTACGGCGAGGCATACGCGGGAGGAAACGGACAGGACGGAGCCTTTATTGCAGCGCTTGAAATGGAGCCGGAAAGAATTAAAATCGGCGATTTCAAATATAAACCAGCGACAAAACAGTCAAAATGGGGGATACGCCCGAAGCTGCTGCCAAAAACAGCATATGTGAAAAACAACAGAATAGTGTTTGAACCGCTTACAAAGGATGCACTGAGCAATTTTTAAGCAGGCTCAGAAGGACGACAAAAAACATTGGAGGTTAAAAAAATGGAAAATCAGATTTCCTCCGGGAAGAAAGCCCCGGAAGTCATTGTCGTCACTTCAGGGAAAGGCGGTGTGGGTAAGACCACCACATCTGCAAATGTAGGAACAGGTCTTGCGAAGCTGGGAAGAAAGGTGTGCCTGATTGACACGGATATCGGTCTCCGCAATCTGGATGTGGTGATGGGGCTGGAAAACAGAATTGTTTACAATCTGGTGGATGTCGTGGAGGGAAACTGCCGCGTGAAGCAGGCTCTTATCAGGGACAAGCGCCATCAGGGGCTGTATCTGATGCCCTCTGCACAGACAAGGGATAAGACTGCAGTCACACCGGGGCAGATGATAAAGGTGATTGAGCATCTTAAGGAGCAGTTTGATTACATCATTCTGGATTGCCCGGCAGGAATTGAGCAGGGCTTTCAGAACGCGATTGCGGGAGCGGACAGGGCGCTTGTGGTGACGACCCCGGAGGTTTCCGCCATACGCGACGCAGACAGGATTATCGGACTTCTGGAGGCAAACGGATTTCGCCGGATGGAGCTGATTATCAACAGGCTGCGCATGGATATGGTAAAACGCGGAGATATGATGTCAGCACAGGATGTGGTGGATATTCTCGGTATTCCGCTGATTGGTATTATTCCGGACGACGAAAATGTTGTTGTTGCAACCAATCAGGGCGAGCCTCTTGTGGGAAACGATTCTCCGGCGGGACAGGCGTATGCGAACGTAGTGCAGCGCGTGGACGGTAAGGAGGTGCCGTATCTGAACTTTGAAAAGGGTATTTCCTTTTGGACCAGGGTTTCCGGAATTTTTCACAGAGTATAGGGGAGGAGCACAATGAGACATTTTTTTCGCAGAAAAAGCTCCTGCCAGATAGCGAAGGACAGGCTGAAGATTCTGTTGATTTCCGACAGGGTGAACTGTTCTCCCGAGGTAATGGAGCTGATTAAGAATGACATTGCAAAGGTGATTTCAAAATACATGAAAATAGATTCGGAGAACATGGAGATACAGATTAACGCGAAAAACGGTAAGAGCGGAAGAAACGCAAGACCGAGTCTGTATGCCAATATTCCCATCGTGGATGTATCGGCACAGGATCTTGCCGCCAACCGATAGATAAGGAAACGGGATACAATGTTTGTAAGATTCAGAATACGGGATTATGATTTTAAACTTGCGCTGATGACGCTGGCACTGGCTCTGATTGGTGTCATGACCATCGGCAGTGCCGAGGCATCACTCCAGACCAAGCAGCTGGCCGGAGTGGTCGCCGGCTTTTTTCTCATGGTGGTAATTTCTGTCTTTAACTATTCATGGATTATACGGCTGAACTGGATTATTTATGCGGCAAATATCGTTTTGCTGCTCGCCGTCCGGCTGACGGGAGATGAGGGAAGGCTCGGCGGACAGCGGTGGCTGGAAATCGGCGGACTGCGTTTTCAGCCCTCCGAAACTGCGAAAATTTTATTGATTTTATTCTTTGCACAGTTTATTATGAAATATAAGGATAAGCTCAACACAGTCAGGATTATCGGCAGCTGTATCGTGCTGGCGGGAATTCCGTGGTATCTGATTTATAAGCAGCCGGATTTGTCTACCAGCATCGTGGTGATTGTTCTGTTTTGCGTTATCATGTTTGCAGGAGGCATCAGTCTAAAGCTGGTGGCGGGAGTGCTTGCGGTGGTGATACCGGCGATTGCGCTGGTGCTGTCGCTTGCCATGCAGCCGGACAATGATTTTCTTAAGGAGTACCAGAAGACGCGAATTCTCGCGTTCATCAATCCGGAGGAGTACTCTACGGAGGAGGCGTACCAGCAGCTGAATTCCGTCATGGCAATCGGCTCCGGACAGCTGGACGGCAAGGGCTATAAAAACAACGAGATTACATCGGTGAAGAACGGCAATTTCATTTCTGAGGCGCAGACGGACTTTATATTTGCGGTCATCGGGGAGGAGTTTGGCTTCAAGGGAAGCGCGCTGGTGATTATTCTGCTGACAGGAATTTCGCTCGAGTGTATTTCGGTTGCGAGAAAGGCGAAGGATACGGCGGGGACAGTTATAGCTGCCGGCATGGGCGGTCTTGTGGCATTCCAGAGCTTCTTTAACATCGGGGTTGCAACCTTCCTTCTGCCCAATACGGGGCTGCCGCTGCCGTTTGTGAGTTATGGACTGACATCGCTGATGAGCCTTTTTATGGGGATGGGCTTTGTGTTGAACGTAAGACTTCAGACTAAGAAATCGAAGTAGAGAGAGGGTATCTGACATGAACATTGCATTGATTGCACATGATTCCAAGAAAAAGCTGATGCAGAATTTCTGCGTTGCCTACAGGGGGATTTTAAGTAAAAATGAGCTTTATGCCACGGGAACGACGGGGCGTTTGATTGAGGAGGTCACGAATCTGAATATTCATAAGTTTCTGGCGGGGCATCTGGGAGGAGAGCAACAGATTGGAGCCCAGATTGAGCACAACCAGATTGACCTTGTTATCTTTTTGAGAGACCCGCTGTCTCCCAAGCTGCATGAACCGGATGTCAACAATGTAATGCGGCTGTGTGACGTGCATAATATACCGTTGGCTACCAACCTTGCAAGTGCGGAACTGTTGATTAAGTCCCTGGACAGAGGAGATTTAGAGTGGCGTGAGATGTACAAATAGAAAAATCGCGGTGCTGCTGTGCCTGACCTGCCTGATGTCGGGGCTTGCCGGGTGCGGAAGCCTGAACTACGATATACCTTACAGTACCGATTCGGCTGTCAGCAGCTTTGACATCGTCTCGAGACAAAACAGGAAGAGCGTTGTGCCCTTTGCCTCGGATTTGTGCGTGGTAACGGAGAATGTAACGGGCGAGAGCGTAGATATGGAGGAGGCGGAGGCGGCTGTACTCTTTGATGTGACGAAGGCGGAGGTTCTCTATGCCAAGAACGCACATGAAACGCTCTATCCGGCGAGCCTGACCAAGGTGATGACTGCTCTGGTGGCATTACAGAATGGCAGTCTGGAGCAGGAGCTTGTGGCGACGAGTGCGGTGAATATTACGGAATCCGGTGCACAGCTGTGCGGACTGAAGGCAGGAGACAGGATGACTCTCGATCAGGCACTTCGCATCCTGCTGATGTACTCTGCAAATGATGTGGCAATGCTGATTGCAGAGGGTATCGGTGGCAGCGTTGAGCACTTTGTGGAAATGATGAACGAGGAGGCGAGACGGCTCGGTGCCACCAACACGAATTTTGTCAATCCGCACGGGCTTACGGACGTCAATCACTATACAACTGCCTATGATTTGTATCTGATATTCAACGAGGCAATCAAGTATGAGACCTTTAACGAGATTATGCAGATGAGCAGCTATCAGACTACCTTTTTTGACAAAAACGGAAAGGCGAAGGAGTTTGACAAAACGACAACCAATCTCTTTGTCAGGGGGGATTACAGTGCACCCTCCAACGTCAATGTAATCGGGGGTAAGACAGGCACTACAAATGCGGCAGGTCACTGCCTGATGCTGTTGTCCAGGGATGAGAGCGGTGCACCCTATATTTCCATAATCCTGCGCTCTGGCTCTACCGATGTGCTGTACCATGAGATGATTGACCTGTTGGAGGAGATTCACAAATAGAGGTTGTTTTTTAAGGCACAATCCCTTATAATGAGCTTATAGGTAATACAATAATATTACTACAGGAGGATTTTCCAATGGTTCAATTAATTGTAGGTGAAAAGGGCAAGGGCAAGACAAAGCAGCTCCTGGATAAGGTAAACAGTGCAATCAAGGAGATTACCGGAAATATTGTTTATCTTGACAAGAGCACAAAGCATATGTATGAGCTGAATAATAAGGTTCGTCTGATTGACGCATCCCAGTGTATGATTGAGAACAGCAGCGAGTTCCTTGGCTTTATCAGCGGGATTATTTCCCAGGATCATGATTTACAGCAGATGTATCTGGACAGCTTTTTAAAGATTGCCTGTCTGGAGGGACAGGATATTACGGCTACGGTTGAGAAATTGGAAAAACTCAGTGAGAAATTTGAAGTAGACTTTGTATTGAGCGTCTCCATGGAGGAGGCAAAGCTGTCGGCAGGCATGAAGGACAAAATTCTGATTTCTCTGTAAGTGATTTTTGCATAATGAAGGAATTTGTACAAAAGCCTCGCTCGAACGGGGCTTTTGTCTTGGGAGGAACACAGCTTGGCAACAAAGAACAGCAAGGTAAAGAAATATAAAAAACCGCTGAATCTGAATATTGGAATGATTATTTTCGGTGTTATATTTATCTACGTTGTCATCTGTGTGATTCTGTATTTTCAGACAGGCCACATTGTACGGTATGAGGTGCGGGAAGGCTCTCTGACGACGGACAGGGTTTACCGTGGGATTATCGTCAGGGATGAGACGGTCATTTACTCTGCAGCGGCGGGATATGTAAACTATTACGCCAGGGAAGGGGAACGTGTGGCAAAGAACTCGCTGGTCTACATCGTTGATGAGACCGGTAAGCTGAGCGAGGAGCTGGAAGCGGTCAGCCTCGGGGAAAATTCTTTGAACAGCCGGGAGCTGGCGGAATTCAGAAATGAAATTGTAAACTTCGTCCATGGCTTTGACAGCGCGGATTACGGGAGCGTTTACGACTTTAAATACTCCCTGAAAAACACGGTGCTGAAGCTTGCCAGCGCAAGCATGCTGCAAAGCGTCCAGACCCTTAACTCGGGAACGGGGAATTCCTCCGTGGCATATGCCTATGCTCCGGATACCGGCATCATTGCCTACTGGACGGACGGCTATGAAGACCTGAGAACGGAGCAGGTAACAGAGGCTGTATTTGATGAAAAGAGCTACTCAAAAAAGCAGCTGGTGAGCAATTCCCTGATGGCGGCAGGAGATGCCGCTTATAAGCTTTCGACGAACGAAAAATGGTCGTTAGTGATTCCCGTGGATGCAGAGCGGGGCGCAAGACTGCAGGAGGAGGGCTATATCAGGGTGCGTTTTCTGAAAAATCAGTACGAATCCTGGGGACAGGCAAGGCTGTTTACCGGAGGCGACGGGAACAGTTATCTGCAGCTTTCCTTTACGAATTCCATGGTGAGCTTTATCAACGACAGATTTCTGGATGTGGAGCTGATAGTGGAGGACGAAACCGGTCTGAAGATACCTGTTTCCTCTATTGTCCAGAAAGAGTTTTTCCTGATTCCGGAGCGTTTTGTCATCGCAGGGACAGCAGGAGGCGGCAGCTGTATTATGCGGCAGTGCTATCTGGAAAACGGAGACACCTCCAGCGAACGGCTGGAGATAGAGGTCTATAATTTTGACAGTGAGTCCGGAGAGTATTATCTGGACAGCAGCATCCTGAATCCGGGCGATATCCTGCTCAAGCCGGACGGGCAGGAAACCTATACCGTGAGCAAGAGAGCCACCTTAATCGGTGTGTATAACATGAATAAGGGCTATGCCGATTTCAAGCAGATTAATATTTTGTACCAGAATGAGGAATATGCCATTGTGAAATCCAACACTACATACGGGCTGCGGGTCTACGACTATATCGTGCTGGATGCAGCTTACGTGAGCGATGACCAGTTTATCAATAAGCAATAGGGGAGAAATATGATACGGGAGAATCTGGAAAGGGTGGAGGGAGCGCTTGCAGGGGCGTGTGCGGATGCAGGGCGTCAGAGGGAGGATGTAACGCTGATTGCCGTCAGTAAAACAAAGCCGATAGAGCTTTTGCGGGAGGCATATGAGGCGGGAATCAGAGACTTTGGTGAGAATAAGGTACAGGAGCTGACGGATAAGATTCCAAAGCTTCCCCCGGACATCCGCTGGCATATGATAGGACACCTCCAGCGGAACAAGGTAAAGTATATTGTCGGAAGGGTTGCGCTGATACACAGCGTGGATTCCCTGCGGCTGGCGGAGGAAATCAGCCGCGAGTCGGTCAGACGGGGGATTTTGTCAGATATTCTGATAGAGGTAAATGTAGCCGGAGAAGAAAGTAAGTTTGGAGTAATGCTGCAGGAGGCCGCTGCACTCACGATGCAGATTGCCGTGCTCCCCGGAGTGAGGGTGCAGGGGCTGATGACCATTGCTCCGTTTACGGAAAATGCGGAAGAAAACAGACAATATTTTAGAAAATTGAAACAATTGTCTGTTGACATAGCAGAGAAAAACATTGATAATGTTAATATGAGTGTGCTGTCGATGGGAATGACCGGAGACTATACGGTAGCAGCAGAGGAAGGCGCTACCTGCGTGAGGGTCGGAACGGGGATTTTCGGAGAGAGGACTTACATCAATCGTCAGCCTCAGTGAGACTGCGGCAAACCAGAAAGGCATGGTAATAAATATGGGTGTTATGGACAAGTTCTTAAATTACATGAAGCTGAATGGCGAAGATGACGAGTATTTTGACGAGGACTATCTGGACGAGGATGAAGAGGTTGAGCGCGTATCTGCCCCGAAGAAGGCACCGGCTCAAAAAAGCAAGGAAGTGACAGAGGAATATGAGGAGCGCGCAGTGCGAAAGGCAGCACCGGCAAATAAGATTACACCTATCAGTAAGCCCGCAGCCAGAAGGACAGCAGGCGGAGCAGGAATGGAGGTATGCGTGATTAAGCCGACCTCGGTCGAGGAGGCAAGGGAAATCACGGAAACGCTGCTCGCGAACCGTACCGTGGTGCTGAATCTGGAAGGACTTGATGTGGATGTTGCACAGAGAATTATAGACTTTACAAGCGGCTCCTGCTTCGCAATCGGCGGCAATCTGCAGAAGATTTCGCATTACATTTTCATCATCACACCGGCGAGTGTTGATATTTCTGGTGACTTTCAGGATATTTTCGGCGGCTCCTTCGATATGCCGATAAACAATTAAGAAAAGGAATGAGAGTCCGCAGCGCGGGCTCTTTTTGCGCTTACGCGCAACAGCTTCATCTGACATAAAAACGCTGAGGAAATGAGGATACCAATGGAACGATTAACGATTATGCATCAGAAAAAGCCGGGCTATGATATTGTTTTTACACAGTCCTTTGGGGAATTAAGGACAGAGCTTGAAACGCTTGGCTGTGAGAATCGCAGGATTTGCATTGTCACGGATTCCAAGGTGGATGAGCTCTATGGGGACGAGGTGCTGGGGCTTCTTACGGGGCACTGCTTAAAGGCGGTAAAATATGCTTTCCCTAACGGAGAAGAGAATAAGAATCTGGATACAGTCAGGGAAATTTACCGTTTCCTGATTGCCGAGGGCTTCGACAGAAAGGACCTACTCCTCGCGCTCGGTGGCGGCGTGGTCGGAGACACAACGGGCTATGTGGCAGCAACCTATCTGCGGGGAATTGACTATGTGCAGGTACCGACGACACTGCTGGCACAGGCTGACAGCAGCATCGGCGGAAAGACCGGTGTGGATTTTGACGGCTATAAAAACATGGTTGGAGCGTTTAAGATGCCCAGCCTGGTCTATATGAATCTTAAGGCGCTTACTACGTTGGAGGACAGGCAGTTTTTTGCCGGCTTCAGCGAGATTATGAAGCATGGTCTGATTAAGGATGCTATACTCTATGAATGGCTGATTGAGAATATGTATGAGATATGTGAGCGTGATTTGGACGTGCTTCAGGAAATGCTGATGAGAAGCTGTAATGTCAAAAAGCTTGTCGTGGAGAAGGACCCGACAGAGCAGGGTGACAGAGCGCTGCTGAATTTCGGACATACCATCGGACATGCGATAGAAAAAGCCAAGAATTTTACTCTCTGTCACGGGGAATGTGTGGCGCTCGGCTGCGTGGCGGCGGCATTCATCTCATGGAAGAGAGAGCTGCTTTCAATGGAAGAGTACTATGAGATACGGGATATGTTCGTTCCGTTTTACCTGCCCATTTCCGTGGATGATATTGACCCGCAGGAAATTCTTCGTCTGACAAAATCTGATAAAAAGATGGAATCGGGAAAAATAAAATTTGTACTGTTAAAGAAGATAGGAAGGGCGGTTATTGACCAAACCGTGACCGACGAAGAAATCCTCGCAGCAATAGAGGAAATCAACTTCAGCGAGGAGGATAAGCATGCGTAAGGGTAAGAAAATGCTGCTGGCAGATTTGGTGGTAGTGCTGATGCTTCTGGGTGTGGATCAGCTGACAAAATACCTGGCAATCCTTCATCTGAAGGAAAAGCCTTCCGTCGTCCTAATCAGGGATGTGCTGGAGCTGAGCTATCTGGAAAATAAGGGCTCTGCCTTTGGAATGCTGGAGAATCAGAAGCTCTTTATTCTGTTTGTGGGAATTGTCCTTCTGGCGGTAGTTTTCTTTTTCCTTTTCAAGCTGCCGGAGGATAAGAAGTTTCGGATTATACACATTCTACTGTCGGGAATTATCGCAGGAGGACTCGGCAATATGATTGACCGCTTTCGATTCGGCTATGTCGTGGACTTCATTTCCTTTGTGCTGATACATTTTCCGATTTTTAACGTGGCGGACTGCTATATTGTGGTCTCCACCCTCGCGCTGCTTTTCCTTTTCCTTTTTGTCTATAAGGAAAAGGACTTGGAGTTTCTCAACTTTAAGCAGAACAGATACCGTGAGATGAAATAGGAAAAGAAAAACCATGGAAGAATTTCGGTTTGAGATAACGGAAGAGCTGGAGGATGAGCGAATCGATAAGTGCCTGACAATGCTTATCGACTCTTTGTCGCGCTCTTTCATTCAGAAAATGATAAAGGAGGAGGCTGTTTCCGTGAATGGGCTTCCGGTAAAGGGGAGCTACCGGGTGCAGACGGAGGACGTCATTTCCTTTCAGCTGCCGGAGGCGGTGGAACCGAACATTGAGCCGGAAAACATTCCTTTGGACGTTCTTTATGAGGACAGGGATGTGATTGTGGTGAACAAGCCAAAGGGAATGGTGGTGCATCCGGCGGCAGGGCATTACAGCGGAACGCTGGTCAATGGGCTGATGTATCACTGCGGACAGGATTTATCCGGCATAAACGGTGTTATGCGGCCGGGTATCGTGCACCGTATTGACAAGGACACTACGGGAAGCATCATCGTGTGCAAAAATGATGCCGCACACAACAGCATTGCCGGACAGCTGAAAGAGCATTCCGTGACAAGAAGATACCGTGCAATCTGCTATGGAGTGCTGAAGGAGGATGAGGGCACAATTAACCGTCCCATAGGCAGACATCCAACGGAGAGAAAAAGGATGGCAGTCAATGAAAAGAACGGAAAGCCTGCCATAACCCATTACAGGGTATTGAAGCGCTTTAGCGCTTATACCTATATAGAATGTGAGCTGGAGACAGGCCGCACGCATCAGATTCGTGTGCACATGGCATCCATCGGACACCCGCTGCTGGGGGATGAGGTTTATTCGGGCAGAACCTCCCCGTTTAAGCTGACAGGGCAGACCCTGCATGCGATGACGCTGGGGTTTAAGCACCCGGCGACGGGGGAATATGTGGAGACGACGGCTCCGCTGCCGGAATACTTTTCCCATCTGTTGGAAATTCTTTGAGGCGCTATTCTGACTTTTTTGTTGTCTGAAACTTAAAAATGTTGTATAATGTCTTTAGATAAAAGCGGGGATTTGAATGAATGCTTTTATACTTGAAAGCTGAAGGGGGAATTTGATGAATACAGTAATTACCATCGGAAGACAGTTTGGCTCAGCGGGTCGTGAAATAGGTGAAAAGGTAGCTGAGTACTTCGGCATCAAATGCTATGACAAGGAGCTTTTGAGCCGGGCGGCAAAGGAGAGCGGCTTCTGTGAGGAAATGATTCAGAACCATGATGAGAGACCGACCAATTCCTTCCTGTACAATCTGGTAATGGATACTTATTCCTTCGGATATAATGCCTCCTCCTTCGTGGATATGCCCATCAGCCACAAGGTTTTTCTGGCACAGTTTGACACCATCAAAAAGATTGCAGAGGAAGGACCCTGCGTGATAGTAGGCCGTTGCGCAGATTATGCGCTGGCAGATTATAAGAATGTTGTGCATCTTTTCATCTATGGCGATGAGGAGACTAAGGTAAAGCGCATCATGGAGAAGTACGATTTGACAGAGGCAAAGGCGAAGGATATGATTATCAAGAAAGATAAGCAGCGCCAGAGCTACTACAACTATTACTCCTCCAAGAAGTGGGGACGGGCTGACAGCTATGATCTGTGTATCAACAGCAGTATCCTCGGGGTAGAGGGAACAGTAAAGCTGATTTCACAGTATGTTGAGGATTTTGAGAAGAGAAACATCTGATAAGTAAAGAAGGAGCAAGGGAGCGGACTGATGAAGAAGATTGCATTGCAAACAGCGAAATTTGTGTATTTTTTTGGTGCATTTTTTGCGATCTTTACCATTCGCGCACAGGCATACATTGACCCGTCAGCCGTAACGTATATTATTCAGGCGGTGGCAGCGGCATTTATCGCAGTGGGAGCGCTTGTGACGGTTTTCAGACACAAGATTTTTGCTTTTTTCAAGAAAGGAAGCAAGGATACTGAGAAACGGGAAATCCATATGAAGGACGACCCGGAAGAACAGGAGAAATAAAGGAAACAGCTATGAACAGTGCAATCGGATATATATTTGGCTGGCTCATGTATGGCAGCTATATGCTGGTAAAAGACTACGGTTTTTCAATCGTAGTCTTTACGCTGTTAACTAAAATTATCATGCTGCCAATTTCTGTTATGGTACAGAAAAATTCCATTAAGATGGTGAAAATGTACCCGGAAATGAATCGAATCAAGGCAAAGTATTATGGGAGTAAGGATTTAATCTCGGAGGAGCAGTATCAGCTGTATAAAAGAGAAAAATACCATCCGATGATGGATTTGCTTCCGGTCGTCCTGCAGCTTATTATCCTGATGGGTGTGGTGGATGTGATTAATCATCCGGGACAGCATCTGCTAAGAACTGATGCTGAGCGCGCCCTCGGGCTTGACATGGTTTTCTTTGGCCTGGACCTTGGTGTGGTTCCTTCCGAGGTGGGTGGAATTTCGATTATTGTTCCGATTGTAGCGGCACTGTCGTCCTGGCTTATGTGCCATATTCAGAACCGGGTAAATGTGCTTCAGTCAGAGCAAAGCAGGGCAAATCAGATTACCACGCTGTTGATTTCGGTCGGGCTGTCCCTGTATCTGGGATATTTTGTTCCTGCCGGGGTAGGGCTTTATTGGACAGTGGGAAATCTGCTGTCAATTTTGCAGCTGTATCTGCTGAATGCTTGGATTAACCCGAAGAGCAATATTGATTATGAGGCATTGGAGCAAAGCAGGAGGGAACTGGAAAAGGTAGCCAAGTACTCAAAGCAGACAAAGTCTTCCCGAAACAGAGAATACGCAGCACTGGAAAAGCGGGACTACAGGCGTTTCATGAGGTATGGCGCAAAGCAGATTGTCTTTTATTCGGAGAAGAACGGTTTTTATAAGTATTTCCGCAATGTCATCGAAACAATTCTGCGAAAAACGGACATTGTGATACATTATATTACCAGTGATCCGAAGGATGAGGTGTTTGCGCTGGCAAGCGACAGCTTTCGGGTTTACTATATCGGTGAAAATAAGCTGATTGTGCTTATGATGAGGATGGAAGCGGATATAGTATGTATGACCATGCCTGATTTGCAAAAATATCATATTAAGCGCTCCATGGTCAGGAATGATATCGAATACGTCTATATGGATCATGGCGTGGGCAGCCTGAACTTGATGCTGCGCAAGCATGCGTTGGATTACTTTGACACGGTATTCACGGCAAATGACCTTGTTTATGCCGAGATGAGAGCGCAGGAAAAGGCTTATGGCATCAGGGAACGGACACTTGTAAAATGGGGCTCGGGTGTAATAGATAACATGATTGCGGATTATGAAGGCTCTGCTGCAGAAGAAAAACAGGAACAAAAGGAGAAAACGGTGCTGATTGCGCCATCATGGCAGACGGACAATATAATGGATTCCTGTATAAAGGAACTGTTATCAAATCTGTTGGGAAGGGGCTATCATATCATTTTAAGACCACATCCGCAGTATGTCCGCCATTTTGAGGAAAAGCTTCTGGCGCTGAAGGAGGAATACAGCGGCTGCGACGATTTCACCCTGCAAATGGATTTTTCGTCTAACGAGACGGTGTATAATGCGGATATATTGGTTACAGACTGGTCCGGCATCGGATATGAATATGCCTTTGCGACCCTGAAGCCGGTATTGTTTATCAATACACCGATGAAGGTGATGAATCCTGATTATCAGGAAATAGACGTGATGCCGTTTGATATTGAAATTCGTGACAAAGTAGGAATATCGGTAGAGCCGGACAAAATAGACACAATCGCCCGGGCGGCAGACAAATTACTGTACGACCCTGCCTATTCAAAGGAAGAATTGCGAAAGGTCCGGGAAAAATATCTCTACAATGTTGGAAAAAGTGGTGAGGTGGGTGCAAGGTATCTGATTGACAGGCTTATCGAATACTCAAAGAGATAATTAAGGTACAGGGGCAGGCAGCTTTAAAATATTGAAACAGCTTTAAGATACTGAAACAGAGGGTGGTAAAAAACATGCAGGCAATCATTTTGGCAGCTGGTATGGGAAAAAGACTGAAGCAGCTGACACAAAATAATACAAAATGTATGGTCAGGGTAAACGGAGTGACCCTGATTGAGCGTATGCTTCATATTCTGGATAAAAAGCAGTTATCGAGGATTGTGATAGTGGTAGGGTATGAGGGTCGCACGTTGATTGATTTTATTCGGTCGCTGGAGATTCAGACACCCATAGAATATATAGATAACCCGATTTATGACAAGACGAACAACATTTATTCGCTGGCGCTGGCAAAGGATTATCTGATGAGGGAAGACACCCTGCTGTTTGAGTCGGATTTAATTTTTGAGGAAAGTCTGGTAGATTGCCTGTTAGAGGATGAGCGGGAAACTCTGGCTCTGGTGGATAAGTATGAGAGCTGGATGGATGGAACCTGTATGGTTCTGGACTCGTGCGATAACATTGTGGATTTTATACCCGGAAAGTATTTGGATTTTAGTGAGCGGGATAAGTATTATAAGACAGTAAATATTTACAAATTCAGCAGACATTTTTCGACAAACACGTATGTGCCCTTCTTGGAGGCATACAAAAAGGCAATGGGTGTAAATGAGTACTATGAGTCAGTTATTAAGCTCATTGCCATGCTTGACACCCATGAAATTAAAGCAAAGCGTCTGCAGAATCAGGTCTGGTACGAAATTGACGATATGCAGGATCTGAACATAGCAGAGTCTTTGTTTCCAAATTCGGACGAGGAACGTTACAGCCTTATCATGGCACGCTATGGGGGATTCTGGCGTTATCCCCAGATGCTGGATTTCTGTTATCTGGTAAATCCGTATTTCCCTCCGGAAAAAATGAAAAATGAAATCATGGCAAGCTTTAGTCCGCTGCTGACGCAGTATCCTTCCGGCATGGATGTAAACAGTCTGCTGGCCGCTAAGAATTTTGGAGTAAAAAAGGAGCACATTGTAGTAGGGAACGGTGCCGCCGAGCTGATAAAGGGACTGCTGGAAATTCGGGATTGGGGAAGGCTTGGAATCATAAGACCGACCTTTGAGGAATATCCGCATCGCTATCCGCAGGAAAAGTGTGTCGTTTATGTACCTCAAAACGATGATTTTCGCTATACGGCAGACGAGATTATGTCCTATTTTGGCGAGAAAGCCGTAGATACAATCCTGCTGATTAATCCGGATAATCCGAGCGGCAATTATATACCGCGAAAGGAGCTGCTGGCGCTCATAGCCTGGGCGAAGGAGAAGGGGCTTGCACTCATCGTTGATGAGAGCTTTGTTGATTTTGCTGACGAGAATTCCGGAACGGAAAACAGTATCATAGATGAGAAGATTTTAGGAATGCACGAGCTGTTGTATGTGATGAAGAGCATTTCCAAGTCCTATGGTGTACCGGGAATCCGCCTGGGAATTTTGGCAAGCCCGGATACGGATACGATTAGCAGGCTGAAACAGGACATTTCCATTTGGAATATCAATTCCTTTGGCGAGTTTTTCATGCAGATACTGGAGAAGTATAATAAGGATTATGCGGCTTCCTTAGACTGCATTAAACAAAGCAGAGCGGATTTTGTTCAGAAGCTGTCAAAAATACCCTGTCTGCGTGTGATTCCTTCGCAGGCAAATTATGTAATGTGTGAGGTATTGCAGGGGCTTACCGGCAGGGAGCTGGCGGTAAGACTGTTAAAGGAAGATATTCTGATTAAGGATTTGAGCACCAAGGTGACAAACGGAAAGCAGTACATTCGTCTTGCCGTGCGCAATGAAGAAGAAAACAGCCGTCTGGTTGAAGGAATTTTGCGGGTGACGGCATAAAAGGACATGCAGGAAAAGCTCACAAAAAGCGTAACTGCTCAGCCGGGAAAATGCTGGAAGGATTAGCTAAAAAAATAGAACAAAAGCATTGACAAATAAAAGCACTTCATGCTATCATACTACAGTATGCCGCGTGACTCGGTATAAGCGCAACCGTCCTTTAGAACGGAAGCCACCAAAGTCAGCGAGTAAATGAACTACTGTAGTTCATGAATAGGAGGTGCCTTAATATGTACGCAATTATTGCAACAGGCGGAAAGCAGTACAAGGTTTCTGAGGGAGATGTCATCAGAGTTGAGAAGTTGGACGCAGAGGCTGGCAGCACTGTTTCTTTTGACCAGGTAATCGCAGTAAGTGACGGAATCCTCAAGGTTGGCGAGGACGTTGCGAAAGCAACCGTTTCTGCAACCGTTATGGATCAGGGTAGAGGTAAGAAGGTTATTGTATATAAGTACAAGAGAAAAACCGGCTACTACAAGAAGAATGGTCACAGACAAGCATACACTCAGGTTAAGATTGACAAGATTAACGCGTAATGACGACTGTAGTGATTTGTAAGGATCAGGCAGGTTTCTACAGGGGCTTTACCTGTATGGGACATGCCGAATACGCGAAGCCGGGTAAGCCGGACATCCTGTGTGCGGCGATTTCTGCACTGACAATCGGAGCCATCAATTCTTTGGAGGAGCTTGCCGGAGAAAGGCTGACGGTCGTACAGAATCAGGATATAGGATTTCTCAAATGTGAGTTTGAGAGCGTATTACAGGAAAAGTCGTGCTTTCTGTTGGATTCGATGGTGTTTTCACTGGAGAATCTGAGCAGGGAGTACGGAAACAATTATTTGCAAGTAAAATTTAAGGAGGTGTAGACCATGTTGAATATGAACCTTCAATTTTTCGCTCATAAGAAGGGAGTAGGCTCCACCAAGAACGGTAGAGATTCCGAGTCCAAGAGATTAGGTGCGAAGAGAGCTGACGGACAGTTCGTAAAGGCAGGAAACATTCTTTACAGACAGCGCGGGACCAAGATTCATCCCGGTGTCAATGTAGGAATCGGCGGAGATGATACCTTGTTTGCACTGGTTGACGGTGTTCTTCGTTTCGAGAGAAAGGGAAGAGACAAGAAGCAGGCTTCTGTATATCCTGTAGAGCAGTAATCCGATTTCAGGGGGACTTCAAACTTGATGTTTGAAGTCCTCTTTTGGATAGTGTGTCAAAGAGAGATGGGAGAAGTATTTATGTTTGTGGACAGAGCCAGGATTTTTGTAAAGAGCGGTAAGGGCGGAGACGGACACGTTTCCTTCAGGCGCGAAAAGTATGTACCCGCAGGAGGACCTGACGGAGGCGACGGCGGACGCGGCGGCGATGTTATTTTTGAGGTGGATGAGGGTCTGAATACCCTGATTGACTTTAGAAACGTACGAAAGTATAAGGCGCAGGACGGCGAGCCCGGCGGAAAGAAAAACTGCCGCGGCAGGGATGGTGAGAACATTATTATAAAGGTTCCGCAGGGAACGGTCATCAAGGAAGCTGAGAGCGGACAGATTATCACGGATATGTCGGGAGACAACAGACGGGTGGTACTTTTAAGTGGCGGCAGAGGCGGAAACGGCAATCAGCATTACGCGACCAGCACAATGCAGGCGCCAAAATACGCACAGCCCGGACAGCCTGCACAGGAGCTGGAGCTTTTCCTGGAGCTGAAGGTGATTGCGGATGTGGGACTGGTAGGCTTTCCTAATGTGGGTAAATCTACTTTCCTGTCCAGGGTAACAAATGCAAGACCCAAGATTGCCAACTATCACTTTACTACCTTGAACCCGAATCTGGGTGTTGTGGACTTGGAAGGAACAAAGGGCTTTGTGATTGCGGATATTCCCGGGCTGATAGAGGGTGCCTCCGAAGGAGTCGGACTTGGACACGAATTCTTGCGTCACATAGAGAGGACAAAGGTAATCATCCACATTGTAGATGCCGCCGGCACAGAGGGAAGAGATCCGATAGCAGACATTTATGCCATCCACAAAGAGCTCGAGGCATATAATCCGGAGATAGCGGCAAGACCACAGGTTATTGCGGCAAACAAGATAGATGCCATTTATGACCCTGAGAATAATCCGGTGGAAGCAATCAAAAAGGAGTTTGAGCCGAAAGGGATTCCCGTGTATCCGATTTCTGCCGTCAGCGGCGAGGGAATAAGGGAGCTGCTGTACCATGTCAATAAGATGCTGGAAGGACTGACGGAGGAGGTTACCGTATTTAAGCAGGAGTACTTCCCTGAGCTGACGGCCCTTCGCGATTCCGACCAGCCGTATACCGTAGAATATGACGAGGACGCGGATGAGTATGTGGTAGAAGGACCCAGAATCGAAAAGATGCTGGGATACACAAACCTTGACAGCGAGAAGGGCTTTACCTTCTTTCAGAATTTCCTTAAGGAAGCCGGTATTCTTACGCAGCTGGAGGAGCTTGGAATTCAGGATGGAGATACCGTGCGGATGTATGGTCTTTCCTTTGATTATTACAAATAGCGGAGAGCTGTCTTAAAGGATGGCAGAATGAGAGGAAATATGACAAGCAAGCAGAGAGCTTATTTAAAGAGTTTGGCAAGCAATTTAAGCCCGGTTTTTCAGGTCGGCAAGTCCAGTCTGACGCCGGAGCTGACCGAGGCAATTTCTGAAGCGTTCAATAAGAACGAGCTGATTAAGATTGCCGTTCTGAAAAACTGTGCAGATAATCCGTCCGAGATTGCACAGACAGTGGCAGAAAGAACACACTCGCAGCTTGTACAGGTTATAGGCAAGAAATTTGTGCTTTATAAGCCGGACAAGGATAAGCCGAAAATAGTGCTGCCAAAGGCATAAAGGAGTCTTCCCGGAATGGAAATTAAAATGCAGGACAGGGCAGAGACAGAACAATTAGAGTATGCTATGGAGAGCACTTTAAGCGAGGGGCGCTACCGGCACACCCTTGGTGTCTCCTATACGGCGGCAGCACTTGCCATGCGATACGGAGTCGCTGTGGAGGACGCGAGGATTGCGGGGCTTCTCCATGACTGTGCAAAGGAGCTTACGGACGAAGAACGGCTGAGCATCTGTGATAAAAACGGACTTCCGATGAACGAGGTGGAGCGAAATAATCCGTATCTTTTGCATGCGAAGGTCGGGGCGTGGATGGCAGAAAAAGAATACGGAATAACGAATCGGGATATTCTGAATGCAATAGCATACCATATCACCGGCAGGGAAAACATGAGTCTTTTGGAAAAAGCGGTGTTCGTGGCGGACTATATTGAGCCGGGCAGAACACAGGCACCGAAGCTTCCGGAAATCAGGCAGCTTGCCTTTCTGGATATTGACAGGGCGCTGGTTCGTGTCCTTGAGGATACCTTAAGCTATGTGAAGGAAGGCGGGAGTGCGTGTGACCCTGCAACAGAGGTAACGCTGCGGTTTTACAGGGAACAGGCAGAGAACAAAAGCAACTAAAAAAGCGAAGGAAGATGTGATTTAAGGAAAGGAGACCGGGGATGGAAGAGAGAGCTTTAGAGATGGTCAGACTTGCCATAGAGGCATTAGAGGATAAAAAGGCAGAGGATATTCGCGTGATTGACATCAGCGGGGTATCTGTCATCGCAGACTACTTTATCATTGCAGGAGGAAGTAATCCCAGCCAGATTCAGGCACTTTCCGACAGTGTTGAAGAAAAGCTCGGCAGGGCGGGAATGCCCGCAAGGCAGATTGAGGGCTACGCCACGGCCAGTTGGGTACTGCTTGATTTCGGGGATGTGATTGTTCATGTGTTTGATAAGGAAAACCGACTTCTGTATGATTTGGAACGTATCTGGCGGGATGGAAAGCAGCTGGATATTGCTGAGGTCAGATAAGAGCAGCAGACAGCGGATAATGGCAGCCGGATAATTCCGGCTGAAAACGGATAAAAATGCAGGAATGACGAAGGAGTCACTCCTGCATTTTTGTACGAGGACAGCCAAGCCGGTCTCAGGCTGCACTGTCCCTGCTGCCAAGGTGCATGTAGAAGCTAATCAGATAAAGTCCGCAGATGCCTACAATCGCGTAGACAATTCTGGAAAGCCATGACATGTCGCCAAAGAGAAATGCTACAAGGTCAAAGCGGAACAGACCAATCAGAAGCCAGTTGAGTGCACCTATGATGACGATGGTCAGCGCTGTGCCGTCCAAATACTTGTTTCCCATAGTTTAACCCTCCGTCTTACCAATTCCCGGTTTTTAAAATCCCGGCTGTATTAATATTTGCGAATAAGAAATATTTATGCAAAATTTTTTGAAAAATTTATTTATTTATTGACAAAGAAAGCCGGGTAGCGTATCATGAAAAAATGATAATTATACTTGTATACAATTATCAGACTGCGGATGTTACGATGTCCGCGGGCAAAAAAGGAGGAGAAGATTATGAAGAAGTTTGGTAAGGTTCTCAGTGTTGCACTGGCATCTGTGATGGCTCTTTCCATGACAGCCTGCGGTGGCAGCACGACAGGCGGCAGCGCCAGCAGCTCTGCAGATACTTTCAAAATCGGAGGCATCGGACCCACGACCGGCGGTGCGGCTACCTATGGTCTGGCTGTTAAGAATGCCATGCAGCTGGCTGTTGATGAGGTAAATGCGGCAGGCGGCGTAAACGGCTACAAGCTGGAGCTTAATTTCCAGGATGATGAGCATGATGCCGAGAAGTCCGTAAATGCTTACAATGCCCTGAAGGATGCCGATGCACAGCTTCTGCTCGGCTGTGTAACCAGTGCTCCCTGTATTGCCGTAACGGAGAAAACCAAGGCTGACAATATGTTCCAGCTGACCCCGTCCGGAACTGCCGTTGCATGTACCCAGTACGACAACGCTTTTCGCGTATGCTTTTCTGACCCTGCGCAGGGTACGGCATCCGCAAAGTACATAGGAGAGCATAATCTGGCATCCAAGATTGCCATTATCTATGACAGCTCTGATGTATATTCTTCCGGTATCCGCGAGAGCTTTATTGCAGAGGCAAAGAATCAGTCATCCTTTGAGATTGTGGAGGATAATCTGGCATTCGGCGCAGATAACAAGACGGATTTCACGGTACAGCTCGAGGAGGCAAGAAAGTCCGGCGCAGATATGGTATTTATGCCGATTTATTATCAGGAGGCATCCCTGATCCTGACGAAGGCAGCAAGCATGGACTACAAGCCTGCGTTCTTTGGTGTTGACGGTATGGACGGAATCCTGACCGGTGTTGAGAATTTTGATGCTTCCCTCGCAGAGGGACTGATGTTCCTGACACCTTTTGCTGCAACCTCAACCGACGAGAACATTGTAAGCTTTGTAACAGCTTATCAGGAGAAGTATAACGATACACCGAACCAGTTCGCTGCAGATGCTTATGACGCGGTTTATATCTTCAAGGCTGCTGCTGAAAAGAGCGGTGCAACGCCTGCAGACAGTGTTTCCGACCTGTGCGACAAGCTGAAGGCTGCCATGACGGAAATTTCCTTTGACGGACTGACCGGAAAGGGAATCACATGGTCCGCAGAGGGCGAGCCTAACAAGGAGCCCAGCGTGGTTGTAATTAAGGATGGCGTATACAACGAGATGTAATTTTTTATAGGCGGAGAACAAAATGAGGGCTGCTCATTCACTGCGGGCAACCCTCTTTTTGATAAAACCCTGTGAGAGTGGAGGAGGTAGTGTGAAAAATCCATATGTGCCGGATTTTTCACACGCGAGATTTGTGTCTGCGTAAACTTGACACAAACTCGGAATGCGCAAAGAGCATGCGCAGAAATGGAGAGTTTTATGAGCTTTTTAACCTATTTGATTAGCGGAATCAGTCTGGGCAGCGTTTATGCGCTGATAGCCTTGGGCTACACCATGGTTTACGGTATTGCGAAAATGCTGAACTTTGCCCATGGTGACGTTATAATGGTCGGTGCATTTACCACCTATACCATATGCAGCACCATCGGTCTTTCCCCGGCACTTGGTGTGCTGATAGCGGTAATCGTCTGCACTCTGCTCGGAATGGGAATTGAAAAGATTGCCTACAAGCCCCTGAGGAAGGCAGCGTCTCCGCTGGCGGTGCTGATTACGGCAATCGGTATCAGCTATCTGCTTCAAAATGTGGCACTGCTTCTCTTCGGTGCGGATACGAAAGCATTTTCCACCGTTGTCACGCTGAAACCTCTTCGATTTGCGGAGGGAAGAATTGTCATCAGCGGGGAGACGATAGTAACCATTGCCTCCTGTATCGTGATTATGGCAGGACTGATGTGGTTTATCAAAAAGACAAAGGCAGGACAGGCGATGCTTGCCGTTGCTGAGGATAAGGGAGCTGCCCAGCTTATGGGTATCAATGTCAACGGTACCATAACGCTGACTTTTGCCATCGGCTCAGCACTGGCCGCAATCGCAGGTGTATTGCTCTGCTCAGCTTATCCTTCCCTGAACCCCTATACCGGCTCCATGCCCGGTATCAAAGCATTTGTAGCAGCTGTATTCGGCGGTATCGGCTCTATTCCGGGTGCCTTCATCGGAGGCGTACTGCTCGGTATTATTGAGATTTTTGCAAAGGCTTATATTTCTTCTCAGGCTGCAGATGCCATTGTATTTTCCGTGCTGATTGTCGTGCTTTTGATTAAGCCGACGGGAATTCTCGGCAAAAACATTCAGGAAAAAGTATAGAGGGGAGGAGACATGCCATGAAGATAAGAAACAGGTTAAAAAATAACGCGACGCTCAAAAGCAATCTGATTACCTTCGGAATTGTGATTGCTGCTTATGTTATTGTAGAGCTTCTTATGGCTGCAGGGGCGCTGTCAAGCCTGCTGCAGGGGCTGCTGGTTCCGCTTTGTACCTATGCCATACTTGCCGTCTCGCTAAACCTGACGGTCGGCATTCTGGGTGAGTTAAGTCTCGGCCATGCCGGCTTTATGTGCGTCGGAGCCTTTGCAAGTGCATTCTTTTCTAAGTGTATGCAGGAGACAATTCCCATCGCCGGCTTGCGCTTTTTTATGGCAATTCTGATTGGAGCAGCCGCTGCGGGTGTCTGTGGCATTCTGGTCGGAATCCCTGTCCTTCGCCTGAAGGGAGATTACCTTGCCATCGTAACGCTTGCCTTCGGAGAAATTATTAAGAACCTGATAAATATTCTCTATGTGGGAATTGATGAGAAGGGCTTCCACTTTTCCACGAAGGGGACGCTTGAGCTGAATCTGTCGGAGCAGGGAAGGGTTATCATGCAGGGAGCGCAGGGAATCACGGGAACTCCTAACGATTCTACTTTTACGGTGGGAATTATCCTTCTTCTGATTACCCTGCTGATTGTTCTGAATCTGATCCATTCCAGGGACGGACGTGCCATCATGGCAATCCGAGACAATACGATTGCGGCGGAATCCGTCGGAATCAATATTACCAAATATAAGCTTATGGCATTTTCCATCTCGGCAGCACTCGCCGGAGTGGCAGGAGTTCTCTATGCGCACAATTTGTCAACACTGACGGCGCTGCCCAAAAACTTCGGCTACAACATGTCTATCATGATACTTGTGTTTGTGGTTCTTGGAGGTATCGGTAACATCAGAGGTTCCTATATAGCGGCAGTCATTCTGACGCTTCTTCCCGAGCTTCTCAGAGGCTTAAAGGACTATCGTATGCTGATATATGCAGTGGTACTGATTGCCATGATGCTCTTTAACTGGGCACCGGCCTGTATCAGTTGGAAAGAGAAGGTATCGCATCGGCTGAAAAGCAAAAGAAAACGGAAGGCTGATGCAGGAAAGGAGGCTTAAGATATGGCATTGCTGGAGGTAAAAAACTTAGGCATTTCCTTTGGAGGACTGCGGGCAGTTGATGATTTCAGTATTTCCGTCGAAAAGGGGTGTCTTTACGGGCTGATTGGTCCGAACGGTGCGGGAAAGACGACCGTATTTAATCTGCTGACGGGCGTCTATAAGCCAGATGAGGGAATTATTTCCCTTGACGGACAGGATATCACCGGAAAGAAAACCATAGACATTAACCGTGCGGGGGTGGCAAGAACTTTTCAGAATATCCGTCTGTTTAAGGAGCTGACCGTTGCAGACAACGTAAAGGTGGGCTTACATAATCATATAGGCTACAGCACACTGGAAGGGATTTTCAGACTGCCCGCCTATCACAGGGTAGAGAAGCAGATGCAGGAAGAGGCCCTGAAGCTTTTAAAGGTTTTTGAGCTGGACAGGGAGGCAGATACGCTGGCTGCCAATCTTCCCTATGGAAAGCAGCGAAAGCTGGAAATCGCAAGGGCACTTGCCACAAGACCCAAGCTGTTGCTTCTGGATGAGCCTGCTGCGGGTATGAATCCGAATGAGACCCAGGAGCTGATGGATACCATTCGTTTTGTGCGTGAAAATTTTGATATGACAATTCTTCTGATTGAGCATGATATGCGGCTTGTAAGCGGAATCTGCGAAAAGCTTACCGTATTGAATTTCGGGCGGGTTCTCCGGCAGGGAGACACCGCAGAGGTGCTGAGTAATCCGGAGGTTATTAAGGCATATCTGGGAGAATAGCTTCACTGCTGGCTGACGGATTTTAGGAAAGCTGACTTAAAACAGAATGGAGAGAGATTCGTATGTCCATGTTAGAGGTAAAGGATTTACAGGTTTATTATGGTATGATACAGGCAATCAAAGGAGTATCCTTTCATGTCGAGGAAGGTGAAATCATTGCCCTGATAGGTGCCAACGGAGCAGGGAAAACCACAATCCTGCACACCGTATCCGGCTTGCTGACACCTAAGCAGGGTTCGGTTACCTTTGAGGGAAAGGACATTGTCAGGCTGCCGGGGCATAAGATTGTGTCGATGGGAATGGCGCATGTACCGGAGGGACGGCGGGTGTTCGCCGAGCTTTCCGTTCTGCAGAACCTTAAGCTCGGTGCGTATACCCGAAAGGATAAGGCGGAAATTCAGCAGACCCTGCAGACCGTGTTTGAACGTTTTCCCAGACTCGAGGAGCGTCAGAATCAGCTTGCAGGTACTCTGAGCGGAGGCGAACAGCAGATGCTTGCCATGGGAAGGGCGCTGATGTCACATCCGAAGCTGATTCTGATGGATGAGCCGTCCATGGGACTGTCACCGATTTTCGTCAACGAGATTTTTGACATTATACAGCAGGTCAGCAAAAGCGGAACAACAGTGCTTCTTGTAGAACAAAATGCAAAGAAGGCATTATCCATTGCCGATAGGGCGTATGTCCTTGAAACCGGTAATATCGTGCTGGAAGGAAAGGCAAGTGAGCTTTTGAACGATGATTCCATCAGAAAGGCATATCTGGGCGAATAGACACATGACATATTCGCAAAGGCTTGACATTCAACGTATTCTGAAAGGGAAGGCGGATTTCGGTATGGACAAAATAGTGATTACAATTGCAAGACAATATGGAAGCGGCGGTAAGACGGTGGGAGAGATGCTTGCCGACAGGCTGGGGGTTCATTTTTATAATAAAGAGCTGGCGAAGCTTGCCAGTGAGGACAGCGGTATCAATGAGGCTCTTTTTGTCAATGTGGATGAACGCGGAAAAAGCGGGCATCTGTTCGGTAATACACCGCATGTATATGCCGGTGAACTGATTCCTCCGGAGAGCAGTGAATTTACTTCCTCTGATAATCTTTTCAACTATCAGGCAAAGGTTATCCGCAGACTGGCAGAGGAAGAGTCCTGTGTCATTGTCGGCAGATGTGCTGATTTTGTGCTGAAGGATTACGATAATGTGCTGAGCGTGTTTGTACATGCACCACATGATTTTTGTATGGAGCAGGCAGCGAAAAAGCACAGTATGAGCACAAAGGAGCTGGAGCGCTTTATCCAGAAAACCGACAAATTTCGGGCAGAGTACTATAAGTATCACACCGGAAGAGAATGGACGGATGCAAGAAATTATGATTTGTGCCTGGACAGCTCAAAGCTCGGCTTCGAGAGATGCGTGGAAGAAATCATGGCTTACATGAGAGTGCGTTTTCAGAAGGCTTCCTTTTGACGTTTTTTCACAAGCAACAATAAAATAGAAAATCCCCATGCAGTTAAGTGAGAATATCAATGTCACATACCGCAGGGGATTTTTCAGTTTTCCGACTATATAAGAAGCCAGTCTTATTGAGAGAAACCGCGTTCATCGAAAAGGCTTCCTTCACCTTACGGTAAGAAGTCCCACTTACCGAGAACAGCTTCCTTCATCGGAAGAAGCGGAGTACGCCGAAAACCTTGCCCAGAATCTGGCAGTCGTCGACAATAATAGGTTCCATCGTATCGTTTTCAGGTTGGAGGCGAATATGTCCGTGTTCCTTATAAAAGGTCTTTACGGTAGCGGAGTCATCAATGAGAGCAACTACAATATCGCCGTTTTCCGCCGTGGCACGAGAATTGACAAAAACTCTGTCGCCGTCCAGAATCCCCGCATTAATCATGGATTCTCCCCGGACATTCAAAATAAAGGCTTCCCCTTTCGGAACAACGTCTGCCGGAACAGGGAAGTATTCTTCAATATTTTCTTCGGCAAGAATAGGCTGACCGGCAGCTACGTTACCGATAATGGGAATACTCACCATTTCCGTTCTTACCATCTGAAAGCTGTCATCGCAAATTTCTATTGCTCTGGGCTTGGTGGGGTCGCGCCGGATATATCCGTTTTTTTCCAGAGTTTCCAGATGAGAATGGACGGAAGAGGTAGACTTCAGGTTTACCGTCTCACAGATTTCACGCACTGTAGGCGGATACCCTTTTCTGAGTATTTCATCTTTGATATAGTCCAGAATTTCCTGCTGCTTCGGTGTAATATTACCCAATCCCATTCTGTTTTCCTCCATCCTTATAGGCTTTAAGCCGACATCAAGTTTGAGCCGTTAAACCTATTATAGCACAGAAGTTTCCGAAAAGCAAACATATATTCCGAAACTACGTTCGGTTTTTTGTGTTGACAAACAAACGTTTGTACTGTATGATGTAATCAGAACAGATGTTCCGAACGTATTTTCCGGCAGGCGAAGTACATAGCTAATATATTTGAAATGAGTATACTAAGAGGACAGGAAGATGAAAGTGCAAAGAGAAATCAGAAACATGAGTGACCGGGAATTAAGAAGTTACAAAAGGATGCTGCGGCTTCGCAGGGAACGCCGTAGAAAATGTATGACAACGCTGGGAGCTGCTTTGGCGACATTATGTATAATATGCTTCTGCAGTATGTCTTACGGCACACTGAAATCAAATGCAAGCAGCGGATTTAAGTATTACACAAGTGTAACAGTTGCCGCAGGAGAGACCTTATGGGAGCTTGCCGACAGCTATGTGGACTATGATTATTACAAAAATAAGAACAGCTATATTGCTGAGGTACAACAGATTAATCATCTGGACGACATGGGAACTATCACAGCCGGTCAGGTACTGATTCTTCCCTATTATTCAGCTGAGTACATCTATTAATTTCACCTGTACGCTGCCAGTGTTCGTTTTTATAGGTTACTGTCAGTGTTAGCTGATTGCTTTTGTCTTTATCGGTTTGCCGTCAGCGACATCTGATTGCTTTTGCCTTTATCGGTTTGCCGTCAGCGTGGATCTGATTGCTTTGAGGCTTTCGTTGCAGAACGTCTGACGATAGTGCGGTGGTACTGTATAAGACCGAGAATTGCCACTGCGGTCCAGGTAAAACCGGTAGTCAGCCAGATTCCCCAGCAACCGATAAAAGATATGGCGGTCAGCGGACCTGCAACACAGATTCGTACAACGACTTCAATAATGCCCGTCAAAAGCGCAAAACGTGTATCTCCTGCGCCGTTTAAGAGAGGTCTGGTTACATAAATACAGCCGAGCGGAAGATAGAACACTGTCATAAATTTTACGACAGTAGCCCCGATGTCAATAACATCCTTTTCAGAGGTGAAAAGAGCAACTATTTTGTCACCAAAGAGCAGTGCAGCCGGAATAATCAACAGAACAAAGGCTGTATTGAGCAGCATTCCGGCAGAAAACCCCTTCTTCACCCGTTCTCTTTTTCCGGCACCGATGTTTTGTCCTGTATAGGTGCTGACTGCAACTCCGACTGCTGACAACGGATTGTGAATAATCATGGACTCGTAGCGGTTTGTGACGGTATAGGCAGCTACCATGGTTTCTCCGAATCCATTTACAACACGCTGCAGCGCAATATTGGAAAAGTTAATCAGAGAGGACTGTAGCGCCAGCGGAAGCCCGAGCTGCACACAGTTTTTTGTAATACTCTTATCAAGCTTCCATTCATCCTTTGAAAATTTGAAATAGGGCTTTGTCTTTAAGGCATAAACGATACATGCAATGGCTGAAAAGCTCTGTGCTATCACGGTAGCAACTGCCGTTCCGGCAACTCCCCAGCGAAAAATAATTACAAAAATTAAATCCAGTGCAATATTGATAAGGCAGGAAACAATCAAAAAAAGCAGAGGAGTTTTGGAATCACCGATGGCTCTCAGTACGGAATTTGCCAGATTATAGGAAGAGACAAAAATCATACCGACACAATTTATCTGCATATATAAAATTGCTTCTGTAAGAATGGCTTCCGGTGTATTCATTATCCGTAGGACATACGGTGCTGCAGCAAAGCCTATGATTCCGGAGAGGATACCTGTTATGGTCATAAGATAAATACAGCTTACAATGCTTTTTCGCATCATTTTTTCGTTATCAGCCCCGTAATACTGTGTAACCAATATAGCACTTCCTCCGGCAAGCCCGCTGTGCAGAGTAAAGAGCAGACCTGTAATATTACCGGTAGAGCCAACAGCCGCAAGCGCGTTCTTTCCTACAAACTGACCCACGATAATGGTGTCTGTTGCGTTATATATGTGCTGCAGCAGATTGCAAATCAGTATTGGAACGGAGAAGGAAATGAGCAGGGAGAGCGGTTTGCCGGCAGTCATATTTTCAGTGGAAGAAAACAGCTTGGTCTTCATGTAAAGTATCATGTCCTTTCTATTAATTCTTGATTTTCATTATAGTCCTATTTATAATAAAGAAAAGTATGTAAAAGAGCTGAAATAGGGGGCATATTTAACTTTATGGGTCAGGCTACAGTATCTGTTCTGGATGAAAAATTCAATATCAAATTTTATAGTCAGAATGACATAGGATACCATAGTCACAGCTTTTTTGAACTGGTATATATTTTGGAGGGAAGCGCAGTACATGAACTTGATAACGGAGATAACTGGGAGGTTCATGCAGGAGATTACTTCATCATTGATTATGGCACAAGGCATCGGTATGTGGAATGCAAAAATTGTCTGCTGATTAATTGCCTTTTCCTGCCTGAGATGATTCACGACACGCTGTCAGACTGCCGCTGCTTTGATGAAATATTGAAGTACTGTCTTTTACGATATTACAGGCAGCTGTTAGGGAAAACTCCCGTCAATCACATTTTTCATGATTCGGACGGACGAATAAGAGCCATTCTGAGCCGAATTCAGGATGAATACGATGCAAGACAGCTCGGGTATGAGGAACTGTTTCGCTGTGGTGTGATTGAAGTTGTGATTTGCATGGTAAGGAGATTTGTTGAAGAGAGTAATATGTCGGTACAGGAAAAGGATTATAGTGAGCCTGTAAGAAGGCTTCTTTATTATCTTTCTGCTGCCTATCAGGAAAAAGGGCTTCTGTCCGAATATTGCAGGAAAAATCATTACAGTATTCCCTACTTAAGCCGTTGCTTTAAGGAGGAGACCGGGTATACTGTTCCAAAGTATCTGCAGAAGCTTCGTGTTGAAAAAAGCTGTGAACTCCTTCTTAGCACGGATATGCAGATTCAGCAGATAGCACATGAGGTTGGATATGAAGATACAAAATCCTACCAGCTCCTGTTCAGGCAGCTTTTGGGGATGTCGCCGAGAGAGTATCGCAAAAAATATCTGGGACAACGATAATTTCAGAACATGGTGATTTCAGGAGCATTACGGTTTTTCGCGCAGATGGACATACTGTGCAGCGCGGCGGCGGCGCTCGTCTGATTGTGCGGCATAATGTCTCCTTGTTGTGTTGACATCCTTATGACCGAGAACATCTGCAACCAGATAAATGTCCCCTGTTTCCTGATACAGGGATGTACCGTAGGTGCTTCTGAGCTTATGTGGCGTGATTTTTTTCAGGGTGGTTACCCTTGAGGCGTATTTTTTCACCAGCTTTTCTACAGAACGGACAGCAATGCGTCTGTTTTGCAGAGAAAGAAAAAGCGCGTCCTCGTGTCCCTCCATCGGGAGGATGCGGTTTCTTTCCTCCAGATAATCCAAAAGCGCCGTCTCAACCTCTTCCCCGAAATAAACAACCGTCTCATAGCCTCCCTTTCTGCGGATCTTAATGCCATCGGTCTCAAAGTTTACGTCGGAAATGTTTAAGCCGACACATTCAGACACACGGATACCCGTACCAAGCAAAAGAGTCAGCAGCGCAACATCCCGGGTCTTTGTTTTTTTATGGTACTCCAGCTCCTTTTTTGTAAGTTTTGTGCCGTCCTCCACCTGATCAAGGAGAATTGCAACCTCATTTGGCTCCAGACGTATGATTTCTTTTTCGTGCTGTTTGGGAAGCGGAATTAAGGAAGCAGGGTTGTAGGTTATCAGCTCACTCTGATAGAAGTAATTGTAAAAGCTACGCAGAGACGCAAGCTTTCTGGCTTTTCCGCGCTCGTCGTTGGTAATTTCCCTGCCATCCTTTTCGTACAGTGTCATATATTCCAGATATTCTTCGATATCCTGACGGGTCAGCTGCTCCAGCAGGGAGAGTGGAAAGTCACGTATCTCCATTTTGGCACAGACTGCATTTTTCTCATGCAGGAACTCAAAGAAAAGCCGCAAATCATAGGCATAAGCCAGGCGGGTTCTGGCAGAGGTATATTCCTCGATTCCTCTGAAAAACTGCTTGCAGAAGTAAGGGAGCTCCTCTAATATAGCCCGCATCTTTATTATGTTCTGCCTGTTTTGCTCATCATGATAATTGTTAGACTTTGCTGCCAATGTAGTTTTCCCACCCTTTCATGTTTCCGGTCTGAATTGCGGTGAACATGCGCTCCTTCACACCGGGATTTTCTCTGTTGAGCTCTCGGAGAAGATTTTTGACATATTCCCGCTTTGTATGTCCGTCAGCAGGGCAGGGACTTTTTACGACAGGAACCTGATATTTGTTTACAAAGCCTATGACATCTGCCTCGTGCATATACATAAGCGGACGGATAACAGTCAGCTGCATTCTGTCTAAATAGGTGACGGGAGAAAAGGTATGAAACCTTCCCTCAAAAATCAGAGACATCAGCATGGTTTCCACCACGTCATCCCTATGATGTGCATAAGCAACCTTATTGCAGCCGGCATCCTTAATTGCCTGATTCAAAGCCCCTTTTCGCATTTTTGCGCAGAGAGAGCAGGGATTTTCTTCCTTGCGATCCTGAAATACGATTTGAGCGATATCTGTTTTCACAACGGTATACTCTACGCCAAGCTCCCTGCAAAGCTCCACAATCTTTTCCAGATTGAGGTTATCCCAGCCAAGGTCGACGGTTACGGCATGGAGTGTAAAGTGCTTCGGATAAAAACGTTGCAGACCGTGCAGCGCATAGAGAAGCGTGAGACTATCCTTACCGCCGGATATGCCTACGGCAATTTTGTCGCCCTCTTCAATCATATGATAATCGTCCACCGCCTTGCGGACATAGCTCATAACCTGTTGCAGCTTCATGAATAGTTCTCCGTCTTGCGAATAGTTTTAATAAAAGTCCTTTTATATTTTATAATTTTTGAGAAATAAAGACAATAGGGAATTATATTTTGAGCGGGTCATGTAAATACTTATTGATGGATATAAAATAGTAAATAAGGAGTGAATAGGAGATGGCAGTTGATTTTTCAAAAAGTGTTACAAAGGAAAACCTGATGCGCGCATTTGCGGGAGAAAGCCAGGCAAGAAACCGCTATACCTTTGCGGCATCACAGGCAAAGAAGAACGGTCTTTATGTCATCAGTGCAATTTTTGGCTTCACCGCATCTCAGGAGAAGGAGCACGCTGAAATTTTTTACAAGCATCTTAAGGAGTTGTCCGGGGAAACCATTTTTATTGACGGCGGTTATCCTGTAGACATTTCAGAGGATGTAAGCGACCTTTTGAGCAGAGCGCAGCACAATGAATACGAGGAGCATGACCCGGTTTACAAGGCATTCGGTGAGAAGGCACAGGAGGAGGGCTTTGCCCAAATTGCCGCGTCTTTTCTTCAGATTGCCAAGATAGAGAAAATCCATGGCGACAGATTTGGAAAATATGCGCAGCTCATGAAGGAGGGAAAGCTCTTTATCTCGGACGTGGAAGAGGAATGGCTGTGTCTGAACTGCGGTTATGTGTACAAGGGAAAGGCAGCGCCGAAGGTCTGCCCGGTCTGTCAGCATGAGCAGGGATACTTTATCCGCTTTGAGCTGACACCTGCTGAATTTATGACACAGCAAGCCTGAAGCCCTGTGACGAAGCTTGCGACATTATCCCAAAGAAGCTGATAGCTGTCAAATTCATAAATGATGTATTAAGAGTGTCAGGACCAAACAGTGCCGCAGCCTTTTTACAAAAGCAGCACAAAGCGGCATCCTGACACTTGTTTTGCTGCGCGGAAAAGAGTATGATAATATCAGAAGGATTCTTAATGAAGGGGCGGCTTATGAAATTCAAGATTAACAATAAGTATTTTCGATGGGGTATCACAGCTTTTCTGGTTATTGTATCGGGCACGCTTTTCTATTATCTGGTTTTTCATGCTTCACAGATTAAGGCAGGCTTGAATAAAATTGCAGACATTCTCATGCCTGTTGTCTGTGGCGCGGCGATTGCCTATCTGTTGACACCGGTGCTCAATTTTACGGAAAGACATATTTTGCTTCCGCTGTGCAAAAAGCTTGGACTTCGTGAGTCTAAAAGAAGAAACGCGGCTGTCAGATGTGTAGGTATTATTATAACTGCGTGTCTGTTCCTTGCCTTAATATATTTTCTGATGTATATGCTCCTGTCGCAAATTGTCCCCAGTGTACAGAATATTGCTGCTCAGTTTGATTCTTACAGCAATAACTTTATCAAGTGGCTGAACCGCGTATTAGAGGATAATCCTGAGCTGGGCAGAAGGCTGATAAAAACGGTAAATAATTATACGGATGATTTGGAAGAATGGTTGAACGAGCTGTTGCCGAACACTGCACAGCTGATAAAGACTGTTTCACTTAGCGTGATAAGTGTGCTTGGTATCTTCTGGGACTTCATTATCGGCTTTATCATTTCAATTTATGTGCTTGCCAGTAAGGAGCGCTTCGCCGGGCAGGCAAAAAAGATGGCATATGCCTTGTTTGAAAGGGACACTGCCAATACTGTCATTCGTAACTTTCGGTTTACACACAGAATGTTTATCGGCTTCTTCAGCGGGAAGATTTTGGATTCCGTAATTGTCGGCATTGTCTGCTTTATAGGGACTTCCTTTCTGCATACCCCGTATGCGGCACTGGTCAGCGTGGTCGTCGGTGTCACTAATGT
The DNA here is from genome assembly GCA_964475665.1 of uncultured Acetatifactor sp. Lineage (GTDB taxonomy): Bacteria > Bacillota > Clostridia > Lachnospirales > Lachnospiraceae > Acetatifactor. The sequence continues at coordinate 66,710 of CAYZAU010000004.1, read as the reverse complement.
AATACCGTTTTTTGGCCCTTATCTGGGTGCGATACCAAGCGCAATTCTCATATTTATCGTTGAGCCAACCCAGCCGCATAATTGCCTGTATTTTGTTATTTTCATTCTGATTCTGCAACAGATTGACGGAAATATTTTAGGCCCTAAAATTCTGGGGAATTCTACGGGGCTTTCAGGCTTCTGGGTTATCTTTGCAATCACTCTGTTCGGAGGGCTGTTCGGCGTTGTCGGAATGATTGTCGGGGTTCCCATTTTCGCGGTTCTTTATGCTGCTGCAGGCTCTGTCTTAAATTCGACACTGGAAAAAAAGAGCCTGCCCGTTGATACAGAGCGATATGAAAGGATTGATTTTGTAGATGAACTGGGCATTCACGACCGACAGGAGAGCAGTGACCGTGCCGTCAAAAAAGAGAAAGCCTCAACATCCAAGCCCGGATGGAGCTTTAAACGAAAGAATTCTGCCAAAAAAGAAACAAAGGAGCAAAAACAATGAAATTTGTAGTACAGAGAGTGACACAGGCAAGTGTTGCAGTTGAGGGAAAAACTGTCGGCAGGATAGGCAGGGGCTTTCTTGTTCTGGTCGGAATCAGCCAGTCAGATACGAAGGAAATCGCAGACAAAATGGTAAAAAAGCTAATTGGGCTCAGAATTTTTGAGGACGAGAATGGAAAGACAAATCTGGACCTACGCGCAGTCAACGGTTCCCTTCTTATGATTTCTCAATTTACCCTGTATGCCGATTGCAGAAAAGGCAACCGCCCCTCCTTTATCAAGGCGGGAGCCCCGGACATGGCTGAGGAGCTGTATCAATATATTGTTGCGTGCTGCCGACGCGAAATTCCGCTTGTTGAAACGGGAATCTTCGGCGCTGACATGAAGGTTTCCCTACTGAATGACGGCCCTTTTACATTAACACTTGACTCCGCGGAAATAGTCGGATAACTACGAAAATGACTATAGGCGCGGAGCATCTGCTATAAACGCGAAGGGCAGTTGAACTTTTCGTTAAAGTTGTCTTTTGCGAATAATTAGCCCTCTCCCTCCCATCCTTATCTTCGTTGTTTGAACTGCTCACACAGAGGCTTCTTTTCCTTTTTGCGGGTTATTTCCACAAGTCCCAGCGGAGTTATGTCTACGACGGTTGTCTGAAGCCGGTCTTTTTGTACGGCAGCATTCAGGCAACGCAACAGCTCCTTGCGGGAAGCTTCCTGATTCAGATTGATGAAGTCTGCGATAATAATGCCGGAAAGGTTACGCAGTCTCAGCTGCAGGGCAATTTCTTCCGCGGCCTCCAGGTTGATTTTTAACGCGGCCTCTTCTGTGTTCTTTTTCCCCTCGTATTTGCCTGAATTTACATCTATTACCGTGAGTGCCTCTGTCGGCTGGATGATTAAATACCCTCCGGATTTTAGCCAGACGCGTTCGTTCAAAGCCTCCTTCAGCTTTGTCCGCAGGGAATAAAGGCTGGTAAGCGTCAGAACGGAATCAGAATACAGCCGAACCGTCTTTTGGGGAAAATGTTCTTTTGCATATTCAGCCAACAACGGATACAGAGCCTTGTCGTCAGTGACAATTTCCGAAAATTCACTTGAGCGAATGAGCCGTTCAAATACCTGTTCATAGGGCGCGGGGGCTTCCTTCAGACAGGTAAAGCAGCTGCAATGGGTGCCACGGCGTAAAAGCCGTTCCATTTCCTCCGCAAGGACGGTATAGTGAACAGCTAACTCTTCTGCTCTCTTGCACTCTCCTGCTTTTGTGCGTACAATCATTCCAAAAGAAAGGGGAAAGCCGACAGCCTCCTGTGTTGCCTGTGATATGGCATCGGGCGTAAGCCGCATACCGTTATCACAGCAGATACCAGCCTCCTGCAGCAGTGCGGAAACTGTTTTTCTCTGCAGGCTGTCCAATCGTGAGGAATAACTGACTCTGTCCAAGCCGAGTACCAGCGTCAGATAATCGTTGGAAAGGGAAATGTGAGTGGTGACGGATGCCTGCTTTGTTTTCTGCGCTTCCCGCTTCACTGTTACCAGCAGCTCATCGCCCGCAACAATTCTCCCGTCATAGCATCTGTTTCTTAAAAAGGGATTGGAAAGCTCCTTAAGCGGCAGAAAACAAAGCTCTCTCTCTGCTATTTCAACAAAGCAGGCATTCATATTGGGCAGTACGCTCTGAACCTTTCCCAGATAGGTCGCGCCCACATTGCCTGCGGCATTGTCGAGAACGGAGACAGCGGTAAGTCTGCCGTCTTTTATCAGAAAGGCGCAGCTTTGACCCTCACAGTCTGTGAACAGCAGTTTTCCTTCCTCGGTATCACGCAGGGTGTTTTCCGTCTGCGAAAGGGTTACGGATTTTTTTTCAGAAATAGCGCGACTCATATTTACGGTGTTTCCTTCCCGATTGTATCCAGTGATACAAACTCTTTAGTCTCGTCCGTACCAAGACGGGTATAGACATCCTCTCTGGTTATTAAAAGTGCGTTTTCCTGCAGCGTGATGCCACATTGTGCCAGCAGTGCAGCAACTATCTGCCCGGGTTTAATGTTTCCGGCACTGGAAGCGTCAAGAAGCATATGAAAAGCATTGTCTTCCCATGCTAATCTGTATATTCCCGGCCTTAAATCTATTTCCCTGACACCCTTCTTTGTCTCTTTGGTGACGAGAATTTCTTCTCTCGCCAGAAGCTTTTCCAGCCCTGAAGGAATATCGCAGTCCGGCTCTCTTCCCCCGCGAAAGCGTACCGTATAAGCGGCAGCAGCTACGCTTGCCATGGCATTTCCGGCATCCTCCGGCAGAATTTTTACGGAGACAATTTCTATTCCGGGCACACTTGCAGCATTAAGCCGTTCTTTTACATCCTCACAGGACACTATGGAATGTACCTCTATATCCATATACTCTCCGTTGCTTGTCAATCCTACTCCCAGTGGTGCAGCAAAGGTCATTATCTGATGAGGGCTGTAGCCCCCTGTGTAGGCTATGTCTATCTGTGCCCGGCGTATCGCCTTCTGAAAAAAGCGCATAACATCCAGGTGTCCAATAAAGCGTACAGCCCCTTGCTTTCTGAATTTAACTCGAAGCTTCATTTTAGTCTCCATTCCGAGAACGTTCCTTTTCGTTCGAGGAAGTGCATATTCGCACTGGGGCTCATTTGTGACGTTCTCGACACAAATAGCCGCGCGGAAAATAAGCTATTAATCAGCTGATGCTCTCGGTTGAAAACAGATGCCTCCGCCAAATTTGGCGGCACCGCAGCCCTGACATTTCAAGCTGCAATTTTCGGAAATTTCTTCCCGTTTTGCTTTTTCCCACTCTCTCTTTAGAAATTCCTTAGAGACACCGCAATCAAGAAAATCCCATGGAAGGATTTCGTCCGTGCTGCGTTCCCTATGTGTATAGAAATCGACGGAGAGACCGCATTCTTCTATGGTCTCCATCCACTTCTGATGATTATAGTACTCGCTCCATGCATCATAGAAGCAGCCCTTTTGGTATACCCGGCGGATAACCTCGCACAGACGGCGGTCTCCCCGTGCCAGAACGCCCTCCAGCACGCTGGCATCTGCCTCATGCCAGTTGTATTTAATGCTTTTCTGGTTCAGCTGCTCGGAAATTGCGGCTCTTGTCTGGTATGCCTTTGCTATAAATTCTTCCTTGGTGCACTGTGATGCCCACTGAAAGGGTGTAAAAGGCTTGGGAACAAAGAAGGAGGTGCTGGCAACAATTTGAATTTTACCGTTTACCCGCTTCTCCTTGGGTACTGTCTCAAAAAAGGCGGCGGCAATCTTGTTGGAAAGCTCGGCTATTCCTCTTATGTCACTCTCCGTCTCGGTAGGAAGTCCCAGCATAAAGTAAAGCTTAACCCTGCTCCAGCCGCCCTCAAAGGCAAGTGTGGCTCCTTTTAAAATGACCTCTTCGGTCAATCCCTTGTTAATAACATTTCTTAAGCGCTGGCTTCCCGCCTCCGGTGCAAAGGTTAGGCTCGACTTCTTAACGTCCTGTACCTTGCTCATGACATCCAGTGAAAATGCGTCAATACGCAGGGAAGGAAGGGAAATATTGGTATGCTGCCTGTTGCATTCTTCTATCAGAAAATCAATCAGCTCCGGCAGTTTGCTGTAATCGCTGGAGCTTAAAGAACTCAGGGAGATTTCTTCATGCCCTGTGTTCTTCAGCATTTCTAACGCCCATTTCTTCAAGGTATCGACATCCCGTTCCCTGACCGGTCGATAAAGCTGCCCCGCCTGACAGAAACGGCAGCCCCGGATGCAGCCGCGCTGGATTTCCAGAACAACTCTGTCCTGAGTCACCTTAATAAAAGGAACAACCGGCTTCATCGGATAATAGGTGTTGGAAACGTCCATGACAATTTCTTTTACAATCGTGGACGGAATTCCCTCCTCTGTTGGTAAAAAGCTGTGAATTGTGCCGTCCGGATTATAGGTGGTCTCATAAAAGCGTGGAACATACATCCCGGGAATCCGTGCTGCACGCCGCAAAAACTCCACTCTGCAAAGTCCCCGGGAACGACATTCCTTATAGAGGTCAAGCAGCTCTCTGTAGCGGGTTTCTCCTTCTCCGATATAGAAAATATCAAAGAAATCCGCCAGCGGCTCCGGGTTATAGGAGCAGGGACCGCCTCCGATGACAATCGGGCAATCCTCGCCGCGGTCCACGGCGTTGATGGGCAGCTGTGCGAGGTCCAGTATCTGTAAAATGTTTGTGTAACACATTTCATATTGGATGGTGATGCCAAGAAAGTCAAAATCCTTTATCGGGTCCTGAGATTCCAGAGCAAACAGGGGAATCTGCTCTTTTCTCATAATCTCATCCAAATCAAGCCATGGCGAATATACCCTTTCGCACCAGACATCCTCCATAGAATTGAACATACTGTATAAAATCTGAATGCCGAGATGGGACATTCCAATCTCGTATACATCAGGGAAGCACATGGCGAATCGGACTGAAACTGTTGACTTGTCCTTTATAACGGAATTTACCTCATGTCCGATATAACGCTCAGGCTTTGTGACCTTCATCAGAATATCATCAGACAGAGCAAGCTTATCCTCACACATATTATTGTTATCCTCATTTCAAATAGTTTGTATCGTTTACAGGGTTATCTGCAGATTTCCTTCATGCGTCGCACATCCTCACCGGAAATATTCTCGTTGCCATAGCGAGCCTTTTCATAAATTGCTGCCATTCCTGCTGTACCAAGCTTCTGCTCGGATTCTCGTGCGGTAAGAAGTGCCAGCCGTTCCCGCTCCTCTCCGACCAGCCTGACGGATGCATTGATCAGTTTCTTTTTATAGAGCCTGCGTATGCGATCTCCCGGATGAAAGAAGCGGCTCAGCCTGTATTCCCCTGCATCCGGCTTTCTCTTTGCCAGCTCACATTTTTCACGAATATCCATAGCAGAGCTTTCAGCGCTCTCCCACGTCCTGCGTGCAAACTGTTGCCCGAAACGTTCTTTGATGAAACGGACAATCTGCAGAAACAGGCGCAGCAGAACAAACACCACCACACAGACAAATGCAATGACTGCCACCGTTTCAAGAATTTCCCAAAACAGGGCAGATTCGCCCTTGGGAAGATTGAATTCATCATTTTTGCCCGCAGCAAGAGGTTCTCCTGAAAGCAGCTCTTCCTCCTGCCTTTTATGAAACAGATGCGAAAAAATAAAGCGCAGACAAACCAGCAGGGCATCCCGAAGCGTAAAAAGCAGCTTTTCCACCCATGAAAAATTTGTACAAAGCAGTAAAATAACCGTTCCAAAAAGGGAATAGCCCAAGACCAGCCCCATTCCCGAATGAAACATTTCTGTGGCAGGAAGAGAGCCTGAGCTGCTCGCATTTACTGCCAGAAACGCCAGATAACGGTTCATATAAAAAATGAGTGCATACAGAGAAAGGCATCCGGTCAGGGAAAAGATGTAATAAGCATTCCAGTTTACTTCCTCTCCACGCACATTGCTTAGGAAAATCATACCGAACACAGATATTCCGATGGCGGCTGCCGGATGAAACGCAGAGGTAAACATATCCTTTGCCTTCAGGCGCAGCACGAATGTGTGAATCAGGTATCCTGCCCCGCAAAGAATGCAGATGCCCCTTCCTCCATAGACGGAAACGGGTATCAGAAAGGAAATCGCAAAAACGCAGAGATTACAGAGGAGAAAAGGGAGAAAATGCTTTGTCCTCCAGCGAATCAGAAAGGTAAAAACCGGAAGAAGACCGCAAAGTGCCCAAAGGAGTAAATCCGGCTTTTCAACCGAAAAATAAGCCCCCAGACATCCCATGACGGTAATCGTCAGTGGAAACAGCATCCAGTGGTTCATCTGCTGGGTCAGCAGTTCACTTATGAATTCAATTCTTCTCTCTCTCTTTTCAGACAAGGAAATACCTCCTTAGGTATCAGGATGAATGAGCCGGATTCGTTTCTCCAGCCCGGTCGGCAATGCGGGGTCTCTGCTTCCGGATACAGGGTAAAACCAGAGAAAATCATTTCCGGCAGCCTGATATTGCAGAAGCAGCTGACAATAGTCCTCATATTGATTGGGCGCAACGAAGCAGGTAAAGGTTCCCTGTGCCTGATGAAAAAGATGTTCCTCAAAGGTCTTGGAAAAGTCTGCCACCGGCTGTTCCAGATTCAGTCTTGCCAGACTGCGCAGAATACTTTCCAGCTGACGGTCACCCGCCTTCGCCTCAACACTCATCGGCTTGCCCGTAGAAAAATCCAAGCCGTTTCCGTAGCACGAGACCTGCATCCCCTGATGAAGGAAAAAGGCACACAGCCCTGCCACAATCCGCAAGGATGCCTCCACACAGTCATCCTTTTTCAGAATGTTGTCGTCCTGTACATTAAAGAATACGCGAATACTCTTCAGAGAGGTATAATTTTTCAGATTGACCTTAAGCTCTCCGGTTTTGGCAGTCGCCTTCCAGTTAATGCTACGCATATCGTCGAAGGGCTGATATTCCCGAATTCCGCGATATTCAAAAGGGTCCTCAAGCAGATGGCGCTTGGCAAGCACCTCTCCGTTGAGCTGTGTCAGGCAGCGGCGCAGTTCTTCGCTGTCGTATGGCTTCGGGTAGACATAGATGGCGGTAGAAGCTTCTTCCTCTGCAACCATCTGGGCAGTCAGAAACAAATCGGAGGCAACCAGACTGATGCCGTCAATGCTATAATACCCTCTTCTCCCGCCCTGAAATTTCAAAACCCTGGTGACCCGTTCTCCTCCGCCTATGCGAAAAATATCATTTCGATAAAACTGGTCGGTGGTTCGCGAGCCCTGCATATCGTCAAATATCAGATGCCTGTCCGTCTTAAACTTTACCTTGAGCATGGACAGCGGAAGCCGTTTTCTGTTTTCGATAACCTCTTTGAGTTCGCCCTGTTCCCCCTCATAAATATGATCCCTGCAGAATGCGAGCTTCACCGTCAGATGGCTCTGCCAGAGCTTCTCGTACAGCTTCTTCTGCAAAAGGAACAGTAGGAAGAAAATCAGTCCGATGATAAGTAATTTTGTCATGCCTTAAAATCCTCGGTAGGGACGGGTGTTGCATCAAGAATATTCTGTATCAGCTTTTCGCAGGCATCACTGCCACCCGCTCCGTAGCCAAGGACAATCCGGTGTGCCAAAACAGGGACAGCCAGCGCCTTGATGTCATCAGGAGTAACAAAGTCCCGTCCGTCCAGATAGGCATATGCCTTTGCACAGCGAAGGAGAGCCAGATTACCGCGGGGGCTGACCCCCATAACGGTCTTTTCCTTCTCTCTGGTGGCAGAGACGATTTCAATCATATAGGAAAGCACACACGGATGTACGAAAATGCTGTTTGCTTCCCTGCGGGCAGCGGCAAGCTCCTCTGTCGTGAGTACACTTTCCAGCTCCTCAAGAGGCTCCTTTACCATATAACGCTCCAGAATGGAAAGCTCTTCTTCCTTTGTCGGAAGTCCCATTGAAAGCCGCATCATAAATCTGTCAAGCTGTGCCTCCGGCAGCGGAAAGGTTCCGGCTGTCTCTACAGGGTTCTGGGTCGCTATTACAAAGAAGGGAACACCCGGCGTATAGGTTTCGCCGTCAATGGTGACCTGACGCTCCTCCATACATTCCAGAAGTCCTGCCTGCGTGCGGGGAGTTGCACGGTTAATCTCGTCTGCCAAAAGGATATTGGTAAAAACAGGACCTTTTCGCAGAACAAATTCATTTTTCCGGCGGTCATAAATATTCAGCCCTGTAATATCGCTGGGGAGCAAATCAGGAGTAAACTGAATACGGGAAAAGTCAGCTGTGATGGTTTTCGCAAGTGTTTTTGCCAGCTTTGTCTTTCCCGTTCCCGGAACATCTTCCAGCAAAACATGACCGTCAGCCAAAAGTGCCGTCAAAAGAAGCCTTACTGTCTGCTCCTTTCCCACAATAACCCTTCCGATGTTTTCAAGTATCTTATCACTTAAAGCTTTTCCGTTACTGCCCATTCCTTTACTCCTCTTTGTCCTTTTAAATGTAATCTTTATTTTACCATAATGTAACCCGGTTTGCAAAGTTCTGTAGACAAGTTATATAGAAGATGTTATATAGAAGATGTTTTCATCCAATGTTTTCGGAACGTCTTGGGATGTACGGCAGTTCCGCCTTCTGTGAGGTTCTGAATACCGCACTTTGTGAATATTCTATAGTAAGCCTGCCGGGTTATCGGAAACGAGGTAAAGGGATGAGTGATGTGACCGTGGAACAAAAGCTGCAGCTTGTGCAGCAGATTCGCTCCCGCTACAGCGAAAACCAATATGATATTCGTAACAGGGAACGGATTCTTTACGAGCAGGATTATACAGGACAGGATGCTCCCGGCTTCCGGCTCAGACTCCGTTTTCTTCTTGCAGGGCTGTTTTTTGCCGCGCTTGTAGCCATGGACAAAAGCCATATAAAAGTGGCCGGAATTACCGCAGAAATGGTTCAACGGGTAATTTCGGCCGATTATGGTGAGAAAATTGATGTCTGGGTTGAAGGTCTTACGGCGGTCTACAGCAGTCCCAGCAAATAAGCGCGCGCATTCAAAATTGTCTGCTGCTGTTTTCCGGCAATCAGATAAAAATCCGACTGTGCCGTCTCTGTATACAGATAGGAGCCGTAGGCAGGAATATCGCAGAACATACAGCTGCCTTCCGTGGCAACCAGTATCCCGTAGCCTTTATCCGAAAAAAAGAAAGGAAGCATACCGACCCCCGGAGAAAGATATCTCGCGCTGCCACGCAGCTTCAGGGCAGGCACTCCGGCGGCGCCCGCGGCATAAAGCTGCTCCTTCTTGTCCAAATCCAGATACAGCCAGCTGCGATTGCCGTCTGTCTGACGGCTTTCCGTCTTTCGCTCTGCTAACAGCAGGCTGCCGCTGCGGTCAAGGTATTGTAGTGAACAGGCTGCCTTATCCACGCGGACAAGAAGCTCTCCTGTCGTAAGCTCCGCGTATTTTCCGTTATCACGGTATTTCCAGTTCTTCTCCACGTGGGTCGTAGCAATGAGAGGATGTACTCCCTCCTGCAGCAGGCTGCCGCGCGAAAAGGTAAGACGCAAAATCCCGCTTCCAACAGGGCTGATGCGCAAAATTCCATACTGGCTTTGCATATAAAGCCCGTCATCATGTCTGGTTATCCAACGAACGGCAGAATTGATTTTGGCATGTCCCGCAGGACGCAGCTTCTCTGTCTCCGGCATATCTCCAAACACTGAGGCGGCTTCCGTATCGGAATGTCCGCCGCGGGCAGTTTCTACACGAGGCTGTACGGCTGAAGCTGCCGGTGTCGGGGACTTCGGTGTCAGAGACTGTGTTGTCGCTGCCATATGCCTTACCAATGCCGGCTTCTGTGCTATTGTCGGCTTCTGTGCCACCGTAATATTCTGCACTACTGTTGCCTTTTGCGCAGTCTTCTGTACGGCTGCCTTCTGTGCCATTACCGCATTTTGTACCACTGTCTCCTGTCCGGCTTGAGAGGCTGTTTTATCCGTTCCCGGGTTTGCTGTCGGGCAGCTTTTTGCTTCCGGCTGTTGACTGAGCAGGGATGCCGGGGCTGCTCCCTCCGGTAAGGGGTCGGCAATCAGACCGCTCAAGTCGCCAACATGAAGTACGCTAAGCTCGTGCAGCGCCCGGGTGGCGGCAACATAAAGCAGTCTTGCGTGACCGTCATCTGACGGGTATAGAGCACGGTCAGGATTCCATATTAAAACCGCATCAAACTCCAGCCCCTTTGTATATTCCACCGGGAGCACCATGATACCGTTTCCAAAATTTGCTTTTTCCAAATCGCTTTCAATAATCGGAATGCGGGATGAAAGCTTTGCCGTGGCCGCCGCTGCCTGCTGTTCATTCCGACAGATTACCGCGATGGTTGCATATCCCTTTTGCTGCCAGCTCCGGCAGATTTCCGCGGCTCTTTCAGCCAGTGCGCTCTCCTTTTCGTCAGGAAGCCGCTCTATGCTGACAGGATTGCCATGCCGGAGGATAGGCTCCACCGGATAGACAGGAAATGTTCCGTGCCGGAGGATTGCCGTTGCAAAATCGGATATTTCCACTGTGTTCCGATAGCTCTTTTTCAGGGTCGCAAAAGAAGCCCTCGCGTCCTGCAAAAGCAGCTTACGCAATTCCTCCCAGTCCGCCAGTCCATAGCCAAAGTGGATGTTTTGTGAGACATCACCCATCACGGTGTAGGTACAGTCTCTGATACAGTCATGCAGAACGTGGTATGCCATCATTCCGAAATCCTGTGCTTCGTCAATGACAATATGATGTGCCTCACTGATGACCTCAGTCTCCTTTACAAGCTTATATAACAGGGCAAGCGCAGCAAGATCGTAAACATCAAAGGAAGTATCCGGGAGTGTTATCTCATACCCCTTTTCCCTCTGCTCCAGCAGAAAAGTCTGATAGAGCTGATAAATAGAAATTTGCCATATCCTTTTACCGTATCTTCCTCTGTATGCCCTCAGAATCGCCTTTTGCTCCGCCTCTGTGTAGGATATGCCCTTTCCCAGAAACTCCTCCCTGATTCTGATTAAAAGGCGCTCATTCAGCATATTTATTTTACCCTGAATGGAAATTTGCGGATTATCCTTTATGTAGCGCCGGACAGCATCCCGGGACACAAGCTCTCTGTAAAGCGGTTTCCGGCCCATTGTCTTATCCTCGCAGCTTCTGTCAAACACGCCTGCTTTGCCGTCCTGCAGTCCTTCCACAAACTCTCTCGGATTCAGGTAAATGGAATCGGTTGAAATACTGTTCTTTTCAAGTCTTCGGATAAAGGCAAGCAGCTCATAATACCACCTTTCTGTTCCCTTGCAGACATCCCCGCCTCCGGAGAGCGCTTTAAAACTGTATTTCTTTTCATCCCAATCCTCATAAAGCAGTCTGGCAAAGAGCTGTTCCATTGTCATCTGGCGCACTCCGTGAACATCCAGCTCCGGGAGGACGCCTGTGATATAGTTGAGCAGAATACGGTTGCTGCCGACGATGTAGAAGTCCTCAGGGCGAAAACGCTCCTTATAGTTGTAAAGGATGTAGGAGATTCTGTGCATGGCAACCGTCGTTTTTCCGGAGCCGGCAACTCCCTGGACAATAATATTGTGATAGGGGGTTTTTCGGATGATTTCATTCTGCTCCTTCTGAATGGTTGCAACAATCTCGCCCAATACCGCTTCCTTGCTTTTGGACAGATATTTCATGAGCAGATCGTCGTTCGAAACCACCTCGGTATCATAATAATCCAGAAGCACTCCGTCCTCTATCTCAAAGGTTCTCTTCAGCTCTAAATCAATAAAAAGCTCTTTCCCGTCAGGTGCCTTATAGCTGCACCTTCCCAGTCCGTTTTCATAATAAGCATTGGCAATCGGTGCTCTCCAGTCAATGACGGTCTGACTGATTCGGTCATTTGAGATTCCACCCTTTCCGATATAAAAGGATTCCGTTTTTTGAAGAGCTTCATCCTGAAAGATAATTCTTCCGAAATAGGGCTTTTTTTGAGCGCGGGATAAACGTGCAAGTGCCCGCTTCATGTGCTCATTGAGCGTAATGGTATTGTTTAAAAGCGTCCAGAGCTCATCATCGTTGTCATGATAATGCTCCAGCATCTCGTCAATTTCCGCCTGCATACGCGCAGTCTCCCGGCTGTAGTTTTGCAGATTGTTTTCCACAATCTGCATTGTATGGCGAAGGTAAGCCTCCTCTGAGCTCCTGTCTGTGTTTTTCATCTGCACCTCCCTTAATCCTTTCTGAGTTTTCTTTGTCTGTTATACAGAAATTATACGACAGACGAAAAATAATACTAGACTTTTCTTTCGCTATCTGTTATAGTGCTTTATAGAGTGCTGATTAAAAAACCTGTCATTTTAGTGACAGGTTTTTTGCATAATACCGTATTTTGCAAAGAGCTTTCCGACTTTTTCTGCTCTCCTACCGATTTGCCAATTCCGTAGTGATTTCCTCCCAGCTGACATCCTTTTCAACCATCAGCACCATCATGTGATACAAAAAATCACTGATTTCATACTTTACTTCATTGGCATTTGGATTCTTTGCGGCAATGACAATCTCGGTTGCCTCCTCCCCAAGCTTTTTGAGTATCTTATCAATGCCCTTGTCGAAAAGATAATTGGTATAGGAGCCCTCCTTGGGATTCTGCTTTCTGTCCCTGATAACCTCTAAAACCTCCTCAAAAACCTGAAGCGGATTATCCGCCTGCTCGTAATCCTTTTTTGTAATTTCATTGAAAAAGCAGCTTCTGCTTCCGGTGTGACACGCCGCGCCCACCTGAGAAACCTTTGCAAGAATGGTGTCCATATCGCAGTCAGCAGTCAGGCTTTTCACGTATTGATAATGGCCGCTGGTAGCACCCTTCAGCCAAATCTCCTGCCTGCTTCTGCTGTAATAGGTCATTTTGCCCAATGCCAGCGTCTGACTGTATGCTTCCTCGTTCATGTATGCCATCATAAGCACCTCTGAGGTGCGATAATCCTGTACTACCACAGGCACCATACCGTCACTGTTCTTCTTGAAATCCTCCCATCTGTATGCAGCTTCAAGCACCTCTACGGAAAGTCCGCTCTCCCTGCACATATTCTTCAGTGTTCGGATTTCCCTATGGTTTTCATTGATGACACCTCCCGTAACACCGCACAGATTGGGATGAGAAAGCACCTCCATCAGCTTATTCAGGGAAAGCTGGTTGATTCTCACATAAAAAGGCAGCTTAGTAACTGCTTCTGTCTCACGTATCTGATGAGGATTCATGAGCAGCAGTCCGGAGACATATGCTTCTGCAAGTGCCTGATTCTGCGAAATGGTCTGTGCCGTATCGCAGGAAGCCAACAGCTTATCCTTCCCGAATTTCAGGGAGACCTCCTCCGTGACGGCAATATTGCTCTCCCTTTCATAATCAAGAACAGCTTTTCGGCAGCCCGCATACAGAAGCTTTTTGACATCCTCCATCCGCCTGATGTTGCCGGCTCCGATAACATCCATCTCGGCGACAGCACAGATTTCCTTCAGGGTGTCGAGTGCAGCCTCATGCTCCTCGTCTCCCTCTGACATATCAAAGACAATCAGCTCGTCTGCGTTATTTTCATTGTAAAGACGGACAAGCCGCAGCGGGTCTGTCTCCACCACGGAGGTATCATTCAGATTTTTTACGGCATGCTGTCGATACAGATAAATGCAGGGTACAAATCTTTTTACAATCATGGCTTACTCCTCAAAGACTTCCTTTTGTGCTCAATACATCTGTTACGCGCGGGTCAAAGCTGACAGCCTGATCCAGCGCCTTGGCAAATGCCTTAAACATCGCCTCTATCACATGATGCGTATTGCTTCCGTCCAACATTTTCAGGTGCAGATTCATGCCCGCACTATAGGAGACGGCATAGAAAAATTCCCTCACCAGCTCCGTGTCGAAATCACCTACCCTGTCAACGGAAAAGGCACAGTCAAAATTCAGAAACGGTCTGCCGCATAAGTCCACGGCGCACAGTACAAGCGCATCATCCATGGGCAGGGTAAAAAAACCATAGCGGCAGATACCCCTTTTATCTCCCACAGCCTTTGCGATTGCCTGACCGAGAACAATTCCCGTATCCTCAACCGTGTGATGCCCGTCTACCTGCAAATCTCCCCTTACCTTACAGCTAAGGTCAAAAAAGCCGTGCCGTGAAAAGCCCTCCAGCATATGATCAAAGAAGCCGATTCCGGTTGCAATTTCGGATTTTCCGCTTCCGTCCAGCTGCAGCTCGACCGTAATGTCAGTTTCCTTCGTTGTTCGTTTGATTTTCGCTACTCTGTTCATGTGGTCACTCCTGTTTTGTGGAAATTCCCTATTCAAACCGCACATGGATACTGTTGGCGTGTGCGGTCAGTCCCTCGCTTTTGGCAAATGCCTCGATATCCTTATGTGCCTGCATGAGCGCCTCTCTGGAATACGAGATGATGCTTGACTTTTTAATAAAGTCGTCCACGTTTACCGGTGAGAAAAATTTTGCAGTACCGTTGGTAGGCAGAATATGATTCGGCCCGGCAAAATAATCACCCAGAGGCTCGGAGGAATACTCTCCGAGGAAAATGGCTCCTGCGTTCCTGATACGGGTCATTACCTCAAATGGATTTTTCGTCAGAATCTCAAGGTGCTCGGACGCAATTTCATTTACGCTGTCAACTGCCTCTGTCATATTCTCCGCTAAGAGAATGTATCCGTAGTTTTCAAGAGATTTTCTAATAATTTCTGCTCTGGAGAGTTCCTGTACAAACTCGTCCACCTGTGCGGAAACCTTTTGGGCAAGCTCTCCTGAGGTTGTAATCAGGATGGCACTTGCAAGCTCATCATGCTCCGCCTGAGAGAGCAAATCTGCCGCCACATAACGGGGATTTGCCGTCTCGTCCGCAAGGACAAGAATCTCACTGGGGCCTGCGATGGAATCAATGCTTACGTGCCCGTAAACCGCCTTCTTTGCCAAAGCGACAAAGATATTGCCGGGACCCGTAATCTTATCTACCTTTGGAACGGACTCCGTGCCAAAGGCCATCGAGGCAATCGCCTGAGCGCCGCCTGCCTTATAAATGGTATCCACGCCTGCAATGTCTGCGGCGACCAAGGTTCCCGGATTAACCCTGCCGTCTGCCCCGGGAGGTGTCGTCATGATAATCTCGGATACACCCGCTACCTTTGCCGGAATCACATTCATCAGCACACTGGAGGGATAAGCCGCCTTGCCGCCGGGCACATAGACTCCCGCCCGGGCAATCGGGCTGAATTTCATTCCCAGAATGGTGCCATCCTCCTTTGCGTCAAACCAGCTGTTCCTCAGCTGCTTTGTGTGAAAATTTCTGATGTTTTCCGCTGACTGCCGAAGCACCCTGACAAGCTCTGCATCCATCAGGGAATACGCCTCTTCAATCTCTTCGCGGGTCACCTGAATGGTATCGGCACTTAAGGCATATCTGTCAAACTTCAGCGTATACTCGAACAGTGCCTTATCACCGTTTGCACGGACATTCTCAATTATCTCATTCACGGCTGCCTCATATTGAGAATAATTATTAGGGCTTCTCTTTAACAGATTATTCAATATGTCCTGTTTTGTCTCATTGGATAATTCCAGAATTCTCATATGCTTTCCCTCTCTTCCTTTTCTGCCTCATCACCTCTGTATGCCCTTAGGACGGATTCTGAAGGATTTGGCGAATCTGGTTGACCAAGCTCTTAATTCTTTCATTCTGCATCTGCATGCTCACGGGATTAATAATCATTCTGGCAGAAAGGGGACAAACCTCCTCCAGAACCTCAAGACCGTTTTCCTTCAGCGTGGAGCCGGTCTCCACGATATCGACGATAACATCGGACAGCTCTACTAACGGTCCCAGCTCTACGGAGCCGTTCAGCTTAATGATATCAACCGTCTGATGCTTTTTGTTGTAAAAATAATCCTTTGCAATATTGGGATACTTGCTGGCCACACGGATGCGCTCATGGTGTAGCAGAAGCTCACGCGCAGAGGCGGGACCACAGACACACATCCGGCATTTTCCAAATCCCAAATCGAGCACCTCATAAACGTTGCGGTTTTCCTCCAGAATGGTATCACGTCCAACGACACCTATGTCAGCTGCGCCATATTCCACATAAGTGGGAACATCCGGACCCTTGGCAAGGAAAAACCGAAGCTTTAGCTCTTCGTTTACGAAAATCAGCTTTCTGGAATTTTTATCCTTCATCTCTTCACAGGAAATCCCCAGCCGTTCAAGCAGTTCCATGGTTCTATTTGCCAGCCGCCCCTTGCCCAGCGCAAAGGTCAGATATCTTTCTTCGCTCATTTTTACTTACCTTTCTCCCCTTCCTGAGGTTAAAGTAACCGGAATTCCTCTGGCTCGAAGCTGCATGGCTGCCTTAAGCTTCTCGGAAAAATTCTCAGCCGTGTAAGAAATTACTGAAACCTCGTCGGAGACAGGAATCTCCACCCTTTGTCTTGATAAGGCTTCCAATATACTGTCAATTACCGCACAGAACCCGACGGCAGGCGCATCCTTCCCAAACTGCTGCAGCAGTCTGTCATAGCGGCCTCCCTTGACGATGGCGTCTCCCACTCCAAAGGTATATGCCTTAAAGATAACGCCCGTATAATACCTGTATTTGCTGAGCATACCTAAGTCAAAGGAAATGTACTCTGCAACGCCATATTCTGCAAGCAGCTTCTGCAGCTTTTCAAGATGCTCGATGGCGGCCAGTGAGCGGGCATTATGCACCATATCCCTTGCCTCCTGCAGGGAAGACATTTTCCCGAACATATCGGCAATTTTCAGCAGACTGCCCTGATAAGGCTCCTTTACCTTCCGCTCCTGCAACAGCTCCTGTGCCGCAAAATAATTTTTGCTGGAAATACAGGAGCGCAAATCGTTCTCTGTCTCCTCATCCAGTCCGGCCTCCTCACAAAGCCCCCTGAAATATTCTGCCTCGCCGATGGAAACCTGGAACTGTGTCAGCCCGATGGACAGAAGGGAGTGAATCACAAGACTAATCATTTCGGCATCAGCCTCTGCAGACGAGTCGTTAATCAGCTCAACTCCCATCTGCGTTACCTCCTTCAGCTTTCCCTGTAGATTAGAGGTATTGGTAAAGGTGTTTCCCATATAGGCGAAGCGCAGCGGAACCTGCTCGTCGCAAAAGTATTTCGCGGCACAGCGCGCTATGGACGGCGTGAAATCAGGCCGCAGCACCAGTGTGTTTCCCTCCTTGTCGAAAAACTTATACAGCTCCTTGCTGGGAGTCGTACCTATTTCCTTGGAAAACACATCAAAGAATTCAAAGGTCGGGGTCTGAATGTCCTGATAGCCGTACAGGCGCACGCTTTCTAAGAGCTGTTCTTCTATTTTCAGCTTTCTGGCATATTCCTTTCCGTAAATATCCCTTACCCCCTCCGGGGTATGCAGTAGTTTTTTGCTCATAGTCATCCTCATATTTTCACTATTTCACAGATGCTTTCAAGGCTCGTGAATCTGTCTCCAAATACCGCTTTGGCACTTTAATGTGCTACCATATTAGCATGGCAGCGGAATAAATTAAGGCTAGTATACCGAAACTGTCTATACTTGTCAAGCGTTGATTTCCATTCTGCGGCGGCTCTCGGGTCGCGTTCTCGGGTTGCTTCCCTTTGTGGCTTCCATGTGTCGCTTCCGCATGTCTTTTCTCCGAGTTGTTTCTGCTGTGTCAGTCTCTGTCCTCTAAATCCTTTTGAAGGATATCCAGATAAGGAACAAGAATACCGTGCTTTTTAGGAAGTACATAGGCAGGATTCAGCTCTTCATAGCGGAAGCTCTTTCGCCCGCCCTCCTTTGCGCGATTCCAGAAGAACAGCAGCAGCTCCAGCGGCAGATAATACAGGATATCCCTATGAGAATAAAAGATGAGGAAGAAGGCAATTCCGCCCTGTGCCTCAAATTTTTCCATAAAATCAACCTGATGGGCATGAATGTTCTGAAGGGAAAAGGTATCCACGGCACATTCCTTTGCGTCAAAGCACACAGGAATTCCCTGAACGGCACCGATGTAATCCACTGTACTCTTCTGTTCAAAATATGCCAGTGTAATCTGACGGTGCTCCTTGTCCATCCTGATTGGGGTGATGGGGGTTGGAATCTTCTGAATAAGAGCAAGCCCTGCCTCCGCATACCTTTCGTTTGTTCTGTTTATCATATCCTCCAGCGTGGAGCCTCGGAGACCTCTCGAATTCCATGTTGCCATGGCTATAATCCTTTCACGTATCTTTTATCAGACAAAGTGCATTCTGAAGCCTTACAAACTGCTGCGGACAGGGTGCGGTAATGGTTTTTCCGCTGACATTTAAGCCCGCCGGCTCCTCTGCCCTTGGGAAAACGACCCTGTATGCGTGGAGAAGCTGGTACTGCAGCCCGAACAGCTCCTTTAGCTGTCTGTTCAAACGGCTGTCACCATACTTAAAATCTCCTATCAGCGGATGCCCGATTCCCGACAAATGAGCCCTTATCTGATGTGTTTTTCCCGTAATCAGCTCCACCTCCAGAAGGGTATAGCCGTCTTTTGCGCAAAGCGGACGGTATTTCGTTTCGATATAGTCTCCCTCTTTGCTGTCACGCGTCTGCAGCAGCGTCACGCGGTTTGCGGAGGCATCCTTTACCAGATAGCCGCTGATTTCGGCGGCATCGTACAGTTCGCCGATACAGATGGTGCGATAGAGCTTTCTGATGCTCCGCTCCTTCACGCAGCGGCTCAGATACTGCAGTCCTGCCAGCGACTTTCCGCACAGTACGATTCCGCTGGTATTGCGGTCAAGCCGGTTGCATACCGATGGACGGAAGGTATCCAGCTCTTTAACAAGCGCAGGGGTTTTATTTAACAGATAGCCTATCATCCACTCATTCAGGCTCAAGTCTCCTGCCTCTGCCTTTTGCGTCAGAACTCCCGCCGGTTTATCAAGAATCAGAATATGCTCATCCTCATACAGCACGGTAATGCCGCTCAGACTCCGGTAGGCTTTTTCATAGCCTGAAAGCCTGTCTGTTGCGGATTGCCTGCTTCTGCCTGCGTCTGCCTTAGAAGGAGCAGCAGACTGTGAAAACATAAGAAGGGTTTCCTCCGATAAAAAGAAGCGGAGCGTGTCTCCCTCGCAGAGCTTTTCTGAGCCTTCTGCCTTTTTCCCGTTCAGGGTGATATTTTTCTTCCTCAGCATTTTGTAAAGAAAACCGTTTCCTGCCTGCGGCAGAAGCTTATGCAGATATTTGTCCAGCCGCTGCCCTGCCTGGTTGCTTCCGACAATAATGCAACGCATACACATCTCCTCTTAAGAATGTTTTTTATAAAAGCAGCTCTGTGCTTCCTCAAAGCATAACGCTCTTTAATGTGGCGAGAATTGCCTGCGTTTTGTCAGTCTCCTCATCCAGTGCCTTCAGCTGTTCCATGCGCTCCGTATATCTTGGCAGTGAGGTGAAAATTTTAACCGTGGCATCCTTGTGTCCGTCTATGGCAAGGAGGGTGCTGATGTGTGCATAAAAAGCATTTTCGTCAAAATCCGATGTCTCGGAATAACCGCAGATGGTGTTCCCACGAACCGACAGATGTGCTATCACAAAGTTTTTCTTCTCGGAGGTAAAAACACAGTCATAGAGTCCTTCCAGCCCCTCGGTGTGAACCTCCAGCTTTTCTGCGACCGCATCGCTACAGCTTTTATAGCGCAGGAACATAATTGCGGCAACCGTGCTTTTGCTGGCAGGAAGACATCCTAACACTGCCACTACGGTGAGCAGATTCATCCGGCTTTTCGTCTGTATGTATCCGGCGACAAACAGAAGAATGGGAACTGCGAAATAGAGGAGGGTGCGGAGAAGCTCATACTTTTTCTGGGAATTCAGGTAATTTTTCTCTCCCTTTACCTTATCCGTGGAAAACATTCTGTAAAGCTGCATATTCATTATTCCTTTCTCTTCAAAAGCTCCATGAAATCCAATATCCTCTCATGGGGAAGTATTTTTGCAAGCACCTGTAGTGCCTGAATCGGCAGGCTGCAGACAGAAACGCAACGGCGGCGGCCGGAATCTCTCAGCGCCTGTGCTACTACCCGTCTGGGAGAAACCATTGCATATTTCTTGATGGCAAGCGTTGAACCGTTCTTTTCCGCAATTTCAAAAAAAGGAGTGTCAACCGGACCCGGACAGACACTTGTCACATAGATTTCCCAGGAGGCAAGCTCACGTCCGAGTGCCCGGGAGAAGCTTAGGACATATGCCTTGGTCGCCGCATACACCGCAAAATCGGGCTGCGGCAGAAAGGCTGCGCTTGATGCCATCTGAAGGATGCGGCTGTTGCGGCGCATATAGGGTACTATCCGATGCGTCAGGTTCGTCAGCGCCTCACAGTTTAAGCGAACCATTCCCAGCTCGCTCTCCCTGTCCTGCTCACAAAATGCTCCCATCAGTCCATAGCCGGCGCAATTAACCAGCACCCGGACAATGGCTTTTTGTTCGCGCAGTGCTCTCTCCAGCTCCTTTGGCGCTTCCCTGTCTGTGATGTCCATGGGAAACAGACGTGTCTCATGTGCAAGCTTCGCCGCCGTCTCCTCCAGCTTTTTTTGGCTTCGTGCGACCAGCCAGAACTCGTCGATTGTATCAAACCGCAAGTCCATCTGTATGGCAAACTCTCTGCCGATACCGGAGGAAGCCCCGGTAATCAGTATCACGTTTTTTTTGCTCATAATGCTCCTTATTCACACAAAGATGTGGTAGTCCGAAATATAATAGTCGGCAAGCTCCTGCTTGCGCCTCCTGTCGGGTACAGAGTAGGCATCCTCCACGGCACAGACCCGCATACCTGCATTCTTACCCGCCTGAATGCCCGGAACGATATCCTCAAAAACCAGACAACGCTCAGGCGAAACCTTCAGCGCCTCTGCAACCGATAAATAAATATCCGGAAAGGGCTTCCCTCGCTTGATGTCCGATCCGGTCATGATACAGGAAAAGAAATCACCAAGACCATGCACCTCAATGATATTTTCCACCAGCTCCCTGGAGTTGCTTGTTGCAATACCGAGCTGAAGCTGTTTTTCCTTACAGAGTTTTAGAAATTCCAAAGCTCCCGGTTTTAGCGGAACCTCGTAGCGGTATTTGTCCCATGCCATCTGATTCCAGTCTTTCTTTATCTTCTCCAGACTGTCCTGTATAGGGAAATGCTCCTTAAAGTACACGGCAGTTTCCTGAAAGCTCATGCCCTCTATCCTCGTCTGCAAATCTTCCGGCAACGGGATGCCGAATCTGCCGAGATATTCTATATCGATAGCCCGCCACATCCACATGGAATCCACAAGAGTGCCGTCCAAATCAAAAATGACCGCTGATATATTTTGTAGCAATTCATGACTCATGAAGTGTCCTTACCTCCTCCTCAGTCAACTCTCTGTACTCTCCCGGAGCAAGCTTCTCATCCAGCCAAATGCCGCCGAACGAAACTCTTTTTAGGGCTGTCACCTGATTTCCCACAGCCTGCAGCATCCTTTTTACCTGATGAAATTTCCCCTCATGTATCGTGAGCAGAATAGTCCCTTCACCCACTATACTTACCTTTGCCGGGAGTGTAAGCCGGGATTCCCCGATGTCGACTCCCTGCTCAAGCGCTGCAATGTCCTCCTGAAAAAGCGGATGCGCGATTGAAACCTGGTAGGTCTTATCCACATGCTTTCTGGGAGATAAAAGTCTGTGTGCAAGCACACCGTCGTTTGTCATAAGCAGCAGCCCCTCCGTATCCTTGTCAAGTCTCCCTGCCGGAAAGATATCGCTTCTTTTATCCTCTGTGCTCAGCAGATCCAGCACCGTCTTTGAATGCGTATCTTCAGTTGCGGATATCACTCCCGCGGGCTTATTCAGCATAAAGTACACGTAAGGTGAAAAGGCAAGGAGCTTTCCGCGAAAAGCCACCTTGTCGGCATTTTCGTCTATCCTGCTGTCATAGAGCTTGACCGTAACCCCGTTGACTGTAACCAGCCCCTGACGGATATAGTCCTTTACCCGGCTTCTCGTACCGATATTCATTTCACATAAGTATCTGTCAAGGCGCATAAACAATCCTTCGCATTTCATATATATTTAGAAAAAAGAGATTTGCATGAAACTGATTACTCTTCTTCTGCTTTTTCTCACAGGCAGTATCCTGACACATCCTGCGCTGAGCCTTCATTATGCCACTCTCGGGCTTGAACTGTGGTTCACCAAAATGCTGCCCTCTCTTCTTCCCTTTATGATTCTTTCCGGCATTCTGTTTAGAATGCAGCTGACAGAAAAGCTCGCCGCCGTTGCCTATCCCGTCCTCCGCCCGCTGTTTCGCGTGAGAAAAAACGTCTGCTACTGTATACTGATGGGCTTTTTCTGTGGCTTTCCCATGGGGGCAAAAGTAACCGCAGATGCCTATAAAGGGGGACTTATCACCCGGCGGGAGGCAGAATATCTGCTGGCATTCTGCAATCAAATCGGTCCCGTCTATTTTTGCAGCTTTGTGCTGCCGCTGTTAAAGAGACAGCTGACGCTTCCCTATCTGCTCGGGATGTATGGTATCCCACTATTATACGGGCTTGTGCTGAGATATACCCTCTTTCACGATTTGGACGGCTTAAGCCATCTGTCCCCAAAAGTTCCGGCTGCATCCTTTGAGCTGCGCGTCTGCACAAAGGAGAAGGAACACTCTGCGCCGGAGCGGCTGCTGTGTGCCGTCAATGCCTCTGTAGCTTCCTCCATGCAGAGCATACTGATGCTGGGCGGCTATATGATTCTGTTTAATATATGCAATCTGCTTCCGTCGCTTCTTCCGGGCGGGACGCTTTCCCTGCTGGCAGCTCCTTTGGTGGAAATTACCGGCGGGCTGATGCAGCTGGAAGATTCCCTTCCCTTATACAGTCTTTTGGCACTTTCCTTTGGCGGCTGTTCCTGTATGGCACAGACCTATGGCTGTATCAGCAAAACCGATCTGTCAGTCTGGGATTATATGCTGCACCGCATCGCGATAACGTTTTGTACCGGACTGTTTTATCTGCTCTGGTTTCTTTGCTCTCCTACATCCTTCCTGCGCTGAAGCCGCTTCTTTTTTCTTTTGCGATAGGCAATGGTCTGGGAAACGAGAAGCAGCACAAAGAGGAAAATCACAATAACGAGACAAACCTCCAGAAAGGTCAGAAAGCTGACTGTTCCTTTAACCTCCTCTGCGTCAGAGCCGTCTGTATACTGCATGACCTCCTTCGAGGAATCAGCCGCTTGCTCCGATGCAGAAAGCTCTTTTCCGAAAGGGTCCGCTTCGGTATTTCCTGTAGCTGACTTGTCTTCAGACACTGCCCCAAAAGTCACGGTACTCTGATAGCAGTTGCTCTCACAGTACAAATCATACTGGTTATATGCCCGCACCACAACTGCCGGCTTTATGCCGGAAGGAATCTGCAGCTTCAGTGTAAAGCTGTCCGGATAGTAGCCCGTAAGGGCATCTGTTTCTGGCCAGCTCTCCCGCCTGCTGAAGGTAGCACCTCCGTCCAGACTGTAGTCATAATAGATAAGTGTCGAATCGTAATCCGCGGCGCATACATTAAGGGAAAGAGTCCCCCTCTCGTAATCCGCCGACACAAAGCTGAGCTCACAGATTTCCGGAGCGGTGGCATCACTTAGGGTGGCAGGCTGCACAGTGTCTTTATCTGCCTCCACGAGCTGACGGGCGGAATAATCCGTCTGAAGGATACTGCTTTTTAAGCCGAGATATTTTGCCACTGCCGTCCCGTCTGCCCTTCCAAGCTCCTTAAGCGCCTCATCCGAGTTGCAATAGCCGTCATCCCGTTCCTCGTCCACATAGCAGTGCTCTATGATGACGGCGGGTATCTCCAGTGCGACGCTTTCTCTGATTATGCCGTAGTAATCGGCGCCGCCGTCGCCAAGGCGTGTCTTAATCCCCCGAATGAGAAGTCCGCGCTCCTGCAGAGAGGATAAAAGCTCATACCCAAACTGATAACCGAAGCTGTTGTAGGGGGCAAAAGCGGATACCCAGACCTCCGCGCCGAACATTTCATGATTCTCGGAGGCGTTGAAATGAAGGCTGAACAAAAAGTCGGCATCCTTTTCTGCGGCAAATGCCGCCCGTTTTGCCAGAGCCAGGTCCTTGTCCGTCGTTCGGGTCAGATATACCTCGACGTCGTCATACAGACACAGCTCCTCGTACATTGCCTGTGCAGTTATCATATTCATGGACTTTTCTTCGTGATTGTTTTCGATGGTTCCCCTGTTATCACCGCCGTGACCGGGGTCGATGACAATCACTGTTTTTTCTCCTGTTTCCTGCAGTCTTTCCGCAGCACTGCCATGCAGTGCGGGGCATACGGCGAGGAGGGAGAAAACAGCTATCCACAGTCTCTTTTTCATTTTCCGTTCTCTTTCTTATAAAATGAAAACCGGCTCCCTTGCGAAAACCGGTTATCAGGTCATTACTGTATCACATCCAGTCCGCTGTCCTCTGAAGTCGCGTCGAGCGGAAGCTCCCCCAGCTCCTCCTCAACAGGATGAAGTGCCTGTCTGTTAGACTGAATCAAATCCTTGTATTGATTCAGGGAGCCTATCAGATTGTTGAAATTGGTGTTGGAGGATGTAATTGCGGATAATATGATGGATTCCAGCTCCGCTAATCTGTCCTCCGTATATTGGGCTGCCTGCATCCGCAGCTCATTTGCCTCGATAGTCGCCTTGTCAAGGATGTCCTGAGCCTGCTTGGATGCCATGGTGACAACCTCGTTTGCCTGCGCATATGCCTGCTGCATGATTTCATGCTCGCTTATCAGCTCATTGGTATGGATGGTCGCCTCGTTAATCAGCGCCTCCGCTTTTGCCCTGGCATCATTCAAAATTGCCTCTTTATTGCTGATAATCTTCTGATAGCGCTTGATTTCATCCGGCGTCTTCATTCTAAGCTCACGCAGCAGCTCATCAATCTCATCCTTATTTACGATAATTTCCGAGTTCGACATGAACTTTGGCTTACAGCTCTCGATATATTCCTCTAACTCATCTATTAACTGCTCTATTCTGCTGCTCATGGGCTATACTCCTTACTCGTTCTGGCTTTTCTGACGCTTTATCTGATACTTCTCATAAATCAAATCGGCAACAAAATCCGGCACGCACTGGGAGATATCTCCGCCAAAGCTTGCAATCTCCTTTACGCTGGAAGAGCTCAGATAGGCATATTCCAGACTGGTAGTCAGGAACATGGTGTCCAGCTTTCCGTCCGAAAGCTTCCGATTGGTCTGGGCAATCTGCAGCTCATACTCAAAGTCCGTGATGGCACGAAGTCCGCGAACCGCAACATGAAGATTGTTTTCAGCGGCGTAATTGATTAAAAGCCCGCTGAAGCTGTCCACCTGGACGTTCGGCAAATCCTTTGTTGCCTCCTTCAATATCTTAACACGTTCCTCCACAGAAAACAACGGGGTCTTATCCTTATTATTTAAAACACTGACAATTAAAACATCGAAAATCTGTGATGCACGCCTTATTACATCAAGATGCCCGTAGGTAACCGGATCAAAGCTGCCGGGATATACTGCTCGTTTCATGTAAGAACCTCTTCTCCTTACTCTGTCTTGCGAATAAATACGTGCTTGTTCGTCTTATAGCATTTTTCCCTGACCAGCCGGAAACCAAGCTCCGAAAGCCAGGAAAAGTCCGTATGAAGGGATGCCTCCACAATAATCAGCGTCTCCTCCGTCACATAACGCATCCCGCGCAACAGGCTCAATATACTTTTCTCATGTCCGCAGTCGTAGGGCGGATCCATAAAGATAATGTCTGCTTCCTTTTCAAATATGCTGCCAAGCGCACTCGCGGCATCCTGCTTTAATACTATAGCACGCTCCTCCAGTTTCGTAAATGAAAGATTTTGCTGAATACAGATTAATGCCTTGGGGGCATTTTCAACAAAATACGCTTTCCTCGCGCCCCGGCTGAGCGCCTCGATGCCTATACCTCCGCTGCCGCTGAAAAGATCCACAAACACGCTTCCCGGGACATCCGTCTGCAGCATATTAAAGAGCGTTTCCTTGATTCTGTCTGTTGTCGGTCTGGTATCAGCCCCCTCCGGTGTTTTCAGGGGAAGACTTCTCGCCGTCCCTGCGATAACTCTCATGGTTATTTCCTCCTGTGGCTCAGACACGGATTTTCGTCCCTTTTGTATCCCTTCTCCCTGTCTTCAGATGATTTAAGTCCACCTTCTTTTCCCTGTAGGTAATGACAGCTTCGACAGCATTCTGGGTGAAGTAGACCTTCTCCACGGCATCCCTCTCCCCAAGCTTCATTCCCCGTACACCGATGGCACTCTTTTTCTTTTCCGGAATTTCCTCAATCGGGAAACGCAGGAAAAAGCCTTCCTTTGTCCGTAGGATAATATTGCGCTGCTCCAGGATTGACATAACGCTGACTACCCTGTCTCCCTCTCCCAGCTTTGTAGCGGCAACGGTGCGCTTAGATACGTCAAACTCCCCACCATCCACCAGCTTCATCATGGACTGGGCTGTCACGAAAACAACCTGGCGCAGATTCAGCTCCGTCTGGCTTGTAATATAGATAATACTTTCCTTCTCGGAATTATAATTGCTTACATTGTCGATGGGAATGCCCTTGTCCCGAAACCTTCCAAACGGCAAATCCATCACCTTGATGGTGTGCAGCTGACCCGTATCCGTAAAGAGACAGACCTTTCCTGTATTTTTGCAGGTGAATACAAACTTATTCTCCGCATCGGCGGCTTCTCTGTTTCTCTCATAAGCTGCCATATCGATACACCGTGCGTAACCGAAGCGGTCCATGAGGAACACGACCTCCGTTTCCTCAATTTCCTTCTCCCTGTACACCGCCTCCTCGGCGTTTTCAATGGCTGTTCTGCGGCTTCTGCCGTATTCCTTCCTGTATCCGTCCAGCTCATTCATAATTACCTGAGCCATGGAATCCCGCCTGTCCAGAATGTCCTCATAGCGGTAGATATTCGCCATGGTCTCCTCGTGCTCATGAATCAGTGCCTCAAGCTCCAGACCAATCAGCTTATACAGACGCATATCCAGTATGGCGTTCGCCTGCTTCTCGGAAAACATAAGCTGGGTTGCCATAATCTTTGATTCTCTGGACTTAAAACGGATACCATCAATCTTCCCCTCGGTCAGACACGCCTTTGCCATGTTGCGGTCCTTAGAACCCCGCAGGATTTCAATGATGAGGTCAATGACGTTGCACGCCTTGATAAGCCCCTCCTGAATCTCCTTCCTCTCCAGCTCTCTTGCCAGCAGATTAGTGTATTTGCGTGTTGCAAGCTCGAACTGGAAATCAACATTCGCCTTCATTATTGCCCGAAGTCCCATGGTTTCCGGTCTGCCGTTACAGATGGCGAGCATATTGACGCCGAAGGTATCCTCCAGCCTCGTCTTTTTATAGAGCAGATTCACAAAGTTTTCCGGGTCTGCATCCTTGCGAAGCTCAATAACTATCCGGATTCCTTCCTTGGAGGACTGGTTTGAAATATCTACAATGTCCTGCGTTTTCTTCGTCTCCGCCAGCGCTGCCACGTCCGAGAGGAATTTTGAGATGTTCATGCCTATCATGGTATAGGGAATTTCCGTGATTACGACATTGGTTCTTCCGCCCTTTAGCCTTTCATACGTCACCCTGCCGCGGATTTTAATTTTTCCCACACCCGTTTCATAGATATTCAGCAGCTCGTTTTTGTTGGTGACAATCCCGCCCGTGGGAAAGTCCGGTCCTTTGAGATGGCGCATCAGCTCAGCTGTTGAGATATTCTCATTCAGCATGAATGCCTTCATGGCATCTATCACCTCACAGAGATTGTGAGGTGGCGTACTGGTCGTCATGCCTACCGCTATTCCCTCCGACCCGTTAATCAGGAAATTGGGAATCCTGACAGGAAGAACCGTTGGCTCTTTCTCTGTCTCGTCAAAGTTGGGCATGAAATCCACTACATCCTTGTCAAGGTCGGATAAAAACGCTTCCTGCGTCACCTTCTGCAGACGCGCCTCCGTGTATCGCATGGCAGCGGCACCGTCTCCTTCGATATTGCCGAAGTTGCCATGACCGTCAATTAGCGGCATCCCCTTCTTGAAATCCTGACTCATAACTACGAGTGCATCATAGATAGAGCTGTCCCCGTGAGGATGGTATTTACCCATGGTATCACCGACAATTCTTGCACTCTTACGGTACGGACGGTCATAGCGGATACCCAGCTCATACATATCATAGAGAGTACGTCTCTGAACCGGCTTTAGCCCGTCCCGCACATCCGGAAGTGCTCTGGCAATGATAACGCTCATGGCGTAATCAATAAAGGATTTCTGCATTTCCTCGGAATATTCTGTTTTTATGATTCTGCTATCTTCCATTTTTACCTTTCACTGTTTCTTCTCCGCACTGCCTTGCGTGCCAAATTACGCAGCACGACTCCGGCTCTGTATCGGCAGGCTCTGTGCTCTATGCGTTGTAATCAAGCTCTGCGTCCGTCGCATGGTCGTAGATGAACGCCTTGCGGGGCGGAACCTCAGTTCCCATGAGAAGACTTGTAATTTCCGATGCCATGCGGGCATCCTCAATCTCCACCAGCTTCATACGGCGGGTCTCCGGATTCAATGTTGTCTCCCAAAGCTGCTCTGCATCCATCTCACCCAGCCCCTTATACCGCTGCAGGGTAAACGAGCCCTTATGTGTTCTGCGATACCGTTCCAATGCCTTATCGTCGTAAAGGTACTCCTCCGCTCCCTTTGCGGGCATCGCCTTATATAGAGGAGGCATCGCAATATAGACATGTCCCTCAAAAATGAGCTGCGGCATAAAGCGATAGAAAAGCGTCAGCAGCAGATTGGAGATGTGTGCGCCATCCACGTCCGCATCCGCCATGATGATAATCTTGTCATAGCGCAGCTTTGTAATATCAAAATCGTTTCCGTAGCCCTCTGAGAAGCCGCAGCCGAAGGCATTAATCATCGTTTTGATTTCAGCATTCGCCAGCACCTTGTCAATACTCGCCTTTTCCACGTTCAGGATCTTTCCGCGGATGGGCAGAATTGCCTGATACATCCTGTTTCGTGCCGTCTTTGCACTACCGCCCGCAGAATCACCCTCCACAATGAAAATTTCACATCTGGACGGGTTCTTTGACTCACAGTTGGCGAGCTTCCCGTTGGAATCAAAGGAGAACTTCTGCTTGGTCAGCATATTCGTCTTTGCACGCTCTTCCGTCTTGCGGATTTTAGCTGCTTTTTCTGCGCAGGAGATAATATTCTTCAGTGTTTCTAAATTTCTGTCAAAGAAACGGACAATCTCTTCTCCCGTCACCTTGCTGACCACCTTAGCCGCATCCTGATTATCCAGCTTTGTCTTGGTCTGCCCCTCAAATCTGGGGTCGGGATGCTTGATGGACACTACCGCAGTCATGCCGTTACGCACGTCTGCTCCCGTGAAATTGACATCCTTTTCCTTCAGGATGCCAAGCTCCCTTGCATAGGTATTAATGACATTGGTAAACTGGGTCTTAAAGCCCGTAAGGTGAGTTCCGCCCTCTGAATTATAAATGTTGTTGCAGAAGCCCAGCACATTTTCGTGAAATTCGTTGATATACTGGAAGGCAACCTCAACCGAAATCCCGTCGCTCTCGCCGGAAAAGAAAACCACATCGTGTACCGGCTCCTGATTCTTATTCATATCCTTGATAAAGCCCGTAATGCCCTCCGGCTCATGAAATGCGAGCGTCTCTGCCGTATCCTTCCGAAAATCACGGAATTCTATCGTCAGCTGAGGATTCAGATAGGCGGTCTCATGCAGACGGCTTTTTATCTCATCCTCCTTAAAACGTGTCTTGTCAAAAATGGTATCATCAGGCAGAAAGTTGATGGTTGTACCGCTCTCCCGCGTTTTCCCCAGAATGGGCAGCAATCCGTTTTCCAGCTCAATCACCGGATTCCCACGCTCATACTTGTCCTGATAGATTAATCCGCCTGTTTTGACCGTCACAGTCAATCTTGTGGAAAGCGCATTGACGACAGAGGAGCCCACACCGTGAAGCCCTCCGCTGGTTTTATAGGCAGAATTATCAAACTTACCGCCCGCGTGCAACGTTGTAAAGACAAGCCTCTCCGCGCTGACCCCCTTCTCGTGCATCCCAACGGGGATTCCCCTTCCGTTATCGGATACGGTTGCCGAGCCGTCCGCCTCCAGAGTAACCGTAATCTTATCGCAGAATCCGGCAAGATGTTCATCCACGGAATTATCCACAATCTCATATATCAGATGATTCAGTCCCTTAGTGGAGACACTGCCGATATACATTCCCGGTCTCTTCCTGACCGCCTCAAGTCCCTCCAGTACGGTAATGCTGGAGGCATCATAATTACTAGCCTTTGCCATTCAGAAATAAATCTCCTGTTCTCGCTTTCGCGCTCTGACTGCCTTAGCAGACGTTTAGACCTCAATCTTCTTACAGCACGCAAATGCCAGCGAGCCGGGTCCGATATGGCAGGCGATGCTTAAGGAAAGCGGTGCGACAAATATGTCGTAGCCGGGGAAAAGTTCACTTATCTCCTGTGCAAAGCTCTCTGCAGCCTCCCGATTATGAGTATAGGCAATCTGCAGCCAGATGTGTTTATCCTCCGTCATCCCGCCAAAGCGGTTTTCTATATCAGTTTTAATGGCATTAATCATCAGCGCTTTGCCCTGCGTTGTGGTTCTTGCCTTGGCAAAGGCATCCAGCTTCTCCCCCTGAATGGTAAGAACCGGCTTCAGCTTCAGCATGGTTCCCACGGCAGCAGCCGCCGGAGTGATTCTTCCGCCCTTCTTTAAATAATACAGCGTGTCAAGCATGATATAGATACTGCTGTTGAACTTATCCGCCTCCAAAAACTCCTTAATCGCGGCGGCATTCATCCCCCTTGCCGCGAGAAGCTTTGCGTCCAGGCAGGACTGCCTGAGCGTAACGGAAATTCTCTGATTATTGACAATCTGTACCCTGCCGTCATACCCCTCCGCAAGCATCATTGCCGACTGACAGGAGCCTGACAGCCCGCTGCTCATTGGAAGGTATACAAGCTCATCATAGTCCTTTAAGAGCTCATCCCACAGATTCATCACAGCCTCGGGGGAAGGCTGGCTGGTACTGATATCCGCGCCGGAGGCAAGTCTCTCATAAAACTCCTCCTGTGTCAGGTTAATATCTTCATAAAAGGTTTCGCCGTTAATCATAAAAGGCATCGGCAACACAAAAATCCCCAGCTCTACGGCCTCAGTCTGAGTGATACCGCTGTTACTGTCTGTTACGATTGCAACGTTTGACATAATTTCCCTCTCTTTTTGATTCCGCAAACAGATAAATGCGTGACTAAAATTTTGTAAAAGCAGTTGTTTTACAGGCATCCGAATTCTGCAAATTTTTCAGATGCTGAGATTTAGTATACCTTTATATACTTCTAAAGTCAACACCGTTTGCGGCAGCACACTCTATGCGCCGTCGTAAACGGCTGTGGCAGGGCAGCTCCAGTTGGGGGTCTGTTTGCAGCAGCCTGTCCACTGCCTCAGATGCCTGGGACAGGACTGTAGAATCCCCATAAATATCGCCCAGCTTAAATGAAAACTCGCCGCTCTGCCTTATTCCGAACAAATCACCGGGACCGCGCAGCTTTAAATCCTCCGAAGCGATAAAAAAGCCGTCGTTGGAATGATTCAATATCTGTAGGCGTTCCATTGTTTCCCTGTTCTCCCTTGCACTCACAAAGATACAATAGCTCTGGTGCTCGCCCCGCCCCACTCGTCCGCGCAGCTGATGCAGCTGTGCAAGTCCGAAGCGTTCCGCATTTTCCACCATCATGACCGTTGCATTCGGCACATTGATGCCGACCTCAATTACCGTGGTGGAAACCAGCACATCAATGGAGTGTGCCGCAAACTCTTCCATGATTCTGTTCTTGTCGGCGGGTCGCATTTTTCCGTGCAGATGAGCTACCTGAATGCCTGCCGGAAGTGCGCATCTTAGCTTCTCGGAGTATTCGGAAACATTTTCCAAATCTTCCATTTCTCCCTCCTCTACCTGTGGGCAGATAACATACGCCTGTCGTCCCTTTTCAACCTCCCCTGCAATGAAGCGATATGCCTTTTCCCGATAGGAGGTGTTGACCACACAGTTTTTTACGGGCAGCCTGTTGGCTGGCAGCTCGTCTATGACGGAAATATGCAAATCTCCGTAAAGGATAATGGCAAGCGTGCGAGGAATCGGGGTCGCACTCATGACGAGAATGTGCGGGTTCTCTCCCTTAAGTGCAAGCTGCTCCCGCTGACGGACGCCAAAGCGGTGCTGTTCGTCTGTAACCACCAGCGCAAGCGACTGATAGACGACCTTGTCCTGAATCAGTGCATGCGTTCCTATAATCAGGTTCGCCTCACCGGATGCGATTTTTGCGTATGCCTCCTTCTTTTCGCGGGCGGTCATGGAGCCTACCAAAAGCACGGGCTTGAAGATAAGTCCGTAATCCCTCACATACCCCTGAATGGTCTCAAAGTGCTGTACGGCAAGTACCTCTGTCGGTGCCATCAGCGCACCCTGATAGCCGTTTGCGGCAGTCATTAAAAGTGCCAGCACTGCCAGAATGGTTTTGCCGGAGCCGACATCTCCCTGAATCAGCCTGTTCATGCAGCTCTTTGAGCCGAAGTCATCTCTTATTTCCTGCCATACCTTTTTCTGTGCTCTGGTGAGCGGAAACGGAAGCTGCTCCAGAAATCTCACAGTATCCGCCGTTTCAAACATGGGACAGCTGTTTAAAAGCCCTTCACTAAACTGCTTATTTTGACGCATCTGAAAAAGGAAAAGAAAAAACTCATCGAACACAAGACGTTTCCTTGCCCGCACCAGCGTCTCCATATCTGCCGGGAAATGAATGCTTTTCACAGCCTCTCTCTCATCCGTCAGACCATAGCTCTCAATAAGCTCCTCCGTATAGAACTCCGGCTCAAACTCGTAAAGCTCCAATGCCTGTCTGACCGCCTTCTGTATCGTCTGGTTTGACAGCCCCTTGGTGAGGGAATATTTGGGAATCAGTGTATGCTTCTGACGGTTATAGTCCTCCGGCGAATATATTTTCGGCTGTTCCATCAGCCTGCGGGAGCCTCTGCTCTGAACCGTTCCCCGAAACAGATAACAGCCTCCGGGCTTTAATGCTTTCTTTAAAAACGGCATATTGAAGAAGGTCAGCTGCATACTCCCCGATTCGTCTGCTATCGGTACATTCAGAATACTGAGCTTTCGGACACGCTTCTCGCTTAAGCTTCCGCTCACGGAAGCATAAACGGTGCAGACCTCTCCCGGAGCAGCCTCACTTATCCTGACCGGCTCCCTAAAAACTTCATAATCCCGCGGATAGAAGCTCAAAAGCTCTCCCACAGTACGGATTTCCAGCTTTTCAAACAATTTGCAGGTTTTTTCTCCGATTCCCTTGATTTCAAGGATAGACGTATGATATTGCACGTAAGCACCTCCTGACGGAAGATATGCGCAGCCGACAAGAGACAGTCCGCAGACTGTCTCTCTTAGGGTTTCTCTTATTCGACAGACATAACATAATAATATATGGGTTGTCCGCCGTATTGCAGCTCTACATCGCAGGAGGGATACTGCTCTGCCACCTGCTCCCGGAAGGTTTCCGCATCAGCTTCCGCCACGTCACTGCCGTAGTAGATACTAATCAGTTCGGAATCGTCTGTCAGCATTCCTGCAAGGGTATTCATGGCAACTGCGTTTCTATCCGTGCCAACGGCAAGGATACCGCTGTCCCCGATTCCCATATAATCATCCTTCTTAATCTCCTTGTCATCAATCACGGTATCGCGAACCGCATAGGTCACCTGACCCGTTTTAATGCCGGAAATCTGTGCAAGCATATTTTCCTCGTTTGCATCAACAGAAAGATCCGGCATGAAATTAATCACTGCCGAGATACCCTGTGGAATCGTCTTGGTTGGAATCACAAGCAAATCCTTCTCTGTTGTCAGTTCAGCCGCCTGATTTGCCGCCAGAATGATGTTCTTATTGTTAGGCAGAATGAAAATTGTTTTTGCATTCACCTTATCCACTGCGTCCAGAATATCCGCAGTGCTGGGGTTCATCGTCTGACCGCCCTCTATGATATAGTCCACCCCGAGGCTCTTAAAAATCTCATTTATGCCGTCGCCGACCGATACCGCAATAAAACCAAACTCCTTCGGCGGTTCCACGGGTGTCTGGGGCTGTGCCGCCTCGCGGGCAGCCTCCTTTTCTGCCATCTTAAACAGCTTTTCCTGATGCTCCAGACGCATATTGTCAATCTTTAAATTGGATAAAGCACCATACTTTAACGCTTTCTGGATGGCAAGTCCGGGGTCGTTGGTATGTACATGCACCTTTACCACGTCATCGTCCGCCACACAGACAATGGAATCACCGATGGACTCCAGATAAGCCTTGAAATCCATCTCCGCCTTTATGTTGAAGCTTCTGCTCAGCATGATGATAAACTCCGTGCAATAGCCGAACCGAATATCGGCTTCTGCCTGAGTCTCCATGGAGGACGCAGCCTTCTGCACACTCTCATCTGCCGGAGCCTTAAGACTCAAATCAAGCTCCTTGCCCATATAGGCATCAAAAGCCCCCGAGAGCACCTCGACCAGTCCCTGACCGCCGGAGTCAACCACGCCCGCCTGCTTTAACACCGGGAGCATTTCCGGCGTCTGGCTCAGAACATATCTCGCGTGCTCTATGACGGTTGAAAGAAATAATTCCATATCCGTCGTATTCTCCTCGACCAGCTCTCTCGCCCTGTCGGAAACACCCCGCGCAACCGTCAGGATGGTTCCCTCCTTCGGCTTCATAACCGCCTTATAGGCAGTTTCCACCGCCTTTTCAAAGGCATCTGCAAGAATCGGAACGGTAAGCTCGGACTCCTCCTTGATTTCCTTGGTAAAGCCCCTAAAGAGCTGGGACAGAATAACACCCGAATTTCCTCTTGCGCCGCGCAGGGAGCCGCTGGATATCGCCTTACAGATGGAAGGCATGTCAGCCGCCTCTCCCAGTGCACAAACCTCCTTTGCAGCAGACATGATAGTCATTGTCATATTGGTTCCGGTATCTCCGTCCGGTACCGGGAACACATTCAGCTCGTTAATCCACTCCTTTTTATTCTCCAGATTCTTTGCGCCTGCTAAGAACATCTTGGACAGCATCTTAGCGTCGATTTTCTGCAAACTCACGTCAAAAGTCCTCCTTAATCAATCACTCTGACACCATCTACATAGATGTTTATGGTTTCTATCCCAATACCCGTGAACTCCTCCACCTTATACTTCACGCTGTCCACCAGGTTGTCCGCAACGGCAAGGATGCTCACGCCATATGCTACAATGACATGAAAATCAAGAGCCAATTTATTGTTAGGTAAAAGAGAGACACTGATACCTCTGGTAATGTTATCCATTTTCAGCAGCTTAACCAGACCGTCCTTCATGCTGACACCGGCCATGCCCACGATGCCAAAGCATTCTACTGCAACACTGCCCGCATACTGGGCAATCACTTCATTGTCAATGACAATATTTCCCATGTGGGTATTCATAGAAGAACCTTTCATATCGTCAACCATTCCTTTCTGATAACGCCTTTCGGTATATGCCTTTTGAGAGACACATATATTGTATTCTATCAGCTTTCCCTGAAAAAAGAAACTATAAAAACAAAAAAATAAAAAAAGATTTTTTTTCGCTTGCTTTTCCTGTGCATATCTGTTAATATATCAATGTTGTGAACCAGTTTTTAAGTCGAGGAGGTGTCAAGATGGCTAAGTGTGATGTTTGTGGCAAGGGCGTTCATTTCGGTAATAATGTAAGCCATTCTCATAGAAGAAGCAACGCAATTTGGAACTCTAACGTTAAAAATGTTAAGTGCAAGGTAAACGGTGGCGCTAAGAGAATGCACGTATGCACCAGCTGCCTTAGGTCCGGCAAGGTAGAAAGAGCTTAAATCGTTGAGGCTTTAAGTCAAAAAGATGTATCGTTGAAGGCAAGCCCGTCTGTTTCGTGAGAAACGGACGGGTGTTTTTTTGCTCTTCCTGCTCTTTGTTTTGCCTACTCTTCCCTCCTGCGCCGAAGGTATTCCCGATTCAGCATCTGTACAAGCTCCTCATCTCCGAAGAGATTATCAGGATGAAATATTTTTAATAAATCCCTGTAGCGCTTTCTCAGGGCGAGGGAACCGTCAATTCCGCGAAACAAAAATCTGGCAGCTGCCTCAGCGCTCACGCCCTCCTCTGTCGCTGAAAGCCTGCTTGTCCGCTCCTTTTCCAGCGCGCGCTTCTGTCTGTCAAAGGTACGCCTGTCCTCCTCCAGCCGGCGAAAGCCATCCTGCAAAATGGCAAGCTTCTTTTCAAAGAACAGATTTTCCTCCTTCAGCCGCTTCCGTTCCATGACGGTACGTCGATTCAGCGCATCCAGCTCGTCACGAAAGCGTACACGCTCCTTTAAAAACCTGTCCCGGGTAGTTTCCAGCTCTCTGCGCTCATTGTCAAGACGGATACGCTCCTGAAAGAGCCAGAGCTTCGCCTCCTTAAGAGCGTCCGTATCCTCCGCCCTGCTTACCTCTTCCCAATCAATCATTCCGAATTTACCCTCTTAATCGCCGCAAAAGCAGTAATACCCCACAAATATCAGCAGTGCGATAATAATCAGACCTATCAGCCGATTATGCGTAAGAATCATCAGCAGCATCCCGAACGCCACCAGAAATGCCACAAAGCCAATCGTCCTTTTCATGCTTCTCCCGCCTGATTCCATCTCATTCTATATTATGCATCAGGGGTTGTCTTTTTCTCCTCAGGGAAGGCAATATCCCGCACCTCATCGTCAGACATTTCCTTATTCTTTCCTTTGTCTTTGGATTTTGTAAGCTTTTCTGCAATATCCGGCAGCATATCCAGCACCTTGGTAACGGCATCCTGGTTCTTAATGTTGACCAGCTTGGTAGAACCGTCTTTAATCACAAGCACTGCGCTCGGAGTCATCTTACCACCGAGTCCGCCTGCTCCGGAATCGGAGTTTTTCTGCCCGTTGCTTCCCGCTCCTGCTCCGACGCCGAAGGAAACATCCACAAGCGGCAGAATAATGGTATCGCCTATCTGTGTTGCCTCTCCCACTACCGTCTTTGTCGTGAGGACGGTATTCATCCCCTTTAATAAAGAGTCAACGACTCCCTGAAAATGATTTTCTTTTTCCGCCATCGCTATAACCTCCCTGCTTTCATTTTGTCGATAAAGCTCCTCAGCTTTTTGTCAGTCAGTATACGGCACGCATGAAAGAGCAAAGCCGCTCCGGTAACGTGCCCTGCCGCAAAAAGGCTTCCCTCCAGCACCGCTGCCGTAAAGTCCGGGGTTACACAAACCTTCGGTCCCAGCATCGGTGAGAATATCGCATAAAGTGCCAGAACATAGCCCGTGGTGTCCGGTTCTCCCGTGCCAAAGAGAAGCTCTGCCCGGATACGCCTCGGCCTGATATTTTTCAAAATCTTCCCGCATCGGAAACAGGTGTGTGAAAACAGCTGCTTTGTCTCTTCCTCCTGAAGCAGCGCCGCATAGTATGCCGCCTTATCCCTGAATGCTTTTATTTTATCATAAACAGAATCGCTTGTGTACTCACTGTGCTTATTTTTTTCATTTGTAGAGCCGGCTGCCTCCTGCTCCTCCTTTTCGGATGTCTCTGCCGTCTGAACGGCTGTCTGCGTCTCATCCCGCTCTGCAGGGTTCGTCTGCCGCCCTGTCTGCCTGCTTTTCTCCCGTTCATTCTCCGCAGAGGCTTCTGCATCAGCTGCTTCCTCTGTCTTTTTCTTCCCTGAATCATACAGGGTATGCCAAAGCAGCTTTGCCTTAATCCTGCCCGGCACCGGGTATCCTCCCCGGATGCGCAGACAGCCAAACAGCCAGTCAGCCTTTACCACAAGCCGCATGGTATCACTGCTTTTTTCCCCTTCCAGTCTGTAAAACACAGGAAAAAACAGTATCAGCAAAAGAAGTGTTAATGCCAGTCCCAGGAGAATGAGCAGCAAAGCTCCCAGAAATGTCAGCAGTTTCCATACAATCCCTAGCATAACAGATACTCCTTCAGCGCACAGTCACCTCTTTCTTCAAGGCACTCCCGCACAAGCTGCTCCACCAGAGATACCGCCTCATCATAGTTCCCCGCCAGCCCTACCACCACGGGAGGATTTCTTTTGTAGTAGCTCTGTGCCAACAGCTTCGCTTCATAAATATCCAGCTGGTCTGACTGATTCTCGGAAAGGGTAATCAAAAAGACACCGGAAAGAAGCGGTCTGCTTTCCAGCTTTTTCTTTATTTTATCCAGTTTTTTCTCCCTGATACTCTCCCCGACATAAAGCCTCGGATGATACGTGAGCGGAACTGTCATCTTTTCTTTTCCCTTTTGCAGAACAGCCGAAGATACCCTAAAAGTATTTTCGACTGCCCCATAGATTACTTTTCTTTAATTCCAGATATTCGGCAAAGGCCTTCTCCAAAATCTGCTTCTCATTGGAAAATTTCAATAGATGATACGCCTCATGGTACTTATAAAACCCGGAATCAACAAAATACTCTTCTCTTTGTGGTTTGCTGTAATAACTGTCTGCCATCATGAGATACCAGTATACTTCCTTTTCCACCGTGTCCTCCGGCACGGTAAAGGAATATTCACTCTTACCGACATACTTTATGATGGTAGCTTTCGCTCCCGATTCCTCCAGCACCTCGCGGAGCGCGGTATCCTTGAATTCCTCTCCCTGCTCCACAGTGCCCTTGGGCAAAACCCATCCTTCATACTTATTCTTGTAGTTCTTGTACAGCAGAAGGATTTTTCCACGAAAAATTACCACACCACCACAGCTTGTTGCTTCAATCATTGCAATTCCTCCTGATTGGTGTGCCTGATGCATTACTGAGAATAAGTATAGTCTACTTTCAGGACAAGCGCAACAGATATTTTTTGTTATTTCTCACGTTATTTTTCACGGAAGTAGGAATCAAAAATTCTTCGTGCAATGGGAACTGCATAATCACCGCCGCTTCCTGCTCCCTCTACGATAATGGTGACACAGACCTCCGGATTCTCCGCCGGAGCATACCCCGTAAACCATGCATGACTGTCGCCCTTTACGTTATTGTACTCCGCAGAGCCGGTTTTACCGGCTGCCGTATAGCTTAGACCGTTCAGCTTTGTAGCCGTTCCGTCTGTCACGACGGCGCTCATCAGCTCCTTCAGCGCTTTCGCCTCCGTCTCGCTCATCAGTCTCCCGTAGCTGTCTGCCTTAAAGCTTTTCACAATGCGCCCCTCGGCACTCTCCACCCTGTCGATGAAGCAGGGCTTCATCAGTACGCCGTCATTTGCAATGGCACAGGTAAGCATATTCAGGTGCATCGGTGTAATTTGTGTTTTTCCCTGACCGATGGAGGTCTGCATCATCTCGTCCGCAGTCATGCTGTCCGAAACCAAAGCACTGCTCTTTGCATAGGTCAGCGGAAGCGGAAGCTCGCTGTTAAACAAAAGCTCCTTTAGCGTATCCGCAAACGCTTCCCTGTCCAGCTGCATACCGATGTTTGCAAAGGAGGCATTACAGGACTTTATAAACGAACGCCCGAAGCCGACCTGCCCGTGATTTGTTCCGTGATAGCAGTTAATCCTGCTTTCTCCCGCCTTGAAATAACCGGGGCAGTTGAAGCTGTACTCATCATAGTCGGAGGGATTCTCCCTGATATATTCCAGTGCAGTGATAATCTTAAAGGTCGAACCCGGCGGGTAAAGCCCCTGCATCGCCCTGTTCACAAGGATGGAGCTGGAGGTATCCTCCACCAGAGAATCCCAGATTTCCGTAATTTCATTCGGGTCAAAATTCGGATGAGATACCATGGCGAGCACCCGCCCCGTCTTTACCTCCGTCACTACCACCGCACCCTCATAGATGCTTAGCTGTTCATCCGCCACCTGCTGAATCTGGGCATCCAGCGTGGTGTAAACATTGTCTCCCGGGTTTTTCACGCCTGCCATATCGTTGGCAGCCTTATTACTGAGAGAAATATTTGTATTAATCAGATAGTAATTTGAAAGTGCCTCAATACCCATCCTCCCCTGTGTGGAATAGCCTACGATATGGGAAAAGAGCTTCCCGAAGGGATAAACTCTCGTTTCATTCTGGGCAGCATCCAGCCGTGTCTCTGCCAGCACCTCTCCATCGCGGGAGAAAATGCTGCCACGGTAATTTTGTGAAAGAAGAAGCTCCTGACGGGAATTATAGCTGTTGTTAATCATATCCTGCTCGCTTGTCGCGACAAAATATCCCAGATACACAATCAGCACCAGAAAAAGCACACCGAAAAAGCCTCCCGAAATCCAGATTTCCGGGGTGTTGTTTGAGCGTCCTGCCTTTTTTCGCCCTTTCCGCTTATTTCCAGCCATCTGCCCGGCTGCCGTCGTCTGTTCTGATGCCTTCTGCCCTGATACCGCCGCCTGTTCTGATGCCTTCTGCTCTGCCAACGCGTTTTCCTCCTACCTGCTGTAATCGAATATAAATTCCCTGAACAATGAAGAACATAAGCATGGTTGTCATGCAGGAGCTGCCTCCGTAGCTGATAAACGGGAGGGTAACTCCGGTCAGCGGAATCAGATTTACGCCTCCGCCAACCGTCAGGAAGGTCTGAAAAGCATACATAATGCCGATTCCGTATACAATCAGCTGGTAAAAGCGATCCCGAATCTGTGTCGCCAGCTTCATCATCAGAAAAAAGCAGCAGGCGATAACAAGCAGCAGACAGATACCGTATATCGTGCCCAGCTCCTCACAGACGGAGGAAAACACAAAATCCTGATCCACATAAGGTATCGCCTTGGGATTTCCCTTAAGAAGCCCCATACCGAACCAGCTTCCGCTACCGATGGCAAACAGAGACTGGGTGGCTGACCAGCCCTTACTGTCGATATATGCCCATGGGTCACGCCATGCGAGAACTCTTGTCTGCACATGGGCAAAGAGCAGATAGGCTGCATAGGCTGCCGCACTTCCTCCCGCTGCCCCCGCCAGCAGATACAGATAATTTTTCGTGGCGATAAACACCATAAACACATAGGTCACAAAGAAAATCAAAGCACTTCCCAAGTCCTTTGAGAGCGCCAGTATCATTACCTGAATTCCCGCAATTACGGCAGTCAGTACCACCCTCGGGAAGGAGGTCTTTTCCCAGAGTGCGGCAGCAAGGAAAAATATCAGCAGCAGCTTCACAAACTCCGAGGGCTGAAAGGCAACTCCGAAAACGGTGAAGGAGATTTTAGAGCCATGGGTAACCTCTCCCATAATCAGTACCAGCGCAAGCAGTGCCGTTCCGACCAGCCCGTAAACCCAGGTCAGCTTCTTAAGAAAGCGTATCCTCGACAGCAGATATGGAACAAAGAAGGACACAATCAGCGACAGCAGCGAAATGATATACTGCCTGACCGCTTTCCCGAAGGATAATCTGGAAATGATGCAGAGCCCGGTTCCCAGCAGCATACACATCATGCACAGAAGCAGTCTGTTGACCTCTTCATATATAAGAGGTACTATGATAATGACGGCAAGCAGAAATATCTGGACAAACACATAAAAGAATACATACTGCATATCTCCGCTTACAAGTGCCAAATCCAGAAAGAACATCAGCTGTATCAAAAACATCAGAATACTCTGCCCCGCATAAAGTATCCGGCTTTTTCCGCTTTTATTAAAAAGGCTGATATAGCAGCACAAGGTATACAGCATCATGCCGATGGTAATTCCATACTTTGACAGCTCTGTGATATATTCCTGCATAGCTTCACTTCTCCCTTTTATTCTGCGCCGCGATGCTCATGTCCCGAGGTATACTCTCCGGAAGGCATTGCCCTGTTTAACAGAAATGCCGCCAGTATTTCTTTCATCTCCTCCGCAGTCTCCAATGTAAAATCAAGACGCAAATCTGTCACAGGCAGCCACTTTTCGCGTTCCTTCCACAACGACAGAGGAACGCTGTTGTAGATGATATTCATGCAGTGCCTGCAATCTGTCACAACAGGGAAACGCTTTCGATAACGGTCTGTCAGGAAAGCATCCTCCTGCTTTCCCCGCCGGCATGTCCCGGTGGTCTTTCTCACACAGTTTGCCGTCACCATCATCGGAATCCGTCCGTACACAATCTTCTCGAAATCTGTTTCCGAGGACTCTGCAAGCCGGTGCTGCTCTCCTGCCGTCAGCTCATAAGGTATGCAGAAGCCGCCCGTAATACCGGATTCTGACAGCTCTTTTGCGGCTTTTCCGTTCCAGACGTACAGTCCTGCATCTGCGCGTAGCATTCCAGAAAGCCCGCTCTCTCTCAAAAATCCCAGCTCATCCGCCGAGCGTAACAGAAAGCCCTCAAAAATTCCCTTCTCTGCAAGCATGCTCAGACATTTAAGGTAGTCTTTCTCCTCTTCGCGTAAAATATAGGGAAGTGCCAGAAAAAGTGACACACACTCTCTGAGTCTTTTGCAGAGGGAAAGTGTCTCCTCCGACTGATACACCGCCAAATCAGCATCCACATAAACCCTCCTGACACCCGTGCTACAGGATATCAGCCACTCCGTGACTGTTTTCAGCTGAACAAGGCTTCTGACAGAAACGGCATATCCGTGCAAATGCTGCTTTCTGTCATTTTCCCGCATGGTATATACGGCTAAGCTCCCCGCGTTTTCTATTCCTTCCGGCGTTAAAGCGGTTCTCCCTGCGGGAAGCAGCTTCTGCATCAGGCTGCATACAGCCTCCCTGCGCAATTCGTTTATCCCACGCAGCGGATAAAAGGAATCACTCTCAACCGTAACCTCCATGCTCTGCACTGTAAAGGGAGTATCGCCCAGTCTGCCCAGCCTGCTTTTTACATTTTCTTCCGTGATTGGCTGCTTTTGTGCATTCTGGACAGGCTCTCCTGTCACACTGACACAGACTCCGTTTGCGTAAAGCTCCATGTACGCCGGCTTGCCCGTCTGAAAGGAAGCAGTGACCCTGACAGGCAAAAGAAGCCTGTCTTTCAAATAGCTTTCCCTGATTTCAGCCAAAAGCTCCTCATTGCTGCCGCTGTAGGAGGGGTCGGTAAAGGTTATCATCTCCCGTCCGTTATGTCTGTAATAATATCCGCTGTGTATTTCGCTTCGGATATAGAGCTCGGAAAGAGCCTTCAAATCCGCCTGTTCCACCCGATACCGGCTGCGGGCAGCCTCCCCGCCCAACCGTTCCTTCAGCTCATAGTAGCGGTCAATATACTTTCGATAAACAGCCGTTACCCCAGCGGCATACTCCGGCTTTTTCATCCGCCCCTCTATCTTGAAGGAATCAATGCCTGCCTCCAGTAAATCAGGAAGATATTCAATCGTACACATATCCTTCAGGCTCAAGGGATAGCTCTTTGCACGGGCAGCATCAGCCCTGATGCCGTTTCCCGTCACCTGGTAGGGCAGACGGCACGGCTGGGCACAGCGTCCCCTGTTGCCGCTTCTGCCGCCTAAAATGCTGCTGAACAGGCACTGCCCGGAATAGCAGTAGCACATGGCCCCGTGCACAAAGGTTTCCAGCTCAATGTCCGCTCCACGCTTTATGCTCCGCAGCTCCTCCAGACTAAGCTCCCGCGCAGGCACAATCCTGCTGGCTCCCATGTCCTTCAAAAGACGTGCCCCATAGGCACTGCAAAGCGTCATCTGTGTGCTGGCATGAAGCTCCAGACCGGGGAAATGCTCCCTTATAAAGCGAAAGACTCCCATATCCTGAACAATGACCGCATCCAAGCCTGCCTCATAAAAGGGAAGCAGATACCCGTACAGCTCGGACAGCTCCTGCTCCTTTACCAGAGTGTTTACGGTCAGATAAACCTTCCGTCCAAACAGATGCCCATACCGAATACAGTCCACCAGCTCCTGTGTTGTGAAATTTTCTGCATAAGCTCTGGCGCCGAAACGGTTTCCTCCCAGATAAACCGCATCAGCCCCCGCACAAATTGCCCCGTAAAAGCCCTCTGCATTGCCGGCGGGTGCCAAAAGCTCAACTCTCCTGCCATTTCCCATAAGTCAGTATCCCGTCCCATAAATAGAAAGGCTGTCCCAAAAATCGGACAGCCCGGCTTACTTTTTCTTTAACTCCGTCTCCAACTGTACTATCTTTTTTGCACTTTCATTCAGCTCCTGCTGTTGACTTCGAGCCTTTTCCTCCGCACCCTCCAGCTTAATCTGTGCGGATATCAGCTCGTGCTTCAAATCGTACATCTCCTTTTCCTTCGCCTGAAGCTCCTCCTCGAGAATGGAAATCTGCTTCTTTGCCTTAAAAAAATCATCTGCGATGTTCAGCTGCAGCAGCACCGCCTGTGTGTCCATGGGCTGCCTGCGGAAGCCGTCAAGCTTATTATACTCAATCAGCTTGTTGTTGATATAAGAAGCAACCCTCTGCAAATAGTCCTCACTCTCGTATCCGCTTAACGTAAATACTTTACCGCCTATGATTACCTCTGTATCTGTTTTTGAAGACATAACCCGTACCCCTTTTGCTCAA
The DNA here is from genome assembly GCA_964475665.1 of uncultured Acetatifactor sp. Lineage (GTDB taxonomy): Bacteria > Bacillota > Clostridia > Lachnospirales > Lachnospiraceae > Acetatifactor. Next base: position 22,008 of record CAYZAU010000004.1, on the reverse strand, counting down.
TACGTCACAGTCCAAAGCAGCTCTCAGCTTTCTGTCCTTTAAGACTGCCTACTTTTGTATACACGCCTACATTATATCGCAATCTTTGTGTACAGGCAAGGGAAATGTTACTAGATGCCCAAATGTCTGTACGCCAGCTCCGTGACAACTCTTCCCCTCGGGGTTCTGTTTATAAAGCCGTTCTTAATCAGATACGGCTCGTAAACATCCTCAATGGTTCCCGCATCCTCACCGATTGCCGCCGCCAAAGTATCCAGTCCCACCGGGCCGCCGTCAAATTTCTGTATCATGGTACAGAGCATATTACGGTCTATTCTGTCCAGACCCAGCTTATCCACATCCATCAGGTCAAGTGCCGTCCTCGCAACCTCCTCCGTGATAATTCCATCATACTTTACCTGTGCGAAATCCCGCACACGTTTTAGAATACGATTGGCAAGTCTGGGCGTCCCCCGGCTTCTCTTTGCCATTTCCAAAGCTCCCTCCGGTTCGATTTCCACCTCAAGCACCTTGGCTGAGTGCATGATAATCACCTGCAGCTCCTCCACCGTATAAAATTCCAGATGATGAATCATCCCAAAGCGGTCGCGCAGCGGGGCCGTCAGCAGACCGGCTCTGGTGGTGGCTCCCACCAGGGTAAAGCGGGGAAGCTCCAGACGCACGGAACGGGCACTTGAGCCTTTTCCTATCATAATGTCAATACAATAATCCTCCATCGCCGGATAAAGAACCTCCTCCACCTGTCGGTTCAGGCGATGAATTTCATCCACAAAAAGCAGATCTCCCTCCTCAAGGTTATTTAAAATGGCAGCCATCTCTCCCGGCTTCTCGATTGCAGGCCCGCTGGTTACCTTCAGATGAACACCCATCTCATTTGCGATAATACCTGCAAGCGTCGTCTTGCCAAGCCCGGGAGGACCGTAAAAAAGCACGTGATCTAAGGCATCTCCGCGCTGCTTTGCCGCCTTGATGTATACCTTGAGATTTTCCTTTATCTTTGCCTGACCGATATAGTCATCCAGTGTCTGAGGGCGAAGGGTTCCTTCTATTTTTGTGTCTTCCTCTGTTATATTGGTTTCTATCATTCTCTTGCCGGGCATGCGTATATTCCCTTTCCATCAGACTGTCTTAGCATTTCCTCTGAAATATTTTCCTGTTCAAAAATCCGTGACTCCTTCCAAAGCCTTTTATTATATCAGAAAAGCTTCTTCAGGGCAGCCTTTAATATGGCACCTGATTCCATTTCCTCAATCCTCTCAATGGCATTGACCGCCTTGGCACTCTCCGTCTGTCCGTAGCCCAAGGATACCAGCGCGGCAATCGCTTCCTGCTTTTGCGGAGTATCACTAAAGAGAGCATTCCCCTGCGCGGTTGTCTCCACCTCACGGCGAATGAGTTCATCGTCTATGGAAATTTTATCCTTCAGGTCAAGTATCAGCCTCTGCGCAGTCTTTGCGCCTATGCCGGGCGCTTTTGAAATTGCCTTCACATCCCCGGATATAATGGCGAATCTTAAGTCATCCGCATCCATGACGGAAAGAATGGCAAGTCCTCCCTTCGGTCCGATACCGTTTACGGTAATCAGCTTCTTAAAAACTGCCAGCTCATTTCTGTTTAGAAATCCAAAGAGCTGAAAGGCATCCTCACGCACACAGGTATAGGTATACAGTCTTACAGGCTCACCCAGCCCCGGGAGACGCGCCGCCGTATCTGAAGAAATCTTCACATTGATGCCCACGCCACCGACATCCACAACCGCATTGTCCTCTGCAACATCCTCAAGGATTCCGTTTACATACGCTATCATAAAACCTCTCCTGACACAAAAATCCGCCCGTCTCCGGTGACTTTCTCTTTTATTTTCAGCTGCCATGCGCGCAGAAAAATTATACCATGACCAAACATACGTTTCAAGTTCCTCTTTTCAGAAGCCTGTGGTAGACTACCGCAAAGCAGATTAAGTGAACCGTAAAGGTCAGTGCCCAGCTGATGGGATAAGAAATATACAGGCATTCAAGTGTTCTGTACTGCCTGAAGACCGTATAAATCCAGACTACGCGGAACAGGCAGGCTCCCGTCAGCGAAACCAGCATCGGCATCACCGAATACCCCATGCCACGAAGTGCCCCGACGATAACATCCATCATGCCGCAGAGGAAATACGGCAGACAGATATAGCTCATCCGAAGGATTCCGTAGGAAATAACCTCCGAATCCGTTGAATACAGCTTTAAGAGCGTTCCCGCCGCGAAATATGCCCCGCTGCCTAAAACAGCTCCTGCCAGTACGACCAGCATCTCGCAAATAAGCAGTACCTTTCCCACTCTTTTATACTTTTTTGCTCCATAATTCTGTCCGCAGAAGCTGATTGCGGACTGATGCAGGGCATTCATGGAGGTGTAGACAAAGCCCTCAATATTGCTGCCCGCCGTATTGCCCGCCATGGCAACCGAGCCAAAGCTGTTAACCGAAGACTGTATCAGCACATTGGAAATGGAAAACAAAGCCCCCTGCAGTCCGGCAGGCATTCCTATCTGAACCATTTTCCACAGCTTGTCCGCTGAAATCTTCATTCCCTTAAGCTCCAGCCGATACACACCATCCGTCTGAATCAGGCAGCGGATAACCAGTGCTGCGGATATTGCCTGAGAGATAACCGTTGCGATGGCAACGCCTGCCACTCCCATATGCAGTACAATCACAAAGAACAGATTCAGCACTACATTTACCACTCCCGCAAGGAAGAGGTAATACAGCGGACGCTTCGTATCTCCAACAGCCCGCAGAACGGCAGAGCCAAAGTTATATGCCATCATAAAGGGCATACCCGCAAAGTATATCCGCATGTATAAAACAGAATGTGTAATGACATCATCCGGTGTTCCCATCAGGGTAAGCGCAGGCTTAGCGACGAAAAATCCCACAAATACGAGAATGATACCACTGACAACAGAGGTTGCCACTGCCGTCTGAATCATAGACCTTAATTCATCCTTCTGATTTGCACCATAAAAACGCGCAACCAGCACATTTGCCCCCACGGAAAGCCCCATAAACAGATTCACTATCAGATTAATCAGTGAGCTGGTAGAGCCCACTGCCGCCAGAGCCTCATTGCCCGTAAACCGTCCGACAACGACAATGTCTGCGGCATTGAACAGCAGCTGAAGTACACCGGAGAGCATCAGGGGAATGTAGAATATAATGATTTTCCCCAGAAGCGGCCCGTTGCACATGTCTATCTCATATTTTTTCCCTTTTGTCTGATTCATAAGCCTCTCACTCTTTCTCAACATAAATGCAGACCCACGGCTTCGCCGCAGGTCCTGCATCATCATTTACTGTTAATGTAGTTTATCAGACCCTCTGATGCGATAATTTTCTGCATGAACTCAGGGAATGCCTGTCCTTTAAAGGAAGCTCCCTTTGTCACGTTGGTAATCACACCGGTGTCAAAATCAACCTCAACCTCATCTCCCGCCTCAATGCCTTTGCTTGCCTCAGGGCATTCAATAATCGGCAGCCCGATGTTGATGGCATTTCTGTAAAAAATACGGGCAAACGTATCCGCAATCACACAGCTGATGCCCGCCGCCTTGATGGCGATGGGCGCATGCTCTCTCGATGAGCCGCAGCCAAAGTTTTTCTCCGCCACCATAATGTCACCCTTTTTCACCCGGTGAATAAAGTCCTTATCTATGTCCTCCATGCAGTGAGCCGCAAGCTCGGACGGCTCCGAGGAGTTCAGATACCTTGCCGGAATGATGACATCCGTATCCACATTATCTCCATATTTAAAAACAGTTCCCTTTGCCTTCATGCTAATCTCCATTCCGCCGCCCTCGTCTGCGGCATATCTTCTTTTCGGACTACACCTCATCCGGATCTGAAATTCTGCCCGTAATTGCGCTGGCTGCTGCTACCGCAGGACTTGCCAGATATATTTCAGAGGAAACGTGTCCCATCCTGCCGACAAAATTCCGATTGGTTGTGGAGACGCAGCGCTCACCCTCTGCCAAAATACCCATGTAGCCTCCAAGGCACGGTCCACAGGTGGGAGTGCTGACAATCGCACCCGCTTCTATAAAGGTTCTTAACAGCCCTTCCTCCATTGCCTGCATATAAATCGCCTGTGTTGCAGGGATGACGATGCAGCGCATTCCCTTTGCCACATGCTTTCCCTTTAACAGTCCCGCCGCTGTCCGAAGGTCATCCAGTCGTCCGTTGGTACATGAGCCGATGACAACCTGATCGATGGCAATCGGCTTCATCGCCTTAAGCTCGTCGACCGTATGCGTGTTTTCCGGCAGATGCGGGAACGCAACCGTCGGACGGAGACTGCTTAAGTCAATGGTATACTCCGCATCATAAACGGCATCCTCGTCTGCCTCATAAATTTTATACACTCTCTTGGAATGCGCCTTCATATACTCCTCAGCCAGGGCATCCACCGGGAAAATCCCGTTCTTGCCACCCGCCTCGATTGCCATGTTCGCAATGGTAAAGCGGTCGTCCATGCTTAAATTTGCAATGCCGTCTCCCACAAATTCCATAGATTTGTAGAGAGCGCCGTCCACACCTATCATCCCGATAATATGTAAAATAACATCCTTCCCGCTCACCCACTTCGCAGGCTTTCCAACCAGACGAAATCTGATGGCTGACGGAACCTTAAACCAAGCCTTGCCTGTAGCCATGCCGGCTGCCATATCCGTGCTCCCGACACCGGTCGAGAACGCGCCCAGCGCACCGTAGGTACAGGTATGGGAATCCGCTCCGATAATCACGTCTCCCGCCACCGTCAGCCCTTTCTCGGGCAGCAGTGCGTGCTCAATTCCCATCTCGCCCACTTCAAAATAATTTGTAATCTCATTTCTGCGGGCAAACTCTCTGACACATTTGCAGTGCTCTGCGGATTTAATGTCCTTATTGGGCACAAAATGATCGGGAACCAGAGCAATTTTATCCTTATCAAAGACTCCCTTTGCGGTAAACTTTTCCATCTCCTTAATGGCAACAGGGCTGGTGATGTCGTTGCCCAGCACCAAATCAAGCCTTGCCTCAATCAGCTGTCCGGCTTCCACCCTGTCAAGTCCGGCGGCTGCGGCAAGAATCTTTTGAGTCATTGTCATTCCCATATATTTTACCACACCTTTCTGCAACATTCTACAAATCATATTAGCACAGTTGGAAGCAGAGTTCAAACACAAGTTATTGATTCATTTTACAGCATTCATTTTACAGTGCGGGAACGCTTTCACTCCCGTTTCGGTTCTCCCGCTTTTCCGACAGCAGTCCGAGGCAGACAGGTGCCAGATAAAACAGAATCAGGTAATACCTTACATCCGAGACGGGACCTAAAAAGGTTGTTCCGCATACCAGTAATACCAAAAGCAGCGCCAGTATGGTGGATTTATCCCTGCACCAGATACCAAAGAACCATGCCACGAGCAGAATCCAGAGCATCGTTCCCGGCACAAACAAAAGACGAACCAGCGGATAATCCGCATAAGCTCCCCAGCGGACATCCTGATAAAAATCATAAAGCCCCTGCCAATTAGGGGTGTTGTACTCATCATCCCACCCTGTGATATCAAAATACCTTACGCCTTTATTGTCCATAATCAAAGTACCCGGATACCATGCCTGATAAGTATTATATAGCAGTGCCTCGAGGTATACATTCAAATACTCCGCGCACTTTTTCACCCACAGCCCGACATAATCCTGCTTATGTTCAAGGAGCGTTTCCAGTCCGGGATTGAAATTAGACTTAATGTTATCCGCAATGATGGGGTCATAGCAGGTCAGATTATCCGGCGGAATAATCTCGCTCAAAAGCTCATATTCCTCCTCAGTGAACGCCTCCGCACCCTCCTCCACATAAAGCCGCGCCATCGCCTGATAAGGAGCGCATAACGCCTCGTTTACCGAAGCGGGTTCTGCATCCAGTGCCATAAGCAGCCCCTTATCCACCACCAGATATACAAGCAGGACACCAAAAAAGAGCAGCAGCTGACGGATTCGCTCGCGCCGCAGTATCAGCAGGGAGCACACCGCAAAAGCCGCAACCGCATAAATAATGTTCTTGCGCAGCAGGCTGGATAGGGTCAGCAGCACGCCCGCCATCAGCCACTCTCCCGGCTTTGTCTGCCGTTCCTCCTGCAGGCTGCGGTACAGCTCACGCAGACGGATAACCGCCACCAGCAGCACGCCGTAGCACAAGACATCCTTCGTCGGCGACATAGCAAACATAACAATGGGCGGACACAGCGCATAAAAGCCACAAGAAAAAACCGTAAGAAGGATATTCCTTGTCATGTTATAAAGATACCGCAGAGAATACGTCAGGCAGATTGCCAGCAAAAGCATCTGCACCAGGTTATCAAGGAACACACCCAGAGTTAAGTCTGTACTGTCTATGGTATAGCCAAGCGTAATCAGTCCGCCGCTGAAAAGGGTATGCAGCAGCGGGTGATGCGCGTTGTAGGGCACCTCATCGTACAGAACCTGCACCAGCTGATTGCCCACATCATAGTTGTAGTACCCCGGATAACAGCCCCAGAGGAAGAAATACCAGATTGCCAGCAGGACAAGAAACACATAAAGCCAGAGATGGCGGATGCTTCGCTGTTCCCCTGCTTTCTTCATCCGGCGATTTCCCAGCCACCCGAACAGCAGATAAAACAGAGCGCTCAGCAGCAGCCATTCCGTCAGCCCCCAGAGAATACACTGCCAGACCTCAAGCACCCCTATCCTTTGGAAAAATGCAGAGCGATGCACGGATGAACCATAGTCCATGCTAATCTGCCAGCCGGCAACCTGCATAAAGGTGATAAGCAGGGAAAGAATCGCTGACACAGCCAGCTTTCTTCCATCTGTCTTTTTTATCTCTATCTTCTTCATTGGTATCCTTCTCTCCTCCGCAAAGAGCTTTTTGAGACCAGTCATCATAAATCAGGTTGCTCTGCTTATGTTGTACTAGGAAAGGGGCATGGGTATCCTCTCAAAGGTAAGCGTATTGCACTGATAGATTGCGCAGCCGATACAAAACAGCAGCACCAGCAGCGGCAGCGCCGTCGCCGGCGGCTCAGGCAGCTTCTTCCGAAGCCGCCCGATGCCATACGCCCCGGTAATACAGAGCAGACTGTATGCCAATCCCCAAAACAGGGAAGGGGTCTCAAAGAGTGTCACAAGTCTTAAGCTCCATTTCCCCAGACGCTGGAGAATGTCCCACGGGAAATAGCGCAGCGACAATACGCACAGGAAGATTGCCGTCAGCGTTACGAGGCGGATTCCTGTGTCCCTTGCGCTGCGTGCGCCCTCCTCTCCCCTATCCGTAAGCAGCAGCCACAGGCCTGACATCAGGCAGACGAGCATTCCGAGCCCCATGCCGGGATGTCCGTCCCTCCACGCATAGGAGGTAAAAAACTCCCCGAAACGATAGCCCTTATCCATAATCAGCTCCGGCTGCGGCAGTACTTCATTTGGGCTCTCGGAAAAGAGATATCGAAACAGCCGTAACAAGCCCGGCAGAAAGCAAAAGCTCCCCAAACCTGACATTGCAAGCACGGGCAGCTTTTTTGCCACCAACCCCGCTACCAGACTAAGCCCTAAAACAACAGGGAAAAATGCGGGCTCTGCATAGCCGATTCCCGCCAGTGCCAGCGCTCCCGTCAGTATCCCGATGCTCCTTCTCCGTCCTTTGAAAATTCCCCAAAAGGCCCAGCCGTAAAGCGGCAGAAGCATATAGACGATAACCCGAAAAATCTCCGCAGAATCATATGAAACGTAGATGCGGTAGGGACTTGTCATATACAAAAGGAAGCCTAACAGAGCGGACAGCTTATCTTCCCCTTGAGCAAATATGCGCAAAAAGAACATTCCTGCAAATATCGCTGTTCCCGCCTGAAGCAGCAGCATCCAGACCCGGTAGGTCAGGACAATATTGCCAAAGAGGCGCTGTAAAAGTCCCGGCACAAGAAGCCAGAAATTCGATCGAACCGATATCTGCGCCGTACCGGCGGCAACATTTTCTACCGCCGTTATCCACTCGCCAATCCGTCCTCCCTGCAGAATATAGTTGCAGGAAACGGGCAGCAGACAGACCGCTGTGATTACCACGGCAAGAGCTTTATACAGGTATGCGCTTTGACTTTTCTGTGTCTCCATCCTTGTCCTCTTTCCCCCTTTGATAAAGACCGATAATGACTGCCGTCACGAGACTGACCACAGAGCAAAGCTCCGCCGCCCTGAATATTGGAAAGCCCTGATAGGAAATATGTATGCTTCCCTCATACCCCCCCGCACGGCAATTTTTAAATCGTTGTGACTGCCTCTTGATTCAGCGATGTATGGTAACGCTCCGTTTCCTTCTGCCTCAACCCCATATCCTTTGTAGCCAATCAGCGGGATTTCGACATAACGTAACTCTTCCGAGTGGTTTATCAGGCGCAGAGACACATTGGTTCCCTTCTGCCGGTACTCAAGGTACTCAAGCCCCTCCTCGGCGACGGGCAGATGATAGCTGTAGTCCTCTCTGTTGTCGCCTTTCAGCAGATACTCCGCCGAACTAATTTGCGTCGTGCCTGTGTTCTTTTCCTCATATATGTAAGCAGGGGCTTCCTCCACGGCTACGATATTTAACTGATAGATTGCCGTGGCAATCACTGCCGCTCCCGCTGTTCCTACGATATATTTTAACAGCTTTCCTTCAGACGTCCTTACGTGTTCGCAGAAAAAGGTCGCAAAAAAAGCGCTTGCCGCCGTTGCAACAGACATAAACCGCCACGGAAACTGTATGGAGGATACCACATAGCCTATCCCCGGGATGTCTCTCAAAACGTTCCATGGAATCAGCTTCGTACATAGAAGAAGCGCTGCCAGTGCCACTCCGCCGAACGCAAAAGCCGGCTTCAGATTCCGCTTATCCCTTTTATCCCTGCAAAACAGTATCCCCAGAAACAAAACACCCGCTCCTGCACCCAGACTTGCCGGCATATGCCCCCATTCATCAAGCGGCAGGGAAGCTCTTGCCGGAAGCAGCTGAAAAACCTCGCAAAGTCTGAGCCCTCTGGAAAGAATATCTGCCTTTTCCATCGCACTGACATGATAATCGTCCGTTAGCAGCATATAGACAAACGGCACAAGATACCAGGCATTTAACACAATCACCAGACCGACCGACTCAAGAAGCTGGAAAAAGGTCTGTCTGCGGAACGTTTTTTTCCATCCGATTACGCAGGTGAGGAGCAGGAAGCCTGTCACCATCTCCAAAGAAATGTTATGGCATTGAAGTATCCCGGACATTCCTAAAATCAAATACCATTTGTTTTTCTTATAAGCCCTATCATTCACGTCTTCCGCATAAAGCAGATATATTCCGCAGCCTACAAGGGGGAGAAAGCTCATCGCGAGGAATTCCCCCAGTGCTCCCCTGATATACAGATTGAGCAGCCTGTAGGATGCCAGCATATAAAATGAGCTTCCATACAAGGCAACCCATTCATTTCCGACACACCGTTTAAAGCAGCGGTACGCGATATATGCCGAGCAGACCATTACAAGAAAAATGAATATCTTGTATGCCGACATCAGTGAAAATCCTATTATCATCAGGAAAGCCGGTATATACAGGAATAGGTCGCCGTAAAACAGAGATATTGCATAGCCGTGGTCGAACATCCATGTACTCTGAATCCTGACCGGAAATTGCCCTCCGGCAAGCAGTGAGTCTTTCAGATGCGCAATTCTGCTTAAGTGTACCCCTAAGTCTCCCACATAGCTATAATAATCCGTCAGATACGGAAAGTACGACAGCAGGACGACTCCCGCCATAACCCAGAACACAAGCTGCTGATTTTTTGTAACCCTTCCCTCCAGAATTCTTTTGCGGAAAACCAGCATACAATCCAGTAGGACAAACCCGCAGAATACCGAAAACAACAGTATCCTGCCTCCGGCATTCGTCTTCCAGACATCCGTCTGCAGGACTCCGGATATATCCATATATTCAAATGCAAACTGTAAATATGCGTCCGGTACCTCGTAGGACACATATGCCTTAAAATCAATATAGCCGTCATTCGGGAAAACGGTAACGGAATTCGTTTTAACGGCGCGATAAGGGCCTGTCTCATAGCAGAGTTCAACGGACATTTTCTGATTTTCCCGCACATCGGAGTATACCCTTATCTGATACACACCGGGGGTAAGGCTCATGAAATCACTTTTGAAGCTCGTTCTGTCAGGCGAGTAAGCGCCCAGTACGCCGAGCGTTTCATCCGTCCTCGAATAAACCAGCTCCTCCTTCTTCAGGCAGCCGGGCAGCAATGCCAGTACAATCAGGAGCTGAACCAGTATAAGAATTTCCCATTTGCCGATTCTCTTTTTCAACATGTCTGTTCCCCTGTTATTCTCTTATTCCGCCGCTTCTTTCGCCATCCCGGGAGCAACAGCCCGACGGCTGCAAGCACCGTAATAGCTTCACTGATTCTCCAGTAGAACGGACTGACAAACCGCACGCAGACCGTACCGTCATAGCCCGCCTCCAGCCGGACGCGCAGAACATTGTTTTCTCCATAGCCGACAGTCAGCTCATGTCCGCTTGTCATGTCATATGCCCGATAGCCCTTATACAGCAGAATCGGTAAATCGACATACCCTGCCGTCTCCGTATCATTAGCGCACTGTATGGCGGCCTGTAAGCCTCTCTTTTCATATTCCCCCAGCCGGACACCCTCCGATGCCACAGGCACTGCATAGCTGAGAAGCTCTTCCCTTGTGCCCTCTATCAGGTATTCCGCACCGGAAATGTAACCAAAGCCCATGCTCTCTTCGTTGTACAGCTCGTAATAATCCTGATTTGCCACGACATAATCCAGCAGATACATTCCGGAGGTGGTCACGCCGAACAATGCAACCGCCGCCATCGCCCAACAGGCAGCCTTCCTTTTGCTCTCTCCAAAGTGCCACAGCAAATAGCAGAACAGCATAATCAGGCAGACGGTTCCCCATCCCAGAAAGCGGTTGGGAAACTGCAGGCTGCTCACCAGAGAAGCCGCAACGGGATGCAGGGACTGAATATAGTCCCAAGGGAACGCGTTTGTGCTCATTATCAGCAGCAGCACCCCTGTCAGAGCGGTTCCCTTTGCAAAAAGGGTTCTGCTGTCCGTCCGCGCCCGGAACACTCCCGAAAACCATAAAATCAGGAAGATGCCGAGCGCTACTATCAGCACCAGACCGATGCCGACCGGATGCGAATTCTGCATACCGGAGATACCATCAGGAGTCGTGCTTCCGTCCTTCCAGAAATGAAATGCCAGCTGTGCCCAAACCAGTCCCCTGTCCTGTATGGTTCGTGCAGACACATGGCGGATATGTACGTCCTGCGTCAGATAGTAATCAAGAAACGGCACCAGATACCACAGGCTCAGCGCAGCTGCGCCTGCCGCTGCCTTGAAAAATGCAAACCAGACCCTTTTGTCCAGAAATCTCTTTATGTTGAGCAGACAGAATACAACCGTAACCATTGCCGTAATCTCACAGGTCAGCACATGTGTCTGAATCAGTCCCACATAGCCAAGCATCAGCGGAAGCCAGGCTGTTCCATAGTCCGCCTCCCTCGTCTCCTCCGTAAATATCCTGTAAAGTCCGTAAAACACAAGCGGAATGAACGCTGCCGCGCTTCCCTCTCCCACCGCTGTAGTCACTACAAGCTTATAGATTCTGGAAATGGAAAAAAGATACAGCGCACAGCCTGCCAGTCCTATATTGCTGCTTTGAAAAATCCGGGAAAAGCAGTGATAGGCAATCCATGCCGTCGCAGCCGTCAGCACAATACAGTAGATGTTATAGCTCGCCGAAACGGTAAATCCCAGAATGCGCAGGAGTGCCGGAAAATACAACAGGGTATTGCAGTAAAAAATACCGTTGGCATAGCCGTGGTCATAGAGCCACTTCGGCTCTATCCGCACGGGAAACTGCCCCGTCAGCAGCCCGTCCTTAACACCCTCAATTCTCTGCAGATGATAGGTCAGGTCGGCTCCCGTTATGTTGAAGCCGTTCAGATAAGGCAGGGACGCCAAAAACACGAACAGCGTCATAAAGAAAAGGGCTTTCTTTTTTTCAAGCGCTATCGTGTATTCCTTTTCATAATAATATACCGTCAAAACAGCATATGCCGTGCCCGCTACAAAAAGCAGCAGCGTCAGCAGCATGGTCCACAGCTGGTTGGTCTCCACAATCTGTAGGTCTCCCGTCTGCACCACGCTTGAGCTGTTATGGGAAACCGCCACCTGCAGCTCCTTCGTGCTCTCGTACAGCCAGCAGTCAAAGCCAGTTCCCGTCCGCGCACTGTACATATGCTCTCCGTTGCACTGTAATGCCCCTGTGTAGACGCTTCCGTCCTTTAGGTAGCAGAAGTTTACAAGATCCGTGTCCGTCTGATATTCCAGCTCAAAGCGATAGCTCCCGACAGGCAGAGAGATGCCGCTGTATATGATATTCTCTCCCTCCGGGCTTTCAGCCGTCAGGCTGGAAGCTCCCTCAAGTCCAAACACCCGGTTTGGCATGGCAAGCTTAATCAGAAGGCTGAAAAAAAGCACCAAAAACAGTGCCGTCACTATAATGAACGGCTTCCTTCTCCATATCCGTAATCCGGCTATTTTCTCTCTCATTCCCGCTCACAACCTCTTCCTTGAGCAGGGCTTATGCTTCCCTGCAAAGCTTTTTCCATTGTAACATAGCGGGCTTTGCCTGTAAAGAACCATTAAGCCGTGCTGCTTAAAGCCCGCCGTTTACCCACGCCGCTTAAGCCCGATGCTTAAATCATATCAAAAAAAAGCACTGAGCCGCACGGTCTCTCAGCGCTTTTTATAGACTTTTTTCTTCTTAAACCAATTAGTTATTAATCAGCTTGTCATCCTCATTATTCCAGCTGTAAAGCTTTCTGATTTCCTCACCGACCTTCTCGGAGGGATGCTCGCCGGCAAGCTTTCTCATCGCCTTGAAGTGAACCTGCTTTCCTGCATCAGACATATCAAGCAGGAATTCCTTTGCGAAGGAGCCGTCCTGAATATCGCTGAGAATCTTCTTCATAGCCTTCTTTGTCTCGTCCGTAATAATCTTCGGACCGGTGATATAATCGCCGTATTCTGCCGTATTGGAGATGGAGTAGCGCATCCCTGCAAAGCCGCTCTGATAAATCAAATCAACAATCAGCTTCATCTCGTGGATACACTCAAAGTAAGCGTTTCTCTCATCGTAGCCCGCCTCAACCAGTGTCTCGAAGCCTGCCTGCATCAGTGCACAGACACCGCCGCAGAGAACAGCCTGCTCACCGAAAAGGTCTGTCTCTGTCTCCGTGCGGAAGGTCGTCTCCAGCACACCTGCTCTCGCTCCTCCGATACCCAGCGCATATGCTAAAGCCATATCCTGAGCCTTTCCTGTCGCATCCTGCTCCACCGCAATCAGACAGGGAACTCCCTTACCCGCCTGATACTCACTTCTCACGGTGTGTCCGGGTCCCTTAGGTGCAATCATCGTGACATCCACGTCTGCGGGAGGCACGATGCAGCCGAAATGAATGTTAAAGCCATGAGCAAACATCAGCATATTTCCTGCTTCCAGATTGGGCTCAATGTCATTCTTGTAAAGAGCCGCCTGCTTCTCATCGTTAATCAGAATCATGATAATGTCTGCCTTCTTTGCAGCCTCTGCCGCGGTATATACTTCAAAGCCCTGCTTCTCAGCCTTCTCCCAGGATTTGGAACCCTTGTAGAGACCTATAATGACATGGCATCCGGAATCCTTCAGATTGAGCGCATGTGCATGTCCCTGACTGCCGTAGCCGATGATTGCAATCGTCTTGCCCTCCAGCAGGGAAAGATTACAATCCTCCTGATAAAAAATTTTTGCCATTTTTCATTCCTCCGTTTTGAATTTTAGAAATTTATAACTGACAGGTTTCCCTGGAGCTAACAAGCTTTAGTCTATGTAAGTAACGTTGTCGATACCTCTTCCCAGACCGGCAATTCCGGTTCGCGCAAGCTCCAGAATCCCATAATCGTTCATCAGTCCGATAAACGCCTCCAGCTTCTGCTGGTTTCCGGTCAGCTCAATCACCAGACTCTCTGCCGCAAAATCAACAATCTTCGCGCGGAAGCTGTCCACGATGGCAATGACGCTCTGCCTCTGCTGCGCTGACGCGCGCACCTTAACCAGTATCAGCTCCCTATAGACGCTTTCCTCTGGCTTCAGCTCCTTGATATCCCGAATGTCAACCAGCTTTGCCACCTGTTTCTCTATCTGTTCCAGTATCTCATCATCCCCGGAGGTCACAATCGTGATTCTGGTAAACCTGGGATCAGCCGTAACTCCCGCCGTGATACTCTCGATATTGTAGCCTCTTCTGGAAAACAAACCGGAAATACGGCTCAGCACACCGGAGGTATTGTCAACCAGCAACTGATATACTTTTTTCTGCATGGAATATACACCTCACATTTTTCTTTAAGTCTTAATATAGCAAGATATGTTCTGAATGTCAATAAAAACAATTTAGTCCGTTAAAACTTTAAATCACTGCTTTGTCTCATCGTTTTCCCCGCACTTGGAAAGCGCCAGCGTTCCCGTTCTTGCCACCTCAACAATGCTGACAGACTGCAGCATACTGATTAGCAGCCTGACCCGCTCCGGAGTATCACAGATTTGCAGCATCATAAAGTGCTTGGACATATCTACAATTTCCGCCCTCATAATCTCACACAGCTCCATGATTTCCCGGCGGTTATTTTTATTGTATTTAATCTTAATCAGCATCAGCTCTCTCGTGACGCATTGTCTGTCCGCAAAGGTTTTCACCTTGATGACATCCAGCTTTTTATTCAGCTGCTTTTCAATCTGCTCGATGGTACGCTCGTCGCCGCTGCTGACAATGGTCATGCAGGAAACCGCAGGGTCATCCGTCTCGCCAACCGCAAGGCTGTCAATGTTGAAGCACCGCCTCGAGAAGAGTCCTGCTACCTTGCAGAGGACACCGGAACGATTTTCTACCAGCACGGAATAAATTCTCGTTTTCATCATTTGCCCTCCCTATTTCACTAAATCCATCGGGTCTATCAGACATTCCAGCAGGACGGATTCATCCTTCCCAAGAAACGCCTCGATGGTCTCATCACATTTTTCCATATTGTTCAGACGCAGAAACGGCAACGAATAGGCAGCAGCCAGCTTTTCCAAGTCAGGGCTTCCGGACAAATCAACCACGGAATAATTATCCTTATAGGTATAATGCTGATACTCTCTCACCATACCGAGATAATTGTTTTTGAGCACCACAATCTTTACGGCAATGTCATGCTGGCGCATTGTCGCAAGCTCCATCATGGACATCTGAAAAGAGCCGTCGCCGCAGACAGCCACCACCTGCCTGTCAGGCGCAGCTGTTTTTGCTCCTATTGCCGCAGGAATGGAATATCCCATGGTTCCCATGCCGCCGGAGGTCAAAAATTTTCCGTTCTTCACCTTTACATAACTGCAGGACCAAATCTGATTCTGTCCTACATCCGCCACATAGACCGCATCCTCCTGCATCCTATCCGACAGCTTCTCCAAGAACACAGCGGGGTCAACATAATCGGGACTGGGGGTTCTCTGCTTTTCAAGAGTAACCCTGTATTCCCTCAGCTGCTCCAGCCATCCGGCACAGTCGCAGGAAAGCTCTTCCTTTCCCAGCTCCTCAAAAATATGCAGCGCATCGCCGACCAGCGGAATGGTCGGACCTGCATTTTTCCCAATCTCCGCCGGGTCTACGTCGATATGTACCAGCACCTTGTTTCTGGGAATCAAATCCGGCTGGCTCACCGCACGGTCTGCCACCCTTGCCCCCACCATAATCAGAAGATCCGCCTCATTCATGGCGCGGTTTGCGTAAGCCTTCCCGTTATTGCCTACCATGCCGAAGTAAAGCGGGTGCTCCGTTGGCATAACCCCCCTTCCCATCATGGTTGTAACCACCGGAATCCCATGGCTTTCAGCGAAGGCTCTCAGCTTCCCTTGCGCCTCGCTCAGCAGCACACCGCCTCCCGCGCAGATAAGCGGTCGCTTTGCTCTTTCCAGCTCGCGGACTACCTTTTTTATCTGCACCGCATTTCCCTTTACGGTAGGCTTGTAGGTACGCAAAGCCACCTCCTCAGGATATTTGAATCTGCTGATGGATGCATTCTGTATGTCGATGGGAACATCAATCAGCACAGGACCCTTTCTTCCCGTGTTTGCAATATGAAACGCCTCCCTGAATACCCTCGGAATATCGTTGACATCCTTAATCAGGTAACTGTACTTCACGAAAGACTCCACCGCTCCGGTAATGTCCGCCTCCTGGAAGGCATCACTTCCCAAAAGCGCGCTGTGCACCTGTCCCGTGATGCAGATTAGCGGGATACTGTCTGCAAACGCCGTAGCAATGCCTGTAATCACATTGGTTGCACCGGGACCGCTGGTTACCGCACAGACTCCCGGACGCCCCGTCAGTCTCGACACTCCGCTTGCCGCGTGCGCCGCATTCTGCTCCGTGCGCACAAGCACCGTTTTGATATCAGACTCCAATATACTGTTGTAAAAGGGGGCGATTGCAACACCCGGGTAGCCGAATACCGTTGTAACTCCCTCTGCCTCCAGACATTTGATGATGACATCTGCACCTATCATATGAATCCTCCATTCCGAGAACGTTCTTTTTCATTCGAGAAATCGCCTGCGCGAATTTCTGTTGTCGCATCAGGGCTTATTTGTGACGTTCTCGACACAAACAGCCGTGTGAAGCCGCATAAAGCATTCAGAAAATTCAAAAGCCGCACAGACGCTGCGCCAGGCGTACTGCCTCCGCGGCATCTCTGGAATAGCCGTGCGCTCCGATTTCATCCGCGAACTCCTGCGTAATAACCGCGCCTCCTATCATTACCTGCGTGTTCGGAAGCTCTCTTTTCACCAGCGGAACAATCTCCCGCATGCGCTGCATGGTGGTTGTCATAAGTGCGGACAGCGCTATGATTCGTGCATTATTCTCCCTTGCCGCCTCTATGATGCGTTCCTTGGGAACGTCCTTTCCCAAATCAATCACCTGAAAGCCGTAATTCTTCAGCATCAGTGCCACCAGATTCTTGCCGATGTCATGGATATCTCCCTCCACGGTGGCAATTACCACAACCGGCATATTCCCGGTATCTGCCTCCCGCATCAGAAGCGGCTCAAGCACCTCTATGGAGCGTTGCATCGCCTCAGCACTTCCTATCAGCTGAGGAAGAAAATACCTTCCCTTGTCAAACAGCTCTCCAACCTCATTGATGGCAGGCAAAAGCACCGTGTGCAGAAGTGTGGAAGCGGCGCTCTCCTTATCCGTCTCATCCTTCAGGGCAGCTTCGGTCATATCTGCAATCCCGCTGCGATTTCCCTTTAGTACTGCATGGTACAGCCTCTGGCAGCACTCCTTTTCAAAGACGGGGGCTGTTCTTTCAGGTGTCGCTCCGCCCGCAGCAGACCCCGTAGCTTTTTTCACTGACACGACATTCCCTGGTCTTACTGTGGCAGCTGTCTCCACATATTCAATGTATCGAAGCTCCGAATCCTCCTTTGCCAGCAGTAAATCCGTAGCCATGGCGCAGCTCACAAGCAGCTCCTGCGAAGGGTTTGCAATCGCCATTGTCAGTCCTTCCCTGATGGCAAGCGTCAGAAATGCGGTATTGACAAAGCTTCTTTCCGGCATTCCAAACGAGATGTTTGAAAGCCCGCATATGGTCGCGAGTCCGTTCTCCCGACAGTACCGGATTGTTTCTAACGCCTCCAGTGCTGCCCTTTTATTTGCACCGACCGTTGTGACAAGTCCGTCCACCACAGCATCCTGTTTGTCCAATCCAAACTCTTTTGCACGCGCCAGAATTTTCTCAATAATCTGTTTTTTCTCCTCAAGGTTTTCCGGCAGCCCTTTATCAGACAATGGAAGCAGAATAAACATTGCGCCGTACTTCGCCACGATGGGAATCAGCTTTTCATACTTTTCCCTTTCCATAGACACGGAATTAATCAAGGCTCTCCCCGGATAGTGACGCAGGGCTGCCTCAAGCACCTCCACATGGCTGGAATCAAGAGAAAGCGGTAAGCTTGTCACTCCGCTGATTTCTTCAATGGCTCTCAGCATCATCGACTGCTCGTCAATTCCGCTCATCCCCATATTGACATCCAAAACAGAGGCTCCGCATTGCTCCTGCTCTTCCGCAAACTGCAGCACCTTCTCCATAGAGCCATCCCGCAGCTGTGCCTGAAAAGCCTTCTTTCCCGTAGGATTGATTCTCTCTCCGACAATCAAAAATCCGTCATTCTGCCGGAATGCAAGTGTCTGGCGCTCCGAGGTCAGATAGTGAATATCAGAGGGACATCTGTCGGTCTGCGCCGGGATTGTTCTGCCAAAGCGCTCATGTAGTTTTTGAATATATTCCGGAGAAGTACCACAGCAGCCGCCTAATATGGTCGCTCCCGCCGCTGTCAGGAACGTCATTTCTTCCGCGAAGGCTTCTGCATCCATGTTATAGCGGGTGACACCCTGCTCGTCCAAATAAGGCAGCCCTGCGTTTGGCTTTGCAATTATGGGAATGCTCCTGGTGTGGCTCACCATATCGGCAACAATCCGGCTCATCCCCGCCGGCCCCGTGGAGCAGTTTACCCCCACTGCAGCAGCTCCGAGACTTTCCAGCACAACCGCAGCTGTCTGTGCATCAGTTCCGTACAAAGTCCTCCCATCTGCTTCAAAGGTCATGGTTACCATGACAGGCAGACTGCAGACCTCCTTTGCTGCAATCAGCGCTGCCCTCGCCTCGGCAAGGCTCATCATGGTCTCCACCGCAAGGAGGTCTACTCCTGCCTCCTGCATCGCAAGGATTGCCTCCTTGTAAACGTCTATCAGCTCCTCCAGCTCCATATCCCCCACAGGACGAAGCTGTCTGCCGGTCATTGTTAAGTCACCCGCAACGTAAACCCGCCTGCCTGCCGCCTTTGCTGCCGCCTGTCTGGAAATACCTACCAGTCTCTGAATCATGGAGTGCAAATCGTCTTCCAATCCGTACTCCTTCAGCTTTACCCTGTTCGCCGTAAAGGTCGGCGTATAGAGAATGTCCGTTCCGGCTTCTACATATTGTCTCTGCAGCTCATACAGTACCTCCGGGTGTTCCAGAATCCACTGCTCAGGGCAGACTCCGGAGGGCATTCCCGCCCTGACCAGATTAGAGCCCGTTGCTCCGTCCAAATAAACGTATCCGCCTGTCAGCTGCCTGAAATCTTCTCTCGTCATTACAGAACAATCCTTCCGTGAAAAATATGCAAGGGTATTGTATCACATTTGCAATTTAATCGTAAAGGGGGCGATTTAACCTTTTCGCCTTATAAAATGCGCGGTACGCTATTGCGAAAACGCTCACAATATGATAAATTTTAAGGGTATTGTTTTTCTTGACGGCACTTTATCTGAACACTAGAACCGGAGGGTTAGAAAATTGAAAAAGAAAGCTCGTATCTTTGTTGCCGCTTTTCTGTCGGCTATCCTGCTGACGGCATGCGGTGAAGACCCGGAGCTGACTCAGTTCCGAAAGAGTGTGGACGATTTCTGCACAAAAATATCTGAGATAGATACATCCATCAACAATATTGATGCCCAGTCCGAGGATGCCGCCACCGAGCTCTTATCTTTTCTGGATGAGCTTGATGTTGTTTTTCAGTCCTTTGCGCGTCTGGATTTCCCGACAGAGTTTGATTATCTGGAGACGCTGGCAGATGAATCCAGCGAGTATATGACGCAGGCGGTCACCAGCTATCACGAGGCTTACAGCAACGGCTCTTACAACGAATACACGGCGGATTATGCCGGTAAGAATTATGCCTACGCCTATAAGCGCATCCAGATTATCATCTCCTTCCTTCACGGTGAAGAACCTGATGATGTCGATTTAATTATCAAGTAGCAGAATTGCCTGCCCCTCACATGGCAATTCCAAAGAGAAATTTTAGAATATTCTTTCCCACAAAATTCACTGCTATGATACCGACTGCCGCATACAAATACCAGTTGTGGAATTTCCAGCCCTTCACTCTGTGCTGCCCCAGTCTTTGCAGAATGTGACTGCACATAAAGCCGCCGCAAATAACGGCAGCATACGGAACCAGCGGATGAAACCAAAGTGCCTTTAAGAGGTGTCCGTGAAGCAATGCCTCCACTGCCCTTGTTCCCCCGCAGCCCGGGCAGTAAATCCCAAACAGTTTAAAAATAAGACAGGGTCTGTTCAGTATCCATTCTTTTAAAAATGCCTCATAGCACAGAAACCCTATGCCAAAGGCGGCAAGAAGGACCAGCCCTATTTCAAAAAGCTGATCCTCTATCGTTTTTCTCTTCTTTTCCAAAGCCGTGTACCGTTAAAAGCCGAGTTGCTTTAACATTTCCTCCGTGTAGCCCATCTCGCGCAGAGCCTCCTCGTCCAGTCCCATTTCCAGCAGCAGCTCCTTCAGGAACGGGAGAAGAACCGTCATCGAAATGGCAATCATTATCACGGCAAGCGCTATACCGATGATAGAGCATACTAAGCCGGCTGTGCCGACACCGTTCTTTCCTTTTTTATTTCCAATAATCGCCAGAATCAGTCCTACCACTCCCAGCACAACGGCAATCCATGAACCGCAGCAGCCAAATAGAATTGAAATAATACCAAGCACCAAACCGGCAATCTGCATACCGTTTGTCCGTTTAGGCTCCTCACTCATCGGCGGCATCTGATAAGCAACATTCGCCGTATTATCCTGATAATTGTTTTGTCCGTCCATTTCTTTTCCCTCCATTTGTCGCGACAGATTCTTGATACTTTCTCAATCCCGCCTCATTTCCTCTTCCATACTAACTGATTTCCGGAAAATTTTCAATACCTTTCATAGCCCCTATTTTTGCACTTATCTTTTGCTAGACAAAGTGCTTTATTAAATGCTCTGACTTCTTTTACTCCACCGTACTTAGAAACATCTACACATATAACTCCACCTTCAAAATATACTTCATAATACACCTTCATTGTGAAATAATAAGCTGCAAACAAAATAACAAGACCTAATGCTGCAACTAAAAACATTGCGCTTGCTTTGCTTCCTCCAAACACCCCTAAACCCAAACAAAAAACTAAACATAAGATTGCTAATATCAAAAGCCAGTATCTCTGAATATAGACAAAACCTGAAGCAGTAATATTTTCTAAATTCACAGTATACTCCTGTTCTAATTTAATACGTCGACCCAATGTCTTCGTAAAACATTTCCCCTTGAAATAAAAACGCTTATCTGTTAAAATCCCAAAACCTTTACGCAGTACTCCCCCATAAAGCAGACTGTCTAAGTAACTGCTACCCAATACAGCAATCTTCTGTTCCTGCGGGTCGATTATAAGTCCGGATAAATTCTTTATACCTTTTTCTTCCTGTTCCTTCCTATAAGCCTCCCGACTGGCATCATCCCGAGCGTTTGCTCCTGCAACAGCCTTGTTCATCTGCCAACCCGCATAATTGGTAACATCTGAAAAATTAATATTAGTACTGTTACCTATTTCCTTACCACAGTCAGGGCACTTTGTAACACCATCTGCTAGTTCTTTACCACAATTTGTACAAAACATGACTTTGTCCTCCTGTCGTATATATCATCAAAAGCCACCAGTCTTTTCAAGCGGTAACCTTCTCCCTTACGGCTCTCCTCTGTTTCCGCTTTTTTTCCGAAGCGAATACACTCTTATTCTCTATAAAGGTGGCTTCGCTGGTAGCTCGAAACTAAAAAGACTCAGAGCATCTAAAAGCCACCTTCATGTGTCTTGTAAGATAACTCTGAGTCTAAATAACCTTGTGTGTCTTGTGTGTCCTTCTAGTGTGTCTTATGTGTGCCATGTAAGTGACTTTCCATACACTTTTCATAGCGTTTCAAGACTTCCC